>DLDU01000009.1:5345-7497 GCA_002481295.1 Prevotella sp. UBA7764 | reverse complement strand
ACAGAGAAAGAGAGAGAATCGGAAAGTGTCTTCTCCCATCCCGGCGTCTGGGTCAAGACACGTGCTTCGATGTCACATTTCTGTCCCGGAACGCCTCCGAACTGGTCAAGAACGAGTGCATTGAGGCTTTCCTGGCTCACACTCCACGAATAGGTCTGCCCCTCTTGGCTGAGGGCGGCATAAGGCTCGGCGAAATGTGTGCCGGCCTTAGCCAGTTGCAGAGTATAGTAGATGCGATTTCCTGTGCCACCGTTGTTACCCGTTGTCCAGTTGAGAGTAAGTGCGTTGGCAGCATGGTTGATCTCCTGTAAGACATCAGCGCTTTGCACAGCAGTGAGTGTCAGTGGGTCCATGCCAAGGTTGCTTTCTTGGTAGTCTTGGTCGTTGCAAGCTGTGAAAGATATTCCGCAGAACAGCAAAACCAAAAGTGAAAATAGATATGTCTTATTCATACTACTTAGCATATTATTGATTAGAAAACAAAGTATGGTTTAATAGCCAGGGTTCTGTGTGATGAGAGGGTTGGCGTCTCGCTCTGTTTGAGGGATGGGGAATAGCAGCCGGTCCTTGCTGATATTAGTTTTGCCGATGGACTTAAGGAACTTGATGGCATAGTTGCCGTGGTCAATGCGAATCATATCGAACCACCGATGTCCCTCGAATGCAAACTCCATACGCCGCTCGTGGATGATTTTCTCACGCATCTCATCTTGGGTAAGCCCCGTTACCGCATCCAAACCAGCACGTTTGCGCACGATGTTAAGTGGAACCTCTGCCGCGCTGGTCTGTCCCATTTCGTTGAGTGCTTCTGCTTTCATCAACAAAATGTCGGCATAACGATAGACTACGAAATTGGCTGGTGAGGTGTTGTATTCGGGCGAGATGCTCTTGGAAACAAGGAACTTGCGGACGTTATATCCTGTTGTCGAATAAGAACTCTTGTAAGCATGCCCGTCATAATCAGGGCAGCCTTGGTAGAACACCGTCAGATCCTTGCGCTTGTCGCCCGGCTCCCATTGATCCATGAATTCTTGGGTAGGCTGGTTCCAGCCCCATCCACCGGCAACGAAATCTGAGTTACGGGGCCCCATAAAGGCCGAAAGCCAGCTCGACTGAGGATTGTTGCCCCAGAAGTCATAGTTGGTATCACCACTGTACTGTACTTCGAAAATGGATTCCGGACCATTGTTGACAGTAGCATCAAAGTTGTCTTCAAATTTGCACTTGCTCAGATCATAACCTAAAGCAGTGACTGAGTCACAAAGATTGACTACATGCTGGTAGTCGGCTTTGTTGTCAGGTGCAAGAGTGAGATACATGTCGGCCATCATCGTCAGTGCAGCATCTTTTGTAGCACGGCCCAAATCTTGACTGCCATACTCTTTTTTTGCAGGCAACAGGTCGATGGCTTTGAGACAATCAGAAGCAATCTGACTATACACCTCTTCTTTGGAAGCGCGGGCGATCGCTGTCGACTCACCAGGCGTGAAAGGTTTCAGGCGAAGGGGTACACCACCATAGAGACGTACCAATATATAATAATAATGTGCACGGAGGAAGTACGCCTCACCGAGTGAACGCTTCTGGATATTATCACTGGCTTTGCCTTCCAAGTCATTGATGAGAATATTGCATTGCCCAATGCCTACCCAAGGGGAACGCCACATATACAAGGCCATGCCGTTGTCACTCTGGGTAGTGAAGTTTGCGGCTTGCACAGTCTCCAAACCGTCTGTACCGCCTCCGGCGCCTACTATACTGTTGCCAGCAACAATGTCGAGGGTCCATAGACGCTGGTTGTACATGTTTGATGATTGCAGGGTGCGATAGCAGCCGTTTGCCATAGCCACTGCTACCGAGTCCGTAACGTCTACTTCGGGGTCAACAGTGTTCTTGGGGGTTTTGTCGAGGAAGTCGTCGCCACAGGAAACTAAGGCAAGTGAAGTCAGAGCGACGGCACAATAATGATATATTTTGTTCATAGCAGCAATCAGAAATTGAGGTTGATACCAAAGTTGAAAGTACGTGAGATGGGATAATTGCTAAGGTCTATGCCATTGACACCCACCTCCGGGTCAAAACCTGAGTAACCAGTGATGGTGGCAACATTCTCACAGGAGAAGATGAGGCGTGCTGAAGACAGAGACAGCGC
>DLDU01000009.1:2362-5220 GCA_002481295.1 Prevotella sp. UBA7764 | reverse complement strand
TGCCAGCGTCCGAGTACATCGGTGAGCTGGTTGTAGGCTGCGGACATTCCCGTGAGGTCGATGTTGTTGGCATTGAAAATCTTATTGCCGGCCACACCTTGAAGATACACGCTCAACTCCAATCCTTTCCAGGAAACTATATTGTTGATAGAGAAGAGGTGTGACGGATTAGGATTGCCGATGACAGTGCGATCCTTTTCGTTGATGACTCCGTCGTTGTTGAGGTCACGGAAGCGTATGTCGCCGGGTTCCGCACCGGTCTGCACGGCATGCTCCTTTACCTCTTCCTGGTTCTGGAAGATTCCGTCTGTGACATAACCGTAGAACACGTTGATGGGATAGTCTTTCGCCAACATGGTGACATACGAGTTGTTGATCTGGTTGATGTAGTAGGGTACGCTGCTGTTGAGATCGTCGATCTTATTGCGGTTGTAGGTATAGGAGAGAGAGGTCTCCCATCCCGGATGAGCATGGCTCTCCTTGAAGTTGATCGTATGGAGAGAGACCTCGATACCCTTGTTCGTCACCTTGCCGGCATTGGTGTATGTCGTACTGGTGTCTTCAAAGCCAGAAGTAATAGGTATGGAGGCTTTGACAAGCATATCAGAAGTTTTCTTCAAATAAGCATCGACGGTAAGCATAACACGTGAGTCGAAGAGGGCGGCATCGAAACCGATGTTGGTCTGTGCTACGGTTTCCCAATGAATGTCTGGATTGGACAATGTGGTGGAGATGAGTGCTGTTTGTTCAGTGCCGTCTGTGCCTAATGGATATACACTGGTATTGTATGTAGCTAAATAGCCATAGTTGCCCACGCTGGCCTGACTACCCGTCTGGCCGTAACCGGCACGTATCTTAAGATCAGAAAGAATATGGTTGGGCTTGTACCATTTTTCTTCTGTCAGGCGCCAAGCCAGAGATACAGAGGGGAAAGTACCCCAGCGGTGGCTGCGGCCAAAACGACTTGAACCGTCCCGGCGTATGGTAGCTGTAACTAAATAGCGGTTCATGTAGTCATAGTTGACACGCGCCATATAGGAGAACAAGGACCATTCTGTAGTGTTACCTCCTATTGACTCCATTTTCTGACCGTTATCCATCTCGTGCACATTCTCAAAAGTGAAAATGTTCTTTTGTGCATTGAGATAGTTATAGTTGTTCCATTGAGCTGACGTACCGGCCATAACGTTTAAATGGTGTGCCCCTCCAAAAGTATGATCGAAGGTGAAATAGTTATCCCACAGGTATGTAAACGACTTGTTGTTGCCCTGATAGCGGGAAGCCTGATCAACGGGTGTAGGCTTCCACTTGTAAGCAGGCGTGAAGTTGTCATAGTCCCAGAATTTAGCATCGAGTCCAAAGGTTGTTTTGAACTTCAGCCACGAGGTCAGTGTGGCTTCACCAGAGATGTTGCCCAACAGATTATATCCTTTCGTCTTTTGTGAGTCAGTCTCTGTGGGACCTACAGGGTTGCGTGTAGAACCATACCACAGCGAGTTGCCTTCCGGCCCAGACCAATTGCCGTCGTCGTCTTTGACTGGCAATACGGGAAGGGCACGATAAGTGGATCCGAGATCGTAGCTTCCTTGCTCTTTCAGATCTGCACTCATCGAGAGATTAGTGCTTACCTTCAACCAATCGAGTACCTGGGCGTCTAAATTGTCTTGGAAAGTATAGCGCCGGTAGCTAACGCTGCGCACTGTTCCGGTCTGTTTTTGGAATCCTCCGGAAACATAGTAGTTGATCTTGTCAGAGCCTCCTGTGTAGCTAAGCGTATAATTTTGGAGATATCCTGTACGGAACATCTCGTCAACCCAGTTGGTTCCCTGGCCGAGTGTTGTAGGGTCTGTCCATAGAGGGTTGGCCGCATTGCCGGAGTTGATCATCATATCATTGCTGAGAGCTGCATATTCTGAAGCGTTGAGCAGATGAGGCTTCTTTGTGGCGTTTTGGGCAGAGAGATTCATGTTTAGGATCAGGTGTCCGCGACCGTCTTTACCCTTCATCGTAGTAATAAGAATGACGCCGTTGGCACCGCGTGAACCGTAGATGGCTGTAGCAGAAGCATCCTTGAGAACGTCGATGCGTTCGATGTCTGCCATGTTAAGGTTGTTAAGACCTAAATCAGTGGGGACGCCATCAATGACAACGAGCGGGTCGCAGTTGTTAATAGAACCCAAACCACGGATTTTAATGGACACGTTATCGCCTGGCTTGCCGGCATCAATGACTTGCAGGCCTGACACTTTACCCTGAAGAGCCTGCCCAAGATTGGCCACGGGCTGGTCTTTTAGGTCTTTGTTGGCCAACGAACCGACGGCGCCGGTAAGGTCGCGCTTGCGCATGGTACCATAACCCACAACTACAACTTCGCTGAGTTGCTGGTTGTCTTCCGCAAGTACGATATCCACATTGTTCTTGCCATTCAAAGGTACATCCTTTTCTTTGTACCCCATATAAGTAAATGACAGTGTACTGTTGGCAGGTACCGAAAGGGTAAACGCGCCATTGAGATCCGTTACAGTGGCATTTTTCGTACCCTTTTGAACTACGCTGGCTCCAATGATGGTCTCACCGTTGGTGTCCTTGACGACTCCATGCACTTGTATGTTCTGGGCTGAGATGTCAAGAGACAACATAGCGGAGAACAAGCCAAGCACTACTCTTCTGTGAATTCTCATTTTGTGCATAATAAGAAATAGGTTTTTATGAATAATGAACTTTGGTTGTAACAGTTGCAAAGTTAGTTTTTATAAGGGTACAATGTGTTGAAGAGTAGGGAAAAAGTAGATTAATTCTAAAAGTTAATAGCTATAACATGCTATAAATTAGGAGAATAGTTTTATAAGTCTGAATGG
>DLDU01000009.1:0-2241 GCA_002481295.1 Prevotella sp. UBA7764 | reverse complement strand
CGTGAGCGGTAGTTGTAGATGGTTTGTGGGGAATAAAAGAGTACGGAAGCGATCTCGCTGCTTTCTTTTACGCCGAGTCGGATAAGCGCATAAATACGCTGCTCGGATGTCATTGAATGGTTGTCAGAATTGGCGATGCGGTGTTCAGGCTCCAGTAAAGCGTTGAGTTCGGTAGTAAAAGTTGGGTAAAGATCAAGAAAAGCTTTGTCGAACCGGTTGCGGAACACTTCGGCCTCTTCCTCTGATAGTCTCGAGGAAGAGATTTTGCTCAGCAGTTCGCTGACTTGGTTGGCCTTGATCTTGCGCTGCACAAAAGTTTGATAATGAGCGAGCCGATCAATAAACTTAGCGCAAAGGTCTATATATAATTTTGCCAGTCGTTCCCGTTTGCGGTTGGTATCAACAAGCATCGTGTTTGCTTTGGCAAGTCTGGAGTTGAGTTCAGTAAGTTTGAAATTGAGTTCAGTAAGTTTAGAGTTGCTTTGCGAAAGCTGATGACGACGGTTGGTGAGCAACTTGTTCTGCCGGAAAATGTAAAGGATAGCCAACAGAGAGCCCAAAACCAAAAGGGATATGACAACAATTGCCCACTTCAGAGTATTATTACGGTTCATCATCTGCTGTTCATAGGACGCCACAATGGTCGGCATCTTCTGTGAGATTTCCAAGATACGCAGTCGCGCGTTGAAGAATTTGGCATCCTCCATGGCAATGTTGATATATCTGTCTGCCCTTTCAATGTTGTTATTGTCCTCCCGGAAGAGATATGTAGCCAAATCCTGAAGTGCCAAGTTCTCGCGCGTACAGCAGATAGCATCGCTGATGGCAGCCTCTATGAGGTATTGCTCATATCTTTCCTGGTCACCATGGGCACTGTAGTTGTTGGCGATAGCAAAAGATGCCATCGCATAGTACCGGGAGTGTTTAGAGAGTCTCCGGACGGTACGGAAATAGTAATAGAGGGCTTTTTTGTCGTTGCGCTCTACGTAGATATAGTATTCACCATGATAATAATCCCAAAAGGACATCGAAGGTTCCAAAAAAGGCATTGCTTGCTTGAGAAAATCTCTTGCCTGTGCAGCATAGATAGGAGAGAACCGGTCATCGCTGCAATAATTTGCCCAGTTGGAGTAAAGGATGAAGTAGGTAAGATAATATTGTAGTTTGAGATCTTTTCCCGAACCTTCTATGTTGATATTGTCAAGCACCTCGATAGCTTCACTATAGAGGCCACCTATGGCATAGAGTTGTGCCTGCCGCAGGAGATTGAGTTTGATGTAATAGTCTTTATGGAGCTTTCGTGAGAGCGTGAGGGCAATATCTACATAATATCGTGCAGAGTCGAATTTGAATACGTAATATTCGTCGAAGAGCTGGTCATAGAGCCGGAGTTGTTGTTCACTGTCTGGCTGAGCTTTAAGCTGAGCTTTGAGATAGTCAATGTGCTGGAGCTTACGTTGAGTATAGCTATCGCGTTGGTCCAGGGCCTCGTCAAGTCGCTGCAGGTCGCGTTGGTTGGCAGCGTGCATAGGCATAGAAGCGAGTGCTGACAGTAGAAAAGCCATCAGCACTCGCATCAGAGTATAACGGAATGCGCACATCTCTTCAACTGTTAAGTCTGAAGGGAGGCATGAATGCAACAGTATTGTACATGTTGCCGTGGAAAGCAGGCCATGACCCCATGGCCGTCTTTCCCCTTGAAGTCTTTCCCTTGGTTGGTGCAGGCAATTTCGGGAAGGCGGCATTCTGCTTAAACAACATCAGGGCACGCGTGATGACGGGATCATCCTGGTTGAGATACTCGTAGAGTGCCTGCTCGTCAAGCATGTTGTAGATGATGCGGCCGTTGATGAACTGCTCCAGGAGCGAGTGGCTCTTCTTGATGAGCAGGTTGCGGCGCTGCAAGCCATGCTTGTCGGCATAGTCGGCAAACTGGTCGACGGTGTTCTGCTCATTGAGATATTTCGAGAGGTCGAGCATCTGCTTGAACATCTTCATCTTCTGCCGGTTGTTGTCGGTGTAGGTGAAGGCGAACTGCAGGATGAGTCCGCTCATGATGGCCTGCTTATAATAAGAGGTGACATAGGTGGTGTCTTCCGGCACGAAGATGTCCGGCGTGATGCCGCCACCGCCGTAGACCACACGTCCGATGCCGGTATGATAAGCCGGACCGGTGTGCTTGATGCTGTCCTGCGAGAAGAACTCGCCGTGCTGGTAGCGGTCGATGATGTCCTGGGCGTA
>DLDU01000064.1 GCA_002481295.1 Prevotella sp. UBA7764 | reverse complement strand
AGCAGCTCTACCGTGCCGCTGCCGCTGCTTACAATATCCAGTTTATTCCATACCTCATCGTCATCAGTCCCGATGGCAAGGTCGTTAAGGCAAGCAACGACGCCAAGGAGATTGTGAGAATGTGGTAACCAGCAACAGCAATGCCATAGGGTCTACGTTTGATATCCGTGCCCATTGATTGTCGCTGAGAATACTATTTTTCTTGAAAACAAAAAAGCCCACGATGAAAATCGTGGGCTTTTATTATTGTTGATTATCAGAACGATTAATAGTTCTGTGCATCGATCTCGAAGAAACTCTGCGGATGGTTGCAAACGGGGCACTCCTTCGGAGCAAACTTGCCGACGACGATATGACCGCAGTTGCGGCACTTCCAGATGCGCTCATCGTCGCGAGAGAAGACAACACCACCCTCAAGGTTGCCGACGAGCTTCTTATAGCGCTCCTCGTGGTGCTTCTCAATAGCGCCTACCATGCGGAACTTAGCGGCGATCTCCTTGAAGCCCTCTTCCTCAGCCTCCTGGGCCATACGGGCGTACATGTCTGTCCACTCGTAGTTCTCACCGGCGGCAGCAGCCTCGAGGTTGCTCTTGGCGTCCTTGAAGTCACCACCCTCGAGATACTTGAACCAGAGCTTAGCGTGCTCCTTCTCGTTGTTGGTTGTCTCCTCGAAGATAGCAGCGATCTGCTCGTAGCCATCCTTGCGAGCTTTGCTTGCGAAATAAGTATACTTGTTGCGAGCCTGGCTCTCACCTGCGAATGCTTCCTACAGGTTCTTCCCTGTCTTTGTTCCTTTTTAATCCTTCATAATGTTTTGTATTTAATGTTTTTGTATCTATTAATGTCTTGTATAATATGTTCTTGTATTTCGGTTGAAGATACAAAGAAATAATGAGAAATTCCCTCTTTATGACATTTTTTCCTTCCTTCTTAGAACTCATGCTGCCATCCTATGCTGATGTCGACCATCGTGGTGTGCTTGGCGTTTGACGGGTTCATCCATGCGGCTTCTGCTTTCAGGGTGAAGCCGAGGGGTAGAGACGTGTTGAGGCCTGCCGTCCATTTATTGCAGAAGACGTTGTCGACATGGAAGTAGCCGTCGTAGCGCGCAAAAGGGATGATCGAGAAGGAGGGGAGGCCCAGGGTGGTGGCAAGATCGTAGCCGGCTTCCAGTCCCGCCGCCTTGTTGTCGTGGGCGTTGCTGGCGATGAGCTGTCCGTCGATGGTCCATCCGTTGGCGAGATAGGCGAAGTCGAAGGCCGCATGGAAGGCATGGTCATATTCTATGAGGTTGGGATTGTCGCGCTGGTCCATCCCCTCCTTGGCACTGCCATAGAAGCCGGAGAGGCTCAGGTCGAGGCCGTTGAGCGGCTCGATACCTACGCGCGTGGCGGCACCGAGCAGACGGGAGTACTTCAGTGGGACGGTGGGGTAGACGTAGGTGCCCAGTTCGTAGTGCACTATTCCGGTTCGTCCCCACATGGCGATACCACCCTCGTGCCACGTCATCGGCATGAGCGTGCTCTCGCTGAGCGGGTCGTAGATGGTCAGTGCCGGTCCGCCGGCGTTGGTAGTACCCACGGGGATGTCGATGATACCGGCTTTGACGTTCAGTGCCTCACTCCATTGCTTGTTGATATAGAGTTTGTTGGTCGTGTAGTTATCGCAGAAGTTGTTTGCCCACGCTCCTTCGGAGTGAAAGCGCTCATATTCCACTTCAGCTACAGCCGACCAGCCTTTGCCCAAGGTCAACGTGGCGTTGGCGAGTATGTGGGGGAAGTCGGTGAGTGTGGGATGCTCCTGACCATGTCGGTGACCATAGTTCATCTCGGTCATCACATAGCCTGTGAGCCGCTGCTGTGCGGTGCTGTCCTGTGCCAACATGTTTGCGCTGCAAGCCAAGAGACACAGCGCGCTGAAGAGAAATCTGAGTTTATGCATTTTGACATCATGTTTTACGAGTGCAAAGTTACAACATCGTCGGAAATCATAGCATTAAGGAGGTATACCTAAAAATAGTGATTTTTTAAAGCAAGTGTTATGAGCGCTAATATATATATCATCATTTTCTACGACAAAAGTACATCACGGTGAAGTTACAATCTAGAAAGGTCATTCTATATGAAAACAGAGATGACTTCGCCATTTTTTGCTGTTTTTGAAGGTAAAAAGGGTAGTTTGTGTGAGTGAAAGCACTGAGATGAGGAAAAATTCTCTAGAGAATTTTTCCTCATCTCAGTGCTTTTATCGGCACATCTCGGTTGAATGACATGTAAAAAATGGATTTTTACCCTTATTAAGGTGCAAAAATGGAGGAAAGAGAAAGAAAATATGATGAAAAAGAAGAGGTAATTGTCTGATAGATAAAAAGTTATACAGATTTTTGTAAAGCGATGCGAAAATCACGCAAAAAGGCGAAATTTGGAGCCAAGGACACCTTTGCTTCCAAATATCGCCGTCTCGTGGGCGGAAAAATGTCGTTTTACTTGACAGTTTCCTATTATCTAATTGTTATGCCACCTCAATATTTTTGGTGATCTCCTCTTTCTCAGTCTTACGTGGCAGACCGATGCGGAGCACACCGTCCTCTACTCTTGCGATGATCTTGTCGCGGTCGACGTCGTCGGGCAGTTGCAGACGCTGCTCAAAGTTGGCGTATGAGAACTCACGGCGCAGATAGCGCACACTGCTGTTCTCCTGCTGTTTTTCATCCTTGTGCTCCATCTTGATGTTGAGCACTCCATCCTTGTCGACGCTGACGTGGAAGTCGTCCTTGGTCATGCCCGGAGCGGCCAGCTCAATCTCGTAACCAGCTTGGTTCTCCTTGACGTTGATGGCTGGAGTGGTGGTTTGCACGTGGGCTGCGCGGTTGTTGTTTAAGAACTCGTTAAGTGCGTTGTCGAGCATAGTGTAGCGGAATACTGGATATAACATATGAAAACCTCCTAATGATATTGTTTCTAAATTGTGATTAAACTCTAATGTTGTATTTCTTTGCCCTTGTAAATACAATATCCATACCTACACAAAGAAAGCGACAATCCGTCAGCTCGGCATGACAGATTGTCACCATTTCCTATATTTCTCTGCAAAAAGATGGTTTAGTAGATGACTTTCTTTCCTTTTTGGATGACGATCTGATGTTTGGAGGGGTGCTGGACGCGTACTCCATTGAGGCCGAACATGAGACTGTTGGAGGCTCGGCTGCCTACACTGGGAGCAGAAATACCTGTCATGGGCGAATAATCGTCGTTGTTGGTCACATAGATGTCGTCGATGTTGATCGGCTTGCCGCCCAAGGACCACAGTGCAACGATGTAGATTTTCGAGGGGTCGATGTCGCTGCCGTTTTGCTGGCTCTTCATCGAGTGCAACGGAACGACGATCTGCGTGCGGTTGTTGAACGCCTGCTCATAGTTGTTGTTCGCCCAGATGTTGCTTTGTGGATAGATGAAGATCTTGGCGCCGTTGTTGTCGGGTTCCTTGAGTTTCACCACGAGGTATTTGTAAGCACTGAGGTCTATGCCGTCGCTGTAAGTCCATCCTGTCTGTCCGTATTTCCCGTTGACGATTGTGTGGGTCGTTTCGTCGTATGAGCTACCGTTTTGTTCCCAGATCACCTTCACGTAGTTCTTGCTGAGCGGGAAGGAACTTGAGCGGACGTTGAAACTCGTGGTGTAGCTGTTGCCAAAGGCATCTTTGACCTTGGCGGTGACTTGGGCCTTGCCCTGTCCTTTGGCCAGGATCTGTCCGTTGACGACTTTAATATTTTCCGGATCGCTGACCTTGTAGGTAGCCAGCGAAGAGACATCCTCCGAGTGTCCGTCCTGAAAGGTGGCTTTCAATCCGGCGAGCCGTGCTTGTCCGGCCATCATGTCCAGGTCGCCGACGGGATGTAAGCTGGTGATAGTAGCTTTCTTCGGGTCGGGCAAGTGTGTGTTGTCGTTGTCGGGCCAGGCGCGGTTCACCTCCGCCCAGTCCTTGTACCACTGCCAGCAGGCACCGGCGCAGGTCTCGGGATTGCCGCCGAAGCCCGGTGCCACGATACCGCTGTTGATGTATTTGTCGATGTCGAGATAGCAAGCTGTGCTGGAGAGCGTCATGGAGATGTTGTCGTAGTGGTCCATGAGGGCTTTGAAGGCAGAGCCCCACTTCGATGTGGAGCCGGTGGCCCAGGTGCCCCAGTTCGACTTGACGTATTCTCCGTGCTCATTATAGTGTCCGGTGCCTTCTTTCTCCGGGCTCCAGTCCACCTCAGTGATAATAACAGGATTGGTCATCACCACGGGCACAGCCTCAGTGAAGGACTGTATGTATTTCTGCGTATCGTAGTTATTGTCATCAGCACTATACCATGCGACGTAGTCGTGGACGGCATATCCGATGTTCTCGCCCTCGATGGGGTGAGAAGCGTAGCCGCGGTAGTTGGCCTGCCAGCCGGTTCCCGGCACCCAGATGATGCCTGTGAATCCATTGGCGCGTATCTTGTCGACGATGGGCTGGAAGAAGTCGTGCATGGCGACTGCCGTTTCCTTGCCTTGGGCGTCGTAGAGTTTAACGGGCTCGTTGGCGAGTTCTATCGAGATGGCACCGGCGTTGGTCTTGACGATCGGGTTTTTACTGACCACGTCCCAGACGTAGAGCAGATATTTCTGATAGTCATCTCCAATCTTGATCTCCTTGGGGCAGACGCCCGGCGGCCGCACGACGACATACATGCCGTGCTTCATGGCCTTTTGCATCAGGGGGATGTAGAGCTTGTCGAGGAAGTGGTTGAAGCGGTCTTTGCTGAAAGCTGAGATGTCGTTCTCACCGGAGGATTTCTTCGACGGGTTGTTGGTCCAGCAAGGATCGAGGTGCAGACGGAAGACGTCGCAGTAAGCGCCATGGTCGTTGTCGGTCATAGCGGTGTAGATCTTCTCGAAGTAGTCAAGGCAAGGCTGTACGTGAGCATCCGTCAACTCGGGTACCCATGGGGTCCATCTCCAGCCGTTGAAGTAGGGACTCGGCGTGTCCATCACACCGTGGAGCGTGACGCGGTTGCCATGGGCATCGCACAGATAGCGGCCCTCGACATGCAAGGTTGGCAAGGGTACAGCGTAGATGGAGGAAGCGTGAGCACAGAGCGTGGTCAGGCAAGCCAGCAAGGAAAGGAAAAAGCTTTTCGTAATTTCATTATTGATTTGTTTAGGATTATCGGTTGCAAAGGTAGAGAATAGTTGGTAAACAGGGTTTGCGGGAGGTTACGAAAAGTTTAGCGGAGGTTACATAGGGGGGGGGACAAGGGGGCGCGTTTGCTTGTAAGCAAACGAACAGAACTGAGGGACGAACAAGGGAAGACAAGAAAGGCAGAGGCCGCAAGGCGACCTCTGCCAGAAGGAAAGGAGGAGACAGCTTACCATTTGATGCTCACGCCACCCATGACCCACGTGCCGGGTTGCGGCACATTGCCGACATCGACATAGTCGCGGTCGAGGAGGTTGTTGCCTTTGAGGTAGACGGTGTAGTGCGGAGCCGTCCAGGCAAGGTTAGCGTCGAGGATGCCGTAGCTGCCATAGCTGTGGAGCTGGCCCTGCAGATCGTTGTAGTGACCCTTGCGGTGCTGGAAGCGGTAACTGACGTCGAGCGTCAGCTGTCGCCAGAGGTTCAGTCCCAGCGTGGTGACAACCTTGTTTTTAAGATATTCCAATGCATAGAGGCTGCGGATGCCCTCACCCTCGTGCTGGTCCTGGTTGATGAAGCAGTAGCTCACGTTGAGCCGACGCAGCACATGCTGCCCGGGCAGCAGTCTGCGAAAGTCGAATTCCGTCATGGCCTCCACGCCGAGGGCGTTGATCTTGCCATAGTTGACCGACTTCCACACCACGTTGCCGTCGTCGTCTTTCGTGCCGTCGTCGATCCAGTCGATGAGGTGAGTATAATGGTTGTGGAAGACACTGGCCTTGGCCGAGATGCCGTCAGCGGCATAGCGCAGACCGCCCTCCGCGGCCCGTAGTTCTTCGGGCTTGAGGTTCGGGTCAGCCTTGTGGCCACCGACCGAATAGAAGAGTTCGGTAAACGACGGCATGCGCAGTGAACTGTTGTACGACGCGAAGACGCTCCAACCCTTGCCGAGCCGCACGCTGGCGTCGATGCCGGGATAGACCCGCATGTTCATGTCGGCACCGCTGTTCTTCGCTGCTACGAGTCCCGCCGACACCGTCAGCGGGCCAGTCACCACGTTGTGCTCCAGAACAAACTGCAGGTTGTTGCGGTTGAGCCCCTTGACATAGTCGCGGGAGGAGCCGTGGATATGACGGCTGTGGCTGAGCGCGTTGCCGAGGTTGGTGCTTACCAGGTCTTCGTTGCGCAGCTCAGCACCGAGCGCCGTACGGCCGAGTGCCCAGTCAAACCAAGCGTTGATGTTCGCGCCATAGATGTCGGTGCGGTGATAGTTGAACGGCACCTTCGACTCGTCGCCACGCAGGAGCTCGAAGCGGTCGTACTGATGGTTCCAGTAGATCGAAGGCTTGAGATGCACAGTCCCCTGCTGAGTCTCAGCCTGCAGAGCCGTGAAAGTCTTGAAAGTATGTTCAAATTGATTGTCGAACTTTGGTGAATAGAATGTCGAGGAGCCAAAGTTCTTGGCCGAAGCGCCGGCGTGCCAGTTGACGCGCACGTATTTGTCGAGATACTGTCCTTGGTAAAAGCCCTTGACCGCGCAGAAGTCCGTGTTGAGCTGTCCGGCTTTGCTGCGTGTGTATCCGTCGCTTCGTGTGAACGTGCCCGAAAGCGACTGTCCCCATCGGCTGCCGCCCCATGCGCCCCTTGCGCCAAGGCTGAGGTAGCCATAGCTGCCGCCCTCGACATGCGCGTCGATGGATGTTGCGTTGGGTTTGCGCGTGACGATGTTGATAGCACCTAACAGGGAAGAAGTACCGTAGACGCGCCCTGCGGGACCTTCGAGCACCTCGATGCGCTCGATGTCGCTGATGTCTACGGGGAAGTCAAAGGCGTTGTGCCCAGTCTGTGGGTCACAGATGTTGATGCCGTTGAGCAATACGGTGATCTGCTCATTGTTGCCGCCCCGGATGCTCACGTCGGTCTGGGCGCCCATGGCACCCCGTTGCCTGACATCCACGCCGACGGCGTATTTCAGCAAATCGTTAACACTCTGTACCGGTGCCGCCTGGATCTCCTCGCGGTTCAGTACAGTCACCATTCTGGCTTGTCGGCTTTGCGCCAGCGGAGCGCGTGTGGCCGTGATGTCGACCTCGCCGAGCGTCTCACCCTGCCGGATGAGGGAGTCGGGATTGGCCTTGTCCACGTCGGTGCTGATGCCTTCTGCCTTGGCATAGGTCAGCGTGGCCACGGAAAGCGTGCCCACTAACACCTCGCGTCCCAGACAAGCAAAGAGCGCGTAAGGCTTACGCGAGAAATGCGTAAACTTCATGGGGCGCTGCTTGTTGAAAACTGTTTTGAACATAAAAAAATAATTGTCATTAAGTCTCGCCAACTTGGCAAAACGAGTGCAAAAGTAATAAAAAAATGTGAAAGCTAAAAGAAATCATCTTCTCAATTTGCTCTGATTGACAGGCTATCGTTTGGCAGATAACAGATTTATCGTTACCTTTGCCATCCTTAATCATATGATGTTGAAGGATGAAAAATCATATTCTGAACAGAAGCGAAGGCAAGAACTCTACGACAGGCTGGGCGCAGCCGGTCGGTCTGATCGCCTTCGACGCCGATGATACGCTGTGGGACAACCAGGGGCATTTTGAAGCCGTAGAGAAGGCCTACTGTCGTTTGCTCTCGCCCTACGGCACGGCAGAGCAGGTGTCGGCGGCGCTGTTTGAGACAGAGACCGCCAACATGCCCCTGCTCGGCTATGGCTGCAAAGCCTTCACGCTGTCACTGATCGAGAATGCCGTCAGCTTCAGCCAAGGACAGATCACGGCACAAAGGCTGCTCGAAGTGGAGCAGCTCGGCAAGTCGCTGCTCTCCTTGCCCGCAACACCGCTGCCCGGAGTTGTGGACACGCTGAGAGCACTGCGACAGAGCGGCCGCTTCCGGTTGGTCGTCTTCACCAAAGGCGAACTGCTCGACCAGCAGAACAAGGTGATCCGATCGGGTTTGCGCGAGTTTTTCGATGACGTGATCGTCGTGTCGGACAAGACGCGTCACGAGTATCAGCGACTTTGTGACATGTTTGACACCGACGTGAGCCGACTGTTGATGGTGGGCAACTCTTTTAAGAGCGACATTGCGCCCGTCTTGCAGTTGGGCGGCTATGCCGTGCATATACCTTTCGACAAAGTATGGCAACACGAAGTGGTGGAGGAATACAAGCATCCGCGGCTGAAACGGTTGCAAAGTATCAGCGAGTTGCCCTCGTTGCTTGCTATTTAAGAATAATGAGGGGCTTAATCTATATATTATTTGCTGATGCGCTTTTTTTTTGTTATCTTTGTAGCCAAAAAATTAGAATCGCCAGCTATTTCTGACAAGATATGAACGTCATAGATATTCTTAACGACAGCAGCCGCCCCAACGGCTTCTCCATAGAGGTGCTGCCTCCTCTGAAGGGAAACGGCACGGGAGCATTGTTCCGCAATCTCGACAAGATGTGCGAGATGAAACCGCTGTATGTCAATATCACCACCCACCACAGCGAATATGTCTATCGTGAACTCGAAGGCGGACACTATGAGCGACAACGCATCCGCCGCCGCCCGGGTACCATCGCCATCGCGGCCGCTATACAGAAACGCTACGGCGTGATGGTCATCCCGCATGTCATCTGCAGTGGAGCAACGGCGGAAGACATCGAGTATGAACTGATCGACCTGCAATTCCTGAACATCAACAACGTGCTGCTGTTGCGCGGTGACAAGGCCAAGGACGACAAGACCTTCAAACCAGTGCTCGGCGGCTATGCCCACACGACACAGCTTATAGAACAGGTCAACCGCTTCAATGAGGGATTCTTCGTTGACGGCACGCCGATCAAGCATCCCGGCGATCCTTTCCACTATGGTGTGGCCGCCTATCCCGAGAAGCACGAGGAAGCGCCCAACATCGACATGGACATGGCCTACCTGAAACAGAAGCAGGACATGGGCGCAGACTATGCCGTCACACAGCTCTTTTATGACAACCGCAAGTATTTCGACTTTGTGAAGCGTGCGCGTGCCATGGGCATCACCATCCCTATTGTGCCGGGCATCAAGCCTTTTGCCAAGTGCTCACAGATCACGATGGTGCCGAAGACCTTCCATTGCGACATGCCGCAGGAGCTCGCCGCCGAGGCTGTGAAGTGCAAGACCGACGACGATGCACGCGCGTTGGGCATCGAGTGGACGGTCAACCAGTGCCGCGAGCTCTTTGCCGCCGGTGTCAAGGATATCCATTTCTACACCGTGTCTGCCGTGGACAGCGTCGTGGAGGTGGCTCAACAGTTGATGTGATGCAGAGCACTGAGGTGATAGGACAGCAGGAGGCATGGCAAAGACTCATGCAGCTCGTGGATGAAGACCGCATCCCGCATGCCTTGATGTTTGTCGGGCCACAAGGATCCGGCAAGTTCGCTTTGGCGCTTGCCTTTGCCTCTTTTCTCTTGGGCGATCCGTGGAATGGCAAGTCGATGGTGGACAACGAGGCTATGCGGCGCAATGCCGTGGCAATGCTGGCCAAATGGCAGCATCCCGATCTCCACTTCTCTTTCCCGATCATCAAGCCAAAGGGCACCGGAAGCGACCATAAGATGATATGCGACGACTTTGCGAAGCAGTGGCACGAAATGCTGGCAAAAGGACCTTACTTCACCATGGAACAATGGATGACGATGATGGGTGCCGAGAACCAGCAGGCCGTAATCTTCGAGGCTGAGAGCGACGCGCTGAGCCATCGGCTGTATCTCAAACCTACCCAGGGCGGCTATAAGGTCAGCGTGATATGGTTGCCGGAACGTATGAATCTGACGTGCGCCAACAAGATGCTGAAGCTTTTGGAGGAGCCACCACAGAAGACAGTCTTCCTACTGGTGAGCGAAGAGCCGGAACGACTGCTGGAGACGATACGCAGTCGCGTGCAGCGTTTCGACGTGCATCGCATAGCGGACGAGGATATCGAGCAGGCTTTGGTGGCGCGGCGTGGACTCGACGAGGACACTGCACACCGTGTGGCACGCTCGGCAATGGGCAGTTGGCTGCAGGCTCTGCAGGAACTGGATGCCGGAAACGAAAACCGACAGTTCTTCGATCTCTTCGTTATGCTGATGAGAAAAGCCTATACGCGTGACTTGAGAGAACTGAAAAGCTGGAGTGAGGCCGTCGCCACCTTCGGACGTGAAAAACAGCGGCGCATGCTCGTCTACTTTCTCTATCTCGTCCGTGAAAACTTCATGTTTAATTTCCGGCAACCCGATCTCAACTATATGACGTCGGAGGAGGAACATTTCGCACAGAACTTTGCGCGATTCATCAACGAGCGCAATGTCGTGGAGATGGGCGAGCTCTTGCAACTTGTACACAGAAATATTGGACAAAACGCCAACGCCAAGATCGTATTCTTCGATTTGGCGATGAAAATGATAATATTATTAAGAAGATAGTTCATGATAAACTGTAATGATCATATATGTACCGGATGCGACCGTGGTCTGTGTTGCCGTGGCGTCAGCCGGCAGGACAAACAACTCAACACCTATGATTGGCTGGCCGACGTGCCGGGCAATGCTGAGTCGACAGACTTGGTAGAGGTGCAGTTCAAGAATACCCGCAAGGGTTACTACCACAATGTAAACAATCTGGATTTGCAGAAAGGCGACATCGTGGCCGTGGAGGCGAATCCCGGTCACGACATCGGCGTGGTGACACTGACGGGACGGCTGGTGAAGCTGCAACTGAAGAAAGCCAACCTGAAATCTGCTGACGAGATCCGACGCATATACCGCATCGCCAAACCAGTGGATATGGATAAATATAAGGAGGCCAAGAGCCGTGAGCACGGCACGATGATTCAGAGCCGGCAGATCGCCAAGGACTTGGGACTGCAAATGAAGATCGGCGACGTGGAATACCAGGGCGACGGCAACAAGGCCATCTTCTACTATATCGCCGATGAGCGCGTGGACTTCCGAAAACTTATCAAGGTGCTGGCAGAAACGTTTCATGTGCGCATAGAGATGAAGCAGATCGGCGCACGCCAGGAGGCGGGACGTATCGGTGGAACGGGTCCCTGCGGCCGCGAGCTCTGCTGTGCCACGTGGATGAAGAACTTCTCCAGCGTGTCGACAAACGCCGCCCGTTTCCAAGACATCTCGCTCAACCCGCAGAAACTGGCAGGTATGTGCGCCAAACTCAAGTGTTGTCTCAACTACGAGGTGGACGAATATATCGAGGCCGGAAAGAAGTTGCCACCGAAAGATGCCGTGCTGGAAACTGCCGACGGTGAGTATCATCTCTTCAAAACAGATATTCTTGCCGGGCTCTGCCAGTATTCTACTGACAAAAACTTGGCTGCCAACCTCGAGACGATCACGGCAGAACGCGCCCGCGAGATCATTGCGATGAACAAAAAGGGCGAAAAGCCGTTGTCGCTGCAGGAGGATAACAAGGCAAAAGCCGTGAAGAAACCGATAGACCTCCTCGCCGACACGGACATCAGCCGCTTTGACAAGGCAAAGAAAAAGAAACGGAAAAACAATAAAAATAAGGCCGACAAGCAGGCTGCCGCCGGTGAGCAAGGCAATGGAAAGCAACCGAAAGCCCCACGCACTAACCGGCCGGACAACAGAAACCGGAAACCGAAAGCCGAAAAGGCTCCGGCTACCGGAAATGATAAGCCCAAGGCCGGTTCCGCCAATGCTCAGCCACAACGTGAGCAGACAAAAGAACCGAAGAAGGATAATGGGAATAAGACAAATGCTCAGCCCACGGCTCCTTCTACAAACGAATGATGGTCATGAGACGTTTTTTGTTTTGGGGTGTATGGGCCTTGGTGATGCTCTGCTGCTGTTGTACGGGCAACCAAGTCTATGACCACTATCAGAATGTGCCCATCTCGGGTTGGGACAAGGCCGATGTGCTCAGCTACGACGTGGCGGCACTGCGTGATTCCGGTTGGTATGCTACCGATTTGGGATTGCGCATGAACAATATGTATCCTTTCCTGAGCGTCACCATGGTGGTCAGTCAGGCTGTATACCATCCCGATGATGCCGGCAAGAAAGAACAAGATATCCAACCTTTGATGGTGAAAAACGACACGATCAACTGCTCGCTCCGCGATGACAACGGAAAGGTAAAAGGTCAGGGCATCATCTTCTACCAATATCACTACCATGTCTCTGCCATGAAACTGCAGCAGGGCGACTCGCTGCATATCACCGTGCGCCATATTATGAAGCGTGAGATCCTGCCGGGACTCTCTGATATCGGTATCAGCATGAGGCGGATGATGAAGTAATGGGGACGTTGAAGTAAAGAATGGAAAGATGAAAGACTTGCTTTTGAAAGGAGTGTTTGTCGTTGCCGGTTTATTCTTGTCGCTCACTTCTCATGCCATCAACGTAGATTCTTTGGCACGAGTGGAGGCAAAGGAGTTTGGCCGGCTGCCCAAACAGGCAGCCAGCCTGCAAGTGGGACTGAACACGAGTGAGGAAACTAGTGTAGCATACGAATTAGATTATCAATGGTATCCGCTGAACTACGTCGGTATCGGCATAGGTCTGGAACTCGACGACGACTACGGCAACCGGCCGCTGATCGAAGCCAGAGACGATGACGACTATGATCCCGACCGCATCGTCAAGTTCAATATCCATCCCATGCTCTCGTTCCGTACACCAACCTTATGGATGAATAAACGGCACAGCTGGGGGGTGTTGCTGCGCTGCGACCCTGGTTTGGTGCTGTCCTTCCCACGCAATGACAAGGTGTATTACTCAAAAATTAAGTTCGTGGATGGTAATGATATCGTCTATGACAGTTTTACATTGAAAAACCATGGCGGACGCTGGAAGTTCTGGCGGGTAAAGTCGGTAATCTCTGTCCGTGCTGATCAGTCGCTCATCTCTTTGGGATGGAGCATTTCCAACTATAACATCGCCTATTGTCGCAACAATATGTATTATCAGGGCAAACGCTACTATGGACACGAGAGCTACGACAAGACATTTTCGTTATTTGCCTCTTTCACGTATTGCTTCTGATCATTGATATTCTCGCATCGGGCTAACGCTATGATAGCTTCCGTCTTGAAAACATAAAAAAGGAAACGCTCAAAACGAATACTCTTGTGGAGTGAATCGTTTTGAGCGTTTTCTGTTGTTGCATTCTGTTGATACCGGATCTACTACACCTTATTATATATATAGGAGACTCGGCATTCGTAATATAGACTACACCTTATTATATATATGGGGTCAGCCATCTGATGGCTTTATGTCCTCACAAGGTTTCTGCCGGCATCAATGCGTAGGAAGATGAACAGCAGGATGGTGAAGCCCCACAATGACGAGCCACCATAGCTGAAGAAAGGTAGCGGGATGCCGATCACAGGTGTCAGTCCCAACACCATGCCCACATTGATGAACACATGGAAGAGAAAGACGCTGAGCACACAGTAACCGTAGACGCGCCCAAATTTAAATGGTTGTCGCTCGGCAAGGTGGATGAGCCGGAGTATCAATGCCAGGAAGAGCAGTAAAACGCCGGCTGAGCCGAGGAAGCCTTCTTCTTCTCCCACGGTGCAAAAGATGAAGTCGGTGTCCTGTTCTGGTACAAATTTCAGTTTGGTCTGTGTGCCGTTGAGGAAGCCCTTACCTTGCAGTCCGCCTGATCCGATGGCAATCTCACTCTGATGGACATTGTATCCGGCACCCGCAAGGTCCTCGTCAAGGCCTAAGAGCACGTTGATACGCACGCGTTGATGAGGCTCCATGACATCGTTGAGCACGTAGTCGGCACTATAGAAAAAGATGATGGAACCCACCGCAAACAAGGCTGTGAGCATGTAGTTGATGAGTCGTGTCGACAAACCTTGGAAGGTGAGGTAGCCTATCAGCGCGGCACAGATGCAGAGCTGGATCCAGACGATGTCGAAGCGAATGACAAACTCGGAGAAAAGCAGCGAAAGAAGGGTCACGCCAAGGCTAATGCCAATGATACGCAGTGCCTTGTCGCGGTCATGACAATAGACGTAGATCATACCCGCCGAGAAAATCTGCACCAACAACAACACGACAAATTTACCGACAGAAGTCGGCGTGTCCCATAAGAACACTTGCTCATATTTGATACCTACGACAAAGTATACGACCATAGCAACGCCTGTGAAGAGAATGCTGCCAGGCATGCCTTCGCGATAAAACATCAGAAAGAAAGACAGATAGACCAATGCTGAACCCGTCTCACGCTGTCCGATGATGAGCAGCACAGGCAGGAAAACCAATGCACAGGCGGCCATGAAGTGCTTGAGCTGATGCATGGTGAAGCCGTACGTGCTCATCAGCTTAGCCAACGCCAACGCTGTAGCAAACTTCGCGAACTCTGCCGGCTGCAGTCGCAACGGCCCCAATACCAGCCACGATCGTGAGCCCTTGATCTCATGAGGATTGAAGATGGTCAAGAAGAGCAGTACCATGAACAGTCCGTAGATGACGTAGGCAAACGTGTCGTAGAAACGATCATCGAGCATGAGAATGATAAAGCCCAGCATCAATGACGTTCCTATCCATACGACCTGCATACCCGAACGGGTACTCAGACTGAAGATGTCGGTCTCGCCATAGGTGTAGCTCGCACCACAGACGCTGATCCAACCGAAGACCAACAGTGCCAGGTAGATGCCAATCGTCCACCAGTCGAGACTCCGGAGTATTCCGGGTTGTTTATCTGTTTCTTGAGCCATAAGCGATTCTACGTTTCTGCAACTCGTCGGCTTCGCGGGCGCGGGCCGGAGAGAGTTTGCCATTGATATATTGATCCATCAACACAGTGGCCATAGGTACGGCAAAGTCAGCACCGAAACCACCATTCTCCACATACACGGCCAAAGCGATCTTCGGCTTGTCCATAGGGGCGAAGGCCATACACACCGAGTGGTCTTGTCCACGGTTTTGGGCTGTTCCTGTCTTACCACAGGCGGGGAAGTTGAGTGTGGAGAAGTGTTTACACGTTCCACCCATGGCAGACGAACGCATACCGGCGACGATAACGTTGTAAGCCCAAGGGGCGGCTTTGGTGTAATGACGCTGATAATATTTCTTGTCGATACTTCCACCTTTTACATCTTTCACGACGTGGGGGATATAGTAATAGCCGCGGTTGGCAATCGTCGAGGCGAGATTGGCAATCTGCAACGGTGTGAGGTTGACCTCACCTTGACCGATAGCAATACTGATGACGGTCAAGCCATTCCAAGAACCATGGTAGGCTTTGTCGTAGAAGGCGGCATTAGGAATGAGCCCTCGCTTCTCACCCGGCAGGTCTATGCCCAACTTATAGCCGAAGCCCATGCTGACCATGTAGTCACGCCATGTGTTCATGGCTATCTGCACCTTGGGGTATTTCATTCTGTTGGCAAACATGTGATAGAGTCCCCAACAGAAGAAGCCGTTACAGGACGTGCTGATGGCTGGAATGATCGCCAAGGGCGAGGGGTGTCCATGACAACCTACATGCAAGCCCTTGTACGAGAAGCCATGGTGACAGGGGTATTGTGTATGAGTGTTGATAATGCCTTCAGTAAGGAATGTCAGGCCTTGAGCGGTTTTAAACGTAGAGCCTGGAGGATATTGTCCCATGATAGCACGGTTGAGCAAAGGCTTCCATACGTTTTTCGAAAGAGCTCTGTGGTATTTGTTGCGGAGCTTTCCCTCCAGTAGACGTGGGTCGTAGGAAGGAGAGGAAACCATGCACAGCACCTGCCCGGTGCTCGGTTCGATGGCGACAATAGCACCGATCTTGCCTTCCAGCATACGTTCACCAAGTGCCTGAAGACGGATGTCCAAACCCAGCGTAAGGTCTTTTCCGGCTACGGGACGACGGTCGTATTTGCCATGCTGGTATTTTCCCTGGATACGCCCGTGGGCATCGCGGAGAAGAATCTTCACGCCTTTCTCGCCACGAAGATCCTTTTCGTAGCTACGCTCAACGCCCAATTTTCCGATGTAGTCGCCGGGCTGATAATAAGAATCCTCGTCGATGTCGGCTTGAGAAACCTCACCGACATCGCCTAAGACGTGGGCACCATAGGGATATTCGTATTGACGGATGGTACGACGCTGGATGGAGAAGCCTGGAAAGCGGAACATCTTCTCCTGAAAGACGCTGAAGTCTTTGTCGTCGATCTGGCTCATGAACAACTGCTGAGTGAACCGCGAGTAACCTGGATTCTTGTTGCGGTCCTTGATGTCGTTCATGCGTTTGATGAAATAGTCCTTTGTGATACCCAAGGTCTCACAAAAGTCCAACGTGTCGAGATGACCCTTCTCTTCGTTCATCACGACCATGATGTCGTACGCCGGCTGGTTATAGACCAACAACTTACCATTGCGGTCGCGGATAACACCACGAGAGGGAAACTCCACCTGCTTGAGGAATGCATTGGAGTCGGCACTCTTGCGATAGTCATCGCTCAGAAGCTGAATCGTGAACAATCGCAAGATATAAATGACCACTATGACGGTAGCAATACCGCCAATGACCAGTTTCCGATTTTCCAGATTATAATCTTTCATACCTACAATCCTTCCAGGCTCTGCTCCTAAAAAAGGGGTTTAAGCCTTCTTGCGTAAATTATCCACCACAAGGATGAGCACAGCAGAGAGTGCCGTGCTGGTGATGATACACAGGATCCACTGTCCCCAATTGAAGAAAGAGAACATCTCTACAGTGAAGAACACTATACAGTAGAAAAACGTCAGGATCAATGAGAAGTAGACGTACTTAGGCATTCCCATGGTAAAGATAGCTGGCTGCAGTG
>DLDU01000008.1 GCA_002481295.1 Prevotella sp. UBA7764 | reverse complement strand
GCAAGTGGGAAACTTTAGTAAAAAAATCTGTATTCTGCTCAGTCGAGAGAGTGAGACTGTCTGGCGCGCACAAGGCGTCTGTAGACAGTATATCTCCGATGAGGGGACGCTTGCGAATCTTTTTATGTGCTTTGAAACATAAAACGCATGAATATGAAAAAAATGATGTTGATGCTGGTGGCACTGTTGTTTATGACAATGGCCATGGCTCAGAATGCAAACGGCCGTCAGTCCCGTAAGATGGATGCGGCTACAGTGACAACCATGATGACGCAGAAGCTTGGATTGAATGCCGACCAGCAGAAGAAGGTGGAAGCGTTGAACAAAAAGTACGAAAGTGTCCTGAGACCGGGAAGAGGCGGTTCACGCCCTCAGATGAACCAAAGTGCTGGTCAGAACAAAGAAAGCGGACAGCGTCCGGAACTCTCTGATGAGCAGAAAGCTCAGCTGAAACAGCGTTTCGAACAGCGTGCGGCTTATGAAAAGGAGCTGAAAGGCATCCTTTCGGAAGACCAGTATAAGACTTACCAACAAATGCGTCCAAAACATGGTATGCGCGGCCGTCATCATGGAGACAACAGTGCACAGCAACAGCGTGCTGGCAATCAGCAACATTGCGACGCTGATCAGCAGCACTGTGACAGTCATGTGCAGCAGAAAGATGGTGAGCATTGCCAGCAAGCAAAGAGTAACTGCTGCCAGTCAGACTCTAAAGTAACGGGTAAGACTACAGAGAAGACAGACAAATAACTTTCTGAAAAGAGACTTTTAGCTTTGTGAGAACAAGCAATCAACTTATTCAAATCAAGCTATCTCAAAAAGGTGGGGCGTGTTGCTCCGCCTTTTTTCATAACTGTAAAATCTGCTTGATGAAAGTATGCTTGTGGCGATTTTATTCAGTTTTTGTTTCGTTTTGTGCTTTAAAATGAAACTTTGAGATAGGATAAAATACACCAAATGCACTTTTATGTTAATTAGTATTAACAAAAGAAACAACTTTAGAGATTTTATCCTAATTTTGTTTCGGTCTGAAGATGTAATGATTTCGTAAGTGAAACAAAACGAAAGTCTGAGTATCAAAACCATCGAATATCAACCTAAAAGGTCTTTTGACATGAGCGAAAACAATCTATATGATGTCGTCATCATAGGCGGAGGAATCACAGGAGCAGGTACTGCAAGGGATTGTGCCATGCGTGGTTTGAAGGTGCTGTTGGTGGAGAAACGCGATTTCACCAATGGAGCTACGGGACGCAACCATGGTCTTCTGCATAGCGGAGCCCGTTATGCTGTCACTGATCAGGAGTCTGCCAAGGAGTGTATACAGGAGAATCAGATTCTCCGTCGCATTGCCCGGCACTGCGTGGAAGAGACCGACGGTCTCTTTATCACCTTACCTGAGGATGACTTGGCGTATCAGCAGAAGTTTGTAAAAGCTTGTCAGAAGGCCGGAATCCGCGCGGATGTGCTTTCTCCGGAAGAAGCGCGTCGGTTGGAACCTGCCGTGAACCCAGCATTGAAAGGTGCAGTTCGTGTGCCCGACGCCTCTGTCGATCCCTTCCGTCTGACCACTGCCAACATCTTGGATGCCAAGCGGCATGGTGCGGAAGTGATGACTTACGAAGAGGTTGTAGGCTTCATCATAGAGAACGGAGTGATGAAAGGCGTGCACCTGCGCAATAATCATACGGGAGAGAAAACCGATATTCATTGCAAATTAGTCATCAATGCAGCAGGTATCTGGGGACATCTGGTGGCTCAGCTCGCTGATATCAAGATCAACATGTTCCCGGCTAAGGGTACGCTGCTGATTTTCGGGCATCGTGTCAACCACATGGTGATTAACCGTTGCCGCAAGCCAGCCAATGGCGATATATTGGTTCCGGACGATGCAGTCTGCGTGATTGGTACGACCAGTGACCGGGTTCCTTTTGATCAGATCGATGACATGAGGGCAACACCGGAGGAAGTGGATCTGCTCATCAGGGAAGGCATGCAGTTGGCCCCCAGTCTTTCCACCTCACGCATCCTCCGCGCTTACGCAGGCGTGAGACCGTTGGTAGCCTCTGACGACGATCCTTCGGGCCGCAGCATCAGCCGTGGTATCATTGTTCTCGACCATGAGCAGCGCGATGGACTCAAGGGCTTCATCACCGTCACGGGCGGAAAGATGATGACCTATCGCCTGATGGCTGAGCAAGCTACCAATTTGGCCTGCAAGAAATTAGGTGTAGACAAACCTTGTAAGACCGCCACCACACCGTTGCCGGGTTCTGAGGAAAGTGCGCGAGAAATTAAGAATGAGTTGCAAAGCGACTTCCGAAATCTCACAGCCTCCACAAGCCGGATGGCAGAGATCGGGCGTCATGGCACCTTCACGAAGGAGATTCCTTACAGCGAGATAGAGGACCACGCGCTTGTCTGTGAGTGCGAAGAGGTGAGCGTCGGCGAGGTGAAGTTCGCCATTGACAAGCTTCATGTGCATGGTCTGACCAATCTTCGTCGCCGTACCCGCATAGGCATGGGCACCTGCCAAGGTGAGCTTTGTGCTTGCCGTGCGTCGAGTGTGCTGTGCCAGCTCGGTCATAGCGAAGCCAAGAAAGCACTTGAGGATCTGAGCACCTTCGTTCAGGAACGCTGGAAAGGTGACAGACCGATTGCCTGGGGCGATGCTTTGAAAGAGAATCAGCTGACGCTGAAGATTTATCAAGAACTGTTTGGAATGAACTAACACCTAATTCTTGTAGATTATGAAATTCGATACTATTATAATAGGTGGTGGCCTGAGTGGTATGACTTGTGCCATCGCTCAGGCTCAGAAAGGCAAGCGAGTGGCTGTCATTGCGGCAGGACAAAGCAATCTCCACTTCCATTCCGGCTCGTTCGACTTATTGGGTTACCAGCAGGGGCAGCCGGTCTGTGACCCCGTGACCGCTATTGCCGCACTTCCCGAGAGCCATCCTTACCATCGTCTTGGCGATGTGGAGCAGTTGGCAACGCAAGCCCGTCAGTTGCTTGCCGACGCAGGCGTTGGTACGCAGGGAGATGCTCATCACAATCATTTCCGCCTTTCGCCGATAGGAAAGTTGGTTCCCACCTGGTTGACAATGGAAGATATGTTCACCGTAGGCAGTGCCGAGGAGCTGAAAGGTAAGAAGATTGGACTGGTCAATATCGTGGGATTCCTCGATTTCGCCGTGCCTTATCTTGCCGATGCCTTGCATGATATGGGTGCAGAGGTGACTGTCCGCTCGTTTACGACACCGTTGTTGGAGAATGCACGCCGCAGTCCTTCAGAGATGAGAGCGACGAACATTGCCAAATATCTCGATGACGACAGCCATGTGAAAGAAGTCGCTGACCGGCTGAACTCTATCACTCCCCGCTATTGTGAACTGTTGCTCTTGCCTGCTATTCTTGGCATTGCCAACAACCGTGCGGTGAAGTTGTTGAAAGAAAGCGTGAAGACACCGTTACGCTTTGTGGCTACAATTCCTCCCTCGGTGCCCGGCACACGCGTCCAAAGTCTGTTGCGTCGCCGCTTCCAGCAGTTGGGTGGCACACTGCTTCCCAACGACACGGTCAAGGGAGGAGGCTTTGAGAACAACCACTTGAAGTATGTCTGTACCGAGAATCTCGCCGATACACGTCTGGAAGCCAATGAGTTTGTACTGGCCACGGGGTCGTTCCTCGGCGGAGGTCTTTCTTCGGATTACTACAGTGTACGCGAGTCTGTCTTTGGCCTGGACGTAGAATTGAACGGAGCTGCCAGTCATGTCGACTGGACAACAGACAATCTCTTTGACAAGCAACCCTACGAGAGCTTCGGTGTGAAAGCCGATAACCAGTTCCGAGTCAGCAAAGACGGCACGACGATAGACAACCTCTATGCTATTGGTTCTGTTCTCAGTGGCAATGACCCACAGCATCAGGCTGATGCCACGGGCGTTGACTTGCTGACAGCTTTGGCTGTTTTGTGATTGCAACACATTCTCTTTAAACGCTATCTATTATGTCTGAAAAGATTCAACTCCATAATCTCAGTGCTCACGACTTCGAACAATGTCTGAAGTGCAGCATCTGTACGGTTTACTGTCCCGTCTCTGCCGTGGAGCCCAATTACCCCGGACCTAAGCATGCCGGTCCGGATCTGATGCGCTACCGAATGAAGAATCCCGACTTCTTCAACGAGACCTTGAAGCTCTGCCTCAACTGTAAGCGTTGTGAAGTAGCTTGTCCGCATGGTGTCAAAGTCGGCGACATCATCCAAGAAGCCCGTATCCAGTACAGTCAGCATAGCCCCAGTCTGCGTGACCGCATGTTGGCAAATACCGATTTCGTTGGCTCGATGGCTACACTGGTGGCACCTCTTACCAACTTCTTCCTTGGCCTTTCTCCCGCAAAGACAGTGTTGGACAAGGTGATGAAGAT
>DLDU01000031.1 GCA_002481295.1 Prevotella sp. UBA7764 | reverse complement strand
TTATCATTTATCTGACGATTGAGTGCTATCTTAGAATCTATGTCATAGAGGAACTGACCAATTTTGGTCTGTTTCTCTAATGATGGAATCCATACTGTACAGTCCTTAATCTTATCAGAGAATGGTAGTCACCGCGCTGGTCAAGGAAATCATTGCTCATAGATGTCGCTTGTTACGTTTGTTGCTTTTGTAGTCACCTGCTTTTGTGGTCACTTGAGCCCGATGTGCACATGAGAGCTCATAAGCGTATATAATGGTTAGCTCAGCTCCAGCCCCAAAGAGACTCTTAGCTTCTCAAACGCGGGATTTTCCTTTCTCAGGTTGTCAAAGACTTCACGCTTGGTGAAGACTTTCTTGGCGGTGGCGGTGTCGGCGAGACGCAGGGTCAGCTGGATGTTGTCGTTGTGGAGCGTCACCTGCATCGTGCGGCAGATCTTCCGCTTGATCTCGTTGAGCTGGCTGAGGAAGATCTCGTTGTCGATAACCGCCTCGATGTTGGGATAGTCCGTGATGTGCGGTGTGATATTCTTTAGTCTGGATGCCAGTCCCACAAACTTCTGTGGCATGCGGTTGCACATCTGTACCCACTGCAAGGCGAGCTCCTCATCCGTGAATCGTTTTGCTGTTTCCTCTTCGTTTGTTTTTTCCGGTGTATCGAGCGGTGAAGCCTCTTCCTTTTTCTTTTCAGGGTGTAGCATCGACTGAAAGGTCATGCCGATGCTGCTCAGCTTCAGATGAGGTCCTTTGACCATCGTGGGTTGCTGAATGGTGACGGCCGTGGGCTGTCCTGTATTTGCCGTGGCTGCGGTAGCGACGGCAGCTGCTGGTTGATTGGTTGTCGTAGGGGCGGCAGAGGCCGCGCCGACAGGCGTTGCCGGCTTGCGGTTGGTCTTCACCGACCCGGTTACCTGCGGGACCGTATTGGCCGGTGATTTCGTGATAAGCTTAAACAGGGTTTTCAACATCTTGGGGCTACGCCCCGCACCGGCACTGTCGTCGTCGGGCTGTGTGATCTGTGCCACACGGATCAGCGTCAACTCCACGAGCAGCCGTTTGTTGCTGCTTTGGCGGTAGTTGATGTCGCATTCGTTGAGGATGCGTAGTGCACGATAGAGGAAGGGCGTCGGACATTTGGCAGCCTGTTCCTGGAAACGCTTGCGCTGCTCGTCGCTGGTCTCAAGCAACGGCAAAGTCTGCGCGTCCTTGGCCATCATCACGTTGCGGATGTGGGTGGCAAGACCCTGCACGACGCCTGATCCGTCAAAGCCTTTGGAGATGATCTGGTTGAGCAAGACCATGATGTCGCTGACCTTGTTCTCAAGAGACAAGTCGACCATGCGGAAATAATAGTCGCTGTCGAGGATGTTGAGATCCTCAATGACCCCTTTGTAGGTAATGTTGCCCTGACAGAAGCTCGCCACTTGGTCAAAGATGGACAATGCGTCTCTCATGCCTCCGTCGGCTTTCTCCGCGATGACACCCAATGCCTGTTCCTCATAGGCAATACCCTCTTTCTCGGCCACCATCTTCAGATGGTTGACAATGCGCGGCACGGTCATACGCTCAAAGTCGTAGATCTGACAGCGGGAGAGAATCGTGGGCAGAATCTTATGCTTCTCGGTTGTGGCCAAGATAAACACCACGTGTGCAGGCGGTTCCTCCAACGTCTTAAGGAAAGCATTGAAGGCAGCCTGTGAGAGCATGTGCACCTCGTCGATGATGAATACCTTATATTTACCGTTCTGCGGCGGGATAAGCGTCTGCTCCATGAGCGTCTTGATGCTGTCGACAGAGTTGTTGGAGGCAGCGTCGAGCTCGAAGATATTCATTGATCTTCCCTCATTAAACGCCTTACAACTCTCACATTGGTTGCAGGCTTCGCCGTCCTCGGCGGGATTTTCGCAGTTGATCGCCTTGGCAAAGATGCGCGCGCATGTTGTCTTGCCTACGCCACGCGGTCCACAGAAGAGGTAGGCGTGAGCAAGTTTTCCGCTTTTCACAGCGTTTTTAAGTGTAGTCGTCAACGCTTCCTGCCCCACGACTGAACTGAAGGTCATGGGGCGGTATTTGCGTGCGGAGACGATATAGTTACTCATATATATAATAATGTGTTGTTTGTTGATGTGTATCGATTAAGATAATGCAAAGATACATTTATTTAAGTGAAAGGCAAAACAAAACTCCGGTTTTATTTTGTATTTATCTGCGTTTGCTGTACCTTTGCAATTAATTTCTATTGAAAACGTAGGTGGATGAATACCAAGCTGAACATGATACTCCGTCTGGTGGCGCACTACAAATACCTGATCACAACTGTGGTCGGCGTCGCCCTGGTAGGCTTTCTCGATGAGAACAGCCTGCTGATGCATGTGCGGTATCGGTTGAGAATCAGCGAGCTCAACGACCAAATAGAAATGTATGACGAGAGAAACGAGGCTGCCACCCGTGAACTGCGTGAGTTGCGACTGCATCCGAAGGCTATCGAGAAGATTGCCCGTGAGCGCTACTTCATGAAGGCCGACGACGAGGATATCTTCATCCTCAGCACGGATGCGCAGCGAATAGACAGCGACAAGATACAACAAGACAATGAACAACTCTATCAAACCAATCAGTAAAGCACTCAGCATCCTGTTTATGGTCGGCGGTGCGTTGATGGTGATTAGTGCCGGATGCTTTGTGTTCTTCTGGCATCGTGAGCTAATGTGCTGGATCTTCCTGTTGGGAGCCGTCCTTTTCACGTTGGTGCAAGCCCAACAGACTTATCAGGGCGACGACTTGGCATTGAAGCGGCTGAAACGCATTCAGAGTATGGCCGGCCTCTGCTTTATCATTGGCGGTATGCTCATGGCTGATACGGCTTATGGCTTTTTCCGTCCACTGTTCCATAACTATATCGACTATGTGACATACCTCTATAATAAATGGGTAGTCTTTTTGTTGATAGGTGCTGTCATCGAAGTGTACACTGTGCACCGAATCGATTATTTGCTCTCCAAAAAAAATATAAAAGGTTAGTGCTTTCACTAAATAGCATTAATTTTCTTTTGTGCGTCACAAATACATATTATCTTTGTGTTGCTTGAACGAAACGTCTATGAATAAAGTTTTATACTTCATGCTTGGCTTGTTGGCCTTTACATCTTGCGCCAATACATATAGTATCACCGGAACAACGAACGTCTCTACGCTCGATGGTCAGAAGCTATATCTCAAGGTGCTGAAAGATACGGCATTGAAGAATCTTGACTCGTGTGATGTGGTGCACGGTCAGTTCCATTTTGCAGGTTCGGTGGATTCTGTCAGAGTGGGCACCATTCTGCTTGACGAGAACAATGGACTGCCGGTAGTGCTGGAGAGTGGAGATATCCAAGTGAAAATAGATAACACCCAGGAAAGCGTCACCGGCACACCGCTCAACGACAAGCTCACAAAGTTCAGACAGAAGTTCACGCAGCTGATGAACCAAAGTGCCGAGCTCGTGCATGTCCATGACCAGGCTATCATGAACGGTAAGAACATGAATAGCGTCAACGCCAAGCTGGCTGCGGAAAACGACCGCATCAACCAGCGAATGGATAAGCTGGTCACCAAGTTCGTGGAGGATAACTTCGACAACGTGCTGGGGCCGTATATCTTCATCAACACATGCATGAACCGCTACAACGCTCCTATGCTCGACGCGTGGATTGAGGACATCATGAGCAAAGCCACGGAGAAGTTCAAAAACGATCCGATGGTCAAGGAATACTACGAGGCAGCTCAGCAAAACCAAAATATTATGAATGGTATGCAAAGTGCTCCCGCACAGTCACAACCTGTGCCTCAGGCCGCTCCGGCGGATGGTCCTACGCCTAACGAGATGGCTCAGCCCGCCACAAACCAGCAGGAGGAACAAGGGTCGGAAGAGGCTCCTGTCGAAGGCGAGTAGTCGACGGAGCGTGAGGAGGAAAATGATAGACACTATATAAATAATGAGAACAAAGATACAAGGCGGAACCATCGTCAACGAGGGACGCTCTTTCAAAGGGTCCCTCATCATCAACGATGACCGTATCGAAGACATTATAGAGAATGAGCAGACACCCCGTGGAGACTACGACAAATGTGTAGACGCCACGGGGTGCTACGTTTTGCCCGGCGTCATCGACGAACATGTTCACTTCCGTGAGCCGGGGTTGACACAGAAGGCCGACATTGAGAGTGAGTCACGGGCTGCTGCTTTCGGTGGCGTGACCACCTTTTTTGACATGCCCAACTGCCAGCCTCAGACGACAACATTGGACGCGCTCGACGACAAGTTCGCAAGAGCCGCGCAGACAAGCCATGTCAACTATAGCTTTTTCTTCGGTGCTACTAACAACAATGTAGAACTCTTCCGGCAACTCGACCCTACACGCATCCCCGGCGTCAAGCTCTTCATGGGTGCCTCTACGGGCAACATGCTCGTGGATCAGATGGATGCCTTGCATCAGATCTACCAGACTTGTGCTGATTTAGACCTGCCGCTGATGACCCATTGCGAGGATTCCGGCATCATCACCAAGAACATGCAGCGCTTCAAACTCGTCTGCGGTGACGACCCCGATGTCAGTTTCCATTTCCTCATCCGCGATGAGGAAGCCTGCTATCGCAGTACTGCTTTGGCCGTGCAGTTAGCTTTACAGCATCGTACGCGGTTGCATGTAGCCCATCTCACCACAGCCCGGGAGTTGCAACTCTTTGAGCCTTGCGAAGACAACTACTTGCCTCAGATCACCGCTGAGGCCGTCATCGCCCATCTTTGGTTCACCGCTGCCGACACGCTAAAGCTTGGAGCCCGCATCAAGTGCAATCCTTCCATCAAGATGCCGGCCGACCGCGCGGAGTTGCGCAAGGCACTGACCGATGGCCGTATCTCCACGATCGGCACCGACCACGCGCCCCATGAGTGGAGCAAGAAGCAAGGCGGATGTGTCCGCGCTGCTTCCGGCATGCCGATGTTGCAGTTTTCTTTGCCCGCCATGCTGCAATTGGTCAACGATGGTGTGCTGAGCATCGAGAAGCTCGTGACGCTCATGTGCCATCATCCCGCCATGCTCTTCTCTGTCAGCGACCGTGGCTTCCTGCGTAAAGGCTACAAAGCCGACATTGCCATCGTGAAGCCCGATAGTCCGTGGATCGTCACCTCAGACGTCATCCAGAGCAAGTGCGGCTGGTCGCCCATGGAAGGCCAGACCTTTGACTGGCAGGTGAAGCAGACCTTCTGCAACGGACGGCTCATCTACGACCAAGGGCAGTTTGATGAGAACAGCCGAGGCGAGGCTGTAAGATTCAGACAGAAATAATCATAGGAAGGAGGTTTGACGATGGTTCTTCATTACGATATTGACGAAGTTCGACCCTATATCAATTGGATCTACTTCGATCATGCCTGGAGTATGAGCGGAAAGAGTGAGCCCGACAAGGCCGGACTCTATGCCGACGCCAACGAGCTGCTCGACGCATGGCAAGGCAGGCATCAGACGCATGCCGTCTTTGAGTTGTTCGATGCCAACAGCGACGGCGATGACCTGCTGTTGGGTGACACACGCCTGCCGATGTTGCGTCAGCAACGTCCTTCAGCCCCCGGACAGCCCAATCTCTGCCTGGCCGACTTTGTGCGTCCGCTTTCCCAGGGCAAAGCAGATAAGGTCGGTGTGTTCGCTACGACGGTTGATGAAGCAATGAACCACAGTCGCGACGAAGATGTCTATCGGCGTATGCTGGCCCAAGTGCTTTCAGACCGACTGGCAGAGGGTACGGCTGAGCTGATGCACCTACAGGTGAGAACGACCTATTGGGGATATGCTCCCGATGAGCATCTCAACATGAAGGACATTCACGCCGAGCACTATCAGGGCATACGCCCTGCTGTGGGTTATCCTTCTATGCCTGATACCAGTGTGAACTTTATTATCGACTCCCTCATAGACATGAAGCGTATCGGCATTCGGCTGACGGCCAGTGGTATGATGAATCCACACGCTTCAGTCTCCGGACTGATGTTTGCGCATCCCCAAGCACACTATTTCGATTTGGGAAAGATCGGCGAAGACCAGTTGCGGGACTATGCCCGTCGGCGTGGAGTACCCGTGGAACTGATGCGTCGTTTCCTCAGCATGAGTTTGATGAAGCGTTGAACAAGACATAGAAAGATTATAGATGATATCGCGTATCTTCATTCCTATCTTGCTTGCCATCGTGTTGCCCGATCTGTATTTCGATCAGCACTATTGGCGGAGCCGCTATCACGGACGATGGTGGCTGAGGCTGCTGTGGTGGCTGCCGGGAATGCTGATGTTCATCTATACGATTGCGCTGGTGTCGATTCGCGATTTCGTTCCCGCCGACCTTACGTGGATCAACGTCTATATGTTCCTTGTGGGACTGATCGTATGGCCAAAAGCCATCTTCGCGCTTTGTTCCGGGTTGGGTCTTCTGTGGAGCCGTTGGCGACACAGCCGTGTCAATTTGGGCAATATAGTGGCGGTGGTACTCATCCTCATCAACTGGTACGTCCTCATCTATGGTTCCACGATAGGAACCAAGGAACTGACCGTACAACGCAACGACCTCTATTTTACCAATCTTCCCGAGCGCTTCGACGGCTACCGCATCGTGTTTTTCTCTGATGCTCATGTGGGCAGTTTCACCGGTGCACGCCGTACGCTGTTGCAGCGCGACATCGACAGCATCAATGCCCAGCGTGCCGACCTCATCGCTTTTGGCGGAGACCTGCAAAACATCCGTCCGCAGGAGATCGTTCCCGTTATGCCGCTGCTCAGGCAGTTGAGGGCTCGTGATGGAGTAGTTTCCGTGTTGGGCAATCACGATTATAGTGAGTACACCCACGACCGCCCCGATGTGGAGGCTGCTAATTGCCGACTTGTCATCGACCTGCAACGGCGCATGGGGTGGAAACTGCTGCTCAACAGTCATTTTGCGCTCCATCGTAGCGGCGATTCTATCGTGGTGGCCGGTGAGCAGAATTTCCGCAAACCCGACAGCTGTAACTTCTCCCGCACGATGAATGGAGTGGGAGAGAAGGCCTTTGTCGTCATGCTCCAGCATGACCCACGGGCTTGGGATGACCATATCGTGCCCAGTCATCGTGTGGCGTTGACACTCAGCGGACACACCCATGGCGGGCAGATAGCGTTCTTTGGCGTCAGTCCTGTCAGACTGGTCTATGCCGAGGACGACGGACTCTATCAGCGCGACGGCAGCATGATGTGCGTCTCGGCAGGCATCGGTGGCCTCGTCTTTTTCCGTTTCGGCGTACCTCCTGAAATCAATGTCATCACATTGCATCGAATAAAACATTAACTCATAGAAAGAAGATCTCACAGCTATGAAAAAAATCTTGTATTGTCTCTATGAACTCTGCGTCATGCCACTGTTTTTGATAGACACCATCGCTACTGCACTGTTGACCATCATCGGTTGTCGAGTGGGTAATGGTCACTTCTGGGGCTATTATCCCGGTAAGTGGTGGAGTCAGTTTACGATTCGCCTGCTTTTGTTGCCAGTCAAGGTGGAAGGCAGGGAGCATCTCAAGCCAGGGCAGTCCTATGTCTTCGTAGCCAATCACCAGGGAGCCTTCGATATCTTTCTCATCTATGGTTTCCTCAACCGCAACTTCAAGTGGATGATGAAGCGGGGTATCGGTAAGATCCCTTTTATCGGTCCCGCCTGCAAGTATTCCCATCAGATCTTTGTTGACAAGCGCGGCCCCTCGCATATCCGTGCCAGCTACGACCAGGCGCGTGAGGTGCTCAAGGAGGGCATGTCGCTGATGGTCTTTCCCGAAGGAGCCCGCACGTTTACCGGTCACATGGGCATCTTCCGCCGTGGTGCGTTTATGCTGGCCGACGAGTTGCAGTTGCCGGTTTGCCCATTGACGATCAACGGTTCGTTCAATGTCATGCCGCGCACACGCGACTGGCGCTGGGTGCGCTGGCATCCCTTGAAGCTGACCATCCACGAACCCATCATGCCCATTGGTAAGGGCCGCGAGAACATCGACTACCTCAAGGACAAGAGCTACGACGCAGTGATGAGCGGGCTGGCGCCAGAATATCAGGGCTACGTACACAACGACGACCAATAACGCCTGATATATTTCGTCAATTTGTTGGCACTTTGCGTTTAATTTTATAATTTTGCAGAAACGGAAAATACATATCATCATGCATGAAAGTGACTCTATCGTAATCATTCCCACTTACAACGAGAAAGAGAATATCGAGAACATCATACGTGCCGTCTTCTCCTTGGAGAAGTGCTTTCACATCCTTGTCATCGACGACGGCAGTCCTGATGGCACGGCAGCCATTGTCCATCGGTTGATCGACAACGAGTTTGGCGACCGTCTTTTCATCATCGAGCGGTCGGGCAAGCTTGGTTTGGGTACCGCCTACATCACCGGCTTTAAATGGGCTTTGCAGCGGAGCTATGAATACATCTTTGAGATGGACGCCGACTTCAGTCACAATCCCAATGACCTGCCCCGTCTCTATGCCGCCTGCCACGACGAGGGCGGTGACGTAGCCGTGGGTTCGCGCTATGTCACCGGCGTCAACGTCGTCAACTGGCCGATGGGTCGTGTGCTGATGAGCTACTTTGCTTCGCGCTATGTCAACTTCATCACCGGTATTCCCATCCGCGACACCACCGCCGGCTTTGTGTGCTATCGTCGTCGCGTGCTGGAGACGATCAACCTCGACGACATCCGCTTCAAGGGCTATGCCTTCCAGATAGAGATGAAATACACCGCCTATAAGATAGGATTCAAGATCAAGGAGGTCTCTGTCGTCTTTGTCAACCGTCGTGAGGGCACCAGCAAGATGAGTGGCGGCATCTTCAGTGAGGCACTCTTCGGTGTGATGCGTCTGCGTCTTGACGGTTGGTTCAAGAAATACCCCAAGATCAAAGGGTAGGCCAAGACATGGATATACACGATATACAGACACTTTACGGCCGTTTGCCGCAAGCCGGTGCATTGGTCAAATATTTGGAAGATGCCTCTGTCAAGAGTGTCTTCCTCAAGGATATTGTGGGGTCGGCATTGCCGACTCTTTTTGCAGGTATTGCCCCACGGCTGGACAATACCTTTCTTTTCGTCATGCAGGATGCTGACGAAGCCGGTTACCTTTACAACGATCTCTTGCCCGCTGTCCTCAACATGGCGGAAAAGAAAGTTGCGGAGGAAATCAAGGCCGAACAACAAAAGAATACTTCAAAAGACAGTCAGACGGGCACAGACAGCAGGCAGCCTGCTGACTACGATGTCTATTATTTCCCTTCCAGCTATCGCCGTGCGGTGAAATACGGACAGCGTGATGCTGCCAACGAGATCCTGCGTACAGAGGTGCTTGCCCAGATTGCGGCGCGCCAACAACATACTACCCATGAGAAGCCGCTCTTTGTCGTCACTTATCCTGAGGCCATGGCGGAACTTGTGGTCTCACAAAAACATATCGACGACCACCGGCTCTCGCTCAGCGTGGGACAGCGGATTGACATCGTGGAGGTGGAGCACAGGCTTCGCGATCTCGGATTCACCGAGCAGGACTATGTCTACGAGCCCGGGCAGTTTGCTGTGCGCGGAAGCATCCTCGATGTCTATTCCTATTCCAGCGAGTTGCCGTTCCGTATCGACTTCTTTGGCGACGAGATCGACACCATCCGGTCTTTCTCCGTTGAGGACCAGCTCTCCAAGGAGCGGCGCAAGGAAGTGGAGATTGTGCCCGAATTGGCAAAGGAAACTACCGAGAAGGTACCTTTTCTTCGTTTCGTTCCCGACGACGCCGTCCTCGTCTGCCGTGACTTAAGTTTCATCTGCGACACGGTGGAACGAGTCTATAACGAGGGCTTCTCTTCGCAGGCACTCACCGAGCGGCTCGAAGACGCGACGGAGATGGAGCAGGCCGAGATACAGCGCGACATGAACCGCGAGAGCGTGCTCTGTACGCCGTCGCAGTTGAAGGAGGACATACTGGAGCTCCGACGTGTCGTCTATGGCCACACTGCCACTGACGCTCATGCCGTTCTCACTTTTCACGTCACGCCGCAACCGCTCTTCCACAAGAACTTCGATTTGCTCCGGCAGTCGTTCGAGGACTATCTCCTGCGCGGCTATCATCTCTATATCCTTGCTGACAGTCGCAAACAGCAACAGCGTTTGAAGGATATCTTTGACGAGATGGGCAGCGGTGATGATTCGTCGATGGCTGCCCGTCGGGGCTCAGGCATCGTCTTCACGCCTGTGGACAAGACGCTTCACGAAGGCTTTGCCGATGATGACATGAAGGCGTGTTTCTTTACCGATCACCAAATCTTCGACCGCTTCCATAAGTACAATCTCAAGTCCGACCGTGCCCGTGCGGGCAAGATGGCCTTGACGATGAAGGAGTTGCAAGAGATGGAAATCGGCGACTATGTGGTGCATGTCGACTTTGGTATCGGCAAGTTCGGTGGCCTGGTGCGTGTGCCTATCCAGAATGCCAATGGAAAGACAGGTGAACAACAATACCAGGAAGTCATCCGTATCATCTTTCAAAACAACGATAAGGTCGATGTCTCCATCCACTCACTCTATAAGATCTCGAAATATCGCGGCAGTGACACGGGCGAGCCGCCACGGCTGAGCACGCTCGGCACCGGAGCCTGGGAGCGGTTGAAGGAGAAGGCCAAGAAACGCATCAAGGACATCGCGCGTGACCTCATCCGCCTGTATGCCAAGCGTCGCCATGAGAAGGGCTTCGCCTTCTCGGCTGACAACTTCATGCAGCACGAACTGGAGGCAAGCTTTCTCTACGAGGACACGCCCGACCAGCTCAAGGCCACTCAGGATGTCAAGGCCGACATGGAGCGTGCCCGTCCTATGGACCGGCTTGTCTGTGGTGACGTTGGCTTCGGTAAGACCGAGGTGGCGGTGCGTGCCGCCTTCAAGGCAGCGTGCGACTCCAAACAGGTGGCTGTGCTCGTGCCCACGACAGTGCTGGCCTATCAGCATTTTAAGACATTCCGTGAGCGCTTGAAGGACTTCCCCGTGCGGGTGGAGTATCTTTCCCGAGCCCGCACTGCCAAGCAGACCAAGGACGTGCTCACCGGACTTGCCGACGGCAAGGTAGACATTGTCGTCGGTACGCATAAGCTGCTGGGCAAAAACGTGAAGTGGCACGACCTTGGACTGCTCATCATCGACGAGGAACAGAAGTTCGGCGTGTCCACAAAGGAGAAGCTGCGGAAACTGAAAAGCAATATCGACACCCTTACGATGTCTGCCACACCGATTCCGCGTACGTTGCAGTTCAGTCTGATGGGAGCCCGCGATATGAGCATCATGCGCACGCCGCCCCCCAACCGCTATCCCATCCATACCGAACTGTGTACATTCGGCCATGAGATCATCGCCGATGCCATTAATTTTGAGATGAGTCGCAACGGTCAGGTGTTCTTTGTCAACAACCGCATCTCCAATCTTCAGGAGATTGCAGACCTCATACATAAGTATGTGCCCGACTGTCGTGTGGTCATCGGTCATGGACAGATGCCGCCCGAAGAGTTGGAGAAGGTCATCACCGACTTTGTCAACTACGACTACGACGTGCTGCTCTCAACGACGATTGTGGAGAATGGTATCGACATCCCCAATGCCAACACGATCATCATCAACGGCGCCAACCATTTCGGACTTTCAGACTTGCATCAGATGCGTGGCCGTGTGGGCCGTGGCAACCGCAAGGCCTTCTGCTATCTGCTGGCCCCGCCACGCAGTGCGATGACGCCCGAGGCACGCCGGCGCCTGGAGGCTCTGGAGACCTTCTCGGACTTGGGCAGTGGTTTCAATCTCGCTATGCAGGATCTGGACATCCGTGGAGCGGGCAATCTGCTGGGTGCCGAGCAGAGCGGCTTCATGGAAGACTTGGGCTACGAGACCTATCAGAAGATTCTCAACCAGGCTGTCAGTGAACTGAAAAACGAAGAGCTCGGCGATCTCTATGCCGAAGAACTCAAAGCCGGCGAAGACATCAAGGCCAGCGATTTCGTCGAGGACTGTGCCGTGGAGAGCGATCTGGAGATGTATTTCCCCGAGACCTATGTGCCCGGAAGCAGTGAGCGCATGCTGCTCTACCGCGAGCTTGACAACATCGAGACCGACGAGGACCTGGCTGCATACCGTCAGCGGCTCACTGATCGCTTTGGTCCTGTGCCGCCGGAGGGCGAGGAGCTCATGCAGGTGGTAGCCCTTCGCCGACTGGGCAAGGACGAAGGCTGTGAGAAGATCATCCTCAAGCAAGGTACCATGAGCATGCAGTTTGTCTCACAGCCAGACAGCCCCTACTATCAGAGCAAGACTTTTGGCAGCATCATCCACTATGTGATGAACAATCCGCGCCGCTGTACCTTCAAGGACAGCCGTGGTCATCGTCAGGTGCGTATCGCCCAGGTGCCCAGCGTGGCAGAGGCCGTGCAGGTGCTCAAAGCAATGAAGTGTAAGTAAATATGCAACACTATTGTTGAAATACTAAATACGGCCGAAAATACGCACAAAATCGTTTCGTATGTACAATTCTTGATTTTAGCCACTTCCTTTCGTTCTGTTGATTGTAGACGAAAAGAAGTGGCTATTTTTGTTTCTTTTGTTGTGGTCTGTAAAAACAAAATCTGCACATATCTATAGATATGCGCAGCTTTTGGTTGAAACAATATAAAAATAGCTTAAAATGTCAGCGTTCATGTATGTTGCTTGTAGGATTATCTTTACTTTTGTATTGCTAAAAAGGCAAAAGATAAAAGAAGTATGAGTTCCGAAGAATACTATCATCAGGGTAATGAACACCGTCGACAAGGGGATTTCCCCGCCGCGATGAACTGCTATCTGCAGGCCATTGCCCTTGATCCCAACAGTCCCGCCGTGGTGGCGGAGAAGATGCTGGAAGACATCATGAACTTTTATTGTAAGGACATCTATAATCCTTAGCAGTGCTCCGTGCGTGCTAAGAACATCGTCCTTAACCTATATAATACCCATTTCAGTTATGAAGAAAAACATTGGAGCCATTGTCGTTGACGTGGACCGTTGCAAGGGCTGTACGCTTTGCATGGTGGCTTGTCCGAAGAACGTCATCGCCTTGGCGGAGAGAAAGGTCAACGCTCACGGCTATCCTTACGTCGTGGCGGCCCGACCGGACGATTGCATCGGCTGTGCCTCGTGTGGCATTGTCTGTCCCGACGGATGCATCACTGTCTATCGTAAACGAATCGAAGTGGAGGAGCCTGTGGCTTCTACCCAGAAATAAGGAATCATGGAACAGGAAGTAACACTGATGAAAGGCAACGAGGCACTCGCCCGCGCTGCCATACGCTGTGGTGTGGACGGCTTCTTCGGTTATCCCATCACTCCCCAAACAGAAATCATCGAGACGCTGTCGGCTTTGAAGCCTTGGGAGACCACCGGCATGGTGGTCGTGCAGGCTGAGAGCGAGGTGGCGTCGATCAACATGCTTTATGGCGGCGGCGGTGCCGGCAAACGCGTGATGACCACCTCGTCGAGCCCCGGCGTGGCCCTGATGCAAGAGGGCATCGCCTATATGGCTGGTGCCGAGGTGCCCGGTGTCATCGTCAACGTGCAGCGTGGCGGTCCCGGACTGGGCACGATACAGCCGAGCCAGAGCGACTATTTCCAGGCTACGCGTGGCGGTGGCAATGGTGACTACAATGTGATCGTGCTCGCGCCGGCGTCCGTGCAGGAGATGGCCGACTTTGTGGATCTGGCTTTCACGCTGGCTTTCCGCTATCGCAATCCGGCCATGATTCTCAGTGACGGTGTCATCGGACAGATGATGGAAAAGGTGGTGCTGTCGCCTTTCAAGCCCCGTCGCACCGACGAGGAAGTCATCAAGGAATGTCCTTGGGCTACTACCGGACGCACGAAAAACCGCATGCCCAACATCATCACCTCACTGGAGTTGAAGCCGGAAGTCATGGAGCAACGCAATCTGCACCTGCAAGCCAAATACCGTGAGATCGAGGAGAAGGAGGTAAGATTTGAGACCGAACACTGCGAAGACGCTGACTGTCTGATCGTCGCTTTCGGCAGTGCGGCCCGTATCGCGGAGAAGAGCGTGGAGCTCGCCCGTGAGGAGGGCATCAAGGCAGGACTGTTCCGTCCCATCACCCTTTGGCCGTTCCCGAGCAAAGCCTTGGCAGAGATGGCGAAAGGAAAGCGTCACATCCTTGTGGCCGAGATCAATGCCGGACAGATGATCCAGGACGTGCGGCTCGCTGTGGGCAATGAGGTGCCCGTGAGCCATTTCGGTCGTTTGGGTGGCATCGTGCCTGATCCGACAGAGATCGTAGAAGAACTTAAAGCAAAATTGGAAGAAAATGGCAAGTGAAAAAATCAATAGGGAGGAAATCATTCAGCCGGAGAACGTTGTCTATCAGAAGCCGGAATTGCTCAACGACGTGCCGATGCACTACTGTCCGGGCTGTAGCCATGGCGTCGTGCATAAGCTCGTGGCTGAGGTAATTGCCGACATGGGCATGGAAGAGAAAGCCGTCGGTGTCTCACCGGTGGGCTGCGCAGTCTTTGCCTATCGCTATATCGACATCGACTGGCAGGAGGCTGCCCACGGTCGTGCACCAGCTTTGGCTACAGCTATTAAGCGTCTGTGGCCCGACCGTCTCGTGTTTACCTATCAGGGCGACGGCGACCTGGCCTGTATCGGTACGGCAGAGACCATCCATGCGCTCAATCGTGGTGAGAATATTGTCATCATCTTCATCAACAATGCCATCTATGGCATGACGGGAGGACAGATGGCTCCGACGACGCTCATCGGGCAGAAGACCACGACATGTCCCTACGGCCGCGATCCGGAGTTGCACGGCTATCCGCTCAACATCACCGAGCTGGCCGCCAAGCTGCGTGGCACCTGCTACGTCACCCGCCAGAGCGTGGACACCGTGGCCTCTGTGCTTCAGGCCAAGAAAGCCATCCGCAAGGCCTTCGAAGCCTCGATGAAGGGCATGGGATCTTCACTCGTTGAGATTGTCTCGACCTGTAGCAGTGGCTGGCATCTCAGTCCGGTGAAGGCCAACGAGTGGATGCGCAAATATATGTTTGAGGAATATCATAAAGGCGATTTCAAGGATACCACAGGCTTGAAATAGTCTTTCACGATTATAACGCAAGACAATGAAAAAGGAAATTATCATATCAGGCTTCGGAGGACAGGGCGTGCTCTCCATGGGAAAAATCCTTGCTTACTCCGGACTGATGGAGGGAAAGGAAGTGACATGGATGCCAGCCTACGGACCGGAGCAGCGTGGCGGCACGGCCAACGTGACGGTTATCGTCAGCGACGACCGCATCTCGTCACCGATTCTCAGCCACTACGACGTGGCTATCGTGCTCAACCAGCCCTCACTCGAAAAGTTTATGCCTAAGGTGAAACCGGGCGGCATCCTCATCTACGACGGTTATGGCATCGCCGAGACACCGCATCGCGACGACATCACCATCTATCGCATCGATGCCATGGACAAGGCTGCGGAAATGAAAAACTCCAAGGTCTTCAACATGATCGTGCTCGGCGGACTGCTCAAAGTCTGTCCGATCGTCAGCACCGACGGCTTGCAGAAAGCACTCTACAAGACGCTACCTGAGCGCCATCACGACCTGATACCGTTGAACATGAAGGCGGTGGAAGAGGGACAAGGTATCATCACGAAGATAAGCAAATAAGTTTAGATTCTGAAGACATACTTTTGTGTAGTCAAAGCTTTTGACAAAACATGGTCTTGGCGGACTTGTCTTCTAGAGAGGAAACAGACATCAGTCTTACGGGAAATAGGCTTGTTACGGTCAAAAAGGTGATTGGAGACGAAGAAACAAGTGAGTTGTGTCTGAGAAAACAGTTGTTTGATCAGGTCAAACAACTGAGATGACAGGGTCATTCAACCGAGATGACAGGAAGAAAACGGTATTTTGACATGCGTTTTTAGAAAGCAGCGCAGGGCCAAAATACCGTTTTTTTGTATTTGTAAGAGATAGACGACTTTAACTGTCTGTGTGATAGATGCTTATAAAAACTGTCTCAAAATTCGAGAAGTTGGGCCAAGTATAGGACTTGGTCGAAAAAATCGCTGTCACACAGCCACAAAATTATCAGTTTATCCAACAATTTTTCCTTTGCAACGATGCGGTCCTCTCTCCTTCTGGGCAGCACCGGCTTGTCCCTTGCTCAGCGACTGCCGGAACACTGTCCAAGGAGATGTAGTGCAGAGATTTACTTGTCGATAGTCAACGGCACCTTTTCGAGGTTCTTCTCGATCTCGTCGTCGGTGACCGTGTAGTTCGCCAGGTCGCCATTGATATAGCTCATATACGATGGCATGTCGATGAGACCGTGCCCCGAGAGGTTGAAGAGAATGACGGGAGCCTTGCCCTCCACGTTGGCGCGCTTGGCCTCGCGGATGGTGGCGGCGATGGCGTGGCAGCTCTCCGGAGCCGGGATGATGCCCTCGGTCTGGGCAAAGAGCACACCAGCGGCAAAGCTCTCCAGCTGAGGGATGTCCATGCCGGCGAGATAGCCGTCCTTGAGCAGTTGCGAGATAATGACGCCGGCACCATGGTAGCGCAGGCCACCGGCATGGATGTTGGCCGGTTTGAAGTCATGGCCCAGGGTGAACATCGGCAGCAGAGGCGTGTAGCCGGCCTCGTCGCCAAAGTCGTATTCAAACTTGCCACGGGTGAGTTTCGGACAGCTGTTCGGCTCTGCGGCGATGAACTTTGTGTCTTTGTGCGTGCCGTCGAAGACGTGGCGCATGAAAGGGAAGGCAATGCCGCCGAAGTTGGAACCGCCACCGAAGCAGGCGATCACCTCGTCGGGATACTCTCCGGTCATCTCCATCTGCTTCTCAGCTTCCAGTCCGATGATGGTCTGATGGAGGGCGACATGGTTCAGCACCGAGCCCAGCGTGTATTTACATCCCGGTGTGGTGGTGGCCAACTCGATGGCCTCAGAGATCGCTGTACCCAGGGAGCCGGGATGGTTGGGGTCAGCCGTGATGATGTTCTTTCCGGCGCGTGTCGACATCGAGGGCGATCCTTCCACAGTAGCGCCGAAGGTGCGCATGATCATCGAGCGGTAAGGCTTCTGCTGCATCGTGATCTTCACCTGATACACGGCGGCCTCCAGTCCGTAGAGCTTGGCGGCATAGCTGAGTGCAGCGCCCCACTGTCCGGCACCGGTCTCGGTGGTCACGTTGGTGTCGCCTTCCTGTTTGCAATAGTAGCACTGGGGCAGGGCGGAGTTGATCTTATGGGAACCTAAGGGATTGGTCGACTCATTCTTGAAATAGATATGTGCCTTGGTGTCGAGCGCCTTTTCCAGCGCATAGGCACGCACCAGCGGCGTGGCACGATAGTAGCAGTATTTGTCGCGCACCTCATCGGGGATGTTGATCCAAGCGTGTTCCTGGTCGAGTTCCTGTCGTGAGCATTCTTGGTTGAAGATATGTGCCAGGTCGTCGGCATGAAGCGGCTTGTGGGTCGCTGGATTCAGGGGCGGCATAGGTTTGTTGGGCATCTCGGCTTGGATGTTGTACCACTGACGGGGGACATCCTTCTCGTCCAAAAGGAATTTCTTTCTCTTCATAATGATTGTTTTCTGTTTGACAATTTGCAGTGGGTGATTGTATTCCAATTGCAAACTTACACAATTTTCTTCAATTTCTTGCCATTTGTGGGGAATAAATTTCTCTGGAGCTATAAATAATAAGGTATGAATCCTATATGGCTATGCTGCCGTGCGCTGCATGACGCAGGTGCTGCAGCGATACGAATAAGCCGTTGTTTGATTCTATTTTTCCATCTTATAGCCCTTGTTCTGCGTCAACTTGTTATTGAGGTCAATGGCTTTTGCGGGGATAGGAAACACCGTCGTGTGGGCATCGTCCTCGCCCTCTATCGGCTGTCTGATGTCGTAGGCCTTATGGAACAGGCCATAGCGGATGAGGTCTCGCCGCCGGCTGCCTTCCCACATCAGCTCGAGCAGCCGTTCACGCAGGATGTTGTCGAGTGTTGCCGGACGACTGGGCATGTCCACGCGACGGCGTACAGCATCCAAATCACTCTGTCCGTTTTCTCCGTTTCGCACTTTTGCCTCGGCGCGCATGAGCAGCACGTCGGCGAAACGGAAGAGTACGATGTCGTTGTCCTGTAGTTTTCCGTCGGTATATGCCTTGCGGTCTATCTCGTATTTGGCCATGCGCGCGCCTGCCGTCTTTTCGTAGGGCGAGTAGGTGAGGTTTTCAGCCATCACCAAGGGCTGGTAGACGAGAGGCTCACCATTTTCCATCTTCACCACCTTGCCGTCGACCTTCACCGTGTCGGCATAGAAGTTGATGGCAAAGCGCGTGTCGAGGCTGTCGGTGCCGTAGCCGTAGGCATGGACTGTAGAGATCGTGGCAGCTGTGCCGTTCTCGGCATCCATGCCGATGGCGCCGCCGTGGGCATAGTGTCGTGAGCGGAAGAGATACCAGAACTGATTTTGGTATTTGATCTTGTCCATGGGTATGGTGAAGATGTTTTCCACGGAAGTCTCGTTGTGTACGCTGAAGTTGAAGGCGTAGTCGGGCTGTAGCTGATAGCCCTCTTTCTCTATTTCATTGCAGTAGTGGATGCAGGCTTGCCAAGCGTTCATCGTCTGTCCGTCGACGCTGAAGGTCATCGTCTTGCCGTCGGGCCGCTGGTTGTCGGTCCAGTCATCGTCGGCGTAGACTTCGGCATTGAGGAAGAGTCGGGCCAGCAGAAACTGCGCTACGGGGCGCGTCATGCGTCCGTAGTAGTTACCCTCAAGGTTGCTGTGCTCGTTGGCAAGATAGAGCAGACATGACTGCAGCTCGTCGATGATGTTGTGAAACACGGTGCTGCGCTCCTGCTGCTTGACATCGGCATACGACTCCTGATCTTTCGTGACGTAAGGGATGCGGCCAAACATATCCATGAGCTCGTAGTAGAAGAGGCAGCGCACGGCTTTCACCTCGGAGGTATAGGACAGATACTCGCCGTCGGTGAGCAGGCTGCGGTTGGCGTCGATGACGGCGAGGCTGTGGTTGCAGAGCATAGCCACCTTGTAGAGATAGAGCCATGTGTTGTAGAGCGACTCGTCGGAGGCTGTCCAGCGGTGCTCGTAGAGGTTTTGCCAGAAGCCTCCGTCGTACCAGTCGCCGCCACGGATGGGGATGATGGCTTCGTCGGTAGAGAAGGTGTTGTAGTCGTAGAGTCCGCGCACGGTGCCCTCAAGACCTTGCGAGTCGCTGTTGCCGCCGATATAATTATATAAGGTGGCGACGGTGTTGATATACAGATTTGTGCTGCTGTTGTAGGCTTCCTCCTCCGGGAGCAGTCCTTTGGTGTCCTCGTCAACACAGGATGACAGGGAGAAGAGGGAAGCCGCAAGGACGAAGCAGTATAGAAGACGTTGAATGGACATCATGATGAATGACGGTTTACTTGTTGGCAGAAACGCTGAAACTTAGAATTGAATGCTCACCCCGAAGCTGAAGGTACGGTAGACGGGATAGGACCGCTTGTCGTCGATGCCCAGCGTGGAATCGACGACATAGCTGTTGATCATCGGCGTCAGTCCGCTGTAGGCCGTAATCGTAGCAAGGTTGTTGACCGAGGCCGACAGGCGCAGACGGCTGATATAGCGTGAGTGCAGGGGTACGTTCCAGCCGACGGTGAGATAGTCGAAGTTGAGATAGTCGCCCCGCTCAAGCCAGTAGTCGGTAGCGCGCTGGTCTTTGATGTTCATGCCGGGCGCCTTCTTCATGACGTTGTAGTCGGGGAAGCTCGACATGTTCATATAGGTCAGCGCCGTGCCGTTGTAGATCTTGTGACCGAAGGCACCGTTCATCTGCAACGAGATGTCGAAGTCCTTGTAGCGGAAACTGATGTTCGAGCCGAGTGTCCATTTTGGTGTGGCCTGTCCGGCGACGTATCGGTCACCGCCGTCCTCGATGTTGACGCGTCCGTTGTGGTCGAGGTCTTCGATGTCGTACATATAAGAACCGTTCTCGTTCTTTACCAGTCCTTTGCAGTGAGGCAGGTAGAACACGCCGACGGGTTGGCCTACTATCTGATAGACAATGTTGTTTTCGCCGCCATGGAATCCGGCACCGCTGAGAGAGCCGAAGGCCGTGATGTCCGGTGCCGTGAGATGGTAGCCGTTGTAGTTGCCTGAGAGCGAGATGAGCTTGTTCTTTTGGAACGAGAGGTTGAGGTTGACATTCAGCTCCATGTCCTTATGGCTGATGGCGGTGACACCGAGTCCGAACTCCACACCTTGGTTGCTCATCTTGCCGAGGTTGGCGAGCAGCTTGTCAAAGGTGAAGGGCGGCACGGGCACATCGTACTGATAGAGCATGTCGGTGGTGCGCGAATAGTAGTATTCGGCGGTGAGCACGACACGGTTGTGCCACAGGCTGATGTCGGTGCCGACGTTGAAGGTCGATCGTGTCTCCCATCTCAGGTTGGGATTGCTGTTGCGGAAGAGTCCCATGGTCGTGGTGGGCGTGTTGTCGACCGACACGGTGCCAATGGGTCTGACGAGGTTTTGCGAGTAGTACGACGAGATGCCACCGAGGTTTCCTGATTGTCCGTAGCTGGTGCGCAGCCGCATGATGCCGAAGAGATGGCTGAGAGGACGGAAGAAGGGTTCCTTGGTCAGGTCCCAGGAGAAGGAGACAGAGGGAAACGTGCCCCATTTGTGTCCGCTGGCAAACATCGAGCTGCCGTCGGCACGCAGGCTTGCGCCGAGGGTGTAGCGGTCGAGAAGGGTATAGCTCAGACTACCCATGAACGAGAGCAGCGAAGGGCTGTCGGCGTCAGATCCCGTGCCACCGTAGGGGACGGTGGAGGCAGCGCCGAGGTTGTCGTAGCCAAGTTCATTGGTGGTGAAGCCTTTGACGAGCGTCCAGAATCCACTGGCGTTGCTCTTCTGATATTCGGTCAGCAGCGTGGCGGAGAGATGGTGCGCGCCCCATGTGTCGGCGAACTTCAGCTGTGCATTGCCCAACCATGACTCGGTCTTGCGCTCGCCGCGGGTGGCCTGTCCCTGTGCCCATATCCAAGTAGGGCAGAAGGTGGCATTCTCCAAAGAGTTATAGCTGTAGGCACCGAGTAGAAGCAGGTGGAGCGCGGGCTCGTTGTCGTCGTTCTTACCGCTGATCATCCCCAGGAGGTTGAAGTCCATGTCGATGTGTGTGTCGAAGTTGAGGCTCTTGGTGTCGTTTTTCTTTTTCAGCAATACCATCGGGTGGTTGATCTGCTCAGCGGTGTTGTTCTTGTCTCCGGAACCGTCTGCATTGGTGGCAGCCGGGATGGTCGGGTTTTGTGCTGCCGCACTGTAGAAGACCTCCCAGGGGTTGAAGAGGTCGTGGCTTTTCTGTGACGAGCCGAAGACACCGAAGTCGATCTTCAGCAGGTCGTCGAAGGCCCACTGCGTGAGGTCGGCCTTGGCGGCATAGTTGCGATAGGAGTTGGTGCGGATGATGGTGTTGTGGTCCATGGCGCTCAGCGAGGCACGGTAGCTCGACTCCTTGGATCCGCCGCTGAAGGCCACATGGTGGTTGGCGATATAGCCGGTGCGCGTGATGACGTCTTGGAAGTTGGTGTTACTGCCCTCATCTTTATAATAGAGGCCGAGCGCCTGCGCCGTGGCGATATAGCCTGGGGCGTCGAGCATGTCGAGAGTCTTGTATTTTGACTCAAAGCCGAGGTTTCCGTCGTAGGAGATATGGAACTGAGTGCCGCTGCCACGCTTGGTCTTCACCTCGATGACACCGGAGGCACCTCGCGAACCGTACTGTGCGGTTTCGGCTGCGTTTTTGAGAATGATGAAGCTCTCGATGTCGGAGGGATAGACCGACGACAGGGCACTGAGGTCGGAATAGACGCCGTCGATGATCACCAACGGGTCGTTGCCGCCGGTGATGGACGTGGTGCCGCGCACACGCACAGAGCTGAGTTGCGCCATGCGGTTCTCGCCCGGCGTGATGTTCACGCCGGCAGCCTGACCCGTGAGGGCGTTGAGTGGGTTGATGACCAGACCTTTGTTCATGTGGCTTTCGGTCACCACGTCGACAGATCCCAGTGACGTGCCGTTGACGGTAAGGCTGTCTATGGGTATTTGCAGTTTGCTCGGTCGCTTGCCGTGGTGTCGGCTCTGTGCGAGCAACGTACCGGCGGGGAGACAGAGAAACAGAAGTGTCAGAAGAGCAGAAGTGCGCATGATGGACAGATCTTTTAGATAGAATTATATTTGCAAAGATAAGTGAAATATTAGAAAGGAGCAAGTATAAAAGCAAAAAATACAATATGTGCGTAGTGTACTCTTATTACTATTCCTTCCTCAGCTTGAACTTGCAGTTGTTTGAGAACAACAACAGAGGTTTATATTGATGGGGCAGAAATAAAAAATGCCATACTGCTCAGGTCGATCGACCTGAGCAGTATGGCATTTTGGTTGTTAGATGTTCACTTCTTACTTACCTTGCAGATAGCGCTCGGCTTCCAGTGCGGCTTTGCAGCCTGATCCGGCGGCCACGACAGCCTGACGGTAGGTGGGATCGGCGCAGTCACCGGCGGCATAGACACCCTCGATGTTGGTGCGCGGCGTGTCGCCTTGTGTCTTGATATATCCTACCTCATCCATGTCGAGCTTGCCACGGAAGATGTCGGTATTGGGCTTATGACCGATGGCGAGGAAGAAGCCGTCGATGGGCAGATCGTATTTCTTCTCGTCGGCCTCACCCTTGCGATAGACCACATGAGCTCCCTCCACACCATTGTCGCCATAGAGTCCGAGTGTGTTGGTCTCGTAGAGAATCTCTATCTTGGGATTGTCCTCCACACGCTTTTTCATGATCTCGGAAGCGCGCAGGTAAGGCTTGCGCACGATCATATACACCTTGCTGCAGAGATTGGCCAGATAGGTGGCCTCCTCGCAGGCTGTGTCACCGCCGCCGACGACAGCGACAACCTTCTTGCGGTAGAAGAAACCATCGCAGGTGGCACAGGCAGAGACCCCCTGCCCACGATATTTCTCCTCGTCGGGGAGACCGAGGTACTTGGCAGAAGCACCCGTAGCCACGATGATCGTGTCGGCCTCGATCTTCTCACCACGGTCGGTGGTAGCCACGTAAGGCTTTTGGCTGAAGTCCACATCGGTGATCACACCGTCGCGGATGTCAGCATCGAAGCGCGCTGCCTGCTTGCGGAAGTTCTCCATCATCTCGTTGGCATCGATGCCGTCGGGGAATCCGGGGAAGTTCTCGATGTCGGTGGTCTGTGTGAGCTGACCGCCCATCTGCAGACCCGTGTAGAGCGTCGGATTGAGATTGGCGCGTCCGGCGTAGATGGCTGCTGTGTATCCGGCTGGACCACTGCCGATGATTAAGCATTTTGTTTTCATGTTGTTCTCCTTTTCTTTAAGGGTTGGGGATTATAACAGCGCCTCGATGTCCTTGGCGATGTTGTCAATCTTCTCAGTGGGCTCATAGCGCTTCACCACCTGTCCCTTTTTGTTGACCAGGAACTTGGTGAAGTTCCACTTGATGTCGGGGTTCTCCTTATAGTTAGGATCAGCCTCGGAGAGCATCTTGTCGAGGATGGGGTAGATAGGATGTGTCTCGTCCCAACCGGCGAAGCCCTTCTGTGTCTTGAGGAACTTATAGAGCGGGTCAGCGTCGTCGCCGTTGACCTTGATCTTCTTGAATTGTGGGAACTCGGTGCCGTAGGTGAGCTTGCAGAAAGAGTGAATACTCTCGTCGGTGCCCGGTGCCTGCTGGCCAAACTGGTTGCAGGGGAAGTCGAGGATCTCGAAGCCCTGGGCATGGTATTTCTCATAGAGTTTCTCCAGTTCCTCATACTGAGGGGTGAAACCACACTTGGTGGCTGTGTTGACGATGAGCAGTACCTCGTTGGCATATTCGCGCAGGGACACTTCGTTACCCTTTCTGTCTTTCACACTGAATTCGTAAACGGTTCTCATTGTTTTCTATTCTTGGCTTTATCTTTGTTATGTTTTACAATCTTATGTTTTTGCATCCTCCCTTTCTGAGACAATGCAAGGCAAAAGTACAAAAAAGAATGGAGATAGCCCATCTTTTACCGGTTATTTTTGATTAATTAATAGCGGATTTCTCTTCACACTGTAGGGAAATCCCTCTCACAAATATCCGATTTCCCGTTGCCGTTTAATAGAAATGCGTTAACTTTGCGGCATCAATAACATAAAAATGAAAAGGCAATGAAAAAGTTAATGTCTATAATCTCTATGCTGCTCCTCGCGCTGACCGCTACCACGCTGGTCTCCTGCGACGACGACAGTGATATCGCCATGACGCTTGAAGGAACGTGGCAAGGTAAAATGAAATTGAGAACAGAATACCAAGACCAGTACTATCAAGTCATATCCTCGGAGATCTGCTTCTTGCAGGATCCATATTCCTATTCTTCAGGAACCGGGTATTGGATCGACTATTACCAGCGCTCTCCATGGCGCAATAACAAGGTGGCTAATCACATTCAGTGGACGGTGTCCAACGGCGTCATCAACGTGTACTTCGTAGAGGAAAGAACGTCACGGCAAATCCGTGACTACAGACTCTACAACGGTTATTTCGAGGGCACTATCTACTATGATAACCAGACTGTCAACTTCAGACTTCAGCAGGTGGCCTCACCCAACTGGAATAGCTATACCGATTGGGACGACTATTACGATGATTACTATGGTGGCTATGCAAAAAAGAATGTTACCGAAACGCGTGCTCTGGTAGACAGCACGTCGAAACCGGTGAGACATTTCGGAAAGGCAGAGTAAGATAGATAAAGTAAGGTGGATTAAAAATTCTGAGATATGAAAGCGTTTAAGATAATGATGGCTGTGGCAGTGATAGCTGCCATGCCAATGCTCTTCACAAGTTGTGATGATGATCCGGATTACTGGTACGATGACTGGACATGGGGCAACGACTATAACCAACGGCCCGACGACGATGATGTCGACAACCAGGACTTCTTCGTAGCCATGGCGCAGACGCTCAATGGAAAGTGGCGGGGTGACATGAGAGCTTATAAAGTCAATGAGCAGGGAGTGGCTGTTGACAGTATCGACTACTCGACCGACATTGAGTTTGTGCAATACAACAATACGGCTATCTCGGGTACGGGTACGCAGTATGATTACAAGCCACAGACGGACTACCTGGAGAAACAGCGTGACTTCACCTGGTACATTGATCCGAAGAAGGGCGACATCTATATCACCTACAAGAACGTGCACGAAGGTGGCTCTACGACAGACTATGTCATGCGCATTGCCTATAACGATTTGAATCTCAACGATCGTAGGTTCACCGGCTATCTGTGGTCTTCGGATGGTGATGAGGTCGATGACTTCTGGTTCAACCGCTATACCGGTAATGCCAAGGCTGCTACGCGTGGCTCGGATAAAGGCAAGACTCACTGGAAAGTGGTGATGACCGCGAAGAAGTGATCAGTCCACAATAAAGATGTTTTGAGTTCATCCGTTAAATAGGTACACGGTAACCGTTTAGACTTTTAACACTCCATCTTCGATGGAATAACAAATATTGCCGAATATATAGAAGATGTTCTTGATATTCGTTGATATTCTTCATTCCGCATAGCGGAGCGTTAAAACTCCAAACAATGAAAGTGCCTATTTAATGGATGGTCTTGTTTTTATTTCAGTCCCCACAGAGCGTCATTGGGTTGGGCGGCTTCGATGACACGTTCGCGGTCGTCGGGCAGGTTGCAGAAAAAGTCGATGCCCGTGCGTTTCTCCAAATCGTCGATGCTGCAAGCATAAGCTTTCAGGCTGGTGCTGTGGTCGTTTTTGTGTTCAAACCACAGACCGAGAGCATTGTATTGTCCATTCTTGACACGCAGGATGGCGGCAAAGAAATATTTTGGGATGACCAGACCTGTGTTGGAGCGGGTGTAGTTGTTGTTGTCTATCGTGCCACCCTTACATATATATAAGGTGTCGCGGAAGGCATCGCGGTTCCAACCTATGATACCATCAAAGCTGTTGCCATGGATCTTATTCTCCATATAGAGCCACACACCGGTGTTGAAGCCATTGAGCTGTGGTTGGATATTGCCGAGCAAATATGTCTGCCGGTTGGCCTCCTTGGAGTTGAGGCGGTCGGCGGAAGGGCAGATGTGACCACGGTCGTAGTGCGGAGTCATCTGACTGTAGTTTGTTAATGTCGTGCGGTAAGCGACAGGTATCGAGTCGTCTTCGGCAAAGGGATCTCTTCCGTGCCACCAGCCATTACGACTGCCGGTTCTAATGCTGTTCTTCGGGTCGAGACGATAGCATGTCCAGCGTTGCGCACGCAGTCCGTCGTCCCATTCTACGATATAGTTCACGCCGAATGCGTCGGTACGGTGTATGATGATACGGCTGCCGTCTTTTATGCGTGGCATCTCCATACGAGCATATTCTGGGAAGACTTGAGCGTTATTGGCATTGGTGTTGACCGTCTCCTCTTGTTCACCATTACCGTCTTCAGAGCATGAAACGATGACAGGGATAGTAAGGATAAGGACAAAGGTCACGATCCACGTCCAAATGGCGTAAGGCTTATTGCTGTTTCTGATCTTCATAATCATGTTTCCCAATTTCTTCTACTAAAAAAGCGCGATCAAACGTATATGCAACTACGTATGATCGCGCTTCTATTCTGTTGGCTTTGGTATTTACTTCTTCAGTTTGCCGTAGCGGCTCATGAAGCGGTCCACACGACCAGCCGAGTCGACGAGCTTGCTCTTGCCCGTGTAGAACGGATGCGAAGAGCTGGAGATTTCTACCTTTACCACTGGGTAAGTCTCGCCCTCAAACTCTACAGTGTCGTTGGTCTTGCATGTAGACTGTGTGAGGAACATATCGCCGTTGGACATGTCCTTGAACACGACGGGGCGATAGTTTTCTGGATGAATACCTTTTTTCATTTCTTTAATTATTCGTTTTGTTATAGAATTCTATGATCACGTTGCGGGTCTTTCACGACCCTTGGAGCGTAATTGCCTGCAAAGTTACTACTTTTCTTGCGCTCCACCAAATTTCTCGTTGATTTTGTTTCAGTTATCTTACATATCTTGCAATGAAAGGCCTCTGAATTCGAACTGATAGTGTGCGAACTGCCGATCGTAGAATTTCATGTCACTCGTCTTTAAATGTAAACCGTGGTTTATATAAACCGCCGTTTACATTTGCAAAGATGGCATATTATTCCAATAAAGCAAAACGAATGATGGAAAAATGTTGTAACATGGGAAAGAAAAGAACTGTAGAAAGTTTGCAGTTATCAACGAAAAGTCCTATCTTTGTAACAAAAAACATTACGCCATGATACACACGGGAGAACGATACATCAATCCACTGACCGACTTCGGTTTCAAGCGCATCTTTGGCACACCCTTCAACAAGGATTTGCTGATGAGTTTCCTCAATGCGCTGTTCAATGGCGACCCTGTCGTTTCCGACATCACCTATAAGAACAGCGAGAAGTTCGGCACGAACGAAGAGGCTCGTCGTGCTGTCTTTGACGTGTACTGCACGACGGACACCGGTGCGCGCATTATCGTGGAGATGCAGAATGTATACCAGGACTTTTACAAGGACCGCTCCATCTATTATTCCACTTTCCCTATCGCCGAGCAGGCCCAACGGGGCAACTGGAACTATGAACTCCACGACGTGTACACCATCGGCATACTGAACTTCACGTTTCCCGAGGACAAGCACAGCGACAGCAGTATCTTCCGCGAGGTGAAGCTCATGGATACGGATTCGCACGAAATCTTCTACGACAAGCTGACCTATATCTATGTGGAGCTTGCCAATTTCCACAAGACCTTGGAGGAGTGCGATAGCCTCTTGGAGAAATGGATCTATTGCTTAAGGAATCTCCAAAATCTGATGAGCCGTCCGATGGCCTTGCAAGGTCGTGTCTTCGAAAAGCTTTTCAAGACTGCTGAGATTGCTAAGATGACTACAGAAGACCGCCGTGCCTACGAGCTGAGTGTCAATGCCTACCGCGACATCAAAAACGGCATGGACGCTGCCAAGCGCGAAGGAATGGAGAAAGGTATCGCAATCGGAACCGAGAAGGGTGCACAGGCAAAAGCATTGGAAGTGGCACGAAAGATGAAGGCAAGAGGACTGGAGGATGGGTTGATTTCTGAAATGACGGGACTGCCAATGGTAGAAATCAGAAAGCTATGATTGCTCTCGCTAATGACCTGCAAACGCTTGCCCAACCATGTCGGAATAGAAATCTTGTCGGTTGCAGACCTGTTTTCGTCGCTTTTTGAGTATGTTCTGTACCTATCTAATAATCAATATTAGTGTACATCAATATGGGTGTCCTAAATCCCAATATATTATGGAAAATAGCCAGGGGCAGGCTTCCGTTCTCAATAGAGCTCTGAGTCTCAGCCTACAGGTTAAAGCCTGCCCATGATTTTCTTCTCTTCTATTGTGGGTACTGTTACTCTTTGACAATATATTCAAAGTGGGTATCCCTATGACGAAAATAGGTAAGCATAGCGAAAAGGCTCAATCTGTCTTTCTTGTCTTATAAAGCATCACAATATCTGTCTTTTATGTCTTTTTGTCTTAGAAAGAGGCACAGCATCTGTATTTTTTTGTCTTTCTGTCTTAGAATGACTCAATATCTGTTCCTTTTGTCTTTTTTCCTCTTTCTGTCCTCAAAACACTTTTCCGAAGACGATGTTGATAAAGGTCTTTACGAGGATCTTTGCATCGAACCACCACGAGCGGTGCTCGAGATAGTAGAGGTCGAGATCCAGTCGCTTGAGCATCTTCTCCATCGTGTCGGTATAACCATTATATAAGGTGGCGTATGAAGTCACTCCCGGTCGTATCTGATAGAGGTATACATATCGTGGGTCGTGCTGGATGATCTGCTCGATATAGTATTTCCGTTCCGGGCGCGGGCCAATAAACGCCATATCGCCTTTGAAGACATTCCATAGCTGAGGGAGCTCGTCGAGGTGATGGCGACGTAATATCCTTCCGACTTTGGTAAGTCTTGGATCGTTTGGCTTCTCCAAAAGTTTTGGAATGCCCCCTTCTTCTGCATCCATCCGCATCGTGCGAAACTTGTATATTAGGAAAGGCTTGCCATGGAGACCTATTCTCTCCTGTCTATAGATGACTGGTAGTCCGTCTTCGCGCTTAATAGCGACAGCACAAAAAAACATGAGCGGGGAGAAGAGCACCAGGCAGATGACAGCTAATATGAAGTCTAAGGCTCGTTTCATTTTGTAATGTGCTGAGCCTCGCTTACGATTGTGCTTTTCTGATTGGATACCAGATTGGCAACGAGATTAAAGATAATATACATGGCAACGTCCGCGCAGAGTATCACAGAAGAGCATACGATATCTGCCAATGCTATGTTGGCTGTAATGATCAACAGCTGCAAGATAACAATCGTGACCAAAGCCTGATGCTGACTGAGTCCGCAAGCCATGAGCTTATGATGAATGTGATTTTTGTCAGGCTGGAATGGTGAGCGTCCGTGAATGATGCGGAAGAAAAACACTCTCACGACATCGAAGCAAGGTACTGTAAGCACCGACCAGGCCCATACGATTCTATGGGGATCGTAATCCATGCGCGGTGTGTCCATGCACAATTTCACAGCAAGAAAGCCAAGAATGAAACCGAGGCTCAGACTACCCGAGTCCCCCATGAATATTTTGTTTCGTTTCTCTGTACTTCCAAAAAGGTTATAATAGAGATAAGGAATAAGCACGCCTATTAGTGCTGCGATCATGATGCAGTAATAGTAGAGATCTTCCTTAAAGAAACAGAGGAAAAAACCTATTAAGGCGATAATGGTGAGGGAGGCGGACAATCCATCAATACCATCAATAAGGTTGATGGCATTGCAGGTGAATACTAAAACGAGAATTGTCAGCGGAGCACCTATCCAAAAAGGAATGGTGTAGATGCCGAACAGCCCATAAAGGTTGTTGATATAAAGATTGGCAGCCGGTATGATGCAAGTTGCAGCGATCTCGACGCTGAACTTCATCGTAGCGTTAAGTCCCACGAGGTCGTCAATGATCCCTGTGGCATAGATAATGAGGAGGCTTATAATGAAGTAGACGCTCCACAGGCTCACCTGTATCTCTCTCTGGCTTCCCGTACTGATAAGGAAGAGTACGGCAACAGAGGCAAGAAGGATACCAGGTACAAAGGAGATGCCACCAAGCCGAGGTATAGGCTGGTGGTGAATTTTCCTGCCATTGGGCTGGTCATAGACTTTATATTTGAGACAGAACTTAGTGATTGTAGGAATGACGGCAAATCCGCATCCCATGCTAATCAGTGCAGCTCCGAGATATAGTAGATAGTTCTGCATCTAATTTTCATTCATTATTTTACAGTTAACGCATAGTCCATCGTTATATTGTATCGAAAAGAAAAGAGAATAAAAAACAATTAAAAAAGCTAGCCAGATTTTATTCTGTCGTGAATGGAAAAAACATGAATTTTGGTTGTCGATCTAAAAAAAACTCAGTAAATTTGCAGAAAAGTAGATACGTATGAAATATCCTATAGGAATACAGAACTTCACCAAGGTTAGGCAAGATAGGTATGTCTATGTAGACAAAACGGCTTTCATCTATAAGTTGGCTTCAGAGGGTAGCTATTATTTCCTCAGCCGTCCGCGCCGTTTTGGTAAATCACTGCTCATCTCCACCATGGATGCCTATTTCCGTGGACAGAAAGAACTGTTTCGGGGGCTGGCACTCGAGGCCTTGGAGAAGGACTGGACGGTCTACCCCGTCGTTCATATCGACCTCAATACGGGTAAGTACGATTCCGAGGATGCGTTGTTTCATGTGCTCAACGACTATTTGTGCAAATTAGAGGATGTGTATGGCAAATACCCTTCCGAGGTGACACCGGAGCTGCGTTTCAAAGGTATCATCGAGCGTATCGCCAAAAAGCACAACCAGCGTGTCGTCATCCTTGTAGATGAATATGACAAGCCGATGCTGCAGGCTATCGACAATCCGGAACTGCAGGAGCACTTCCGCAACACGCTGAAAGCATTCTACTCCGTGTTGAAGACCCAGGACCAGTATATCAAGTTCGCGTTCCTAACGGGGGTGACGAAGTTTGGAAAGGTCAGCGTCTTCAGTGACCTCAACAACCTTGTCGACATCTCCATGGATGCAAGATATCAAGGTATTTGTGGTATCACACAGGATGAACTGATGACCTATTTCAAGTCATCTGTTCAAGATTTCGCTGATGCTTATGGCATTAGTTTTGATGAGGCAGCCGCCAAACTGAAGAAGCGGTATGACGGTTACCATTTCCGTCAGCGAGGCATTGACATCTACAATCCTTTCAGTCTGTTGAACACGTTTGCAACCGGTGAGCTTGGCAGTTACTGGTTTGAGACGGGTACCCCTTCGTTTCTTGTTCAGTTGCTCAAACGAGACAACTATTACCTTCCGAACCTCACGGAAGAAGAGGTGTCGGGCGACTTTCTCAACTCCGTCGACTCGGTCGACGTATCGCCCGTGCCGATCCTTTATCAGAGCGGGTACTTGACAATCAAGGATTATGATCAACGTTTTCAGACCTATTCATTGGGATTCCCCAACGAAGAGGTATCAGAAGGATTTACGGAGTATTTGCTGCCGTACTACACGAACATGGAGAAGAATGCGTCACCAATGTTCGTGGGACAGTTCGTCCATGATATGGAGAAAGGCAATCCGGAAGCGTTCATGAAACGCATGGCGGTACTATTCGCTGATACCGATTATAAGATCGTGGGTGATGCGGAGCTCTATTTCCAGAATGCGTTCTATCTCATCACGAAACTCTTGGGCTTTTACACAGAGGTGGAGCATACAATCAGTGATGGACGCATTGATATGATTGCCAAGACCAAGGATTATATTTATATCTTCGAGTTCAAATATGACCAAAGTGCCGATGCTGCTCTCCGTCAGATTGACGAGAAGGGTTATGCCGCACCATTTGCTACCGATTCCCGCAAATTGTTTAAGATTGGCGTGAACTTCAACCGCGAGAAGCGGTGCATTGATGATTGGAAAGTGATGGGGTAGGAAGACAACACCATATAAGCCGACTTTCGTTCCTGCTATCTTACATATCCAGCAATGAAAGGCCTTGAAAGTCGAACTGATAGTGTGCAAACGGCATTTTTGGCAAGGCTTCTGCCTTCTCATGTAGACTGTGCATGTTGATACGGTCTGGATTTCTTTTCACCTCTGCTATCAAGCCTGAGTGATCGAAGGAGTTGATAGCCACTATGTCTATCTCATTTTTCCCACTGCGGTCCCACCAATTTCCTATGTCGGTATATCTCCCTGTCTCAAACAACTTGTCTTGGAAGTATCTCTCCAATGACCTTCCGGAGAATTGCGTATATTGTTCACCAATATATTTCCTAAGCATATCTAACTGGTTGCGCTCCACAAGAGATTGGTAGGGATAGACGAAACGGAACCAGAACCGCAGAAAGTGATCGTGGATCTCATACTTGCTGGTCTTGCTTCCGTTTTTGGCAAGCAGAGGCTGAAGCTTGGAAATCATCTCATAGTCCTCGTCGAGTTTCTTCAGGAAGGTACCGGAGTCTTTTTGGAGTGCTCCGTCTATCTCGCTCCGTCGTGTCAGGCCTGAAGCAATGAGCTGGAGTATGGAAAAGTAGTTGCCGTACTCCCCTTGAAACTCATTGACCAACAGGTCTCGTCCCTCAGAGAGGAAATAGGAATCTTGTCGGCAGACAGCATCGAGCATCTTTTCTTTTGTCGTGTATCCGCCATCTATAAGCAACTCTATATATTTGGCAACTCCGCCTGTCAGCATGTACAAGCAAAGCAAATCATCGGGAGTATAATTGGGATTGGCATCGTACAGGATTTGTTTGAGCACTGTTGTCGTAAAGGGATGGATGGTCATCTTCGAGGTGGGCCGCCCGTACAGAGGTTCAGAGCGGTCTTCGAAGATGCGCTTCATCAGAGAGTGAATACTGCCACAGGCTATCAAATTGATCTTGGAAGTTTCATGATATCTGTCCCAGAGGTCTTGTATGTCGCTGAATGTGGAAGCGTTTATCCTGTACAAGTCCTGGAACTCGTCGATGATCAGTGTGAAATGGCGTCTCTGCGACTCTTGCATGATCATCTCAAACAAGTCACGAAAACGGGTCACGGAACCATAGACATGCAGCCCGATCTGTTCCTCCAGACAGTTCTGGAACTTACGGCACAGCAGTGCCTCGCTGTCTCGCGAGACAAACAGATAAGCATACGACATCCCTTTGAAGGCGTGCGTGAGCAAGGTAGTCTTACCGATACGTCTTCTACCCATCATCACCATGAACGATGCGTGTTCATGCGATTTCTTTTCGTTGTCTTGCAGAATGCCGATTTCTGTTGCCCGGTCGTAAAATTTCATGTCTCTTGTCTTTAAATGTAAACGGTGGTTTATATAAACCGCTGTTTACATTTGCAAAGATAGTGTTTATTTCTTATAATGCAAAGCGAGATATGTAGAAAATAAGGCGCACTTGATATTTTTCCTATCTCTGCATTTGGGAACATCTGCTTGGTGATGCCCATCATGCTGTCGGAGAAGTCCATCGTCACTTCTTCGACAGCTAAACTGCGCTTTTCTGATATCTTGGCCAGATGCTTTGTTACTTCTGTTATGGTCGTACCTTTTGTTGCTGCTATCAACGAGCCTTGCTTCCCATGTCCTTCCATATTTGATGGCCTAATCCTATATATTATCGCATTCTTAGTCGAATAGTTTATTAAACTGCGCTATCGCAACTTTTTTTTGTTGTCCAATTGTAAAGTAATTGATAATACGTTGATGTGCATTATTCGCTAACTTTTCTCTTTCCACTTTATTTTCGATCAGGTAATCAATGGCGTTTGCATATGCCTTGATGTCGTGTAATGGAATTTCTATACCAGTTTCGTTTTTTATGGAAAGCCAATTTACACCAGAGCCTTCTATATGAAATGTTATTGGCACTGCTCTGCAATACATGGCTTCAGCTAATGTTATACCAAAAGCTTCGGCTTTGTTTATAGATGGAAAAGCGAAGATATCTGCAGCATAGTAATAACACTTCTTTTCTTCATCAGAAATACGCCCTATGAATTTTATTCTCGCCGAATGAACAGAACTCCTTAATTGGTTTTCTAAAGGTCCTCTACCGGCTATAAAAATAATGCAATTATTTTTTATAAACTTTTCTGCCTTAAGAAGATCTTCAACTCCTTTGTACTCTACTAATCTTCCAATAAAGAAAATTATAGTCTTTCCTTTGGCCTCTCTCTTAATTTCAGCGATTCGTTCCTTTGTTTTACTGTTTATTTTAAAGAGTGAAGTATCGATAGCATTAGGTAGAACATCGCATTTATCCATATGTTTGGATAATGGAGTTGAGTTTAGTAGATAGTTTGGAGATGTAGGAGTAATGAGATCTGCTTTTTTTAATAGTTTTTTCTCTATGGGTCTAACTAAATAATAGGCCCATTTCTGTTTTAGTATGTCCGAGTGCCAAAGTACCACGAGTTTTGTATGCTTGGGGATGATTCCTATAAGAAGCCAAGCGACGAAAATATTTGGCCAATGAAAATGAATAATGTCTGGCTTGAACTCTTTTATTATCTTTTTGAGCTTAAAATAATAGCCTATAGCTATAGCTTGGCTCATGATAGTTTTCTGAACACCAACTTTCTCTACTTCGATACCATTTACCTTTTGCGTGTAGGTTCTGTTACTTTCGCTAAAGCATATTACCTTAATGTCAAAAGCGTTGGAGAGACATTCACAAAGATTTTGGCATACCTGTTCAATCCCACCATTGTACGGATAATAGTATTTTGAAACTTCTAATAATCTTTTCTTCTTCATTGTAGTAATATTAATATAAGCGTTTCAACATATTTTTAAGAATATAGTATCTGTATGATATTTTGAATAACAGAGATGTGTGATTATTCTTTCCACTTCCCGTGACAGTTCCTAAATGTCTTCTATAATATGATAAGGGAGCGTCGATGTAGCAGAGGCTGTGTTTCTTTAAAGATACCAACGCAATCCATATGTCATGACCGACTCCATATTGAGGAAATGGTAAGACATCTGTAAGAACTTTTCTATCAAAAGCCATACAGCTCCCTAAGAACGGAGACTTCCAGAATGTACTCCATATATTATATGTCTTTTTCCGAATCGAAAAGTAAGACTTGTATGTGATATTGAGGTTCTCATCAACAACATAGCAATCAGAGACAGCGGTGTCATACTCGTTTAGCAGTGGCAACATCATTTCGATTTTGTTATCGACCCATTTATCATCCTGATCGGAAAGAAAAATCTTGTCACCATGTGCATGCTTTATTGCATTTTCAAAATTATGTGTCGATCGGTCTATAGTGAATTTGAAACTTTCAGAATCATGTAAGTATATCTTAATCCTTGGATCTTTAAGATTCTTTATAAGCTTTATTGTGTTGTCGGTTGAATGGTCATCCGAGATGATGACTTCATCTGAGGCTGATAATTGGGGAAGGATGGAGTTTAATTGTTCCAATATGTATTTTTCTCCATTGTACGTAGCTATACAAACACTGATCATGATTAATATCTTTTAGTAATTATTGCTAACTTGAAAATTAAATCATTTGTGATACTACCTGTTCTGAATACAGGATTAAAGGCTATGGATAATCTTGAAATGAAACTCTTTTGCCTGTAATTATGTATTTGTTTTATAATTGATTGATTCTCTGGATTCATGCTGTCGTAATAATATTTATACAGTTCTTCTGCCTCCATTGATCTTAAACACTTCGGGTGGATAAAATTTTGCCATCTTCGCTTAAAGCGTTCTGCTAAAGTCTCTGTTCCGCCAATTACATTATCTCCATGCTGTCGATAGAGAATATAGCCTCTGGAATCTATTGAAATGCCACATTGATGAGCAAGGGCAACCTTGAATATCCAAGAATCATGCATCATAATATGTTCTGGGTGTGCTTCTGATGCCCATTCAATGATTTTTTTTGTGCATACAATGGTGCACCCGGTTACTGAGTTGTACACTAAGCTTGTTGCCAAATTCTTTATGGGTATGAATTGATTGTACGAAGATAGTTTTTTTAGATTCTGGTTTACCAACTGGTAGGATGAATAGTAAAACTCTGTATTCTCTTGTAGCATTAGGGTGATAGCCGCAGAGAGCTTCTGAGGAAGCCAGACATCATCTTGGTCACAGAAAGCAGCATAATCGTAATTGTCTTTTTCCTTGGCAAGTTGTATCAGACTAAGAAAACTTTTGCAGGCGCCTATATTTGTTGATGAATGTATTTCTATATTTTCATATTGTTTTTTATATTTTTGAAGAATATTAAGTGTTTGATCTTGAGAACCGTCGTCTCTAACTATAATTTCTTTTTCTACCCCAGTCTGGTTCTCTACAGAATCCAGTAATTCGGGGAGATATTGCTGGCCATTATATGTAGAAAGTAATATTAAAATTTTCATGGAATAGTTTGTTAATAATGTTTTTTTCTTTAATTTTGCACAAAAAAGAGATCGTTGTATGAAGGTTTTATTTGATCATACTTTGTTTTATCAAGTATATGGAGGTGCATCGAAATATTTCGCGATGATGATCAATTCGTTGCCTCGTGACACCTGGAAAACTACAGCCCTTTGGTCTTGCAATGAATATGTGCGTTCTAAACATCTGTTTAGGACATATCCTAAAAAGTTCAGAGGGCAGGATAGAATCTTATCGTTATTAAACCGCCCCTATACGAAATATGTTGTGGGTAAAAAGCAATACGATGTAGTTCACCAGACTGATTTTGATCATTATTTTTATAAACAGTTGGGCGATAAGCCTTTGGTTCTTACCTATCATGATGCTAATTATTTAACATTTTTCCCACAGCCTGACCGTGTTAGGCTTCAGCAGATTGCCTTACAGCGCGCAGATGCCATAGTGGCTGTCAGTGAGAACACTAAGAAAGATCTACTAAATTTTTTTCCAGTACCGGAGGCTAAGGTTCACGTTGTCTACCATGGTATTGAGTTACCTACAGGTTTGGAGCAATTGCCTGATCCCATTGGACACCCATATATATTATATGTCGGAGCTCGCGCGAGCTATAAAAATTTTGAGCGCTTTACAAGAGCGTTTGCCGTATATCATAAACATTATCCCGATGTAAAGGTAGTTTGTACATCTTATGATTTCTTTTCCAAGGAACTTGAATTCTTCCATCAGTTGAAAGTAGATGAAAATATGATTCATGTTTCTGCTGATGAAAACACCATGAGAGCACTCTATGCGCATGCAATGTTCTTTATCTATCCGAGCCTATATGAAGGTTTTGGTATGCCTATACTTGAAGCATGGGCAAACCATTGTCCTGTTGCGTTGGCAGAGGCAAGTTGCTTTCCAGAGATCTGTCAAGGGGCTGGAGAGTATTTTGATCCTATGAGCATTGACTCTATGATATCTGTGATGGAAAAACTTACGGAAGATGAAGAACGGCGAAAAGAACTTGTTTCTTTGGGTGATAAACGCGTTAGACTTTTCTCGTGGGAGCATTGCGCCAAAGAACATATGAAGATTTATGACTCTTTATTATGAGCCTACCTCCAATCATACTAAGTGAAAGGTGAATCCCATATGCAATGATAGTCAAGGTCGTTTGTCCTGTGTTTGATATGTTTTGCGGGGATGCCGCCGACAACTTCGTAGGGGTTTACGTCATGTACGACAACAGCACCGGCACAGACGATTGCTCCATTTCCAATCTTCACCCCTTGTAGAATGGTACATCCGGCTCCTAACCATGCATAATCGCCTATGATTATAGGAAGGTAACTGGCACTAAATTTTTTTGAATTAATGTCATGGCTGCCTGTAATAATCTTTACTGCATGGGAAATAGATACATTGCTACCGATTGTGATCCCTCCTCGTGCATCCAGAAAACTATCTCTGTTAATGTCTGTGTAATCACCTATGCTTATTTTGGATGGACTCATGATATAGGCACGCTTCATAATAAAGGACTTCTTGCCTATCTGCATCCTTGTAAAGCGAAGAAACTGTTTTCTAATGCACCAAAATGGGATGTGGGGGAGAATGTCGTTCACAACATATTCGTTTATGAAAGCAGCCGTATATCGATAGACAGGTGTTTGGCTTATAAAATGTTTGCACACGCGCTTAAGAAAGAAAGCTAAATTCTTGGGAGCTATATGACCACAACGTGTAATTTTGTAATTGTACCATAGGCTTTGATAAGGATGCGTTGAAGCCCCAATCTTGTTATACACTTCAATGAAACAGTTCACTTTTCGAAACCTATATCCTGCTTTGTATACATGAAAGATCATATTCCAATCTAAGGCAAAGCCAAGTTTGTCGGTTTTGCTAAGATCAAATAAAAATTTCTTATGCACAGATGTTCTGACAAGTGAAGACCCATGACGATAGACGGGAAAATAATTAAGTAGATTGGTGTCTGGACTTGCTATAATACTTGTTTTATTGCCTTCAAAATCTTCGATGCTATTTCCATAGATAACATCTGTTTCATCCAGATTGTTTATAGTCAGTGCTTGCTCAAGGGATTTTTCATTGGCATAATAATCTCCACTATTGAGAATATTAATCCAATCTCCTGTGCAATGGCTGATGCCTTTATTCATGGCATCATATATACCATTGTCTTTTTCCGAGCAGAAATAATCTATCCTATCAAGATACTTCCTGATTATTTCAACAGTTCCGTCAGTGCTTCCACCATCGATTACTATGTATTCTTTGTTTTCCCATGTTTGAGCAATGTAGCTTTCGATAGTTTTGCCAATATTAGCTGCATCATTAAATACAACTGTGATGACGCTGATTTTATCATTGGATATTTTTGTCATTTTATTTACCCTTTAATCCTCCTGTCCTATTTTTTATATATAGTTTTTCTTGATAGCTTCCATGTCTAAACAGGATGTTTTCGTATTTAAAGTCAGTTGAAGAAGCAGCAGTTATTGACATTCGAAGTAAACAATAAAAAATCATAAACACTTTGAAAAGTCTACGATTATTATCATATTTAAAGCACTTGGAAAGATCTAACCAAGTTACCCAGTAGCCAAATGAAAACAAATATGTAATTCTTTCGCTTAAAACTTGGAATTCGCTCAAAAGTAATGATAATATAAGGTATGTTACAATACCATTAAAATATATGGCATTGTCATTTCTCAACTCTTTTAATTTGCTATAATAAATGAAGAGTAGGAATCCTGTAAAGAGCCTTTCTAAATATCCAATTGAGAGAGTCTTGCTTTCATTGAGTAGTTCTGTGTAAGCTATGATTTTATTCTCTAAATCTCCGCCGTCACCTAAAAAACCGAGTATTGATGGCACAATAGAAATGTGCAAAATAAAAACTATATTTGAAATAATAAAGAGTATTAGGTAAAGCCATTTATTACATCTCTTATTGAAAAAGAAATATAAGGGATAAAAAAACAGAGATGAAGTATGGAAAGTCAGTGCCAACGTGCATAATAGCATGTATGGAATGATTTTGCGCTCTTTAATAAATACAAGAGAATTAAGAAATATCATTATTGCAATAGAATTTCTTAATAGATCTGTACTTATTATAAAGCCATTAAAAGTAATATACAGAATGAGTGCATATGGTATGTTGTCTACAGCTTTTCTGAGGAAACGGACTAATAAAACTGTGTCTATGAGGGCAACAATAAATTGGAAAAAGAAATAATCGTTATAAATAGTTTTGCATATGAAGCACAGTAGGGTAAATCCAGGTTCAAAGTCTCCTTCTTTTAAACTATAGTTTACGACATCATCAAAGGTACATCTCTTGAAAAATTCATAGTATATTGTCCAATCTCCTGCAATAAAGCCTCTAAAGCCAAAGAAGAAGAAAAATATGACGACTGCTACAATGGAAAAGTATGTTTTATACTTAATATCTTTTATGTGGTCTTGGTATAAACCACATATAAATAAAGAGAGAAATAGAACAATATATGGAAGAGCAAGACTCATTTCCCTTTTGCTTTAAAGATCTTGTCTTTGAGTAGCAATACCCAAATTGCATCAACAAGAATACCAATGAATGCCCACAATATGACGACAAAAGACCTTGGAGTACTTGATGCCTGAATTGGTACTGATGCATCTTGAATAACAGTAAATGCTGGTGTTACTTCCTGTAATTTTGCCTTTGTATTTTGCAATTGTGCGGAATATTGTGTATAAGCATTATATTTAAGTTGCATATCATTTTCTAGCTCGTCGCGCTTAGAAATGAAGGATTGTAGTTGTACATCTTGATTAGCATCACAATAAGCTGCATATTTCTTTTGTGTAGCCTCATAGCTCAGCTTTGCCGCCCTATAGAGTTTACTGTAATATGCTACATCAGCTTTAGCTTTTTTAGTCCTATAATATGTAATGTATTCTTGTAATCTGTTCTTTAATGTGTCCGCAATAATAGCAGATACCATTGGGTCTATATCTGTTACATTAATTGTAATGACACTTGTCTTTTTATCTATGTTACAGCTTATAGATTTTTTTATAGCCTCACACACACCATAATCTTTCTTTGACAATTCAAGGATGTCAGATTTTGCTTTTGCTTTGTTTGATTTACTAATCTCTGATTTTTGGAAGTACGCCTTAATCCACCTAGTAGGGTATGTCCAAAAGGGTGGCTTGTTATCAGTCAGTATATGGGTATAATAAGTTTTTGTGTCTGGCTTTTCCTTTTGCCTTACGGGCACGTTAAAAAGTTTTATAACGAAATCATTAGAAGCAAAGATGTCTGGATAAATTTCCGGATAAAGAGCGTCCATTGATGTTTTTGTGCTTCCTAAATCTATTCCAAAGTTAGATGCCATGTCAGATAGAGTCGAGTTTGCTCCTATACCTCCACCTGACAATTCTGGAGCAAGCACAACAGCACTAGTGTAATGTTTAGGTGTGTTAAGAGCTACAACTACGCCTATTAAAGCAAATACAATAAAAAAGAGGCATAAAGATTTTTTGTCTTGCAAAACTTTTATTGTAAGTCCTATGACATCTATTTCTCTTGATTTATTTTCTTGTTCCATGTTAATTTATTATATAATATATTCGTTTACGTATACTTTATTTCAGTTTAAAGACATTCTGTATACATTTTATCATTATTGTGTGTATTATTTGTCCCAAATACCTTTCGCTTTCTCATCAATAAGTAGCTTGCACTGATACAGATGCATTGCGGACATCAGAATATAGCAGACGGCCATGCTGAGAATTATACCTGTCATTCCGATTTTTCCACCGAAGAGAAGGATAAAAAGAAGATACAGAATAGTACCGGAAACCGATGTGATAATCTGTACGGTAATTTTGTTCAGTCCGTTTAAGAGGTAGGTGACGCAGTTGTTGAAGTTAAACGAGGAGATGTACAAAAGCACCACTGCGGAGATCTGAATGGGAACCGTCACAGAAGGCCCGACCCATACCTTATAAAATATATTGCAGATTGCTAATAGCATGAGCCCTCCAATAACAGAGAGTCCCCAAAGCCTTAGCGCTTTGTTGAATGTTGCTTTGATCCATGTGTAGTCTCCTCTTACCTGTGCGTCGGTATAGGCATTCCACATTGGCGAGATGATGACGGTGTAGGCTATCGCCAGAAGATTGAAGAGCTTGTAGGCAATGTTATAAACAGTGACGGACGTCGGTCCACAAAAGTGGCTGATAATGACGTTGCTTCCTCCAAAGATAACCAGACAACTTGTTATCTGAATGGCAAAGAATCCGAGTCCTTTGCCCACTATGTCTTTTAGCAAGTGCTTATCATAGTACTTCCATGACGGACGCAGTTGCTTGTATTTATGAAAGATAGGGATTGCTGCTATCAGATATACGAGGACAGGGGAGAGCGTAAATGCTGTCACGACATAGAGAAGGTTCCCTTGAGTCGTTTTCGTTAGGATAAAGACGATGATGAGTCCAAGAACACTGCCTGCGGTGGTGAGGACATCGTTCAGACTGTATTTCTGTAAGGCAATAAAAACAAAACCAATATTCTTGAGGACAAAGTTAGCAAGGGTGAACAGGACTGCGATGATCAATGCGTTCTTTAGTACATCGTTGGAAAGTGCGTAAGTGTTGAATATCTTGTTGAAGTCCAGTGACAGACACGGGATACAGAGCAGACCTAAGCCGATGGAGATAAGTGTCAGTACGCAGAGTGTGGTGCTCAGATAAGCACGTGCGGTCTTATAATCGTTGGCTGATATAGCCTGTGTCATATAATTCCTCATGCCGTTTCCCAATCCCACGTCAAAGAAAGAAAACCACATTAAGATGGAGGTAATAGTCATCCATATTCCATAGATTTCATTGTCAAGATAGTGCAGTGTTACAGGAACAATCAAAAAGGATGTCAACATCCCGGTCGCTTTCATTAAGCCAGACAGCAGAATGTTATTTCTCAGATTGTTGTTCCGTTTGTCTGATGAGTGAAATATCTTGGTAAACTTATTAAGATTCATTCGACAATCGTATTCCACTAAGGTCACATATTTGCCCACGATTTTTTCATTAATTATTTATGATCCATTCGTGGTTATTGATGGATATTCATGTGAAAGGAAAGTTCAAAAATAATGTTGTTGGGCGGAACCTTAGCGGTCTTTGACCCTTTGCAAGATGAGACGGTTTTCTAAACGATCTTGATTTAGCATGATAATGTATATTGAATAATGGATAATGTGTTGAGGGTACTTCTTCTCCTCCCCTCATCATTGTGGTGAGGGTGACTGCCGCCGGAGGCGGAGCGAAGGAGAAGAGTCCGCATAAGACCTTGATGAAGTCGCAGAGTCGTCTACTTGGCTGGGCACGTGCCCGGTATGTTTGATTGCGACTTTATTTCGACATGTTGGCGATGGTGGCGATCATGGCGGCGATGCTCGAAAGGCTGGATCCGAGACTCATGTATTCAGCAGCGGTCATCTTGCGGGTGAGCTTCGAGGGTACGACGATCTCACAGCCGGGTTCTACCTTGGCACCTCGGCTGACCTTGCCGACCATGCCGTTCATATATATAATGTAAACACCACTCTTGCGGGCATTCTGCGCGAAGCCGCCGGCAGCGTCGAGATAGTGGCGGACGCTTTCCCCACGCTCATAGCTGACCGTATTGGGATACATCACGGCACCGTTGATCTTCACCGTCGCTGTGTACGACGGTATGAGCAGACGGTCGCCGGCACGCAGCACGATGTTGGCATCGCTCTTCGGATCTTTCAGAGCTTTGTCCAGTTCGATGCCGACAGGATAGGTGTTGGGCACCTGGAACTTCTCGAGTTGCTTTTGCAGTGTCTCGTCTGAGTTTTGCAGCATGCTGTTGTTGTTGTTGACGGCCAGTTGCATGAGTTGCTGGCGCAACTGCTCTTGTTGCATCTTGAAGGCAGCCTCCATACGTGTGCGCTCTGCCTCATTGGGCACGCGCATGATGCGGGCGCCCTTGATATAAGCGTCGGGAGCTACGCCGCCTGCCATCTTCACCAGGTCGGTCAACCGCATGTTGCGATAAGCCATGGCATAGGTTCCGGGGAACATCACTTTGCCGTCGACCGTGACGTTCTGTTGTTCGCTGTAGGCGGGGCTGCGGCGCACATACACCTCATCGTAAGGTTGGAGCACAAAGCCCGGTTGTCCGTCGACGACGAATCCGTCCTTCAGCGCAAAGCTGTAGGTCTTGGCGATGATGCTGTCGGTGGTCAGCGCTTTGGGGTCAGAGACACGGCGGGCTACGTCGACCTTCACCGTTGAGGCCGTCTCTTTGAGTCCGCCGGCTTGCAGCACGAAGTCCTCAAGTGTCTCGTTGTCGGCATATTTATAGATGCCCGGGTAGTGGACCTCACCGTTGATGGTGATGGTGCGCTCGGTCATGGCTTCTTCTTTGGTGGGGATGAAGAGCACGTCGTTTTCTTTCAGTGGGATGTCGGCCACGCGTCCGCTCATGATGCCTTCGATGTCAGCGGCGATGACACGCAGCGTGCGGTCAGCGTTCATGCGGTGTATGACGGCACGGGCTGTGAAAGCTTGCTCAGTGAGGCCCTCAGCATGCTGGATAAGTGTGCGCACGCTGTTGATGCCGGCACCGAGCTGGTACATGCCAGGGCGGAAGACAGCTCCTTTGACTTCTACCGTGTTCTGGTAGCGGGGCAGGATCGAGTCCACGCTGACGCTGTCGCCGTCGGCCACGCGGAACGAGCTCATGTCAAACTCCTCAACATTATATACGGCATACTCGCGTCCTGTCTTGCGGTTGACGCGCACTGCTTTTTTATAGGCATCGCCCGTGAAACCGCCGGCATAGCGCAGCAGGGTCTCGATGCTCTCGTTGCGCTTCATCTCGTAGTACATCGGCCGTTTGACCTTTCCGGTGATGTTGACCAGACAGTCGTAGGGGCCCACGATGATGACATCGCCGTCGTTGAGGCGCACGTTGCCTGTCATCTTGCCATTGAGAATATAATCATAGATGTCGCAGACGCTGATGAGGCGGTTGTGGCGATAGATCTTGATGTTGCGCAGAGTGCCGAGGTCGTTGGTGCCGCCCGCCATGTAGAGGGCGTTGAAGACACTGGCGAAGGCTGAGAGTGTATAGGTGCCCGGCGTGACGACCTCGCCCATGACGTTGACGGTGACGGTGCGCGTCTGTCCGAGTGATAGTTTGATGCGACTGCTCTGGTAGCGGGCTCCGAGCTGGGAGCGGATGCGGGCAGTGGCCTGGGCCACAGAGAGTCCGCCAACATGGATGGGGCCGAAGTTCTCGATGACGATGTCACCGTCAGGGCTTACAGTGGCAGTGATACTTCGCTGTGAGGCACCATAGATGTCGATATTCACCGCGTCGCCCGGTCCGAGTCGGTAGCTTTGTGGCGTGGCGATGTTCATGATGGGTTCGAAGCTGAGATTCTTGTTGGAGAAGATGTCGCGTCCAAAGACCTTGTGCTTGTCTTTGCGCTGTTGGTCGAGCAACTGTTTGAGCAGTTTGGCCGTGTCGACGGGCATGATATTGCTGACCTCCTGCTGCATCTGCAAGAAGTCCTGGTCGTCTTCGTCGTATTGCTCTTGCCATTTTGGGGTACCCTGAATACGTCCTGTGGTGGCGGCATTGCGCTGCTTGTCGTATTTCTCGGTTTGCGTTTTTGTCTTCGACGATTTAGCTTTTCCGTTGTTTTGTCTTAGTCTGTTTTCCGCTGTTGCGTTTTCGGTAGTGTTTCCGAGTCCTTTGCCTTTGGTCTTTTGCTCATAGATGCGTCTCACCCTTCTGATTTGCGAGATGTCGACGCCGCTTTGCATCAGATGAGTGACGATTTGCGCCTGCGAAGATCCGTGGGCAGATTCGCGTTGTACATATTCCGCGACTTGAGAATCAGTCATAGACGATTGTGCGCAGACAGAGAGGGGAACAGCCAGTAGCAGGACCAGTCCCAATAGTATTTTTTTCATGTTATGTATTTTTTATGTCTATAAACTCTCTTTTTGCAAGATTATTGCTTGACAAAAAAGAAAGTTTTACCATGCTTAGGTATTTTCCGAATGCAAAGGTACAACAAAAAGTCTATAGCGACAATTATTTGTGAAGGAAACGAAATATAAGTTCTGACTCACTCCGAGACATTGCATGAGTTATTTTCGCTAAATTGCTACTGATGTTTGCGAAAGCTATAAATATAGTTAATAACATTTGGCGGTATGGAAATAAGTTCTTATCTTTGCAACGAATATCATCTGGGGTTGACTGGATTTGACAGCAGGCTGAGATGGTACGTAAGCACGCAGAGCCTCGTTGGCTAGCTCTTTAATCTGAGTGAACAAAAAATTAATTGGCGAAAACAATTACGCTCTCGCTGCCTAATCGAAGTACAGTAGATTACTGGCTTAATCCCGTCATCAGATGATGGGACGAGACATCGCTCCAAGGATGTTGTTCCGAATCTGAGGATCAAGCGGTGCAGATAAATCGGAAATAGTCTTGCCGGGCCTCGACAGCAGGATGAAATTTTAGAGGCTAAGGCGCCGGTTGGTGGTCCAGGTCTTGCCGTCGCACGAAAACCAAAGGCTGGAATAAACGTGTAGAAAGCGTATGGTTTCCCTGTTTGGACGTGGGTTCGAATCCCACCAGCTCCACATCTCTTTGTGCGATAATGGCTTTGAGTCGGTACAGGCTTCTGCCGTTATCGTGTTTTCCTTTGCTTATAATGTAATTCTTTGTAAAAATGTGCTGATATTCTTGTCAACCTGTGCCTTGTTTGGGCTCACCCGATATATCTAGGGGGGAAACCTTTTTGATTCTATAGAAAATTT
>DLDU01000004.1 GCA_002481295.1 Prevotella sp. UBA7764 | reverse complement strand
AAGATGTTCAACTGCGACATGGTGTGCTATTATATGAGTACGCTCGTTGATACCGGAGATCGTCCCGAAGACCTTGTGGATCCCAACACGATGACGGACTATGGCAAGCTGAAGCGACTCATAGAGATAGACAGAATGGAAGAGAGCCGCCTCAGCACCATTCACGAGATCGCAGAGAAGGGATATATCTTAGGCACGGTTGTCAGCCATTTCCCTGCCGAACGAATCATGGACTATGACAACTTCGTCAGCCTGCTCTACTACTATGGCATGCTGACCATAGGTGGCGTGCGCGGTGAGACGCTGAAACTGATCATCCCCAACAACAATGTGCGCATCCAGTACTATCAATACCTGTTTGATGAATATCAGAATATCAACGCGCTCCCCACTGCCGCATTGCGAAGTGTCTATGACAGCGCAGCGCTTGACGGCGACTGGCACCCTCTGATAGAGTTCATCTGCAAGGCTTATCACGACACCACTGCCATCCGCCAACTCATCGAGGGCGAGCGCAACCTGCAAGGCTTCATGAATGCCTACCTCACGCTGACCAACTACTATCAGGTGGCACCGGAGATGGAGTTCTCCCACGGCTATTGCGATTTCTTCCTGTTGCCCAACTACCTCACCTATCCGATGGTGGCGCACAGCTATATTCTGGAACTGAAATACTTGAAGGCCAACGCTACCGAGGCGGAGGCCGAGAAGCAATGGTCCGAGGCCGTGGAGCAGATCAAGACCTACGCGGCCGACAAGAAGTTGCAGAGCATGCTCCACGGCTCCACGCTCCACCCAATCGTGATACAGATCAAAGGCTACGACCTCGTGAAGTACGAGGAAATAAAAGCCTAACGATCGAAGTAGACAGCACGAAAATTGCATTCTATCGAAGTTTACAACGCGAAAAACTGCATTCTATCGAAGTTTACAACGTGAAAACTTGCATTCTATTGAAGTTTTGCTTATCTTTGAAGCTGGCAAGTAGGAGGCACAGCGTCTCGCTGTGCAAGTATGTGCGGCGAGGACGACGCATCACATACTGCCCAACCAGTAAATAACTATTTAGCCTGGATTATTCATGAGCATTAACTCTACTCTTTTTAAACATTGAATTATCATGAATTGACCACGAATTATTCATAAATTATATATTTTTGAGAAATTCGTGGCTAATTCGTGGATATTGGTGTGAATAATAATCTCCATAAATAATGTAGGTTAGTGATATAGAAGGCAACTCGAGCTCAATGCGCTGGTCAAGGCCTCAGACAAATTCCACTGCGATGACCTGCTGCTTATCACTATGGACAATGACGAGCAATTGACAGTCAAAGGACATACGATAAACGTGATGCTGGCAGCAGAATGGCTGGTGGAAAGGCACTGACACAAAGCTCATATGTGTAAGGCCATGAGTATTCAGCACTTGGTTTCGTTTTAACGCACCATCTTCGATGGCATAAAGAAAATCAACGAATATAGAGAATATCTATTAAACCTTCAAGTATAAAACAAATGCGCCGGGCAGATTAAAATCTCTGTCCGGCGCATATATTATGCAAGAGCTAAATTAATACAGCGGGTTCTGCTGGATGTTAGGATTAGCGTCAACCTCATACTCAGGAATCAAAGGAAGCTCCTTCTTTGACCTCCAAGTGTCAATTACTTGAGCATCGCTGTTGAGGATGTTATGCCAGCCGCGATCATCGGCTGATTCATATCTCACCACTTTCTCGCCACGGCGCAGAGCGTCGAAGTAGCGATGACCCTCACCGAAGAGCTCCTTACGGCGCTCAATGTAGATGCGGTTGGCTGTGATGTTAGCTGCCGTCACAAGTTTGCTGTCATCTGTGGTACGATGAGAGATGATAGCGTTGAGGTATTGAGCAGCTTTCTCCTTCTGACCGAGATTGAAGGCAGCCTCGGCAGCATTGAGATACATCTCAGAGAGACGCATCAGAGGTATGTTGGCATAGCGAGAGTCGACAGGCGATGACGTGCTGATACCAGGGAACTTGTTGATGTAGACAGCACGACCGCCAAAGATATTGGCTTTCTTCTCATTGGATGAAGTAGCTTTTACTACGACATCGTTGCGGATGTCGGCAGGATCGCTGAGCAGCATGTCAGAGAAACTCTTTGTGATGACAAGGTCACCGTAGCCTGCCGGAGCACCTCCAACATCAGTGTTCTCAATCAGGCCGTAAGCATAGCCCTCACGGTCCACCCAGTCCTGACTGCTGCTAACTGCGAACTCAAACATCACCTCGTTGTAGCGTGCGGCACCGTCATTGTACCAGGATTTTACATACTGGTCGCGCGTCCACAGCTTGTAAGGAGATTTGGTGATAACATCCTCTGCATATTTCAACGCATTGGTATAGTCACCCTTAGTAAGGTAGACGCGACTCAGCAGACCTTCTGCAAACCAATAGTTGAAGTAAGCAGCATCAGAAGCCTCTGTGCCTTTACTCAATGCTCCGGAGCTGATAGCATCCTCCAGATCCTTGATGATCTGCGTATAACAGTCGGCCACTGTAGAGCGGAGTACCTGTGCGTTAGACTCCAATGAAGTAGTGACGATAGGAGCGCCCCATGAGGCACCGTTATCCTGGAGATATGGCTTACCATAGTAGCGGGTGAGGTCGAAGGAGCACAAAGCACGGGCCACAAGAGCCTCGGCCTTATACTTAGCCACAGTTTGAGCATTGGCTTCGGCATCAGAGACATTGGCCTCCAAGATACGGTTGGCACGACCGATGACAATCAGAGGCGACTGCCACGTGGCATTGCTCTGTGTGAAGTCAGAGGGGTTAGTGTACTCCATACTGTAGTAGAACTCACCACGGGCAGAGCCATACTTATAGTTGTACTGTACATCCTCTCCACGCACTTCAGCATACTGTAAGAAGTTGCGGCCGTAGTAGTCAGTCATGTTGCTGTTGCCCTTGAGGGCTGCATACATACCGACGCGTGCGGTGTTCATGTCTTCTGTTGTCTTGATAGCCCCTTCGGCGTTGACTCCGTTTGACGGGCTCTGGTCTATCCAGTCATTGCTGCAGGAGCTCATTGTGGCCAAGCCCATCAGGCAGAAGGTCAGACCTGCAATATATTTTGAATATCTCATAAATCTGTTACTTTTTATATTACGCAATTAGAATCCCAACTCGATACCGAAAGTAACGGTACGATAAGCAGGAGTCTCGAACATGCAAATACCGTTTGTCGGAATCTCCGGGTCAACATACAGGTCTTTCGACTTGATGGTGAAGAGATTGGATGCTGACACATAGAAGCGTGCCTTGGACACACCGATACGGTAGAGATAAGCCTGTGGAACAGAGAAACCTAAAGTAAGGCTCTTCAAGCGCAGGTAGTCGAGCGGCATCATCCAGCGGGAAGAATATGTAAAGGTGTTTCCATACTGGAACTTTGGCAATTTGGCCTTGGTGTCATCAGGACCAGTCCACATGTCGGACAGCTTATAATATGAGGGGACAGAACCATTGTACAGGAAGCTGCCGCCGTTGGAGTGCTGCCAACGAGGATAGTCGTATGCGTCGCCACCCAGCTGGTAGGTAAAGGTGAAGCCGAAGTCGATGAACTTCCAACGCATGTTGTTGGTGATACCGCCTTGGATGTCTGCCTGGCTACTGCCGAGGATGACACGCTGTGCCTTGTTGACGTCAGTGGTTGTCTTGCGGGCATTCTCGGTACCATCGTTGATGTAGTAACTCTCCAAGCCCGTCTTAGGATCTACTCCGGCATATTCATAGCCATAGTATGAGTTGTAAGGCTCGCCGACCTTGTGGGCCAGCACACGGGAGTAGTCTGCATCCATAATCATATCCTGACCATTGAGCTTGAGCACCTTGTTGCTGTTGTGAGAGAGGTTCAGCGAAGATGTCCAGCTGAAGTCCTTGTTCTGAATCCAGTTGGCAGAAAGTTCCAACTCAATACCGGAGTTGCGCATTGACCCCATATTTTTTGGAACGGTAGGCATATATGGAGTGCTGCCGTTGTAATAACCGGGGATAGCAGATACCGGCATGTCCATAATCAAGTCGCTGGTCTTACGATTATAGTAGTCGAATGTCAACGAGTACTTTCCGAGGAACGTCAGGTCGATACCGATATCGAAGGCCTTGTTCTTCTCCCATTTCAGGTCGGGGTTGCCGACACCTACGACACCAAAGCCGTTCTGGCCATTGTAATACTGACCATATCTAAACAGGTTCATATAGCCATACAGTGATGAGGGCTGAGTACCATTGATACCATAAGATACGCGGAGCTTGCCATCAGTGAGGATATCCTTGATAGAAGACAGGAACTTCTCTTCGGTAAAGCGCCATGAACCGGAGACAGACCAGAAAGTACCCCAACGGCTGTCACGGGCCAAGCGAGAACTACCATCGGAACGCAGGCTGGCGCCAAGATAGTATTTGTTGTCGTAGTTATAGTTGACACGTCCCAGGTAAGATACCAAACGGCTGCCGTTGTGCTGACCGCCACCGCTCTGAGTGCTGGAGTTGCCAATCTCGTAGAGATCGCCGGGGAATCCCTGCACGCTGACGTAGGTGTAGGAATAACGGTTATCCTCCGTCTCGAAGCCTACGAGAGCGTCGATATTGTTCTTGCCAAACGATTTGATGTAAGAGAGCTGCGTCTGGGTGTTAATCTGCTCATTGTTGTTCTTGATACGTTGATAGACACCGTTGTTGCCTTTACCATTGTTAGACTCACGGTCCCATAGCACATTCTCCGTGCCATCGGTATAGTCGTAGGCAATCTTCTCACTTAGTGTCAGACCATCCCAAATGTTCCATGCCAGTTTCGCGGTGCTATAGGAACGGTGAATGGTGTTGATGTCTTTTGAGTGCAGGTACTCGTAGAGCGGGTTGACTCCTACAAAGCCTTGACCAAAGGCATAGTTGCCATTCTCGTCGTAAGCCTGTGAAGATGGACTCTGGAAGAACGCATAGTTGGCAAGTGCTCCATCATAGGATGTGGCCTCGTCAGCCAGACTCTGCTTCATCTTTGTTAGCTGAGAAGTGACATTCAGCGTGAAGCGACCGAAGGTGTGGGAAACGTTTACGTTACCCGTATAGCGCTTCAAGCCCTCGTTAGCAACGATACCATCCTGCTTGGTGTAGGCCAGAGAGGTATAGAACTTGGTGTTCTCGCTACCACCTGACACACTGGCCTCATAGTTTTGGTGGTGACCGGTCTTGAAGAGCAGGTCTTTCCAGTCAGTCCAACCAGTTGACGGCTCAGCAGCGAACTCATTGACATCAGTGGCGGCCTTCGCGGCGCCCTTCGTGGCGTCCATACCCTGGTCGTAGATATAATAATTCTTCAGACCTTCTTGCAGCACGGCACGACGGTCGGGGCCATTGAGCTGTGGACGATAGTCGATGGCCATATTAGAGAAACCCCAGTCACTGCGGAAGTCTACCTTGGTCTTGCCCTTGGCACCGCTCTTCGTGGTGATGACTATCACGCCATTGGCGGCACGCGAGCCATAAAGAGAAGCTGCAGCAGCATCCTTGATGACAGTGATGTTTTCTATATCGTTGCTGTTAAGGGTAGCCAAAAGGTCGGTACCGGCATCGCTATATGAAAATTCACTGTAGTTGCCGGAGCTGACAGGAGTACCGTCAATGACAATCAGTGGGTTGTTGGAAGCATTGATAGATCCCATACCACGGATGCGAATGCTTGAGGCGGCACCCGGTGAACTGGACAAAGATGTCACAGTAAGACCGGCCACACCACCGGCGAGTTTGTCGGTAACGGATACGACAGGTACATCCTCAAGCTTCTGCGTGTTGAGGTTGGAGGCGGAACCGGTAAAGGATGACTTCTTGAAATTACCGTATCCGGTGACCACGATCTCGTCGAGGGTTTTGTTGTCGTTTACCAATACCACCTTCATGTTGCCGCCGGCCTTCACGGTCTGTGGTTTCATGCCGAGGTAGCTGACCACCAGCTTGGCGCCTGCGGGGGCGTTAAGCTGGAAGTGACCGTTCACGTCGGTGACGGTACCTGTGTTTGTACCTTCCACCTTCACGGCAGCGCCGATAACTGGCTCGCCGTCGTCTCCGGAGGTTACGGTACCACTAACATTCGTCTGAGCCATCACGCTCCCTGCGAAGAGGAAGGTTCCGGCCAAAAGCGTCATTAGTCTTTTTTCCATAAATTCTCTCTTTAGTTAAAAATATAATGTTATGATCTTATTCTCTGTTATGTTTTCTATGTTCCTGCTTAGTGCGTCCTCTCTTTTTGTCCACACCTTATTATATATGTCTTCTCTTTCTATCAGTCCTCCTCCCTCTCTACGGCTGTGTCTTCCTCCCCGCGGGAGGCGGATAAGTCTTGCTTTATCTCTCTTTTCTATTTAATAGAATCATACCAGACTGCAAATTTAAATAATATTTCTAAATTAAGCAAATATTTTAATGTTAAAGTTTTGATTTTGTTTCATTTTGCTTAGGGTTTCGTTGTTTTCGCTGAATGTGAGTAACAGGTTATTAACAGAGCAGTGACTTAAAATCATCGGTTATATTGAACCTTTGTCTATTATTTATATGTGGAAGTGAGGGTGGCAATGAATTGTTTCTATGGCAATATCCTTCCCAACACTTTATGGTTGGTTTCTGCAAGCCTGCGGTTGTTGATGTCTCGGATGTAGATGCGTGTAGTGTTGGTATTGGTGTGGCCGAGTGCGCTGGCGATGACGGCAAGGTCGATATTGGTGTCGTATGCTACGCTCGCCCATGTGTGGCGGACGACGTATGAGGTTAAGCCACGCTTCAGCCCTGCCAGCTTTTCAAGTTTGTGGAGAGTGCTGGGGGAGTATCATTGCCTGCAGACGTTTGATGTCGTCGCCGGTGGCCGATCGCTTCACGGTCTTGGCGTGACCGGTGAACAAGTCTTTAAACGGCTTGCGGTCTTCCAAGTCGTATTGCTTTACCACCTTATTATATATAGCACGCAAGGAACGCAGGTAGCATGATACGGTGTTCATGCTGATGCCTTGTTGCCGCAGCCATTAAGCATAGTCTGCCATCAGCTCCGGTGAAATATCTTTGACCGTTAATTGCTGTCCTTGCAGGAAGCGGCTGAGCGAACGGATAGCCGTCCGGTAGTTCTTTGCGGTACTGAACCGATTGGCTTCTTCACAGTGTTTGGCTTGCTGCTCAGCGCTTAATAAGAATGATACTTTGCTGTTGTGCCTTGATCCTCCTGACAGTGAAAAGTGAAGACGACGGAGAGATAATGAGATGTGGAAAGAAAAGCGGAACATGGGTATAGCGATTTAGTAATACAATTATAAAGCACTGGCAAAGATACATTAATTCTGTTGCATCAGCAAACTTTAGCGTCCGCCTCCCGCGGGGAGGAAGACACAGCCGTAGAGAGGGAGGAGGACTGATAGAAAGAGAAGACATATATAATAAGGTGTGGACAAAAAGAGAGGACGCACTGAACAGGAACATAGAAAACATAACAGAGAATAAGATCATAACATTATATTTTTAACTAAAGAGAGAATTTATGGAAAAAAGACTAATGACGCTTTTGGCCGGAACCTTCCTCTTCGCGGGAAGCGTGATGGCTCAGACGAATGTTAGTGGTACCGTAACCTCCGGAGACGACGGCGAACCAGTTGTTGGCGCCGCCATCAAGGTGGAAGGTACAAACACAGGTACCGTCACCGACGTGAACGGTCACTTCCAGCTCAACGCCCCCGCTGGTGCCAAGCTGGTGGTCAGCTACCTCGGCATGAAACCACAGACCGTGAAGGCCGGCGGCAACATGAAGGTGGTATTGGTAAACGACAACAAAACCCTCGACGAGGTGATGGTTGTAGCTTATGGTACACAGAAGAAGAGCTCCTTCACCGGATCTGCTGCTGAGATCAAAGCTGACAAACTCGCTGACCGTCAGGTCGCCAACCTCACACAGGCACTGAGCGGTGAGGCCGCAAGTGTTCAGGTGACAGTGCCAAGCGGCAAACCGGGTGAGACTGCTTCTGTCCGCATCCGCGGTATTGGTTCATTCGCTTCCAGCAACGCACCTTTGTATGTTGTTGACGGTGTACCTTACGATGGTGATATTTCAGCCATCAACCCCAATGATATTGCTTCTCTGACCGTATTGAAGGATGCTGCAGCCAACGCCCTTTATGGCGCGCGTGGTGCTAATGGTGTCATCCTTGTTACTACAAAGAGTGGTAAGACAGGTGAGGCACAAGTGACCTTTGACGCAAAGATCGGTCACGAGTCTCGCGCCGTGTCCAACTACGATGTCATCAAGAGTCCTGCCACATACATGGAGAAAGCCTATGAGGCTATCTACAACAGTGGCCTCGGCCAGGGCCTCACTGCTGAGCAGGCCAACAAATATGCCAACAAAATACTTCCGACAAGCGGCGATGGTGGTGTAGGTTATACGATCTTCACTGTGCCTGATGGCGAGAGCCTCATTGGCATGGACGGCAAGATCAATCCTAAAGCAACTCTTGGTTACAAGGACAGCAACTACACCTATCTGCCGGACAACTGGTATGATGAGGTTTACAACAAGAGCAATGTCCGTCAGGAGTACAACGCTACTGTTTCCGGCAAGGGCGAGAAGATCAGCTACTTCACATCTGCCGGTTACCTCAACGACGAGGGTGTCGTGAAGAACTCCGGTTTCGAGCGTTTCACCACACGTAGCAAGGTTGACTATCAGGTGAAGCCCTGGTTGAAGTTAACCTCCAATGTTGCCTACACACATTATAACTCCAACTACTCTGTCACCGATAAGAACGACTGGAACAGCACGTCATCAGCCAACATCTTCTATGTTGCCAACTTCATGGCTCCTATCTATCCCCTCTATGTGCGCGATGCCAAAGGTAATATCATGAAGGATGCCAACGGTTTCACCATGTATGACTATGGCGATGGTAAAGGCTTGACCGACTATGCCGGCAACCGTACGTTCATGAGCGGTTCTAACCCTGCCAGCAGCGGTCAGCTGGATAAGAACAAATATTCTGCCGATGTCCTCAGCGGACGTTGGGGTGCAGAGTTTGACATCTACGATGGTCTGTCGTTCAACTACAATCTTGGCTTGGACATCGACCATACCAACCGCACTACACTCTACAATGCTTTCTATGGCCAGTATGCCAGCATGGGTGGCTCGATCTATAAGTACGCCTACACCACCAAGGCTATCAACCGCCAGTTCCTGCTGAACTACTCTCACGACTTCGGCAAGCACAGCATCACGGCGCTGTTGGGTCATGAGCGCTACGACTTTACGACCTCTGAGCTCTATGGCAACAAGAACAAGCTCTATTTCCCGAATGTCATGGAGCTGGACAACGCACTGAAGACACTTGCTACTGGTTCTTACACCGACCGCTACTCCACGCGCGGCTGGTTCGGTCGTGTGCAGTACAACTATGATGAGAAATACTTTGCCAGTGTATCTTATCGTCGTGACGGTTCTTCCCGTTTCGCTAAGGACAGCCGCTGGGGTGACTTCGGCAGCGTTGGTGCCGCCTGGGTTATCAGCAAGGAGGCTTTCATGCAGCCGACAAAGGATTGGTTGACCTTCCTGAAATACAAGATTAGCTACGGTGTGCAGGGTAACGACAACCTGTTGTTGCAAAACAGTAACCCCCCGGCCCCCAACTACTATCCTTACGAGGATATCTACCGTATGGTGAATGTCAACGACGAGGCTGCCACCACGCTGTATGTCAAGGGTAATTCCGACATCACTTGGGAAACTTCTTATTCATTCAACACCGGTTTCGACTTCAACCTCTGGAACGGCAAGCTCAGCGGTAGCGTGGAGTACTACAACCGTACGACCGACGACCTGCTCTACTACATGCCGGTGGCTGTGTCCAACGGCTACGCGTACTTCCCAAAGAACATCGGCAAGGTACGTAACTTCGGCTTTGAGTTTGACTTGAACTCCGATGTCTATAAGACCAAGGACATCACCGTCAGCCTCTATGCCAACGCCACCACAATGACCAACCGCATCGAGAAGCTCGCTCCTGAGCTCAAGGGACGTTGGATCGACGACACGAGCCTCTATCGTGAGGGCGGAAGTATGTACAACTACTACATGCGCAAGTTCGCCGGTGTCTACACTGGTTCTGATGCTGACAAGGCCAGCCTCGTCGATGGCGAGACAGCTGAAAAGGGTCAGGCGCTGTATTATGTCGACCAGACTGATGCCAACGGCAAGGTTACGGGCGTGAAGAAGACTGCCAACTGGGCTACAGCTACTCAGTATGAGCTCGGCGATCGTCTGCCCGATGTCTATGGCGGTTTCGGTGTCAAGGTGGCTGCCTACGGCTTCGACTTCTCCATCAGCACATCTTACCAGCTTGGCGGCAAGTGCCGTGACTGGGGTTATCAGACACTAATGCATGCCAACACTGCCAATGAAGCCGGCACGGGATGGCACAAGGATATTCTCAACTCATGGAGTGAGACGAATCAGACAAGCAACATTCCCCGCGTAGACGTTACCGACAAGTATGCCAACGCGACTTCAGACCGCTTTGTTGTAAGCTCCAACTACCTCGATATTGACAATATCTCGGTTGGTTACAACATCCCCCATACATGGCTTAACAAGATAGGCCTGAAAGGATTGCGCCTCTATTTCACGGCTGACAACGTAGCTCTCTTCGCCAAGCGCAAGGGACTTGATCCACGCCAGTCTTATAGTAGCGTCACAGGAATAAACTATTCTGCTTTGCGTACCCTCAGCGGTGGCGTAACGGTTAAGTTCTAAACATACTGAATAAAAGGAAAGACAACAATGAAAAAAACATTCAAATATATCTATTCCGTTGCTGCCGTAGCTGCTTTGGCGCTCACTGCCGGAAGCTGCACGGACAGTATGGATACAGAGCCCAGTGGAAGTACACTGACGAAAGAGACTTTGGACAAGAATGCCGCGTCATTAGACGGTCTTGTCAAAGGTATGTACTCCAACATGATCCAGGCTGAGGCTATCAACAGTTGGTACGGTGCAACCCGTCACTACGATTTCGGCTATGCTTCTACCATGATGATGATGGATAACGCCGGTCAGGATGAGGTCTCACCCAATTCCGGCTACAACTGGTACCGAAATAATCTGAATTTTGGCGACCGTACAGACAAGAGTGACATCACTTATTTCTTGTGGAACCAGCAGTACAAGAACATTATGCAGGCCAACTCTATCGTTTCGGCTACTGCCAGTTCTTACCAGGATAACAGTACAGCCGCCGCAGCCCGTGGCAAAGCTCTTGCCATGCGTGCTTTCTGCTACATGAATCTGGCCCAGATGTACCAGTTCACCTATAAAGGTCACGAGGATGCTCCCTGTGTACCTATCATCAAGGAGACGACTACCGCTGAGCAGGCTGCTGACAACCCACGTGCTACCGTGAAAGATGTCTATGATTTCATTATGGACGACCTTAACAATGCGGTGACTCTATTGGACGGAGTAAGCAGAAGCAGTCACGGAGACATTGATCAGCAAGTGGCTTATGGTCTTCGTGCCCGCGCTGAGCTTATCATGCAAAATTGGAAGGCTGCCGCAGAAGATGCCGCCAAAGCTGCCGAAGGCTTTACCCCGCTGAGCATTTCAGAGGCTGCCAACCCAGGTTTTAATGAGATTAGCGCGGCCAACTGGATCTGGGGTATGGACGTCAACGAGACCAGTGATATTGTTCAGACAGGTATTTTGAATTTCCCCTCCATGATGAGTTCGTTCACCGGAAACGGTTACTCACCCATGTATGCTTCGCGCTGCATCAACAGCAAGTTGTGGAACGAGATTCCATCTACTGATGTACGTAAGGGCTGGTGGCTCGACGCGAATTTGCATTTGCCCATCGTCAACGCCAATTTTGTCAAAGATGAGGAAGACCCGGAGTCAGGTACCAAGTATGTGGCTGTCTTTAATAAATCCGGAGAAGAAGTTATCGATTGGACGGATCCTTATTTGAACGTAAAGTTTGGCCCTTATCAGGATGCCTATGGCAATGAGACCAACGCCTGCGACGTGCCTTTGATGCGTGTGGAGGAGATGATTCTCATCCAAGCTGAGGCTACTGCCATGAGCGGCGACGTGGTTGGTGGTAAGAAGATCCTTGAGGACTTTGTCCGCAACTATCGTGATCCCGACTACACTTGCAATGCTACGACGGCAGAAGGCGTACAGGAAGCTGTATGGTTCCAGCGTCATGTAGAGCTTTGGGGTGAGGGCTTCTCTTACTTCGACATCATGCGTCTGAAGAAGCCTATCGACCGTCGTGGAGCTAACTATGACCCGACAGTGACCTACAACATCCCGGCAGAATCCAAAATCATGCTGTGGATTATCCCTGAGGATGAGGTCAACAACAACAAGGCTCTCCAAGGCAAGAACAATGAAATCGTGGCTGTTCCTACACCTGCAAAGTAAACAGTCATCTAAATACAATAAAGGCTGGCAAGAAATTGCCGGCCTTTTTTAATGCTACGATATATGGGGAATATGACTTTTATATTCGTTGATATTCTTCACGCCATCGGAGATGGCGCGTTAAAAGATGAGCCTCAAGGCTATGGATACATGCTTTGAGGGCACTTGCCTTTGGAAATTGGAAATGAGAGAATCCGACTATCGACAGAATTCTCTCATTCTAAAATTCTTGAGAGAAAACAGTCACAGGACTCTTTCGTCTAACAGTTACGGAGATTCTACAATTCTCTCATTCTTGATAAGACAACAAGCAGTAAGTCTTCAACTTCATTAGCTGAACAGTTACTCTATTTCGTTTTCAGTCCCAAGGCCTTTGCTTTTTCCTGCAACAGCACCATGAGGGGCTCACGCTCGTTGGGCACGGTGTTGTCGAGGACAGCCTGCTTCAAGGCTTGCTTGAGCTGGCCGACCTCTCTTGAAGGCTTCAGGCCGAACATCTCCATAATCTCATTGCCGTCGATGCAGGGTTGCAGCAGGCGTTTGTAGTCCTTTTCTTTCAGGTCCGTGATCTTCTCACGCACCATGCGGAAATTCTCCAGAAAGCGCTGCTTGCGCTGGCTGTTCTTGCTCGTGATGTCGGCCTCGCAGAGCATCATCAGGTCGTCGATGTCGTCGCCGGCATCGTTGACCAGTCGTCTGACCGCACTGTCGGTGACCTCTTCGTCAGCGATGACTATGGGCCGCATGTGCAAGTCCACGAGTTTCTGCACATATTTCATCTTCATGTCCATCGGCAGTTTCATGCGACGGAAGATCGCCGACACCATCTTGGCACCGACATAGTTATGGTTGTGGAAGGTCCAGCCCTGGGCGTCGTCCCACCGTTTGCACTTTGCCTTGCCGACATCGTGCATCAGTGCTGCCCAACGCAACCAAAGACGGTGGTCGTCGAGATGCTGCAAGTCGGCTTTCCACTCCTCTTTTTGCTTCTCGTCGGCATCCTTGTCCTGGAGCTTCTCCACGAGATAGCTCCGACGATCGTCCTGCCGGCGGCAAACGTTGTCGAGGACTTCGAGGGTATGGTAGAAGTTGTTTTTATGAGCACGGCCCTTGCGTGTCTCCACGTTGTCGAGCGCGGTGAGCTCAGGAAGAATCAGTGTGAGCAGACCCGCACGGTGCAAGTCCACAAAGCCACGGCTGGGCTGGTCGGCAAGGATGATCTTGTTGAGTTCCTCCTCAATGCGCTCTCCGCTGATGATCTTCAGCCGCTCGGCATTGCGTGTCAGTGCGTCGAAGGTCTCGTCTTCGATGTAAAACTTCAACTGCGTGGCGAATCTCACGCAGCGCATCATGCGCAGCGGGTCATCGGAGAAGGTAATGTCAGGGTCAAGGGGCGTGCGGATGATGCCGTCTTCGAGGTCCGCGAGCCCGTCGAAAGGATCGACAAGCTCGCCAAAACGGTCGGCGTTGAGGCAGACAGCCAGCGCGTTGATAGTGAAGTCGCGCCGGTTCTGGTCGTCCTCCAACGTGCCGTCCTCGACATGCGGCTTACGGCTGTCGTGGCTGTAGCTTTCCTTGCGGGCACCAACAAACTCCACCTCAGTGTCGTGGTATTTGACTTGCGCTGTGCCGAAGTTGCGAAAAACACTCAGATGGGCAGCACGACCGAGCTTGTTTTTCAAGGCTTGCGCCACGTCGATGCCGCTACCGACGACGACCACATCGATGTCGTTGGACGGTCTTTCGAGGAAGAGGTCACGCACATAGCCCCCTACAACGTAGCACTCTACGCCCAGGCCGTCGGCCACTTCCGATATGGTGTGAAAGATCTTTTTGTCGAGCAGCATAGCCAGCTCGTCGTCACTCAGCATTCTCATAATTTTCGTTTTAAGATGCAAAGTTACTGCAATCTGAATACAATACAAAGAAAACGAATAAGAAAATTTATTTTTTTTATATCTCACACAGAGACACGAAGCCACAGAGAGAGGGCTTCGCCTTGTAGCGTATAAGTCTGTTACTCTGTCCTCACACAGAGATATTGAAAGACTAATCATCAAACAAAGGACGATTTGTTGAATAAACTAACAAATAAACGGCTCTGAGATTGCGATTCTCAGAAGCAAGTCGTCCCTTGTCCGGATTTTCGCGATTTTAGGCGGTTTTTGCTAATTATCTGATTGACAAGCAGATAGCAACATATCGGTAAATTACATATCGCATAAAAGACTCTTTTAAGGGCTATTTTTGAAAGAAATTCCCATTAAAACACCCTTTTGATGCGGTCATCTCAGTTATCTGACCTTGACATCTCAGTTATCTGACCTTGTCATCTCAGTTATCTGATAAGGTCAGACAACTGTTTTGATAGCGCCATCTTTGTTTTTTTGCCTTTCAAAGCCGCAATTTTGCCATTATTCCCATCGGCGTTTCTCTAGATTGCGCTTTTAGGATGAAGGTGTTTTGTCAATACGTTTCTGCTTTGAATAGCCTTGCCGGTTTGCCAATCAGCTGTTATGAGCAGTTGACATCCCAATGGAAATGAGCGCGCCGGTAGACAATATTCAGGCAGGGAATCCGTTATATTGCAGTTAGGCACTGGCAGCCGTGACACGCTCATCAAGCAACCATTGATGCACCTTGTCGTCCGACTGTTCACTGCCCACAGAAATGTTTTATAGACCATTTATATTATGCGGCAAATTATCAACCATTTTACCGACGACGACCTATACAAGTTCACAATGTGCTGCGCAGTGATCGACAACTATCCACGCGCGTGGGTGAAGTATGAATTCAACGACCGTGACAACACCGTCTATCCCAAGGGATTTGCCGATCTTGTCATGGAGCAGGTGAGGTATCTCGAAGAGCTCACCATCACCGACGAGGAGATTGCTTTCATGCGGCGCAAATGCTATTATCTGCCCGACTGGTTCTATATCTATCTGCGCGGCTTCCGCTTCAGCCGCAAGTGGGTTCACGCCTGGCAGGACGAGGACGGACACTTGCACATAGAGTTTGAGGGTGTCTGGGCAGAGACGATATTGCTGGAGGTGAAGGTGCTTGCCATCGTCTCAGAACTGTACTACATCGTGTGCGACGAAAAAGACAAGTTTGACTATGACGCCTATTACCATAAAACTTACCATAAGGCAGAGCGGTTGCTCGAAGCCGGATGTACCTACTCTGACTTCGGTACGCGCCGGCGTGCGTCGTTCCAAGCTGAGGACACGGTGGTCAGAGCGATGAAAGACTGCCAGGAGGCACGCGACTGGAAGGGCAGATTCGTGGGGACGAGCAACGTCTATCTCGCCATGAAATACGATCTGACGCCCGTCGGCACGATGGCGCACGAGTTCATAGCAGCCATAGGTGGCATGTACGGCCCGCAGATGGCCAACCACATCGCCATGAACGCTTGGCGACATACCTTCAACGGTGCACTCGGCACATATCTCTACGACACCTTCGGGTGGAATATCTTCTCTCTGAACTTCTCCGAAGACTTTGCCAACCTCTTCAAAGGCCTGCGCGTCGATTCCGGTGATAACATGGAGCAACTCAATAGGATCTGTGCCAAATACCGTAGTTTAGGCATCGACTCCAAGACAAAGCAGGTCATCTTCTCCAACGCCCTCGACACCGACCGGGCCATCGCATTGCAGCATGAAGCAGAGAAGTATGTGCAGCCTTCGTTTGGCATCGGCACACATTTCACCAATGATTTCGACGGTATCCGCCCGATGAATATCGTGATTAAGCTCGTAGCTGCTAAGATCACCGAGTCTTGGCCGTTCTACAACGACACCTGCAAGATCAGTGAAGACAATGGCAAGCACACCGGCGACCCACAGGTGATCCGTCGGTTCATGGAGGCACTGCATTTGTAAAGGGTAAAAAAGAGGCAAGCATCCATACTCGCGGGAGCAAAAGCTCCGGCAGATAGCGAAACTGAAAGAATCGACAATTTCAAAAGAGAACTACAATATGGAGAGAAGCAAGCTGAAGTAATTGAGATCAGGGCTAAAAAGGTGGAGCTTTAAAAAAGGTACGATTCTTTTTGTCCTTTCGCTTATTTGCTGTAACTTTGCACTGCTTTAGATAGCGCATATTCTAACTGATTTAAAAATACACAGTATGAAACCTACATTATTACTGCTTGCTGCCGGTATGGGCAGCCGCTACGGTGGTTTGAAACAATTAGACGGTCTGGGGCCAAACGGCGAGACCATTATGGACTACAGTATCTATGATGCTATTCAGGCAGGCTTCGGCAAGATCGTTTGGGTGATCCGTAAGGATTTTGAGCAGGACTTCCGCGAGAAGATCCTTTCTAAATATGAGGGACATATTCCCTGCGAACTCGTGTTCCAGAGCCTCGACAAGATTCCTGAGGGCTACTCTGTTCCTGAGGGCCGCACGAAACCCTGGGGTACCAATCACGCCGTGATGATGGCTAAAGAGGTGATCCATGAGCCTTTCTGTGTCATCAACTGCGATGACTTCTACAACCGCGACTGCTTCAAGGTCATTGGCAAGTTCCTCTCTGAACTCCCCGAGGACAGCAAAGGTAAGTATGCCATGGTAGGTTTCCGCGTCGGCAACACGCTGAGCGACAATGGTTCTGTCTCTCGTGGCGTCTGCTCCAAGAATGCCGAGAACCTGCTCACTGGTTGCGTGGAGCGCACGGAGATCGAGCGCCAGGCCGACGGCAACGTGGCTTATAAGGACGAGAACGGTAAGTGGGTGGAGATTGCTGACACCACTCCGGTAAGCATGAACGTGTGGGGCTTCACTCCGGAATACTTCGAGTACAGCGACAAGTTCTTTAAGGAGTTCCTCGACGCTCCCGAGACAAAGGCTAATCCTAAGGCAGAGTACCTGATTCCTTGGGTGGTGAATAAGCTGATCAATGAGGGTAAGGCTACCTGCGAGGTGCTCGACACCACGAGCAAGTGGTTCGGTGTCACCTATTCTGCTGACCGCCCGGGTACTGTAGCCCGCATCCAGAAGCTTGTTGATGAGGGAGTCTATCCCAACAAGCTTTTCTAATTGACCAATAAACGATTTCAGTAGAAATCTTTCTTTGCTGAAGATTTGGGTTCTCTCTGCTCATCAGCATATAACAATAAAGCCCCGGATGGCACATGATCATCCGGGGCTTTCGTTATGCGGTATCTTTGCTTTTTTACTTCGATATGATGCCTACCTGTGTGGAGTTCAGGAATTCGATGATATTGCGAACCTGCTCTCCGTCGGGCACCTGGTCACGAATCTGCAAGGCTGCATCGAAGACGCTTACCTTGCCATTGAAGACGAGGCGGTAGGCGTTGGCGACGTGTTTGCGGATGTGCTCGTCGATTTTCCAGGCTTCCATCATCGTGTTGTTGGGCCCTTCATAATCGATTGGGTTACCGCCTGCGATGACGTAGGGAGGTACATCCTTGGAGAAGCGTGTACCAGCCTGCAGCATAGCCAGATTGCCGACACGTGTGCCGGCATTCTCTATGACCGACGATGAGAAGATGACACCGTCGCCGATCTGGCAGTCACCGGCAATCTTCGTACCATAGCCAAAGACATTGAAGTTGCCGATCTTGGTGTCGTGGCTGATGTGCACACCCTCCATGAGCATGTTGTTGTTGCCGATGACCGTCTTGCAGCCTTCGTGCGTGCCACGGTTGATGATCACGTTCTCACGAATCACATTATTGTCGCCGACGGTCACCTCGCTGCGCTCACCCTTGAAGGCAAAGTCCTGGGGAAGGGCACCGAGGACGGAACCCTGATGCAACTTGTTGTTCTTGCCCAGCTTCGTGCCGTTCAGGATACTCACAAAGGGGAAGATGACACAGTTGTCACCAATCTCCACGTAGTCCTCGATATACACGAAGGGGAATATCTTGATATTGTCACCGAGCTTCGCCTTGGGCGATACTACGGCTTTATCACTGATGTTGTTCATAATTCAAATTTGGTTTTTCGTCATTGAATCAATTCATCACTCAACACTCATCGTTCAACACTTATTTCGCTCCTCCGCCCAAGGCGTAGTAGAGGTTGACGACAGCCTGCATCTTGCTGAAGTCGTCCTGCACCTTGTTGAGCTGTGAGTTGAGCAGGTTGCTCTCAGCGGTGATGACCTCAAGATAGGTAGAGCCTGCGCTGGCCATCAAGTTCTTCGTGTCTTCCACGTTGCGCTTGAGCACGCCGATGCGTTTCTCTTCGAGCTTACTCTTGGCGTCAGAAGCGTTGTAGAGCACCAGTGCGTTGCTGACCTCACTACCGGCAGCGAGTACACTGTTCTGCCAAGTGTTGTAGGCCTGCTTATACTGATCCTCGGCGACGCGCAGTCCGGCTGTAAGCTGTCCTTTGGCGAAGATGGGCTGAGTGAGCGAAGCCACGGCGTTCCACAGCATCTTGCCCGGATTGGTGATACCCAAGCCACCGCTGTTGGTGAAGGCACCGGTTGCGCTGATCGTCAGCGACGGATAGAAGCGAGCGCGGGCAGCCTCTATGTTATAGAAGCATTTGGCGAGTGCCATCTCGTTGGCGTGGACATCGGCACGGTTGCTGAGCAACTGGATGCCTACACCCGTTGAGAAATTAGTGGGAAGATTCTGACTGTCGAGATCACCGCGTGGGATGGCATGAGCCTGCTGACCGAGCAGGAGAGAGAGACTGTTCTCTGTTTCTCGGATCTGTCGTTTGAGATCTTCCTTCTGTGTCTGCACGCTCAGGTAGTTGGCCTCGGCACTCTGCACGGCGGTAGAGCGCACACCGGCAACAGACTGGTGCTGGATCTTCATGATCTCCCATGTGTCCTTGGTGAGTTTCTCCATGTCGGTGACGATCTGCAGCTGCTTGTCGAGCATGAGCAGGGTATAGTACATGTTGGCTACATTGGCGATGAGCTTGGTCTGCACAGCCACCTGATAGTCCTTGGTCTGGAGCATCGAGACTTGAGCGGCACGCTTGGCGGCAGTGAGGTTGCCGAAGAGATTGGCATCCCAACTGGCGCTGATGGGCAGCTGGTAGGTCTTGACGGCTTTGTTGTAATCCCATGAGGAGATAGTTCCCTGCGGCGTGAACGAGATGCCTGGCAAGAAGGCAAGCTTGGCAGCCTTGAGCTGCGCCTCTGCCATGTCAACGTTGAGTGCCGCATTGAGCAGGTCGGGATTGTTGGTCAGACACGTGCTGATGAGCGACTGCAACTGTGGATCGGTGAACACAGAGCGCCATGGGATGTTGGCAAAACTGGTGGTGTCGGTCACGGCAAGTGTGTCGGTGTTGCTCACCGCGTCGCGCACCAGCCCGGCAGTGTTGACCTGTGGCCGCTCATATTTGCCGTAAAGGCTCTTGCAGCCCGTCATGGCGACGGCTGCAAGACCTGTAAGTATGAAATGATATATCTTCATGATATAGAAACTCTACATTGTGTTACTTTGTATACGCGTCGATGTAAGGCTCTTGCTTGTCGGCGTGGGCATACTGCTCAAGCTCTGCTTTGACCTCCTCGTTCTCTTCGTCTTCGAACTTCAACGGCTTGATCTTCTCCTGCAACCACTGGAAGATGCAGAACAGAGCCGGCACGACGAAGATCTGAATGAGCGTACCGATGAGCATACCGCCGACAGCGGCAGCACCCAACGTCTGGTTGCCGTTCTTGCCCACACCAGAGGCGAACATCAGCGGCAACAGACCGATGACCATAGCCAACGATGTCATCAGAATAGGACGAAGACGGGCGGCAGCACCAAGGATTGCTGAGTATTTGATGGCCATACCTGTCTCGCGGCGCTCCAAAGCAAACTGCACAATCAAGATGGCGTTCTTTGACAACAGACCAATCAACATGATCAGTGAGATCTGCATGTAGATGTCGTTGCTGTGGCCAAAGAGGTTGGTGAAGGCAAAGGCACCTGCCAAACCGAATGGTACGGACAGCAATACAGACAGCGGAAGGATGTAGCTCTCGTACTGTGCGCTCAGAATCAGATAGACGAACACAAGACAGAGTATAAAGATCAGTGCTGTGGAGTTGCTCGACTCTGCCTCGGAACGGCTCAACCCTGAATACTCATAGCCATAGCCGTCGGGCAGATTGTCCTTGGCCACTTCCTCGATGGCTTTCATCACCTGGCCGGATGAATAACCGTCATTGGCATTGACACTGACGTTGATGGCTGTGAAGAGGTTGAAGCGGTTGATGTTGGAAGGACCGTAGACCTTTTGCAGTTTGACAAACTCGCTCACCGGTGCCATATCGCCTGTGGCGGTGCGCACATAGATGCGGGTTAGGCCTTCCGGTGTCATACGGCTGGCTACGTCGCCCTGGATCATCACACGGAAGAGCTTACCGAAAGCATTGAAGTTGGAAGCATACAGACCGCCATAATATCCTTGAAGCACAGAGAGCACTATCTTGGGCGAGATGCCGGCCTGCTTGGTTTTCGCCACGTCTACGTCGACCATATACTGAGGATAGTTAGGGTTGTAGGAGGTCATGGCCTGCTGGATCTCAGGGCGTTTGTTCAACTCTGCCAGGAAGCTCTTGGTCACATTAAAGAACTTGTTCAGGTCGCCGCCAGTCTTGTCCTGCATGGTCATGGTCACACCGTTCTGTACGGAGAAACCAGGAATCATAGGAGGACCGAAGGCCAGGATCTGTGCGTCCTTGATGGAAGCTGTCTGCTTGTAGATCATGCCGAGCACAGAGTTCTGCTCATAAGGATTGACGACGAGAGCCATGGGATCCTTGTCGTGGATGGCGCGCTTGATGCGGTCGGTGATACCACCGGCACGGTCCTCGAACGACTTCAGCTTGATGATGAACGTTGCCTGGTCTGAACCCTGACCGGCTATGAAGTTATAACCGATGATGGCATTGCGGTGAAGGATAGCCGGGTTGTTGGCCAGCATCTTGTCTACCTCGTTCACAATCTGCTTGGTGCGCTCCTGGGAAGTTCCTGGATTGGCTGAGATGGTCACGAAGATAGTACCCGTGTCCTCATCTGGCACAAGACCTGTCTTTGTGGTATTCATCAGTACGGCAAGAGCAGCAATACCCACTGCCACAATACCGGCTGTGATGATGCGGTGATTGATCACGTGCTCAACACCCCGCTTATATTTATTGGTGGTCTTCTCAAATACGCGGTTGAAGCCAGCGTGGAAGCGAGCCACAAAGCTCTTGTTGCTCTCGTTCTCCTCTGCTTGGTGCGGCTTCAGGAACATGGCACAAAGTGCTGGTGACAAAGTCAAGGCGTTGACAGCCGAGATGACGATACTTACAGCCATCGTCACACCGAACTCGCGGTAGAAAGTGCCGCTCGTACCTCCCATGAACGATACAGGGACGAACACGGCAGCCATGACGAGCGTGATGGAGATGATGGCGCTGGAGATCTCATTCATGGCGTCGATGGCGGCCGTGAGTGAGTTGTCGTAACCTTGGTCGAGCTTGGCGTGAACGGCCTCGACGACCACGATGGCATCATCGACCACGATGGCGATAGCCAACAGCAAGGCCGACAGCGTCAGCAAGTTGATGGAGAAACCGAATACCCACAAGAAGAAGAAGGTACCGATCAAGGCTACCGGCACGGCGATCATAGGGATGAGCGTCGAGCGGAGATCCTGCAGGAAGATGTACACCACGATGAACACGAGTACCAGCGTGATGAACAATGTCATCAACACCTCGTTGATGGAGGCGAAGAGGAAGTCGGTCACATCGTACATGATCACCGTCTTCATCCCCGGCGGCATGCTCTTCTGCTGCTCTGCAAGTGCGGCTTTCACGTCTGTGGCAATCTGTGTGGCGTTGGAGCCGGCAATCTGCTGCACCATACCCATACAGGCAGGGATACCGTCGTTGACCAGACTCACGTTGTACATCAGAGAGCCAAGCTCTATCTTGGCCACATCTTTCAGCTTCAATGTCTGGCCTGTGGTCTTGCTCGTCAGGATAATGTTCTCATATTGTATAGGCTCTGACAAGCGTCCCTTGTATCGCAGCGTATACTCGTAAGCCACGTTGGAGTTCTCGCCGAATTTACCCGGTGCGGCTTCGATGTTCTGTTCTGCCAGTACACCGAGGATGTCTGACGGCATAAGTCCGTATTCTTTCATCTTATCCGGCTGGAGCCAGATACGCATGGAGTAGTTGGCGGTAGAAGGACTCTGCACGTCGCCCACACCATTGATACGCTTGATGACCGGAACGATGTTGATGTTGTTGTAGTTTGTGACAAACTGGCCGTCGTAGCGGCCGTCAGAGGTGACGGCGTACATGATGACGTTGGATGTCTGGCGCTTGGTGACGGTCACACCGACCTGTGTTACTTCAGAAGGCAAGAGGGCCTGAGCCTGCGACACACGGTTCTGCACGTTCACGGCAGCCATATCCGGGTCAGCACCCTGCTTGAAGTACACGGTGATCATACACATACCGTCGTTGGTGGTCTGGGAGGTCATGTAGGTCATGTTCTCCACACCGTTGATGCTTTCCTCCAGAGGCACGGCGACAGACTTCATCACCGTCTGCGCATCAGCACCCTGATAGCTGGCCTGCACCATGATAGTAGGAGGTGCTATGTCCGGATATTGCTCAATAGGAAGCGACACCAATCCGATAGAACCCAGCAAGACAAGCAGGATGGAGACCACGGTGGAGAGTACCGGACGCTTGATAAAATTGGTAAATGTCATGTTTGAATGTATGTTGAATGATGAATAATTGATGTTGAGTGATATTCATGTTGAATGATGAGAGTTCAAAGATGATTCTTGCAGGAATGGATCCCCGTCATCGTTGAAGCCTTTCAGCATTCAACATTCAACATTCAACCTTATTTTCCCGTCATCGCTTTGACGAAGCCCTTTGCTGATCCTTGTTCTTTGGACAAATTGGCTGCATCGTCGATTTTCTTTTGATATTGTTCTTCTGTGAGCGGTTTGATCTTCTCACCATCCGTGAGTTTGCTGATGCCTTTCGATACATAACGGTCTCCCGCATTCAGTCCGGAAGTGACGATGTAGGTAAGTCCGTCGTTCTGGGGGCTGACAGTGATCTCGGTGTATTTCACTTTGTTGTCTTTGTCTACCTTATAGACGAAGTACTTGTTCTGAACCTGTGAGGTGGCTTCCTGTGGGATGCTGATGATGTTGTTGCTTACATGCGGTACAATGATCTGTCCGGCACCGCCACTCTTCAACAGTCCCTGGGGGTTGGGGAAGTGTGCAATCAGTGTATAGGCACCTGTGGTGGCGTCGATGATGCCGCTCATCTTTACAACACGTCCCGGCTGGTTGTAAGTAGTGCCATCGGCAAGCTGCAGCTTCACGGTAGGCATTTCACGCAGCACACCGGCAACACTGCCAGCCGTCTTTGACATGCTGAGGATGTCAGGCTCGCTCATGGAGAAGAACACTTCCACGGTGGAGACATCACTGACGGTCGTGAGCGTGCTCTGAGCTGACACGAGCGCACCTTTCTTAAAAGGCAGAGAGCCCACGACGCCTGATGCCGGAGCCGTCACAGTGCACCATGCCAGTGTCTCGCGGGCGGAAGCCAGGCTGGCACGGGCCTGAGCTACCTGAGCTTCTGCGGTCTTGTAGCTGTTTAAGGCCGTTTCCAACTCATACTGACCGATGATGTGCTGAGCAAAGAGCTTCTTGTTGTTCAAGTAGGTCAGCTTCGTTGTGTTGGCTTGTGCGATGGCGGTATTCAGCGCAGCCCGCGACTGGTTCACAGCAGCGCGATAGGTTTCACTGTCGATGGTGAACATCACCTGACCGGCACGTACATATTGTCCTTCATGAACATACACGTTGGTGATATAGCCCGAAAGCTTGGGATGTACCTCCACATCCTGAATACCCTTGATGGTTGCCGGGTAAGTAGACTGCATACTGGCACTTGACTCGCCTGCAGTGCTTACGGCAAACTCATTGTCTTGAAGGTCAGCCAAGCTGTTTCCGCCCTTCTTACCACATGATACAAGAGAGAGCGCAGCCAAGGCTACGAACATACAATTTTTGATTTTCATACCTATTTATATATAACGTTTAATTTCTTTGAAGTTAAAAAAGAATTTGGAGTCGGATAGAATCTCTCCTTTCACCTTGCAAAGGTAACCATTATAGATGAAAACTCAAAGCGTCGTAGGAGTTTTTTAACAATCGTTCGTGTTTTTGTATTCACACTAACAATTAGGCGTTTACATGTCTTTTTGTTTATCCCTTGCCTTGGAAAAAACAAACAGTAAATATGCGGTTATGAATAACGACTTACTTCTTTGTCGTCTGCAAGTGCCGCATTTCGTGTCCTCCCCATGTAGTGTCGTTGACATATTCAAAGCCAAGGCTGCGATAGAGACGTTCTGCGCTGGGATTGCCTTTGTCGACCAAAAGGCCGACAGGCTGTTTCCGTCCCTTTTGGTCGATGAGTTTTCTCAGCAGCAACGTGGCGAGTCCTTGGTGACGATAGCGTGTATCTACGGCAAGTGAGTCGATATAGTACTCACCGGCCTGTGTCTCATCGTCCATGCCGCTGAAGTCCTGATCCAGGTATTTCTTGGCTGCTTGCAGGAATGCTTCGCGCAGTCTGTGCAGGTCAGCACCGTCGTAGCCTACGATGACTCCAGCTACGACGGGCTTGCCGTCCGTTGTCTTGTCATCGAGGGCTACCCATGCATTGCGGTAACTGTATTGGCTGTCTTCCCTTCTGACCAGAGTTGTCATCATCCGGTGGAAGTCCGCTAAGGTGTGGTGCGGGCCGGCGAAGTTCTGACAGCACTCATGATTCATCGCCATCATGATGAGAGAGGCGATCGACTCTGCTTGTTCTGCAGATGCTGGAATGATGTTCATAATACAGAATTCTTAATTTAGCTCATCGACAGACGTGAAGAAAGTCAGAACTGATAGTTGCTTATATTTTTAAATGTCATGGGCTTTAATACGAGGCCGTACAGGGAATGCCCAATGCGATGACACGGTCGCGGATCGCATCGAGTTCGTCATGCGAAGCCTTGCGCAGTTTCTGGTCTGGTGTCTCACGGTCAATGGTGTAGACCATCACTTCCTGCGGCTGAATGTATTTGACGGCATCGAGCCAGGGCGCTACATATTCCTCACCCGTGTTGCCTGTGCCGTCACCTTTCATAAACATGGTCTGAATGATCACGTGTCCCTTGAACCATCGCATGTTCTCGATGATGTCCTTTACATCGTAGGAAGGCTGAGTCGGCCGGTCCACCTTGCGGATATAGTCCATGTTGACCGTGTCGAGCTTCAGGATGTTGTTGTCTACCTTCAGCAGGGCCTGACGGATATCGTCGTGTCCGGAGAAGGTGGCATTGCTCAGCACACTGATCTTTGCCTTCGGGCACCATTTGTCGCGCAGCCGGATGGTGTCGTCGATGATACCGGGAAACTCAGGATGACTGGTGGGTTCGCCATTACCTGCAAAGGTAAGCACGTCGGGATGTTCCTGGTCGTTGTGCATCTTGATGAGCTGTTTTTCCAGTGCTTCCGCCACCTGCTGTCGTGTAGGATGTGGCGAATGTGTGCGGCGGTCCTTGTTGAAGCCACATTCACAATACAGACAATCGAAGGTGCATATCTTCCCGTCTGCCGGCATCAGGTTCACGCCTAAGCTCAATCCTAAACGGCGGCTGTGCACAGGGCCGTAGATGGGACTTGGATAAATAACAGTACTCATAATTCTCTGTTCTTACTTTAATATTGTTATCATTATTCTTGAGCAAAGATAATAAAAATATATCATTACTGACGCTTTTCTTCTTGAATATTTGGTTAATGCAAGTTAATCATCTCTTTCTCTCTAATATTTTGATTAACTTTGTATCCAAATGCAAGATTTTGACCACTGCAATGGGAAAGAAGAAAAATAAGGTAAGCAGGCACACGGGGCGTCTGCAAGCTGTTACATTGTGTATCAGCACGGCCATGGTGCTCGTGCTGTTAGGACTTGTCGTGTTTTCTACACTGACCGGCCGCAATCTTTCGTCGTATGTAAAAGAGAACCTGGTCGTCACCATGATGCTGGAACAGGACATGAGTGACAACGAAGCTATGACGATGTGCTCGCATCTGAAGCAACAACCCTATATCAAGCAGGTACACTTCATCAGCAAGCACGCGGCATTGGCTGATGCTACCCGTCAGATGGGTGCCGATCCCTCTGAGTTTACTGATGGTATCAATCCATTCCCCTCTTCTGTGGAGCTGACCTTGAAGAGCGACTATGCCAACAACGACTCGCTGAAGTGGATCTCCACGCAGTTGAAGCGTTATCCTAAGGTGTCGGAGATCAACTATCAGAAGGATTTGGTGGATGCCGTCAACCGTAACCTGACGAAGATTGGCATCATCCTGCTCGTCATCGCGGCTTTGCTCACCTTTGTATCCTTCTCTTTGATCAACAACACGGTGAAGCTCGGCATCTATGCCCGCCGCTTCTCCATCCACACGATGAAGCTCGTCGGTGCCTCCTGGGGCTTTATCCGTGGGCCGTTTATCCGCCGTGCAGTCTTGACAGGACTGCTGGCTGCGCTGCTGGCCATCATCGTTCTTAGTGGTTGTATGTACGCGCTCTACCGCTATGAACCGGAGATTCTGAACATTGTGACTTGGCGTGAGATGACCATCACGGCTGTGTCGGTAGTTGCTTTTGGCATCATCATCACGGCCATCTGCGCTTCCATCTCGGTGAACCGCTTCTTGAAGATGAAGGCTGGAGAACTTTACAAGATTTAATTTCAGATAAGTTTTCTGTCATTCCATAAAGTTCTCTTCCTGCCCTTGGCAGTCATTGAATCAAAGCGAAGCGATACGGAATGAGGAGATTGAACTTAGAATTATGAATAAACAAAATATGGATAAAAGAAATTATGCATTCGACCGTACCAACTTCACATTGTTGGCTATCGGTTTTGCCATTGTGGTCATCGGCTTCATACTGATGAGTGGCAGCAGTTCTACAGAACAGACTTTTAATCCCGACATCTTCAGCTTCCGCCGTATCAAGGTGGCTCCTGTGGTGTGTTTTGTTGGCTTCATCTCCATGATCTATGCCATCATCCACAAACCCAAGGACAATGGTGCCGAGAATACTCCTGTCGAAACATCATCTAACAGCGAGGAGGCCTGATGACACTGATACAGACTATTATCATCGCTATCGTGGAGGGACTCACAGAGTTCCTGCCCGTGTCGTCGACCGGACACATGCTCATCGCAGAGAACCTGCTCGGTGTGGAGAACTCCGCTTTTGTGCGGGCGTTCACGGTTATCATTCAGTTTGGCGCCATTCTTTCTGTGGTAGTGCTTTACTGGAACCGTTTCTTCCGTCTTGACCATACTCCGGCACCAGCCGGCAGCACATCGTGGCAGCGAATCAAGCACAAGTGGAACTTCTATTGGTTGCTCATTGTGGCATTCATCCCTACTGGAGTGATTGGCTTCGCAGTGAAGAAGAGCGGTCTGATTGACTTCATGCTCGATCCCTCCAACGCCATTTGGATAGTACCCATCATGCTGGTTGTGGGCGGTGTGTTTATGCTGTTCTGCGATCGGATCTTTAATAGAGGTAGTGAGAACAATGAGCTCACCGAAAGCAGGGCTTTCAGAATCGGCCTCATCCAGTGCTTCTCGATGATTCCCGGTACCAGCCGTAGCATGGCTACCATTGTTGGTGGTATGTCACAGAAGCTCACGCGTCGTCGTGCTGCTGAGTTCTCCTTCTTCCTGGCTGTGCCGACGATGGCTGCCGCCACAGGTCTCGACCTGTTGGAACTGTTCATCGGTGATGACGCTGTGGGCACGTCGTGGGCAACAACAGACAATCTCATCATGCTTGCTGTAGGCAGTATCGTAGCTTTCTTCGTGGCTTTGCTTGCCATGAAGTGGTTTGTTGACTTTTTGTCTAAGTATGGTTTCAAGTGGTTCGGCTACTATCGTATTATCGTGGGTGCGTTTATCCTCATTTGGATGCTTACCGGCCACAGCATGGTAATGTTTGACTAAGAGATGGATTTTATCAAAGGAGAAATCTTAGCGATCGACAAGCCCTATGGCATGACGAGCTTCGGTGCACTGGCACATATCCGTTTCCTGCTCTCACAAAAGCTTGGACAGAAAGTGAAGGTAGGCCATGCCGGTACGCTCGACCCATTGGCGACAGGTGTTTTGATTCTCTGCACAGGCAGGTGCACCAAGCAAATCGAGACGCTGCAAAGCCATACCAAGGAATACACGGCGACGCTGCAGTTGGGTGCTACCACCGCCAGCTATGACCGTGAGCATGAGGTCAACGCTACTTATCCCGTGGAGCATATCACACGGGAACTCATCCTTGACACGCTGAAACAGTTCGAGGGTGATATCCAGCAGGTGCCTCCAACCTATAGTGCGTGTAAGGTTGAGGGCACGAGGTCCTACCAGTTGCGCCGCAACGGTGAGTCCGTGGAGCTGAAACCAAAGGCTATACATATAGATAAGGTGGAACTCACCGGCTATGACGAAGAGAAGAAAACGATGGCTATCCGTGTCGTTTGTGGCAAGGGCACTTACATCCGTGCGCTGGCCCGAGACATTGGCCGGGCACTGAATAGCGGAGCTTATCTCACGAGTCTGCGTCGGACACGTGTGGGCGACATCAGCGAGAGCGATTGCATCGAGTTCAATCATTTCGGAGAATGGCTGGACAGTGAGATTCCCAACGAAGTGAGTGCCGCTGCGCTACAGCGTCCTGCCGAGGCAAAGCCACAGATCACTCCCAAGGCGGACAACAGGCCCGTGGCATAAACAAAGCAAGTCCCAACCGGGATTATTGTCAGACAGAATAGAAAGGAAATATACATTATGAAGTTATCGCAGTTCAAATTTAAGTTGCCACCCGAGTCTGTGGCTCTTTATCCTCACAGCATTGTGAGGGAGTATACGAACGACGATGGTACGAAGGGCTCTTTTCGAATTACCCGTCGTGATGAATCCCGTCTGATGGTGCTGCACCGGACGACGGGCGAGATAGAACTCTATAAGAAGGATGACAAGGGACAGCCGATCAAAGGCGAGTACCTTGACTTCCGCAATGTCATCGATTATTTCGATGATGGCGATGTGTTCATCCTTAATGATACGAAGGTTTTCCCTGCCCGTCTGTACGGAACGAAGGAAAAGACCGACGCGAAGATTGAGGTCTTTGTCCTGCGTGAGCTCAACGAGGAGACACACCTGTGGGACGTGCTCGTGGAGCCTGCCCGTAAGATCCGTATCGGCAACAAACTCTTCTTCGATGAGGTGGGCACCATGGTAGCCGAGGTCTATGACAACACGACCAGCCGTGGACGTTCCTTGCGCTTCCTCTATGACTGTCCTCACGATCAGTTCAAACACGACCTCTTCGCTCTTGGCGAGGCTCCGCTGCCGGAGTATATACTCAACGGCCGCCCCGAGGATCCCGATATGAAGGGTATGCACGTGCACTCCCATGCGACAAAGGAAGATCTGGAAGACTTCCAGACACTCTTCGCACGCAACGAAGGTGCTGTCACCGTGCCGGCTACCGGACTTCATTTCAGCCGTGAGCTGTTGAAGCGTATGGAAATCAAAGGCATCAACACGGCGTTTATCACGCTGCATTGCGGCTTGGGCAACTTCTCGCCGATCGAGGTGGAGGATCTCACCAAGCATAAGATGGACTCTGAGCAGATGTTTGTCAACAAGGAGGCTTGCGACATGGTCAACACAGCAAAGAAAGAGGGACATCATATCTGTGCCGTAGGAACGAGTGTGGCCAAGGCTACCGAGACAGCAGTAGGCACTGACGGCTTCCTCAAGGAGTTTGACGGTTGGACATCCAAGTTCATCTTCCCGCCTTACGAGTTCGGTCTTGCTGACACGATGATTGCCAACTTCTATCATCCCGAGTCTACGCTGCTGATGTCTACGGCAGCCTTCGGTGGTTATGAGAATGTGATGGCCTGCTACGCATTGGCACTGAAGCATGGCTATAAGTTTGGATGCTATGGCGACAGCCTGCTGATCGTCGACTGATCGGTCAGCAACGACACTGTTGTAGAAACGGATTATGGCAGATATAAACAATCCGGCTTTGCATAAAGTCTATCTCAGCTTAGGTTCCAACATTGGCAACCGACGTGGACTGATACGGCAAGCCGTAGAGCTATTGGAGAGTAGGGTAGGGCATGTCTCTGCCCTCTCTTCCCTTCATGAAACGGAACCGTGGGGCTTCGAGTCGCCCAATAAGTTCCTCAACGCGTGCTGTTGCTGTCTGACCACACTGCCTCCGCGCCAGGTGCTCTTGGCTACTCAGCGCATCGAGCATGATCTCGGCCGCACGGGAAAATCAGTGAATGGCGTTTATCACGACCGTGTCATCGACATCGACATTCTGCTGTATGATGACATAAAAGTGGAAGAACCAGATTTGAAGATTCCCCATCCCTTGATGCATGAGCGCGACTTCGTCATGGTACCGCTCAAAGAAATATATAATAAATAATGTATAGGGTATAATCTCAGTTTATAGACAGGCGCCTGGGATTATACCTTTTCTTATTGCCGCGTCAAAGTCTGTAGCACCATTGACAATACACTTGGACGGTTTGAACTTTGGGCTGATCAAGTCACGCTCCGAGTGGTAATATTGCGTTTTCAAGCCAGCAAGACCAAAGAGTAGACGACAAAACAAGTCAGACGCATAAGTTCTCGCTGGCAAGCCTTCGTTGCAACAGATTTAAGAATGTTCTGATAAGAATAACTCCATACGCCAAAGGACAAATCCCCGACGTATGGAGTTACTATATATATAATAATGTGTAGGGGACTTTATTCCTTGTTGGCGCGTTTACGCTCAAGATGATCCAGGATGATCTTGCGCATACGCATCGACTTAGGAGTCACCTCCACATACTCGTCGCTCTTGATATACTCCAGGCACTCCTCAAGGCTCATGACAGTCTTCGGGATGACACGCGCCTTCTCGTCAGAGCCGGAAGCACGCACGTTGGTCAGCTGCTTAGCCTTAGTGACGTTGACCACAAGGTCGTTGTCATGGACATGCTCGCCGATGACCTCACCGGCATAGACTTCCTCGCCCGGATCGATGAAGAACTTACCACGATCCTGCAGCTTGTCGATGGAGTAGGCGTAGGCAGTGCCCGTCTCCATAGCAATCATGGAACCGTTGATACGGCGGACGATCTCACCCTTGTAAGGCTGGTACTCCTTGAAGCGGTGAGCCATGATTGCCTCACCCTGAGAAGCAGTGAGCACATTGGTACGCAGACCGATGATACCACGAGAAGGAATGTCGAACGTGATGTTGACACGGTCGCCCTCGGTATCCATACCTGTCAGATCACCCTTGCGGCGTGTGACCATATCCACCATCTTGCTGGCGTAGTCCTGCGGCACATTGATGTCGAGTTCCTCAACAGGCTCGCACTTCTGACCGTCGATCTCCTTATAGATTACCTGGGGCTGGCCCACCTGCAACTCAAAACCTTCACGACGCATGGTCTCGATGAGCACAGAGAGGTGAAGCACACCACGGCCGCTGACAATCCAACTGTCGGTAGAGCCCTCTACATTGCGCACACGCAGTGCCAGGTTCTTCTCCAGTTCTTTCTGCAAACGGTCGCCGATCTGACGGGAAGTGCAGTACTTGCCCTCTTTACCGAAGAAAGGAGAGTCATTGATCGTGAAGAGCATACTCATCGTAGGCTCGTCGACAGCAATCGGCGGCAGAGCCTCAGGGTTCTCAAAGTCGGCGATGGTGTCACCAATCTCGAAGTGCTGAAGGCCGACCACAGCGCAGATGTCACCACTGTCGACATGGTCGCAGCGCTTGTGAGTGATACCCTCGAACGTATGCAACTCCTTGATCTTATCTTTCTCAAACGTACCGTCGCGGTGGCAGACGGTGATGTTCATACCGTCCTTGAGCGTACCTCTGTGCACACGGCCGACAGCGATACGTCCTGTATAAGAACTATAGTCGAGAGAAGTGATCAGCATCTGAGGCGTACCCTCCAGGCGCTTAGGTGCCGGGATGACCTCAAGGATCTTATCGAGCAGATAATCGATATTGTCAGTGGGCTTGTTGAAGTCTGGTCCCATCCAACCGTTCTTGGCAGAACCATAGACCACGGGGAAGTCAAGCTGGTCTTCTGTAGCGTTGAGGTCACACATCAGGTCGAACACCATCTCATAGACCTGCTCAGGACGACAGTTAGGCTTGTCGACCTTGTTGACCACCACGATAGGTTTCAGTCCAAGCTTCAGAGCCTTCTGCAGCACGAATCGAGTCTGCGGCATAGGGCCCTCGAAGGCGTCAACAAGCAGCAGACAGCCGTCGGCCATGTTGAGCACACGCTCCACCTCACCGCCGAAGTCGGAGTGACCCGGTGTATCGAGAATATTGATCTTCACTCCTTTCCATGTGATGGACACGTTTTTGGAAAGGATGGTTATCCCTCGCTCGCGCTCCAAATCATTGGAGTCCAATACTTCGCCGCTGTTGTCCTGGCCGTCACGGAACAGTTTACCAGCGAGCATCATCTTGTCAACCAGCGTTGTTTTGCCATGGTCGACATGCGCAATAACTGCGATGTTACGAATGTCTTGCATTACTTTACCTTAATAGAGCTAATAATTTGCTTGCAAAATTACAAAAAAAACTGGTAAAAGTGGCTGACTCTGAGAACTTTTTTGTAACTTTGCAGCGCATTTTCGGAGATACCGATGCATTTAAGGCCGCTTGAGCTATGATGAAGACTCCTGCGGGCGAAGGATGTAATGATGCAACAACAATTAATCATCAACAAACAATGTATTTAAACAAAGAGAAGAAGGAGGAAATCTTCGGCCAGTATGGCAAGAGCAATGCAGACACCGGTTCTGCTGAGAGCCAGATCGCACTGTTCACTTATCGTATCGCACACCTGACAGAGCACGTCAAGACTCATCACAAGGACTTTGTGACGACTCGTTCTCTGACTCGTCTGGTAGGTAAGCGCCGCGCTTTGCTGGACTACCTGAAGGATCGTGACATCGAGCGTTATCGTGCTATTGTGAAGGCTCTCGGCCTCCGCAAGTAATCACAGCAAGCGCTTCTTTCATACGAGAAGAAAATTAGGCAAGAAGAAAGCCCGAACTACAGTGGTAGTCCGGGCTTTTTTTGTAGCTTTAGGTACACCTTACTTTATTTAGAGATAACCTCATTTCCGTTGACTGCGAAAACCACTTCGCCAAGCTGTTCCACCTTTGACACGAGCCCTAAACTGTCTTGAAAAGTGACATTTTCCCGCCCAAATACAGCCAAAATTCTGAGCAGAGCCCTCCTTTGCTCCGAATTTCACGAATTTCAAGGATATTTTATAAAATATTGTAATTCAATTAATTACAAAACTCTTCGTGCTTTTAGTCTTCAAAAAGCAACATTTCCACACTGATTTTTCAAAGAAATACCCATCAAAACACTGCTTTCTGCCTGTCATCTAAGTGTTTTCTACTGATAAAACAACTGAGATGAGCCGACGAAACAACTTGTTTCTTCGGCTCATCTCACCGTTTTGTGAACGTCCGACCACAATTTTGTGGTTCCAATCACTATTTTCCCTTCCTTGTCCCACTTTTGTTTTTCTAGAACACAAGTGTTCAGAGACATAGTTTTGTAATAACTTATCACATTTTCTTTCTGCTTTGACATGTCCATACTAATTGCCTTGTTCACTTTTTATTTAACAGCCTTACTCCTCCACACCTTATTGTATATAGAGACTTCATACACTGCGGGCTCGCCTTGCAACCTACGGAGCCCTTTTTATCCTGCTACAAGTCTGTTGCTGTCAGTCTCTCGCTTTGAGAGCTTGCTCCTGCGACATAGTTTGGCGCATGTTCGCCATACTTTTGCGACAAGGAAATGATAAGTATATGACTGACTGGCTAATCGTGATTTTCGGCCTTGCAGGTCGAAATATTTCGAGATTATGATGGTATTCTGATTTATCTTTCGTATCTTTGCGCATAGAAAAGAAAACTTTCATGGCAGCGTCGCCTGGCGATGGTGCCGAGTATTCATTTAAAACATAACACAACATGAAAAAGTACGAATGCAATGTATGCGGCTACATCTATGACCCCGCTAAAGGAGACCCTGACAATGGTATTCAGCCCGGAACAGCTTTTGAGGATCTGCCCGAAGATTGGGTATGCCCCACTTGCGGCGTAGGCAAGGAAGACTTCAGCCCCGTGGAGGAATAATCGATTTACGAAGATAAGCAGATGATGACGGCCTCTGGACAACAAGGAGCCGTCACCATTATTTCAAATCAGGACGGAATGAAAGAGGAATAACTAAAGATATGGGAAAGAAGATTACCGACAACGTCACATGGGTAGGCAAGGTGGACTGGGACTTGGTCCATTTCCATGGCGACGAGCTGTCCACTTTTCATGGCTCCAGCTACAATGCCTATTTGATTAAGGACGAAAAGAATGTGCTCATCGACACGGTGTGGCGCCCCTACGACCGCGAGTTTGTCAAGCGGCTCAAAGAGGTCATCGACCTGAAGGACATCGACTACATCGTGATGAACCACAACGAGATAGACCATAGCGGTGCACTGCCCGAACTGCTCCGTGAGATTCCGGACACGCCGATCTACTGCACAAAGAAAGGAGAGGCCATCCTGCGCGGTCACTATCACCAGGACTGGAACTATGTCAACGTCAAGACAGGTGACACACTCAACATCGGCAAGCATACGCTGACCTTCATCGAGGCACCGATGCTCCACTGGCCCGACACGATGTTCACCTATATGTCCGGCGACGAGATTCTGTTCTCCAACGACGCCTTCGGACAGCACTATGCCACCGAGTCGCTCTTTGACACGGCAGCAGACGTCAACGAGGTGATGTATGAGGCAGAGAAGTACTATACCAACATCCTCAACCTCTACAGCCCGATGGTGGCCCGCAAGGTAAAGGAGGTGCTCGGCATGAACCTGCCCATCAAGATGATCGCACCGTCGCACGGTGTCATCTGGACAAAGTACATCTCGCAGATCATTGAGAGCTATCAGAAGTGGTCGACGCCTTATCAGGAGAATCAGATCACCATTGTCTACGATACGATGTGGCAAAGCACACGACTCATGGGCGAGGCCATCGCCGAGGGTATCCGCCGCGCTGATCCGTCGGTAGAGGTGAAGCTCTACAACGTTGCCAAAGAAGACAAGAACGATGTGCTCACACAGATGTTCCGCTCAAAAGCTGTGCTCGTAGGCTCTCCGACGATCAACTACGGCTACTCGTTTGCCATCGCCGGCATCCTGGAGATGGCACGCGGACTGAAGTTCAAAGGCAAGAAAGCAGCTGCTTTCGGCTCTTACGGCTGGAGCGGCGACGCGCCGAAGCTCATCACGAAACATCTGCAGGAAGCAGGATTTGACGTCGTTGACGACGGTATCAAATGCTTGTGGGTGCCTGACAACAAGGCCATTGACGAGTGCCGCGACTACGGCGAGCAGTTCTGCAAGAAAGTAGAAGCATAAGAGACTGTTGTGGCCGGCCAAACACCGACCACAACAATTAATTGAAAAAAAGATGCAATTCTTTCGTCTGTTTCAAAAATTCTTTGTACCTTTGCACCCGCAAAACAAGAGCAGACGGTTTTGCATTATAAATATGTTCGTTTGTCGGCATAGCTCAGTTGGTTAGAGTATCACCTTGACATGGTGGGGGTCCTTGGTTCGAATCCAAGTGTCGACACGAAATACAACTCCAAATGGATTATCAACTCAAAAAGATTGTCCTCACAGGTGGTCCTTGTGCAGGCAAAACGACAGCTCTTGTAAAGGTCATCGACCATTTCTCAAGTTTGGGCTTTAAGGTCTTCACGATTCCGGAAGTACCCACAATGTTTGCCCAAGCAGGAATAGATTACCTCACTCCCAATCACGAATTCTTTTATCAGGGCGAGATCGCTACACTGCAGGAGCAACTCGGGCTGGAAGACAAGTTCACACAGATTGCCCAGACGGTGAAGGAACCGGCGGTGATCGTCTGTGACCGGGGCGCCATGGACATCTCGGCGTATATGAACGCCGACATGTGGAACGACATCACCGGACGCGTAGGTACTTCCACACCGGAACTGCTCGGACGCTACGATGCCGTGCTTCACCTCGTCTCCGCCGCTGACGGTGCCGAAGAGTTCTACACAGTGGCTAATAACAAGGAACGGTCGGAAGGACTGGAAAAGGCTCGCATCGTCGACAAGCGCGTCATCAACGCATGGAGCGGTCATCCCCATCTGCGCGTGATCAACAACCACGTGGACTTCGACACAAAGATCAACCGCGTGCTCAAGGAGATCTCCGCCGTGCTCGGATTGCCGCAACCCATCACCGAGGAACGGAAATACATCGTAGAGGTCGTCGGAGACATGCCACAGACTATCGACAGCGACATCGTGCAGACCTATCTCGTGGCAGACCCTGACAGTGAGGTCAGACTGCGCCAGCGTGTCTGGCCGGGCGGCAAGCGCGTCAACGTGCACACGATGAAGAAGACCGTCGGACACAACCAGCAGGTCGAGACCGAGCGGCAGGTAAGCAACGCTCTCTATGAGTCGCTGCTCTCGCAGGCTGATCCTTATCGCCACACGATATACAAGAAGCGCAAAAGCTTTATCTGGAAAGGACAATACTTCGAGCTCGACGCCTATCAACGACAGCTCCAGGGACTTGTCATCCTTGAGACAAAAGGCATCACCGACACCGAAAGCGTCAACTTCCCTCCCTTCCTCAAAGTGGTAAAGGACATCACCGGCGACGCCAATTACTATAACTATAACCTTGCGCTCAGACATTAACTCATGCATATCGTCATTGCAGGAAACATCGGCAGCGGAAAGACCACACTCACTCAGTTGCTCGCCCGCCACTATGGCTGGCGCGCACGGATGGAAAGTGTGACGCACAATCCCTATCTCGAAGACTATTATAAGGACATGCGGCGGTGGGCATTGAACCTTGAGGTGTTCTTCCTCAAGGAGCGCTTCCGCGACCTGCTCACCATCAACCGCAGCAAGCGCACCATCGTACAGGACCGTTCGATCTACGAGGGTGTGTATATCTTCGCAGCCAACAACCACGATTTAGGAAATATGAGTGACCGCGACTTCGAGACCTATATGGGTCTCTTCGAGTCGATGATGATGGTGGCTCGCGAGCCCGACCTGATGGTCTACCTCCGCGCTTCCGTCCCACATCTCGTGGCGAACATTCAGAAGCGGGGCCGCGCTTATGAGCAGGACATGCAGCTCAGCTATCTCAAACAACTCAACGACCGCTACGACCGCTTCATGACAGAGCAATATCACGGACGCGCCATCACCATCGATGTTGACAACCTCGACTTTCTCAACCGTCGCGAAGATTTTGAATATATCATCGCCCGCATCGACGAGCAGCTCTCGCCACATCCCACCCTGCTCTAATCTTAGAAGCAAGGAGTCAATGCGTCCATCTCCATTCAACATTCATCACTCAACATTCAACATTCAACCATGCATATCGCTATCGCCGGCAACATCGGCAGTGGAAAGACCACGCTGACCAAGATGCTTGCCAAGAAATATCACTGGACACCACGCTTCGAGCCCGTAGACAACAACCCTTATCTCGATGACTTCTACGGCGACATGAAGCGCTGGTCATTCAACCTTCAGATCTACTTCCTCAACAAGCGCTTTAAAGAAGTGGTGGAGATCGCCAACAGCAACGACACCATCATCCAGGACCGCACGATTTTTGAGGATGCCCGTATCTTCGCGCCGAACCTCCACGACCAGGGTTATATGAGTGACCGCGACTTCCAAAACTACAGCGACCTCTTCGACCTGATGATGTCACTGGTCAAACTCCCGCAGCTGATGATCTACATCCGGTCGAGTATCCCTACGCTCGTCAAACACATTGAGAAGCGTGGCCGCTCGTTCGAGAAGAGCATCCGCATCGACTATCTTGCCGGACTGCAGAAGCGTTATGAAGATTGGGTGGCTTCGTATCAGGGACCGCTGATCATCATCGACGGCGACAAACTCAGCTTTGAGGATACGCCCGCTGACTTCCGTAAGGTCACCGACATGATCGACGCCGAACTCTTCGGACTCTTCAAGGACGACAGACTCAACAGCAAATAAGCCGACCGCCTCCTACACCTTATTATATATATAGCATCAACAAAACATCAATATAGCATCATACTTTAGAAAATATGGAAAGAAAAGTAGCATTGATCACAGGCATCACGGGACAAGACGGTTCCTACCTCGCCGAGTTTCTGTTGGACAAAGGTTATGACGTGCATGGTGTCATCCGCCGCTCCTCAGTGGACTTCCGCCCACGTATCGCCCATCTGGAGGGCGCACCCCATTTCCATCTTCACTATGCCGACCTGAGCGACTCGATGAGTGTGCTCGGCGTGATCGGTAAGGTTCGCCCTACTGAGATCTATAACCTCGCCGCACAGAGTCACGTGCAGGTCAGCTTCGACTCGCCGGAGTATACTGCCGACGTGGATGCCGTCGGTGTGCTCCGCATCCTGGAAGCTGTGCGCCAGCTGGGTCTCACCGACAGCTGCCGCATCTATCAGGCTTCCACTTCCGAGCTCTATGGCAAGGTGGAAGAGGTGCCGCAGAACGAGAACACGCCTTTCCATCCCTACTCTCCCTATGCCGTGGCCAAGCAGTATGGCTTCTGGATCGTGAAAGAGTACCGCGATGCTTATAACATGTTCGCCTGCAACGGCATTCTCTTCAACCACGAGAGCGAGCGCCGCGGTGAGACCTTCGTGACACGTAAGATCACGCTGGCTGCCGCCCGCATCAAGCAGGGGAAGCAGGACAAGCTCTATCTCGGCAACCTCTCCAGCCGTCGTGACTGGGGCTACGCCAAGGACTATGTCGAGTGCATGTGGCTGATCCTGCAGCACAAGACGCCTGAGGACTTCGTCATCGCCACCGGCAAGCAGCACACCGTACGTGAATTCGCCACGCTGGCTTTCCATCATGTGGGCATCGAATTGCGCTGGGAAGGCGAGGGTGCTGACGAGAAGGGCATCGACCAGGCTACCGGCAAGGTGCTCATCGAGGTGTCACCGGACTTCTACCGTCCCACCGATGTGGTCAACCTTTGGGGCGATCCCACTAAGGCCAAGGCAGAACTGAACTGGAATCCTACCCGCACATCCTTCGAAGACCTTGTCAAGCTCATGGTGGACAGCGACATGAAGAAGGTAGCTGCCGACGATGCCGCTGCCCGCGTCCGCGTCAACCTCGAAGAGTATCTCGAAAAAGGCATCGTGAAATAGGAGACTCTCCCCGGCCCTAAAAGGGAGGGAAAAGAGTGCACCATATTAGATTCTAAGGTTCTATAATATAAGATATCAGGAAACGCAAAGTGGCTACCGATAATAGACAAGGGTCACATTTGCGTTTCCCTTTTTGTTCACAAGTAGACCACACCACTGACTTCACTCAGAAGCAACAAAGAAAAACGTTATTTTTCTTTGTCATTTCGCCCTTTTACATTATATTTGCATTATAGAACCAACAAATTATGACTATGGCAATAACGACATTAAACATAAATGTAGACGTTCCATCTGACAAAATAAACTTATCGGAGCTAAAGCATCAAGTGACGATGTATGCTCAGTTCGTGGCAAGTCGGTTAGCAAACATGCACATAAAAAAAAGCGATACGCTTTCAGACTCATCCGATGAGATGTTCTTTAAAACCTTTTTATCGTTACCCCTTGACGAATCCATCTCTGCTAAAGAAGAGGAAAGACTGATCCGGTCAAGCCATTATTATAGTGCCGACAGGGCTGTAGATCATTTATATGAAGGAAATAGACGCTATCTTCTCGACACAAACGTCCTGATAGAAATCATCCATGGCAATCGCACGGTGATCAATCATGTACTTACAGTTGGGACGAAAGCATGTGCAGTGATTGTTGATAAGTTTGATATGGTCATAGCAGGTCAGGCTCTATACAATGATATGATCGTTGTCACTAACAACTTAAAGCATTTTAAGGGAATAGATAACTTATTGGTGGAAGATTGGTCAAGATAAGCGTTCTGCGAAATGTCGCTAACCATCATTTGCGTATGGTAATAATAAAAACAATTAAATAAAGATATGGTAGCACGGACTATTGTCGTTCTCCGTGCAAAAAAGTACATGTGTTTATGACACTTCAGAAAACAGACAAGATTTACGTTGCCGGCCACCACGGCTTGGTGGGCTCGGCCATCTGGAACAACTTGAAACAACGCGGATACAACAATCTTGTTGGCCGCACACACAAAGAGCTGGATCTCACCGACCAACTCGCCGTAAAGAACTTCTTTGACCAGGAGCAGCCCGACGCGGTGGTGCTTGCCGCTGCCTTCGTGGGCGGCATCATGGCCAACTCGCTCTATCGTGCTGACTTCATCATGCAGAACATGAAGATGCAGTGCAATGTCATCGAGCAGGCCTATAAGCATCATGTGAAGAAACTGCTCTTCCTCGGTTCTACGTGTATCTACCCGAAGAACGCACCGCAGCCGATGAAAGAAGACGCGCTGCTGACCTCACCGCTGGAATACACCAACGAGGAGTATGCCATCGCGAAAATCGCAGGACTGAAGATGTGCGAGAGCTATAACCTGCAATACGGTACGAACTATATCGCTGTGATGCCGACGAACCTCTATGGTCCCAACGACAACTTCCATCTGGAGAACTCTCACGTGATGCCGGCCATGATGCGCAAGATCTATCTGGCTAAGCTCATCCACGACGACAACTGGGATGCGATCCGTACGGATATGAACAAGCGACCCATCAACCCACCGGCTAAGCTCGCTGAGCTCATCGGAAAGGAGAATGTCGACGGCAACGAGCCGAAAGAGCGGATTCTGAAAGCTCTCGACTTCTATGGCATTGACAACAACAAGGTGACGCTGTGGGGCGACGGCTCTCCGCTGCGTGAGTTCCTCTGGAGTGAGGACATGGCTGACGCGTCGGTACATGTGTTGCTCAACGTGGACTTTAGCGACATCATCGGCATTGAGAAGTACTCTTCTGTCTTCTATGGTGTGAAGACCGACGGTGAGGTAAACCGCAACAACTCAGAGGGTCGTGGCGGTGCTATTCCAAGTCTCGGAGAAATCCGCAACTGCCACATCAACGTGGGTACGGGCAAGGAGCTCACCATCAAAGCGCTGGCCAGTCTCGTGAAGGACACTGTCGGCTTCGAAGGCGAGATCGTTTGGGACACGACAAAACCCAACGGCACACCACGTAAGCTCATCGACGTAAGCAAGCTCCACAGCCTCGGCTGGCACCATAAGGTGGAAATCGAGGATGGCGTGAAGAAACTCTATGACTGGTACCAAAGCACACTGAAATAACGTAAAACATGAATACCCTCATCAATTGCTTCGTACCCAAAGGTATCGAAGAGGAAACCAAACGCAACGTGGAGGCTCTCGGCAGCCTCGACCTCGTAGGCGAGGTGACCGTCATCGACGGCGATATCCGCGACACCAAGACAGTTCACCGCATTGCCGACGAGGCCCGTACCCCCTATACGCTCGTCTTTCTGAAGAACAGCTACATACGCATGGGCTATCTCGCTCTGGAGCGTATGGTACAGATTGCCGACATCACCGGTGCCGGCATGGTCTACGCCGATCACTATCAGGTCAGCGCCGACGGCAAACGCAAGGACGCACCCGTCATCGACTACCAGCAGGGCAGTCTGCGCGACGACTTCAACTTCGGTTCCGTTGTACTCCTCCGCACCGACGCACTGAAGGACGCTGCCGCCCGCATGACCGCTGACTACCGGGCCGCCGGCTTCTACGACCTGCGTCTGAAGCTCTCGGAGAAATACCGTATCGAGCATATCAACGAACCCCTCTACTCTGAAGTGGAACTCGACACACGCAAGACGGGCGAGAAGCTCTTCGACTATGTCGATCCGAAGAACCGTGCCTCACAGATAGAGATGGAGCAGGCCTGCACCGAACACCTCAAAGCGGTGGGTGCCTACCTGGCTCCCCAGTTCCAGAATGTCGACCTCGACGAGGGCGAGTTCCCCGTAGAGGCGAGCATCATGATTCCCGTACGCAACCGCATCCGCACAATCCGCGACGCGCTGAAATCCGCGCTCAGCCAGCAGACCTCCTTTAAATATAATGTGTTCGTCGTGGAGAACGGACCCGAATGCCACTCCACCGACGGGACGACAGAGGCTATCGACGCCATCGACGACGACCGTCTCGTCCACATCGTACCCGACCGCAACGACATCGGCGTGGGTGGAGCATGGAACATGGCACTGCACCATCCGCTCTGCGGACGTTTCATCGTACAGCTCGACTCCGACGATGTCTATTCCGGACCGGACAGTCTGCAAAAGCTCGTCGACGCTTTCCGCCCGCAACAGTGCGCTATGGTCATCGGTGCCTACCGCCTGACCGACATCCATCTCAACACGCTGCCACCCGGAACCATCGATCATCGCGAGTGGACACAGGAGAACGGACGTAACAACGCCCTACGCATCAACGGACTCGGAGCGCCCCGTGCGTTCTTCACACCCGTGGCCCGCGCCATCAATCTTCCCAACGTGCTCTATGGAGAGGACTATGCACTCGGCCTTGCCATCAGCCGTCGCTACCGCATCGGACGCATCTATGATGTCGTCTACGACTGCCGCCGCTGGGACGACAACTCCGACGGCGATCTGAGCATCGAGAAGGAAAACCGCAACAACACCTATAAGGATCGCATACGTACCTGGGAGCTCTTGGCACGCATCGCACAGAACAAGCAGGAGAAAGACGAATGAAGCACCCACAATCACCTTGGTGGTGGGTGCCCACGCTCTACTTCGCCGAAGGCATACCCTATTTCATCGTGAACAACATCAGCGTGACGATGTTCACCAAGATGGGCGTGCCCAACGGCGAGATGGCACTCTTCACCAGTCTGCTCTATCTGCCGTGGACCATCAAGCCACTGTGGAGTCCGTTTGTCGACATCATCAAGACCAAGCGGTGGTGGATCCTTGCCATGCAGCTGCTGATGAGTGCTGCGTTCATCCTGCTGACGCTGACCATCCCGCACCCGTCTGCGGCGGTCATCGCCTCAGGGCACACGCCCATCAACCTGTTCACCATCACGCTGTTGCTCTTCATCATCACCGCTTTCGCCTCTGCCACGCACGACATCGCGGCCGACGGTTTCTACATGCTCGCGCTGAGCGAGGACAAGCAGAGTTTCTTTGTTGGCATCCGCTCCACGTTCTATCGGCTCTCGTCGATCTTCGGTCAAGGAGTCCTCGTGTACATCGCCGGAAGCCTGGAAAAGAGTAGCGGCAACATCCCCATGTCATGGCAAGTGACCATGGGCATCACCGCCGCACTGTTCACCGTCATCTCCCTCTACCACACCTTTGCGCTCCCCAAGCCGGGGAGAGACGCGCAGCGCACGGCAGATGGCAAGCCACAGACCTTCGGAGAAGTGCTGAGTGAGTTCGGTCATACCTTCTACACCTACTTCCACAAGCCCGGTGTATGGCTTGCCATCGTGTTCATGTTGCTCTACCGTCTGCCCGAGGCCTTCCTGCTGAAGATGGTCAATCCCTTTCTGCTCGGCACGACGGCGACGGGCGGCTTAGCTCTCGACACCGACACCGTAGGCATCGTCTATGGCACCATCGGCGTCATCGCGCTCACCGTAGGCGGCATCATCGGCGGTATCGCAGCCTCGCGCTGGGGACTGAAGAAAGCCTTATGGACCATGGCCGCCAGCATGACACTGCCCTGCGCCACGTTTGTCTATCTGAGCATCTGCCTGCCCCACGACCTTGTAGTCATCAGCACGTGCGTCGCCATAGAGCAGTTTGGCTACGGCTTCGGCTTCACGGCCTACATGCTCTACATGATGCACTTCTCAGAAGGCAAGTATGTCACCGCCCACTACGCCATCTGCACAGCGTTCATGGCCTTGAGCATGATGCTCCCCGGTCTCGTTGCCGGCTACATCGAGGAGGCCATCGGCTACCGCGACTTCTTCTGGATGGTGATGGCCTGCTGCCTCGCCACTGTAGTGATGACCATGCTCGTTCGCCGCAAGATCGAGCCGGAATATGGCAAGAAGCATTAAGGAATGATAGCAAACCTCGAGCCCTTCCCTAACCCTCCCCAAGGGGAGGGAATGGAGCCCTTCCCTAACCCTCGAGCCCTTCCCTAACCCTCCCCAAGGGGAGGGAATTCGAATACCCTCTTAATACCCTTGAAGGTAATTACTCTCCTCTCCTTTGGAGAGGGGGAAGGGGGTGAGGCTACTATCAAGCGCACAAAAACGCCGCAAAAAGAAAAAAACATTGCAATAAATTTCCGTATCACACGAAAAACTTGTAACTTTGCATACCCTAAGAAAAAGGGCTAACACGTTGACATTCATATAATAAAAGAAAAGTATATCAACACCATGACAAAAGCAGATATCATCAGTGAGATTACTGAGCAGACAGGATTGCAAAAGAAAGAAGTGGCCGCAGTAGTGGAGAGCTTCATGGAGTGCGTAAAGCGTTGCATGCTCGACAAGAAAGAGAACGTATATCTCCGCGGTTTCGGCAGCTTCATCATCAAGCATCGCGCTGCCAAGACAGCCCGCGACATTGGCAAGAACACCACGATCACCATTGCCGCCCACGACCTGCCGAGCTTCAAGCCCGCCAAGGCTTTCGTAGAAGATATGAAAGGCGAGTAAGCCCATCACACTACACTGAGAAAGACAAACAAAACTGTATTATACACAACTTTTAAAACATTTTACCATGCCAAACGGAAAAAAGAAGAAAGGCCACAAGATGGCTACGCATAAGCGTAAAAAGAGATTACGTAAGAACCGCCACAAGAGCAAGTAAGCTCAGGCGACTGTTCTTGAGAGGGGGCACGCCTTTCGTGGTGTGCCCCTTGCTTTTTAACCCTACTAAAACACCAAGAGATGACAAGCGAAGTAATCATTGACGTCAAGCCAAAAGAGATCTCCATCGCCCTGCTCGAGGACAAACGACTGGTAGAATACCAGAACGAGCCCCGCTCGGCCAACTTCTCTGTGGGCAACATCTACGTCGCAAAGGTGAAGAAGCTCATGCCGGGCCTCAACGCCAGTTTTGTCGACGTAGGGTATGAGCGTGACGCTTTCTTGCATTATCTTGACTTAGGTAGTCAGTTTAATTCCTACGCTAAGTATCTCAAGCAGATACAGAGCGACCGCCGGCGCCTCTTCCCCTTTGACAAAGCCACGCGCCTGCCCGACCTGCAAAAGGACGGCAGCGTGCAGCAGACGCTCAAACAGGGACAGGAAGTGCTCGTGCAGATTGTCAAGGAGCCTATCTCCACCAAGGGTCCGCGCTTGACGGGCGAGCTGAGCTTTGCCGGCCGCTATCTCGTCTTGCTGCCCTTTGGCGACAAGGTCTCTGTATCCTCCAAGATCAAAAGCGGTGAAGAAAGAGCAAGACTCAAGCAACTCATCCACAGCATCAAACCCAAGAACTGCGGTGTCATCGTCAGAACCGTAGCTGAAGGCAAGCGCGTAGCCGAGCTCGACGGCGAGCTGAAGATCCTGTACAAGCGATGGATGGATGCCATCACCAAGGTGCAAAAGACCCAGCAGCGCCCGCAACTCGTCTACGAAGAGACCAGCAGGGCCGTTGCCTTGCTGCGCGATTTGTTTAATCCCAGCTACGAGAATATTTTTGTCAACGACGATAACGTGTTCCATGAAGTGAAGGATTATGTGGCACTCATCGCCCCTGAAAAGGCAGGTATCGTCAAGCGCTATACCGGAAAGGTGCCCATCTTCGACAATTTCAACGTCACCAAACAGATTAAAGCCAGCTTCGGCAAGACCGTGAACTATGCCCACGGTGCTTATCTCATCATTGAGCACACCGAAGCCATGCACGTTGTGGATGTCAACAGTGGCAACAGATCAAAGAACGAAAAAGGCCAGGAAGGCACGGCTCTCGACACCAACCTCGGGGCTGCCGACGAGTTGGCACGCCAACTGCGACTGCGTGATATGGGAGGAATCATCGTGGTCGACTTCATCGACATGAACCTGGCTGAGGACCGGCAACTGCTCTATGAGCGCATGTGCAAGAACATGCAGAAGGACCGCGCCCGCCACAACATTCTGCCACTGAGCAAATTCGGACTGATGCAGATCACCCGTCAGCGCGTGCGTCCGGCAATGGACGTCAACGTGGAAGAGACGTGTCCCACCTGCAACGGTACCGGAAAGATCAAGTCAAGCATCCTCTTCACCGACCAGCTCGAAGGAAAAATCGACCGCCTGGTCAACAAGATAGGCATCAAGAAGTTCTATCTCCACGTTCATCCCTATGTCGCTGCCTACATCAACCAGGGCATCATGAGCCTCAAGCGCAAGTGGCAGATGAAATACGGATTCGGTGTGCACATCATTCCTTCTCAGAAGCTCGCCTTCCTGCAGTATGAGTTCTACGACGCAAAGGGTGAGTATCTCGACATGAAGGAAGAGATAGAAACCAAGTAACGGACGGTCCGCATCACGGACCCAACCGCACAACCCATCAAGAGGGAGTGTCAACACAGCGTTGACACTTCCTCTTTTGGTGATAGGGGGGCACTTTTTGCATGTTTTCTCTTCCGTTCGCTGAACGGATGTGGTGGTTTACTGAACAAAAAGCTATGCTTCCAACGGGATTGCGTATCTTTGCAACAGTAAAAGATCAAAGAGATTTTTAGGTTTCTATAATTATTATGGTCAAGACAATTGTATGATAAGGGAGTAACTTAGATTTTACCATTTAGATCGAACTCTAATCAGGTAACAGGAAGAAGAGGCCGGAGCAGTGATTGCCCCGGCCTCTTCGCGTATATTGGATTCTCCAGACAGTTCTGAAGCGTCTTTCCCTTGTTTATGCCTGTGCTTCGCTGGCCTCCTTATTGACGATGCGGGATCCCCAAAGCGCATAGAAGAACATGTAGCACATTGCCACGAGAGGTACCACATACGACACCATGTATCCGGCCACATCGGCGATAGCGTTCTGCACCATCGGCAGAATGCCGCCACCAACAACCATCGTCATGAAGATGCCACTGGCGGCTGCAGTGTATTTGCCCAAGCCTTCAGTAGCAAGGTTGAATGTGCAGCTCCACATCACGGAAGTGCAGAGACCACAGCAGACGAGCAGGATGGCACTCAACGGCAACTCTGTCATCTCGAAGCCGGAACCGGTGAATACTGGGATAGCTCCCGTGACGGTCTTGGGAAGTACCATGGCGGTGATGATCAGACAGACACCGATGGCATTGGTGGTACCCATCATCACACGACTGGAAACCTTGGAGCCAATCAAGCCGGCAACAAAACGACCCACAAGCATCAGCAGCCAATAGGTGCCGGCAGCGAAGCCGCCGATCGTCGCAGCGGTTGCCACATTCAGTCCTGCACCCGACGCTGACGTGTCACTAAGGAAGAAATTAAGCGTGCCGGGGATGCCCACCTCTGTACCGACATAGAGGAAAATGGCGATTACACCCAACGTGAAATGACGGAAATAGAAGGGAGAGTGCTCAAAGGTCACGCCCTCGGTGTTGTTGCTTTCGGGATCAGCGATGGGGATGAAACTGAGGATGATAAATGTAGCAGCAAAGATACCCATTGCCAGATAGAGCACGATGTTGACATCGCTGATGGCTGTGTCCTTTGTCACTGTGCCGATGAGCGCGCCAACGAGCATCGGAGTGAGCGTGCCCATGAAGGAGTTGAGCGTACCACCGATTTGCAGCAACTGGTTGCCTTTCTTTCCGCCACCACCAAGTAGGTTGAGCATAGGGTTGACAACGGTGTTGAGCATGCACACCGAAATGCCAGCCACAAAGGCACCGAGCAAGTAGACATAGAAGTTGGTGGGCAGACCCATCAACAAACTATGGGTGAACAGCTGACCGGAAAGAAACTGGATGAACACGCCAGCGAAGCCAAAGGCAACAGCCACCAAGGCAGTTTTCTTATAGCCGATGCGTTGCAGCATCTTTCCGGAAGGAATGCCCATAAACAGATAAGCCAGGAAGTTCATCATGTTGCCAAGCATTCCCAGTGTGTTGGAGCCTTCGAGTGCCGGCTGGTTTTTCCAGATGACACCGATAGGAGCGGCGAGATTCGTGACAAAGGCGATCATTCCGAAGAGGAAGATCATGGCCACGATGGCGATAGAACGCCCTTTCTGATAGTTTTCTTGCATTTCTCTAATTTATGTTTTTAGTTAATATTCCTTTTGTTTATACGAGTGAAAGATGGAAAATACTTATGTCTAATATTCCGGCAAACGCCCCACAAGCAACATCGAAAAGCAGCGGCGGTACTCTTCCACCATCTTGGCATGTCCTGCTTTCTTGTAACATGCGTGGAACACAGGGGTGAGAGAGAACCGTGGGTAGATCTCTTCGTAATGATCGAGCAATGCAAGTTTCATCCCACGTGGATCGTTGGGATCGACATGAGCTTGCTGCAAAACCTGTAAAGCAAAGGTCCGGAAAAATGTCGTCACCTCTGCACGTATACTATCTTTCATGCTGCAAAGTTAAAGAAAAATACCACAAGAACCAAGAAAAAACAGTTAATTGTCAATGGTCGCGCCTTACCTTTGTCCCTGATCCTTTGCTATCGATCATGCATGATCATGCTTTGATGAAATGGGGATGGTTTTCGTCGCCCAATCGAGGATTGTAAATAAAGCCATCCTCATTAAAAGCTTTGAGCGCTTGCAGGTCGTTGATCTGGTTTCGAATCACAAAGCGGGCCATTCCGCCACGGCATCCTTTGGCAAACATCGCCACGATCTTGAATTGAGATCCTTGGTCTATATAGAAGTACGGCTTCACGACTCTTACCTCTTTCTCCACGCGCTTCCAGTCAAAAAGATGCTCAAACTCCTCGGTAGCCAGATGGAGCAATACGCCATCATCGGCTTTGACACGATCAATAAGGCAGTCGGTGAGCCGCTCTCTCCACCATGCAAAGAGCGTCTTGCCGTCTGTAGTTTGCAACTTTACCTTGCCTTCCAACCGGTAGAGATGTATGCCGTCCAAGGGACGCAAGATGCCATAAAGAAAAGATAGAATCAGCAAATGATTCTGAGCAAAACGAAAATCATCAGCTGAAAACTCGTCCGCACGAAGATGCTTGTAGGCTTGACCATAGTAGGCGAGAATAGCGGGTATATTGCTCTCATCCACCATGAACTGCTGAAAACGCTGATGATTCTCCAAGGCAATGGCCGCGCTACAGTGCAAAGCCTTGGCGAGGTCGGTGACTGACCATTGGGAAAGTTCCAACGCCAAGCGGCGTGCCGCGTCGTCAAAGATGGGCGTCGTCATTGTAGGAGCCAGTCCGCTGTCTGCGGTTCTCATGATTTTGGCACTGGCAAGTATCAGTTGCATATTATTAGTTTGTATTTTAATATTGTAATGAAACTCCACACCCCAGAGCAACGGTATTCGAAGATCACAGGGCTGAGATTGATAGTACAAATTTATAGCTATAATGTCAGACTGCAAAACAATTTCAGCAAAATGTTTATCATTAAGCATTTAAAATACTGTAGTCTGCCAATACATAACAAAACCTCCCTTTGTCTTGCATGAGAACAAAGGGAGGTACCTATTGAAG
>DLDU01000067.1:562-19501 GCA_002481295.1 Prevotella sp. UBA7764 | reverse complement strand
CAGTTCGGCAGTGGCGGTCTCGTCTTCCAGAGCGTTGTCGGGCTGCGTGGCGTCTTTGTCGGGTATGACATGTCCCAGGCTCAGCTCATTGCTTCCGCCGATGGGAGCGTCGATCGACAGCGGATGGCTGCGTTTTTTCTCCCATACGGGGTCCTTGGCGTTGCGCGGCACACGGTAGAGTCCTGCCTGCTGCTCGATAGCCTGCTCGATGGCCTCGCGGATGTAAGGTGCGGCATAGGTGACAAAGCGCTTGCCGTGCTTGCCGTCGAAGTGAGTGGCAGCTTTGAGCATGCCGATGTTGCCCTCGCTAACCAGGTCGTCCATGCTGAGCCCTCGGTTTTTGTATTGGTTGGCGACGCTGATGACATAGCTCAGGTTGGCAGCCACCAGTTTGCCCAAAGCCCGCTTGTTGCCTTGCGCGATCTTCTCGGCGAGCTGCTGCTCCTCGGCGTCGCTGAGTAATTTTTGCTTTCCTACTTCCTGTATGTAAGCGTCGTTGAGTTCTTCGTTCATGTTGATATCCTTTCGTGAGTATTGTGTGGTAGAGCGGACGGGCTTGTTTCTTTCTGCTTAGTCGAGTCCGCTGTCGACCAGCAGCTCTGCTACCTCTTCCGGTGTGTTGTAGTCCATGCCGAAGGCGAGGTCTTCGTCGGAGAGTTCCTCCGAGAGTCCTCTGGCCTGCTCCTCGGTATATCGTGCGTTGCCGTCCTTGTCTTTGACCAGACAGATGGCTGCGACGATGCGCTCGCGATAGGCGGCGATGGCCTCTTTGCCGTTGGCGGCGGAAATGTTGTCTAAAGTCTGCTCCATAGTAGTGACGTTTCTATTACGTACAAAGATATGAATTATTTGGGAAATAACCCTCGTAATTTGGGATAAATAAGCTAAAAAAACTAATTCCCCGGTGAAAGCGTAATGTTTTTTTAGTAACTTTGCATAGATAAAGAAATATAGGAATACGCCAATAAAGATATGGGAAAAGAATACAGAGCCGGACTGGATGTCGGATCCACGACGGCGAAGATCGTTGTTCTTGATGACGAAGATCATATCGTTTATTCACAGTATCGGCGACACAACGCCCAAGTGCGTGAACTGACCACGACCTATCTCAACGAGATCAAGCATCAGCTCGGCAATCCGTCACTGCGTCTCTGTGTGACCGGATCGGTGGGTATGGCCACTGCCGACGAGCTCCGTGCGGAGTTTGTCCAGGAGGTTGTGGCAGCCACGGTGTTTGCCCGCAACCGCTATCCCGAGGCGCGTGCACTGGTGGACATCGGCGGCGAGGATGCCAAGGTGGTCTTCTTCAATGGGCAGAGTACGGAGCTGCGCATGAACGGCAACTGCGCGGGAGGCACCGGGGCGTTTATCGATCAGATGGCTTTGCTGCTCGGCTGCGACAACCAGCGCATGAGCGAGCTGGCCATGACCTCCACCCATGTCTATCCGATGGCCGCACGCTGTGGTGTCTTTGCCAAGACCGACGTGCAGAACCTCATGTCGCGCAACCTGCCGGAGAGCGACATCGCCGCCAGCATCTTCCACAGCATCGCCGTGCAGACCGTCACCACGCTGAGCCACGGCATCGACTTCACGCCGCCGATCCTCCTCTGCGGTGGGCCGCTGACATTTCTTCCTGCCCTGCGCAAGGCGTTTTCCGACTATCTCCATCTCGAAGCCAGCGACTTCATCGTACTCCGGGAGGGCAACCTCATCCCGGCACTCGGGTGTGCCATCCGTGCCGGTAAGGAAGCTGAGGCGGTAGATATCGACGAACTTCTCGACCGTATCGCACATCCCGAAGCATGCCGCCACCAACAGAATTGTGGATGCACAGCTGTCGCTGACGCTGACGAGTTGCAGCCACTCTTCCGCTCTGAGGCTGAATATTCAGCATGGTTGCGCGACAAACAGCGTTATGCCACCCCGCTCTATCCCATGCACAGCGGGCGTGAAGAGGTGGTCATCGGCATCGACTCGGGTTCCACGACGACAAAGCTCATCGTGGTGCGGGCTGACAAAAACCATCAGGGAGAGATCATCTTCAGCGACTACAGCATGAATCTCGGCAATCCGATCCATGCCGTGGAGCAAGCTCTGAAACGCTTGAAGCAAAAGGCAGAAGAGAGCGGAACCACGCTCGACATCGTAGGCTCCTGCTCTACGGGCTATGGCGAGGAACTGATCAAGGCTGCTTTCAACCTCGACGACGGCATCATCGAGACGATGGCGCATGAGCGGGCTGCCGCACGACTGCTGCCCGACGTGTCGTTTATCCTCGACATCGGCGGGCAGGACATGAAGGCGATCTTTGTCGATCATGGTGCTGTGGTGCGTATGGAACTCAACGAAGCCTGTTCGTCGGGCTGTGGAACGTTTATACAGACCTTCGCCCAAAGTCTGGGCTATCGGGTGCAGGACTTTGCTGCCTTGGCCTGTCAGGCAGACCGCCCCTGTGACCTCGGTACGCGCTGTACGGTGTTTATGAATTCCAAGGTGAAGCAGGTGCTGCGCGAAGGTGCTACGGTGGCTGATATCGCAGCCGGACTGGCATACTCTGTGGTGCGCAACTGCCTCTATAAGGTGTTGAAGCTCAGAGGAAATGATGATCTCGGAAAGCATATCGTCGTGCAAGGCGGCACGATGAAGAACGATGCTGTCGTGCGTGCTTTTGAGCTCCTTTCGCATACGCAGGTGGCACGCAGCAACATTCCCGAGATGATGGGCGCCTACGGTTGTGCCCTGCACGCCATTGCCGCTTGCCAGTCCTCAACCCAACTGCATCATGCCTCGCTTGACGATCTGCTTCGGCAGTCGGCGTGCGAGACTCGTCTGCTCAACTGCAAGGGTTGCGAAAACCAATGCCTCGTGACGATGTATCGCTTTGGCAGTGGTCGCCGCTATTACTTCGGCAACAAGTGTGAGCGGGTCTTCAACAACCAGGGAAAGAACCACGACAAGGGAGAGAACATCTATCGCGAGAAATACGAGCTGCTCTTTGGTCGCGCCGAGCAGTCTTCCTTGGCGCAGCAGACCGAGGTTGTCGCCATACCGCGTGTGCTGAACATGTATGAGGAGTTTCCGTTCTGGCATACACTCTTCACCAGTGCCGGCTTTGAGGTGATGCTCAGCTCGGAGTCTACATTCAAGAAATACGAGCGCACGCTGGGCACGGTGATGAGCGACAACATCTGTTTCCCGGCGAAACTCACCCATGCGCATGTCAAGGAACTCGACGAACGGCTCGGTGAACTGCCTGAGGGAAGAACGGGATTTATCTTTATGCCGTATGTGGTCTTTGAGCATCAAGACGATGACCGCACCATCAACAGCTATAACTGTCCCATTGTCACGGCTTACTCCGACGTGATCCGCAGTGCCATGACACTGCAGCACCGTGTAGAGTCGCCCGTGATCAACTTCCGCGATGAGCCTCTGCTGCGCAAGCAGATCCTTGCCTTCCTCAAGAAACATGGTGTCGGCAAGCACACTGCCGAGGCTGCGCTGAGCGCGGCTTTGGAGGCTGAACGACAATATACTTCCCTGGTCAAGCAGCGCTGCAAGGATATCCTGGCGCAAAGCCGCAAGGAGGGCAAGCTGACCATCCTCTTGGCGGGACGTCCTTACCATACCGATCCGCTCATCCAGCACAAGCTCTCGGAGATGATCGCGGCACTTGGAGTGAACGTGATCTCCGACGACATTGTCAGAACTGACGAGCAGACACCTTCCGGCGACACCTGTCTGGTGAAACAGTGGGCTTATATGAACCGCATCATCAAGTCGGGACAGTGGTGTGCCGAACAGCCCGATGATGTGCATTTCGTGCAGATGACATCCTTCGGCTGTGGTCCTGACTCATTCATCCAGGACGAGGTGCGACATATTCTTCGTGAGCATGGCAAGCCCTACACGCTGTTGAAGATCGACGATGTGAGCAATCTTGGCAGCTTGAAGTTGCGTGTCCGTTCACTCATCGAGTCGCTGAGAGGAAAGAAGAACGAAACGGAAGTGCAGAAGACCGCCTGCAATGTAGACTCGCAGACAGCAGACAAGGTTGATGACGAGAACTCGCTCCCACCGATCACCCGCCATATCCTGGCTCCTTACTTTACGGAATATCTCACACCGTTGCTGCCTCCGATCTGCCGTTTGATCGGTTGGGATGTGGAAGTCTTGCCGCCCAGCGATGCCGAGAGTGCGGAGTATGGACTGAAGTATGCCAATAATGAGGTGTGCTATCCTGCCACGCTGATCGTCGGTGACTTTGTCAAGGCACTGCGGTCGGGGAAATATGATCACGACAAGGTGTCGGTGGTGATGAGTCAGACCGGTGGACAGTGCCGTGCGACGAACTATGCCGCGCTGATCCGCCGTGCTCTCGATGCCAACGGTTTCAAGCGTGTGCCGTTGATCACCTTGGGCGTGTCGACGAGTGCCGAGGACGAAGACGAGAACCAGAGCGCGGCACTCGATGTGCCATGGTTGCGTCTGGCTCCGATCATCACGACAATGTTTCTTTATGGCGACACCATTTCTAAATTCTATCACGGCGCTGTGTGCCGTCTGCGCAAGGATGCTTATCATGTGGGACCACAAGGGGCAACGAACGACGCTGAGCTGCTGCGTGACAAATATCTCGCTTTGGCCGCTGAGCCGATACTCCGTAACAGCCCCAAGGGACTGATGGACCTCATCCGACAAGCCGCCCGGGAGTTCGACAGCATCGTGGAGGACAAGGAAGTGCCTGCCGTGGGCATCGTGGGAGAGATCTTCCTGAAGTTCAATCCCTTTGCCCATCAGTTCCTGGCGCGCAAGATAATTGCCAAGGGATGTGAGGTCGTTCCGCCGTTGCTCTCCCCTTTCTTCTTGCAGGAGTTTGTCAACGTGATTGCCTCTAAGCATCTCGGACTGAAGTGCAGCAACGTGCCCGACTTTCTGGTGAAGAGCATCTACAGTCTGATCTGGCGGCGCGAGAAGAAAATCAATCGCCTTGCCTCACGCTTCCGCTATTACCGTCCGTTTACCAACATCTTCGACGATGCCAAGGAGGTCAACGGCGTGGTAAGCCTTGCGGCACAGTTTGGTGAGGGCTGGCTCTTGCCGAGCGACATCATCAGCCTGGTCAGGCAAGGGGTGAACAATGTGGCAAGCCTCCAGCCCTTCGGCTGTATCGCCAATCACATTGTCTCGAAAGGTATTGAGAAAAAACTCAAGAAGATGTATCCACAACTCAACCTGGTATCGCTTGACTTCGATTCCGGCGTCTCTGCCGTGAACGTTACCAACCGCTTATTGCTGTTTATAGATAGCATCAGAGAATAAAAAAAATGGTAAGAAACAAAAAGTCCCGCGGCAACAGCCGCGGGACTTTTTGTTATTTCAGCGCTTCCAGCGCACTCTTATAGTCCGGCTCATCCTCGATCTTCTCCACCAGTTGGGTGTAGACGACCTTACCTTCCTCGTCAACGACGACGACGGCACGGGACTGCAGACCACGCATCGGACCGTCGACGATCACTGTGCCATAAGCCTTACCGAATTCGGGAGAGCGGAACAGTGACACGGGAACCACGTTTTTCAAGCCTTCTGTCGTGCAGAAGCGGCCTTGGGCGAAAGGCAGATCCTCAGAGATGCAGAGCACCACGGTGTTGTCCATCTTCGAAGCGTCAGCGTTGAAGTGACGTACGGAGGCGGCGCAGGTGGCTGTGTCGAGGCTGGGGAATATATTGAGCACTACGCGCTTGCCGCGCAGGTCACTGAGTTTCAGTGTGCTGAGGTCACCTTTGGTAGCCTCGAAATCAGGTGCGATACTTCCTTTTGCGGGCAGAGTGCCGATGGTGTTCATCGCATTGCCTAATAAACTAACTTTTGCCATAATCTTTAGTGTTTAATGTGTTGAGTGCCGCAAATTTACGAAACACTGTGTGAAGTGCCAAATCTTTCCCTCTCTTTTTCGAAATATTAATAGAGTGCCATTTATTTGTAACTATTCAGCTGCCATATCGCCCTTTGGCGATATGGCAGCTGAATAGTTACATTTATTTTCCGAACCTCACTCCCACGTTGACGTTGAAGAGCAACTGCTTGTCGGTGTAGGCTGACTTCACGCCACTGCCATTCTTGAAGTAATACGCCAGGCCGGGCTCGGCGAAGAGGCTGAGGCTCGGCAATAGCGAGTAGGAGATGCCAGCGTGGACGTGTGTGCTCAGCACAGGCCGGTGCTCGCTGATCGTTGTCGTTATCGTCTCGTTGGTGGTCATGTCGGCATAGTGTGTCTTCTTCTTGCCGTATACCAGTTTTTCAATCTCGCCGCCGGCACTGGCATAGACCTTCACCTTGCTCTGTTGCCATATGTTGTAGTGGATGCTTACCGGAATGCCGAGATAATGCAGTCGCTGTGTACTGTTCTCGCTGTGATTGGTATAGAGATCCTCAAAGTCGGAGCTCATCGTACTGTAGGTCAGTCCCGTGGTCACGCCCCATTGCCCATTGAGAGGTATCGACACGGAAAGCCCTGCACGGACTGGCAGATGATGATGCTTCTCACTATGCATGGGAGTTTCTTGAAGTACCTTGGTGAGCAGAGAGGGGTAGGCGTAGAGTACGGGTACACTTGCCACCATCGGGTCGCTCATCGTCATGACTTGCCCATTACTGTTGCCATTTCTCTGAAAGCCGCCAACCCCCTGGTAGTAAGCACCCACATGTATTGTATGGTGAGGGCTTTCATTATTGTATGCTAAGAATCGGCCACTGCTGTCCCAGTGATCCTTGTAACTGTTTTGAGATTGATTTGCCGAAGTCCGCTGTTGCTCTGCCGCTTTGTGCGTCTCAATCTCTACCACCGTATTCGCGTCTTTCGTCTCTACAGTGTTGTTCTCGACAGAAGCAGACTGAGGTTTCGAGACATTCTTCGCTTTGTATTCTTCTGTTATCATCAAAGCAGACGACATTGTCCTCTTACCATGGTTTTTACTTAAGACTTGGGCGATCAGACTTGAAGCAGGGATGCTTGCTGGTTGTGCCGTATGCCGCTCGACGTTTGCCGAAGCTTGTCGTTGCACTTGTGTCGCAGGTCCTCGGTGCTGTAGCTGTTGCGATAGCATTGTGTCGCTATCGGGTTGTAGCAAAGCCAGATATACGGCTGTACCTCCAACGGCCACTGCCAGTGAGGCGGCGACAGCCCATCGTTGCCACGTCAGACGGCGTGTCTGGGCAATGGGGCGCGGTGGCGTCATCGTCAGACCACGGCGTGCCATCTCTTGCTTGATGTTGTCAAGCATATCATCGGGGGCCTTCCGCTCATAGCTGTCGGCCTTCCGCTTGATGTCTGTTATCCATTTGTCGTTCATCTTAACCTCCTTTTGTAGTCGTTGATCATCTTGGCAAGCATCGTCTTCGCACGGTGTAGCTGTGAAGCCGAACTGTCGGGTTTGATGTGTAGCATTTGCCCGATCTCCTTATGGCTCAGGCCTTCTACGACGTAGAGGTTGAGTACTTGGCGGTAGCCTTCGGGCAGACGTCGGATCATTTCCATGAGCACATTACCGTCGAGCCCTTCTGTGTCTGGCTCCTCGTCGGACTGGTCAGGGACTTGCTCCCCGTCGACGACATCGATCTTTTGCTTCTGGCGTAGCGTTGTCAGACATTCGTTGACCATAATGCGCGTCACCCATGCCTTCAGACTGCCTTTGCCGCGGTACTGAAACGTGTGGAACTGTGTGAAGATCTTGATGAAAGCCTCTTGCAACACGTCTTTCACTTCGTCGTCGTCAGCGATATAGCGCATACCCACACCCATGAGATACCCGCTGAACAGTGCGAACAGGTCGTCCATCGCCGAGGTTTCTCCCCGGCGAAAGGCTTCTGCGATCTGTTGTTCCTTGTCGATGACCTTCATGATGGCAACACTCCTATGGTGTTAATGTCTTGTTATGATCCTGATCTTTTGCTTGATAAATGCAGATATGTTCAGAACCTTGCGTGAATCGATCCCTTATTTTTTAGATAGTTACACCTTATTATATATACAACTCTATACCATTGTCATATAATCTTACACTATTATATATCTGTACCTACGCCCGATGTTGTGCTGCCACCTGTCGGAGGGTGATGGCATAGGCGGTGAGCATCAGCACGCCGGTGAGTATCCACGAGATGGGATACACGGCCATGAGATGGTTGAAGCCGGGATGCGACGGGCAATAGAAGAAGATCCAACCCAGTCGAAACACGCAGGTGCCAAAGATAGCAATCAGTGTAGGCTCCAGCGAATGCCCCAATCCACGAAGGCATGCAGCCGAAATCTCGTAACTCGCCGCGATCCATTGGAAGATGAGCACATCGGACAGTCGCTCACGGGCAAAGGAGGTGACATCGGGATCGGTGGTGAACAGCCATAGGAAGAAGTCGCGCTCGCTGTAGAACAGCAGGTTGCCGGCCAGACAGAACAGCGCTCCGCACGCCATGCTCAACCAGAACACACGCTTACAGCGGTCGATGAGGCCGGCACCATAGTTTTGTCCGACAAAGGTGACGGCGGTGCCCGTGAAGGCACTCATCAGAAAATAGCAGTAGTATTCAAAGTTCTGTTCCACTGACGATCCTGCGATGGCCGCGGCACCGTAGCTGTTGATGCCGGTTTGAACAAACACGTTGCTGAAGGAGAAGAGCATGCTCTGCACGCCGGTGGGGATGCCGATGACCAGAATGCGGCGCAGTGACTGACGGTCTACGTGCAGTCGAGTGGCTTGCAGACGGAAAGGCCCACTCTCATGGCGCAACACGTATATCATGCACGAGGCGCTGAACACATTGGCCAGCCCCGTAGCCGCCGCCACGCCCGCCACGCTCCAGTGGAGAACGATGACGAAGAGCAGACAGCAGAGCGTATTGACCACGCCGGCGGCAAGCAACATATACAGCGGGCGGCGTGTGTCACCTTTACTGCGCAGAATGGCGGCGCCAAAGTTGAAGACGATAAAGAAAGGTACACCCAGAAAGTAAACGCGTAGATAGGTCGTCGCGTCGGAAAGAATCTCTTGCGGCGTCGCCATCCAGCGAAGTATCGTAGGTGCAAAGGTCAGCCCTATGATCAATAGCAGCAAGCTGCATACTATGGCAATGACACATGTGGTTCCTACAGCGTTGCGCACACGGTGACGGTCTCGAGCGCCAATGGCCATGGCTATGACGGCGTTGGCACCGACCGATATGCCGACAAAGAGATTGATGAGCAGGTTGATGAGAAAGGTGTTTGCACCGACGGCTGCCAGTGCCTCACTCGACGCAAAGCGCCCTACCACAGCCACGTCGATCGAGATAAACAGCTGTTGCAGAATGCTGCTCACTGCGAAAGGCATAGCCACTTGCAGCATTTTGCCTAAGAGAGGTCCGTGGAGCATGTCCATCATCTTGCTGTCCTCGCTTTTCTCGTTTCCCATGACTCAACACGATTGATTCTAACTTTTCTCTGCAAAGTTATAGTTTTTTTCTCATATATCCATCGTTTCATAGCTGTATGCCCTTGATTTTCTCTATGAATCCGTTGTTCCTGGGAATGTGGAAAGAAGCGAGTGAAGATGTTGGCGTCTGACAAGGTTGGATGGGTGAGGGCGTGTTGTTAATCAATATTAAATGATGGCAAGTTTTGACACACATTCTTCGTTGATTGGCGAAAAAATTGTAACTTTGCACCCGCATTTGCGAAAACAGATGCGATCGACATGGGCAAGTCTCTTACGGTCAGCTCCCTCGGAATCCCCCAGGACGGGAACGTAGCAAGGGTACTTGGTTGTAGCGACGCGATAAGAACCGCTTGCCCACCTGCCTCTTTAGCTCAGTTGGCCAGAGCACGTGATTTGTAATCTCGGGGTCGTTGGTTCGAATCCGACAAGAGGCTCATCAAAAATCCTTCCTCACGGGGAAGGATTCTTTGTTTCTACACCTTATTATATATATAGGACTCGATTTCTAATAAGGACATCGGTCTTCTTCCTCTTTAGCTTATGAACATTCTCGATACATGCCACTCTTTCCTTCTGCGTTTCAGAAGATCTTCCAAGGATGTCGCTCTCGTCCTTGGCGGTGGCGGCGCGCGCGGCTTTGCACATATCGGAGCCATTGAGGCCTTGCAAGCGCATGGCTATCATATCACTTCTGTGGCGGGAACATCGATGGGCGCGCTGGTGGGTGGACTCTTTGTTGCCGGCAAGATGGAGGAGCTCAAAACGATTGCGCATCGTCTGACAAAGATGCAGATGCTCAAGATGATGGATGTTTCTCCCGGCTTGGATCATCTGGCCAGCGGTGAGCGGCTGCTCAAGGAGTTGCGTCAGATAGTGGGAGAGGTGCGTATCGAGGATCTCCCGATACCCTATGCTTGTGTGGCTTCTGATATCATCAGTGGGCAACCCCATGTCTTCCGAGAGGGCGAACTGGCGCAGGCCATACGTGCTTCGGTGTCTATCCCTTGCTTTTTTAAACCTGTAGAGATAGGCGGCGCACTCTATGTCGACGGCAGTGTACACGATACGCTGCCCTTGGACGTGGTGAGCAGAAAGAAAGGGGATCTGCTTGTCGCCGTCAATGCGAGTGCACCCGACGCATATCCACAGAGCAATGGCGCACCTGCGACAACGCGTGAGAATAGTAGCTTTTGGATGCGATGGATACCAGTCATGAAGTCAGGATTGTCGAGCAATTATGTCAGAATGGCTGTGCGGGTAGCCTGCCTGTCGGTACAAAACAATACGATGATGGCTGAGCGGCTGACACCTCCCGACATCCTTGCTGACATACCGATGGACGCCTTTGGTCTCTTCGACTTTACGCGTGCCGACGAGATTATTGCTTATGGGCGACAAGTCATGGAGAAGACTTTGAAAGAGAAAAGCTTGAAAAAAGACTAACTGCCTGTTTGGCATATACTTTGCAGAGGGCGGAGTAGAAACAAAGTTCGTTATGCCATGAAGCAGAGTAAGTTGAACAATAACAACAAACCCCAACCCAATATCGGTTGGAGTGGTATTTTTGTGGGACTGTTGGTCTTGATTCTTCTCAACAGTCTGCTTTTCCCCTACGTCGGTAACCAGCCCGTGAAGGATGCTGACTACAACACTTTTATCACAGCTGTGGACAAAGGAACGGTCACGAGCGTCAACATCAAGGAGGGCCGCATCTATTATGAGGTAGCAGGAAAGAAAGGCAAGCAGTATTTCCGTACCACCGAGGTCAACGATCCCCAGTTGGTAGACCGGTTGCTCAAGGCGAAGAGTCCTGCCAAGGGTGGTCACATCGTTTTTACTAAGCAGTTGCCACAGAAAAATTCTCCCATTGTTGACTTCTTTCTTTGGTGGATCCTGCCGGGTCTGATCTTCTATTGGATCTGGCGTGCGGGAGCCAATAAGATGGTGAAGGGTGCCAGCGGAGGGTTCCTCTCTTTAGGAAACTCCGGTGCAAAAGTCTATGCCGAGAGTGACGTAAAGACGCGCTTCGCCGATGTCGCCGGGCAGGACGAGGCCAAGGCAACGCTCAAGGAACTCGTCGACTTCCTCCACAATCCGCGGAAATACACGGCTTTGGGTGCCCGTCTGCCCAAAGGTGCACTGCTCGTTGGCCCGCCGGGAACAGGCAAGACGCTGATCGCGCGTGCTGTGGCCGGTGAGGCTCACGTGCCATTCTTCTCGATTTCCGGTTCCGAGTTTGTGCAGATGTTCGTCGGTATGGGTGCTGCCAAGGTGCGTGATCTGTTCCGTCAGGCTGCACAGAAGGCACCGTGTATCATCTTCATCGACGAGATCGATGCCATCGGCAAGAGCCGTGACCAAGCCATGGGCAATGATGAGCGTGAGCAGACGCTCAACCAGCTGCTCACTGAGATGGACGGTTTCGATGCCACCAAAGGCGTGGTGATCCTTGCCGCCACCAACCGGCCGGAGAGCTTGGACAAGGCACTGTTGCGTCCCGGACGTTTCGATCGCCGCATTATCATGGAGCTGCCGGATCTGGAAGGACGTAAGGCAATCTTCCAAGTACATTTGAAGAAGGTAAAACACGGCAATATCGACTTGGATGTAGTCGGTCGCGCTACTGCCGGATCCAGTGGCGCCGACATCGCCAACATCGTCAACGAGGCTGCTCTGCGTGCCGTGAGACTTGGTAAGAGCGAGGTCGAGACCGATGACATCGAGGAGAGTGTGGAGACGGTTATTGCTGGTGAACAGAAGAAGGGTGCCGTCATCTCGCCTGAGGAGAAGCGCATCATCTCCTATCATGAGCTCGGACATGCCATGGTGGCAGCCATGCAGACCCATTCCGCGCCGGTGCAAAAGATCACCATTGTGCCGCGTACGAGTGGCGCACTGGGCTATACCATGCAGGTCGACAGTGGAGAGAAGCACCTGATGAGCAAGACCGAGATGCTCAACCAAATTGCCACACTCACCGGAGGGCGTGCTGCTGAGGAGGTGATGTGCCACACATGTACGACAGGTGCTTCCAACGACATCGAGAAGGCTACACAGTTGGCTCGTGCCATGATCACGACCTATGGCATGAGTGACACGTTCGGCATGATGCAACTCGAGCAGCAACGCTATAAGTATCTTGGTGGTGCCAGCAGTTTGACTTGCTCGCAGGAGACAGCAAAGGACATCGACACCGAGGTGCGCGACATCATCCGACAGGCTCATGACAAGGCTGTCAGCATCATCAAAGCCCATGAGCCGGAGATGAACGCTGCTGCCAAGATCTTGCTGAGCAAGGAGACGATCACGGGCGATGAGTTCATGAGTGTGCTCAAGCGCTACGAAAAGGATAAAGAATAATAAAAAAGCAGGGATTGCGTTGGCAATCCCTGCTTTTTTGGCTATTTTTGTCAGATAGATATGACGCATCCGTCAGATTCATCATTGCTAACAACAAATCAGATATAGAATCAGACAAAAAGACAATGACAAGAAACAAAAAGAGAATGATCACGCAGGGACTCTGTGCCCTGCTGTTGCTGTTGTCGCCACTGTCCTCTGTGCGGACTGCCGCACAGGGGCAAGATCAGCGGCACGATGCAGCCATGACGATGCCGCAGGATTTCGACAGTAAGTATGCCACCGATTTGGTGAAGGCGGGCAGCGAGGCTCCTGACTTCAAGATGAAGACTGTGGACGGCAAGACTTTCAAACTCTCGAGGTTGCGTGGAAAATATGTTGTCCTCGACTTCTGGGCTTCCTGGTGTCCCGACTGCCGTCGCGACATCCCTGAGATGCTCAGGATGTATGACCATTTCCATGGCAAGGGCGTGGAGTTTGTCGGGGTGTCGTTCGATACCGATGCACAGAACTGGAAGAAAGCCTTGCAGAAGTATGGCATTCGCTGGACGCAGGTCAGCGAGCTTGTGAAGTTCCACGATGCCCAGATCTCCAAGACCTATGGCGTGAAATGGATTCCCTCGATGGTGCTCATCGACCCACAGGGCAAGGTGGTGCTGAGCACTGTGCTGTGGCCGAAGCTGGAACGAACGCTGACCGAACTCTTTCCTGAGGGCAAGGCAAAGGCTATCGATGAGAAAGTCGCCATTGAAGGCAGCAAAGGCAAACTGTCTGCTATTGTCAGCCGTCCGGAAGGTGTGACGGGGCGCATGCCGACCGCTATCATAATGCACGGGTTCAGTAGTAACAAAAATACCCAGCTGATGACACTGCTCTCCGACTCTTTGCTGCGCCATGGGATCGCCACGGTACGTTTCGACTTCAACGGCCATGGCGAGAGCGAAGGGAAATTTGAGGAGATGACCGTGCCCAACGAGATTGAAGATGCGAAGAAGGTATATGCCTATGTCTGCTCGCAGCCTTGGGCTGACAGCACGCGCGTGGCACTGGTCGGCCATTCTCAGGGTGGCGTCGTTGCCAGCATGACAGCAGGCGAGCTTGGCGAGAAACGTGTCGCCGCCGTAGCACTGATGGCTCCTGCCGCTGTGCTGCGCGAAGATGCCATTCGCGGCAATACCTTCGGCACTACTTACGATCCGCTTGATCCTCCGGCAGTGATCAACTTGATGGGCGGTCATCTGAAGTTGGGCCGCAACTATGTGCGCACGGCTTTCCGCTTACCGATCTACGAGACGGCAGCTAAGTATCAAGGTCCGGCCTGTATCGTACATGGTACCGGCGACCGCATCGTACCCTATACCTACGGTGAGCGCTTCCACAATATATGGAAGGGTAGTGAATACGACGAGCTCCCGGGCTTTGACCATGGCTTCGGTCAGGATTCCTACCGGGCGGTGGAGCTGGTCAGTGAGTATTTGGCCAAGAATATCAACAGGAAATAAATATAAAAAAAGAATAGGGGAAGAGGGCTGACTCTTCTCCTATTCTTTTTATATAGTTTCTATTTTTATCAGTCTTACGACAATCCCACGATGTTGCCGTCGACGATGTCGATGTGGTTGGCTTGCGGATCTTTGGGCAAGCCCGGCATACGCATCATGCTGCCGGCCACGGGCACGAGCATCTCAGCACCATTGTTGATGACGATGTCGTCTATTTCCATCGTGAAGCCGTCGGTGGGGCCGTAGGCTTTTGCGTCGGTGGAGAAGCTGTATTGTGTCTTGGCAATACAGACCGGATAACGGCTGATGCCCAATTGCTCGATCAGCTGCAGTTGTTGCTTGGCTTTTTTGCTGTAGACAATCTTGCCGGCACCATAGATCTTCTTGGCCACGGCAGCGATCTTGTCTTCCACGCTGTCCTCGTCTTGGTAGAGCAACTGTAAAGGCTCGGAAGGCTCTTTCTCCACAGCGCCGACGACCATACGGGCCAGTGCTGCCGCACCTTTTCCGCCCTCAGCATAAGCGTCGTTGACGGCAAACATCACGTGCAGGTCCTCCTCGCAATGGCGACGCACGGCCTCCATCTCTTCATACGAGTCGTCGGCATAGCGGTTGAAGGCTACGACGACCGTCTGGCCGAAGCGACGCAGGTTCTCCACGTGCTTGTCGAGGTTCCACATTCCCTTCTTCACTGCGTCGATGTTGCTCTCGTTGATCTTGTCGTAGCTGGCACCGCCGTGCATTTTCAGAGCCTTGAGCGTCACCACGAGCACGGTGAGATCCGGCTGTAGTCCGGCCTTGCGGCATTTGATGTCGTAGAATTTCTCTGCGCCCAGATCAGCACCGAAGCCGGCCTCCGTGATGGCGTAGTCGCCGTAGGTCAGCGCGCAGCGTGTGGCAACCACAGAGTTGCAGCCGTGGGCAATGTTTGCGAAAGGTCCGCAGTGCACCATAGCCGGGGTGCCTTCTGTCGTCTGTACCAGGTTGGGGTTGAGGGCATCCTTGAGCAGTACGGTGATGGCACCTTCCACGCCCATGTCCTTGACATAGAACGGTGTGCCGTCGTACTGTATGCCGAGCAGGATATTGCCGATGCGACGGCGCAGATCCTCCACGCTGGTGGCGAAGCACATGATCGCCATGATCTCGGATGCGGGCGTAATATCGAAGCCTGTCTCGGCGATCATGCCGTTGGTGCGGGGACCAAGACCGGTGACGATATGTCGGAGTGCACGGTCGTTGATGTCCAGGACACGCTTCCACAGTACTTCTTTCAGTGCGAATCCGTCGGCAGCGTGCTGATAGATATAGTTGTCGAGCAGGGCTGCAATCATGTTGTTGGCCGAGGTGATCGCATGGAAGTCGCCCGTGAAGTGGAGATTGATCTTGTCCATAGGCAGCACTTGTGCATAGCCCCCGCCGGCGGCACCGCCTTTCTGACCGAAGCAGGGACCGAGGGAAGGCTCACGCAGTGCCACGACAGCATTCTTGCCGATGGCGTTCATGCCGAGCGCCAGACCCACGCTGACCGTCGTCTTGCCGATGCCGGCCTTGGTGGGACTGATAGCGGTCACGAGGATGAGGTGGTGCTTGCGCACGGCTTCTTCCTGGATGGCACTGATGTCCACCTTGGCGATGTACTTACCGTAGCCTTCAGTCTTCTCCGGGTCGATACCCAACTGCCCGATGATGTCGTTGATGGGACGGAGAACTGTCGACTGTGCAATTTCGATATCCGATTTCATCTTTCTACTATAAAACGATTAATATATGGGAGTCCCAGACGGGGCTTTTCTGTATTTTATATGCAAAGTTACTCGTTTTTTCTCTTTTTTATTCATTATTAGCCTTAGAATTGAAGACGAAAGCACAAAAAAGTCCTAACTTTGCCGAAAACAATTTTATATGATGAACAATAGAACATTCCTCGTTATGGCTTTGAGCCTTTTGCTGCGTCTGCCTTCGCTGGCACAGGAAGACCGAAAGGCTCTGCGCGACAGTCTGAAGCTGGCGATGGAACAGCTGTCTTATCATCCCGACTCAGTTGACTTGAGGCTCCGCAAGGCCGCGTGGAACATGCAGCTGGGCGAATGGCAGTATGCCAAAGACGAATACGACTGGGTGATCAACCACCATCCCGACAATCTGGCAGCAAGATACTATCGCGCCTATGCCAACACACAGTTGCGGCGCTACAACTTCGCACGGCTCGACTACGAGACTGTGCTGCGTGTGGTGCCCGGCAACTTCGACGCGCGTCTGGGGCTGGCACTGCTCAATCAAAAGGATCATCACTATACCGAGGCAATGGACGGTGTGAACATGCTCGTTTCGACCTACCCCGACTCGGCAACTGCCTGGGCCGCGCGAGCAGGCATAGAAAAGGAGCGTGACATGAAGGAACTGGCGGCCTATGACTATGGCGAGGCCCTGCGACGGCAACCCGATAACCGCGACTGGCTGCTGGCGCGTGCCGATCTGCTCATTGCCCTGCGACGCTATGACGAAGCCCGCAAAGATCTCGACCGTTTGATAGTCCTTGGCGTTTCGAGAGGACAACTGAGGGATATGTACAGGCAAGCCAAAGAATAGAATAGCCTTGGATTACAATCTGTTGGCCAGACTGAGCTGATCGTGCAAAAAACAGGCAGAAACTGCCTCTTTTTTGCACGATTATCATATTTCATGATGATTTATTTGCCTTTTTGCATCGTTTTGAAAAAAATGTAGTAACTTTGCCGTCAAACTATAAATAACACATAACTAGCCAGAACCTCTATGATGAGACAACTAAAGATCACAAAGAATATCACGAGCCGAAACAGTGAGGCCCTTGACCGATACCTCACTGAGATTGCCCGTGAACCGATGTTGACTCCCGACGAGGAAGCCACGTTGGCACATGCCATCCACCAAGGCGGACCCGCCGGGGAGCGCGCACGCGACAGACTCGTCAGTGCCAACCTGAGATTTGTCGTTTCTGTAGCTAAGCAATACCAGCATCAGGGCATCTCGCTCACCGATTTGATCAACGAAGGAAACGTGGGACTCGTCAAAGCCGCTGAAAAGTTCGACGAGACACGCGGCTTCAAGTTCATCTCTTATGCTGTGTGGTGGATACGCCAAAGCATCATGGAGGCCTTGGCGGTCAAGAGTCGCATCGTGCGCGTGCCGCTTAACCAAGTCGGTATCGCCGGTAAGGTCAACAGAGCCACGGAGCAGTTCCTCCAGGAACATGGGCGTGTGCCGTCTACACACGAGCTCGCCACGATGACGGGAATCGACGAGGATCTGGTGATCTCCGCCTTTGAGGCCAACGGCCGTTCGACGAGCATCGACGCTCCAATCAGTGAGGATGACGACAACTCGCTGGCTGACACGCTCTCCTCCGACGACGCTGACTCACGCTCCGACAGCTCGCTCGACCGCGAGTCGATGAATCTCTTCATCAACGACTTGCTCAAGGAGGTGCTCAACGACCGGGAGCGACGCATCATCACCGAGTCGTTTGGCATCGGCCGCATGGAGAAAAGCCTGGAGGAAATCGCAGACGAGATGGGCATGACCCGTGAGCGTATACGGCAGGTCAAGGAAAAAGCACTGCGCAAGATCCGCAACAGCAAATATGCGGTAACGCTCAGACAATATCTTGGATAATAAGTAACGTAAGATGAAAATAGCCGTTTTTTGTTCTGCTAATAACAGCATAGACTCTCTATACTTCAAAAAAACAGAGGAGCTCGGGCACTGGATGGCGGAAGAGGGGCATACGCTTGTCTATGGCGGATGCAACAGTGGACTGATGGAATGTGTCGGACGTGCCGTACACGAAGGTGGCGGCATGACAATCGGTGTCATCCCTACGCTTGTGGAGAAAGGAGGCCGACAGAGCCAATATGTCGACGTTGAGATCCCCTGCGACAACCTTGATGACCGCAAACATCTCATGCTGGTGCAGTGCGACGTGGCTGTGGCGCTGCCCGGGGGTATCGGCACGCTTGATGAACTCTTTACTGTAGCTGCTTCCCACACCATCGGTTATCACCAAAAAATGGTGATTCTTTACAATATTGGCGGCTTTTGGGATTCACTCGTGACGCTGCTCGATGATCTGCAGGCCAAGGGAATGATTCGTGGCAGCTATACACAGTATATCCAGGTGGCCAACACGTTTGAAGAACTCCGCCAGTTGCTGGCTCAGATAACGCCGTCGGCAGAATAAAGAATATTGTTTTTATTTGACAAAAGCCTGTCCGCTTCAACTTGCAATCTAGAGTTGAGCGGACTATTTTTTTGTTTCCTTCCTGCAAAAAACAATGCTTTCTCGCCCTCTAAAGTGCATTCTTGCTGTCATTTCAGTTGTTTGTGCGTGTCATCTCAGTTGTTTATGCAGGTCATCTCGGTTGTTTGTGCGTGTCATCTCAGTTGTTTGACAGACAAAAAACAGACTTTTTCTCGATTGACAACGGTGCTTTTGTTGTAACTGGTTGACTGTTAGTGATTTGCAAAATAGTCTTGTTTTGGCGTAAATCCGGTCGGCATGGGTCTTCGTTCAAAAGAATCGATTCTCAGCCGCGATTTATTGTCAGAAGTTACGACAG
>DLDU01000067.1:0-474 GCA_002481295.1 Prevotella sp. UBA7764 | reverse complement strand
AAAGACATATTTTACAACGGACGCTATTTGTGAACAGGCTCTTACCCTCACACGAAAGTCCATGAATTGCCCACGAATTTCTCATCAATTATTAATTCATGAATAATTTGTGGGCAATTCATGGTCATTCATGTTCTTAGTTCTATTTCTTTTTAGGCAGAGCGAATCAGTCCCTCTGTCTTTAAGAATTTGTTCCTTTGTTGCTCTGACTTTAAAATTATGTTCTTTGTGTCTTTTCTGTCTAAAAAAAAGAATATGTTCTTTATGTCTTTCTGTCTTAAAAAGAAGAACATGTTCTTTATGTGTCTTTCTGTCTAAAAAGAAAAATATGTTCTTTATGTCTTTCTGTCTAAAAACATAGAGCTTGTCTTCTTGCTATATAATATATAATGTGTCTATGGCTATTTTTGTCAATCTTTTGGAAAACTTATGTCTTTTCTTCAAAAAAACATGGGAAATGTTTGGAGGGTATTG
>DLDU01000003.1:23001-56335 GCA_002481295.1 Prevotella sp. UBA7764 | reverse complement strand
GACGACCTGCGTCACATCCGCGCTCTGCACTGGGACTACGACAACCAGATGCACGTCGGCGAGATGATAGTGAACAAGCAGATTGCCGACCGCGTGGCCACCATCCTCCGCCAGTTGTTCGATGCCAAATACCCCATCCAGCGGATGCTCCTGCCCGATGTGTATGATGCCGATGATGAGACCCAGATGCGCGACAACAACTCGTCGTCCTTCTGCTACCGCGCCATCGCCGGCACCACGAAACTCTCGAAGCACGCCCGCGGACTGGCCATCGACATCAACACGCTCTACAATCCCTACTACAAAGACCGCGACGACGGCACCCGCTACATCCAGCCCGCCACTGCCGAGCAGTACTGCGACCGCACGTGGGACTTCCCCTACAAGATAGACCACGACGACCTCTGCTTCCGCCTCTTCACCGAGGCCGGCTTCGAGTGGGGCGGCGACTGGACTTCGTGCAAGGACTTTCAGCATTTTGAGTTAATAGAAGAATAAGTCACAGTAATGAACTACTCAACTTTCGCAAGTGAATTTTTGGTGTTCTAATTCTGCATATTCATGCACGAACATGGCGTGCAGATGTGAGTTCCCACAGATGGCCGCCCGCATCAGCTCGTTGTAGTCAGCAGATATCAGTCCAGCAATCTCAGTCACGACTTCAACAATAAGCAGCCAAACTCTGTCGACAATAGTGAGTTCAGCCGTTCCGATTGTTGTCTCTCCGAACAATCCTCCAATGGTCTCATAAGAGTCAAACCGCTTCATAAAGCATAGAATGTTGTATTGCAACATTGTCAGTGAGATGCTGGCAATTTGCGCCGTGAAGTTGCGGGCCTGGCATTTTCCCAATCCGAGATAACCTTTCATCTCTTCAAAACTGACTTCAATAACCCAGCGCATGGCATATATCCGATATGCGCAGAAGAAATCCAGGGCTGTATTCGTGGTAAGCAATCCGTGCCACTTGCCATGCTTTCCCATCCGGCAGAAGAACAATTTCACACGCACGCCGTCAAGCGTAACTAGTGTTCGCTGAATAAATATAACGTTCTGATATTCAGAAAATAGTAACGTTTTTACTTGGTGATTTAACAATTTGTTTGTATCTTTGTGGTGTTAAAGGAGACAGAAGATGAAGTATACGTCGCAGAATAAAAACAGACAATTGGCGCTGGACATCTTCAGGTCGTCGCTTGATGATCTGGAGTTGGGTCGTACTCGGCGATACTCTTCCTTGGGCTGAACTGGAGAAAGTCTATAACTCCAAACTGCATAACAAGGACAAGGGCGCAGGCAACAAACCTGCCAGAATGATCATTGCTGCGATGATTATCAAGCACAAGATGAATCTCTCTGATGAGGAGACCATCAGGATTATCCAGGAGAATCCTTATATGCAATATATGTGTGGTCTGTCGGAGTTGACCGACCAACCTATTTTCGATCCATCTTTGTTTGTCACAGTCCGTAAGCGCATCACCGATGAGGAGATAAACGAAATGACCGTCCGATTGCTTGAAGAGCAGAGAAGGCGCAAGGCCGAAGCGGAACTGCACAAGGACAAGAGCGACGATGGGAATGCCGGAGCAAAGAATGACAACGGAGCCACCAAGGATGAGAGCAAGAAAGATATCGTAGAGGATGACCCTTTCGTCAAGGAGTTTAAAGACTCGAAGGGCAGAATCCATAAAGGGGTGTTGAAGATGGATGCCACGTGTGCCAATGCAGAGGTACGTTATCCCGTAGATGTTGATATTATCCATGACGGTTGTAAAGTTGTGGACAGATACATACATAGTATTTGCAAGGCACTGAAGATTCGTGATCAGCACACTTCTTACAAAGATTCCCGCAGGGCCTATCTCGTACTTGTAAAGATGAAAAAGAAAGGCGGTGAACTTGTCCGCCGGACCAAGTCCTACATGCTTAGTTGCCTGAACAAGGAGCTCAAGCAGATAGTTGAGCTTTTTGTCAACCACACGGGCTGCAAGGCTCTTCTGACGAACTATGAGCAGCATACACTCAACGCCACCTTTGACATGTATGCCCAACAACAGGAGATGCTCGCCAATGGAACACATACATGTGCCAACCGCATCGTCAGCATCTTTCAGCCTCACATAAGACCTATCGTCCGCGGCAAGGCAAAGGCAAAGGTCGAGTTTGGTGCCAAGATTGGCGTAAGCATCTACAAGGGCTATTCGTTCGTTGATCATCATAGTTGGGATGCATATAACGAGAGCTCCGACTTGGAGCTCCACACTCGCTTGTTCGAACAGCGCTTTGGTTGCCTTCCAGCTACCATCCTCGCTGACAAGATATATATGAATAAGGCTAACCGGGACTTCTTGAAAGCCAATGAGATTAAGACCTACAGCAAGCCTCTCGGCAGGCCGCCAAAAGAGCCCAGACCGCCCGAATATTACGACAACATGGCCAAGGCCATCGGGGACAGAAACGAAGTCGAATGCTCCTTCGGCACCGGCAAGAGAATCTACAGAGCCGACAACATACGAGCCAAGCTTCCCAATACAGCTGAATGCTGGACAGGAATGTGCTACTTTGTCAAAAACGTGATGAAGTTCCTTAGGGAACTTTGTCTTTGCCTTTTTGAGAAAATCGACTTTTGTCTTCATATTATAACCTTGGGGCAGAAACTGCAAGTTAAAATTCTATACAGGTCCTATGCCCTTTTGTTAATTCAGTGAACACTAACTACCATCTCACCATAATAGCAGTTCAGACTCCGGCTATACCGTATGCCTTTCTTTATACGCCGTAGTTTGTCGATACACCCTTTGGCAGTAAGATCACCATATTTGTCGGAGCGGTACTTGGTGTTCCCCATCTTTATCATTCCAAGGAGATGGCAGTTGAAATGTCTCCGCTTAATAAAATGTACGAGTTCCTTGCATGTAAACCAGCTGTCAACCAGAAGGTAGTCGAACCTCTGTCCTTTCTTGATGGCATACGCCACCATCTCACGCAGTTTGGTCTGCTTGTCCATGCTGTATTCATTTATGCGCGTCTGCCCGTGGCTGTCACTGGCACGATCCTTGGAGTATTGTTTGCCGACCTGTTCTTTTGACATACTGCGCGGACGATCAGGATTGTCGCCATCCTCGCCAACCACGGCGCAGTCAAGCAAGGTTTGCGTCTTGCCGTCCGTACGGGCGAGGAACAGCCCCTTAAAGCCGAGAATGCTCTTGCCGAGCACATGGGAGTGGATCCGGCCCATCAACTCCATACGAAAGCCTGTCTTTGGCATGTCCGTGTCATCTGCAATTAGGCAAACAGGAAGCTTGCTCTTTTGAGAGTCTGAGCGGATAGAAAGACGGTTCACCAGCTGATTGTTGATGACATAGAGTATGTTGCGCCAGTCTATGCCATCATCCTCCATGAAACGATAAAACATGTCTTTCTCACAGGCGAAAACTCTGCCAAGGGCGGATGCACTATAATGGAAGGCATCCTTGACGCTGAAGAACGGAAATAGCAACAGAAGACGGAAAACCTGCAGTACGGTGAACTTGCAGTTCTCCTTTTTGCATATTCCTATCTGAGTCTCACGTATTTTTATTGAATTCATGAAGTACATAATCCTGTTTATTGCCTTGTGGCTGTCATTTTGCAGGAAAATTTCTTGTAGTTCTGAGAAAATTGATGTATCTTTGCGCATAGCTAAAGGTATTTGGTGCTTTGTTTGTTGACACTACAAAGATACTGATTTTCCGCGATTTACGGAAGCCTTTAGCTATTTTTATGCACCTATATGTCTCGGATTATTCACTTGCGAAAGTTGAGTAATAAGGATAGCCTGCCTGCAGCACATCAAGAGGAAGTTTATTGATTGCATGGACGCCGAGCCGGAAGCCAAGGAAATGGTCAGACTCATCAACAAACTCTACCACGAAGATCACAAACACAAGATAGGAGAAAACAGTTGGACGGTGGAGGACAACTTCAAATGGCGACAACAGTACGCCCCCGCCATACTGGCAGAGATAAAGGACAAGCTCGATGAAATACTGAAAAAGCTGGACCTGCTTCCAAACAGCGAGTTGTCCAATGCCGCCAGCTACTTCAACAACGAATGGGAGGCTGTGGTCGACATCTTCAAGAGAGGCGACACGGCCCTTGACAACAATCTGGTCGAGCGGATGAACCGCTACTTCTCCATGTCCAGAAGGAGCTCACTCTTCTTCGGCTCCCATAAGGGAGCCGAACGCGCCGCCGTGCTCTATACCCTGGCATTGTCTGCCAAGATGAACCACCTCAACTTCTTCGACTACCTCACTGACATCCTTGACAAGACGGCTAAATGGCAGTCCAACACTCCATTGGAGAATTATAGAAACCTATTGCCAGACCGTTGGCAACCTTCCACAAAAGACTAACAAAACTGGACAAGCCTCCTCTCTTGATCAGTTTTTTTTGTGACAATACGTGAATGCCGATACGCTTACGTTGTAACCAGGCGAACAGAACTGCTAATTCAAGCAGTTATTCCCGCAACTCAATCCGCTATCTCACATTGCTATCCCCCTGTATTTGCTTGGCACCGTGCCGAAGGCGGCCTTGAAGCATTTGTTGAAGTACGACGAGTCGGGGATGCCCACGCGGTAGCTGACTTCCGAGACGGTGTACTTGCCTTCGAGCAGGAGGGCGGCGGCTTTGTCCATGCGTCGCTTCATCAGATATTTGTTGGGCGACATGCCATAGAGCTCCTTCATCTTGCCGTAGAACTTCGTGCGTCCCATGGACATCATGGCGGCGAGCTGGTCTATGGAGAAGTTCTGATCGGTGAGATGCTGCCCCACAAGCACTTCGACCTGTTCGCGGAAACGCTTGTCGGCAGGACTGGTGAGGATCACCTCGTCGGCCGACGACAGGGTGACAGTGGGCGACGCCGTTGTCTTGTGTTCCTTTGAGGGCTGTTGCTTGTTTCGCTGCTGCCTCCACTTGATGAGCTGCATGGCACGGGCGATGAGCAGTCGGTAGTTGCATGGCTTGACCATATAGTCGTCGGCTCCTGCCTGATAGCCTTTGATCTGATGCTCCTCGTCGTCGAGGGCGGTGAGCATGATCACGGGGAGGTCGTCCATACCCTTTTGTTTTCGGATGGCACTGATGGTGTCGTAACCGTTGATGCCGGGAAGCATGATGTCGCAAAGCAGCAGGTCGGGATGTTGCAAGGCGATGTCGCGCACGGCATCCTCACCGGTGCTGTAGGTCACGGTGCGGAAATATTTGCCTACCTCAGTCTTGATCTGCTCCTGCATGTCGGGTGCGTCCTCGACAATGGCCACGAGCTGATGGTTGAGCGCGTTGGGTGCCATGTCTTGTATGATTTGCAAGCTCTGGCTGTGGTCCTCATCGTTGTCGTGGCATTGCGGCTCTTTTTGATATTCTTCCAGCGTGTAGCTCTCGTCGTTGTCGGGGATGGAAAGGATGAACCGGGAGCCGCCCTCAGTGGAGGCGCGCTGATAGACAAGCGTGCCGTGGTGGACCTTGGCCATGTTGTAGGCCGTGTAGAGTCCGATGCCCATGCCGTTGTGCGAGACATAGCCGCTCATATAAGGATGGAAGACACGCTCTTGCTGGTCGGTGCTGAGCCCCGGTCCGTCGTCTTCTACGGTGATGACGAGCTGGCGCGCCGTAGTGTCCTGTCGGACGGAGATCGTCACCTCTCCCTTCTCGGGCGTGTATTTCACGGCGTTGGAGAGCAGGTTGTAGACGATGGTCTCCACAGCCTGTGGGTCGAAAGCCACGTCGAACGACTTGGCAAAGGTCACGAAGTTATAGTTCAGATGCTTTTGTGTGGCCATGCCCCAGAGGTCCTGGTAGATGTCGCGGAGGAAGGCGATGATGTCGCCGCTCTCGACTTGCAGCCGGATGTTGCCCGTGTTGAGGCGCCGGAATTCGAGGAACTGGTTGACGAGGCGCATGAGTCGGTGTATGCCGCGCTGTGCCGTCTGTATGTCCTTGCGCGAGGGCTTCTCGGGTTTGGCGATGTTCTCTACCGCATAGGAGAGCACGGCGAGGGGCGTGCGGAACTCGTGGGTGACGTGGGTGAAGAACGAGGTGCGCATCTCGGTGAGCTGTTTCTCCATCTTCATCTGCTGGTGGAGTTGCAGCCGCTCACGTGCGCTGCGAGAGATGTAGAGGATGATGGCGGCAATGAGCGCGAGGTAGAACGCCCAAGCCCACCACGTGTTGTACCACGGCTCGCTGATGTGGATGGTGAGCACACGCTCCGGTCCCACGGCGTCCTGCGTCACGGCACGCACGTGGAAGACGTAGGTGCCGGGGGCGAGATTGGAGTATTCGGCGTGGGGTGTGGCTGTCACCGGTCGCCACTGATGGTCGACGCCCTCCATATAATATTGGTATAGCTGCGCCTGCATGTTGCTGTAGGCGAAGGACGAGAAGTGGATGGTGAGCGAGTTTTGCGTGTGGCTGAGCGTGAGCCTGGCTGTGCTTTGCAGCGGACGGGCGAGTACGACGGAGTCAAGTCCCTCGTAGATGGAGATGCCGTTGATGAGCAGGTCGGTGATGAGCACGTGTGGCGCGGCGAGCCGGCGGTGGAGTTGCTCATGTGCGGGGTTGATGGTGACCATGCCGTTGCCCGTGCCGAAGATGATGCGGCCGTCGGGTAGTCGCAGCGCACAGTTCTCGGCGAAGGTGTTGCCCAGTACGTCGTTGGTGAGCTGGTAGCGTCGGATGTAGTTGTCGTGTGGATCTATACGTGAGAGTCCGTTGTCGGTACCAGCCCACAGATAGCCATAGCGGTCGGTGATGAGCGATTTGATGTTGTTGTTCGATAAGCCGTTGCGCTCAGAGAGTACATGGTAGGTCATCTTGTCCAGCCCTTTGGAGAAGTCGCAACGGATAAGACCGCCTACCGTGCCTACCCATACTGTGGTGGGCGTGGTGGCGCACACGCAGGTGATTTCGTCGGTGGGGAAGCGTCTGTTGAGCACGCCGTACCAATGGAAGTCCTGCGGTCGGATGTCTCGATGGTTGATGTTTGCGGCATAGATGCCGTTGAAGGTTGCCACCACCATCAGTCCTGATGGCGTGATGGTGATGTCGTGGATGCGGCTCTCGTTGTATTGATTGCTAATGATGTTGTCGACGTCGAGTCGGTTGCCCCGGATGGCTTTCACCAGGAAGAGACCTTGTCCCCAGCTGCCTATCCACATGCGTCCGAGACGGTCTTCGGCCAGCGCGTAGAAGTCGTTGATCTCTACGCGCTTACCCCTGACATAGAGTGTCATCTGTTGTCCGTCGCGCCAGACGCCATTGCCGCGTGTGGCCAACCAAGTATGGTGCTGGCTGTCGGTGAGGCTGTTGAGGATCGTAGCCGTGACGGCTCCCTTGTAAGCAAAAGCGTGCTGCGTCATGTCGTAGGAGTAGAGCTGGTTGTCCTTCGCCATCACCATCAGTTGTCCTTGCGGGCTGAGATAGAGATAGCGCACGAAGTTGGTCCAGTCGCCCTGCCGTTGTGCGTCAATGAGATCAAAGGCGGCACTGTTGTCCGAGGGTGTGAGACAGACCACACCGGCATTTTCCATGCTCACCCAGATGGATCCCGTGCGGTCAGTGGCCACGTTGATGATATAGTTCGAGGGGATGATGGCATCGCGGTCAGCGGCAGTGTAGTGGTCGATGTGGCCTGTGGCATAGTCATAGACAAAGAGTCCGCCGCCGTAGGAGCCGATATAGTATTTCCCGTCGTGTCCTTGGGTGACGGCGAAGATGGTGTTGCGCTCCTTGTTGGCTTTCAGTCCGGGTATGAGATCGAGCTTCCTGACAGGTCCTTTTTGTGGGAATATCCATAGATTTCCGCTTTGATTGGCGACGAACTGCAGTCCGTCGACTGTGCTTTGTACGGCACCTTTTGGAATTTGCAGTGATTGCGGACGGCTCCATATCCATGCGAAGCCTTTGCCCAGCCGCTTCGGTTGCAGCAGCAGAGAGGCCTCGCCAGCGCAGAGCAGCCATTGTCCCTGCCAGTGCACATAGCCCTTGATGGCTCCGATGTGTCCGATGTTTTGCGGCAAGGTGGTGCGGCAGAGCAGACGTCCGCCAAGGTCGAAGACATAAGCGGTTTGGTTGATTTTGCTGAAAGCGAGTACGCGGTTGCCGTTAGCATAGCAGCCTAAGAAGTTGACGTGTGGCAGCAGGATGCGTGCGCGGCCGTGGTTGTCGATGCGTGCGAGTCCCCGGTCGGTGGCCGCCCAGATGTTGTGTTGCGTGTCTTCCTCAATGGTGAGCACACGGTCGCTCAGGAGTCGGTGGTTCTTGGTGGTGTAGTCCACGATATGGAAGCGGTTGCCCTGCTGGATGACATGGCGCAGTCCCAGTGTGTTGCTACTCATCCACACGCCGTCGGCCACGGCGAGGGCTTTGCGGTAAGGACGCTCGGTGTCGTGCCGGCCGGTGAAGTCGACGAAACGTCCGCTGCTCAGGTCAAGACAGGCGTGGGTATAGGTCGACGTGCTCAGCCACAGCGTGTGGTGACTGCGGTCGAGATAGAGTTTGCCGATGTGCTGCGGCAATGCGTTCTGTCCTTGTGACCCGAAGTTGTTGAATGGTACGAAGCGATAGCCGTCGTAGCGAGCCAGTCCGTTGGTGCCCGCCATCCAGAGGAAGCCATCGTCGTCCTGCACGATGTCGCGAATGGTGTTGCCCGGCAGTCCTTGTGCCGAGGTGATATGTGTCATCTTTAGGCGGCCGGGCATGCGCTCACCCAGGAGGCTGGCCGGAAGACAGAGTACGGCGACGAGCAATAATGCTCGCATATATATATAATAGGTGTGCAAGATGTTAGTGTAGTTTAGTTTTAGTATTGCAAAGTTACGAAAGATTTCTGAAACGAACGTACAATATTACCAATTAATGTACGCTTATACCATAGACGGACGGTAGGATCTGCGTATTTTTGCAATATCGTTTGAGAAATGCAATATCTAATAACATAAAGATCTAATTCGTTTTCCTATGAGAAAGAAATACATCCTGGTAGGGCTGCTGGCCATGTTTCTGTCCACAGGTGCCCAAGCACAGCGTGTGACAGACAAGCTCGACCGCGGTCTTGTCGCCGTGAAGACGTCGGGTGGCGTCTTCTGTTCTTGGCGCATCAATGCGGAGGAATACTACGCTGTCACTTATAACCTCTACCGTGATGGTGTGAAGGTCAACGACACCCCCCTCACCATATCTAATTATACCGATCCGGCTGGTACTACCAGTAGCACCTATACCGTGCGCCCTATTATAAAAGGAGTGGAGCAGACCGCCGGTTCTAAGCCTGCCGCTGTGTTGGCGCATGACTATCTCGAGATCGCCAAGCCCAAACGTCTCTCCAACGACGGAAAGACTGATGTCACCGATGTCTATCAGCCCAACGACGCCACCATTGCGGATGTAGACGGTGACGGCGAGATGGAACTCATCGTCAAGGAGCTCTGCACCACCGACGACCCCAAGAACAAACCCGATGGTCCCGACTTCGATCGCATCGAGGTGTTTAAGCTCAACGGCGATCTGCTCTGGTGGATCGACTGCGGACCCAACCTCTGCGACTTTCAGCACAACGAGACCAATATCGCTGCCTATGACTGGGACGGTGACGGCAAGGCAGAGTGCATCATGCGCGCTGCCGATGGTACCATCCTTCACACCGCTACGGGCAAGACCATCGTTGTCGGCGACAAGTCGAAGAACTATCGCGCCGACTGCCAGAACGGTTCCATGGCTGAGTTCTTCGTACATTCGGGTGCTGAATATCTGCTCTATCTCAATGGGCAAACCGGTGAGCCCTATCAGATAGGACCCGCCGCACACCCCGATTATATGGACTATCCTCTGAAGCGACTGGAGGACGGCGAGACGAATCTTGCCAAGGCCTGGGGCGACGGCTACGGTCACCGCAGTTCGAAGAACTTCTTCGGTGCTCCCTATCTCGACGGTCATAAGCCCAGTATCTTCCTCGCACGTGGTATCTACACCCGCCACAAGATGATAGCCCTCGATGTGGATCCGGCAACGCACCACCTCTCCACACGGTGGCGCTGGACCTGCAACACGCCGGGAAGTCCCTGGTATGGACAGGGCTACCACAACTATACCATTGCTGATGTCGACTGGGACGGACGCGACGAGATCTGCTTTGGCTCCATGGTCATCGACGACAATGGTAAGGGACTCAGCACCACCGGTCTCGGACACGGCGACGCGCAGCATGTCGGTGACTTTGATCCTTACCGCCACGGACAGGAAATCTTTGCCTGCAACGAGGACGCGCCTGCCAATAACTATCGCGACGCTACCACCAGCAAGATCTATTATAGGCTCGCGGGCGGCGACGACGACGGCCGCTCGATGATGGGCAACTTCACAGATGACGTGCCAGGTGCCATTGGGGCGTCGGGGCACGACACGCCGATCAGTGCTGTCACTGCTAAACATACCGACAACACGAGCAAAGACTTCGACCTGAACTTCCGCATCTACTGGGACGGCGACCTTCTGGAAGAGACACTCAACGGCACACAGACTCGCAACTCCACCTTCCGCATCCATAAATATGGTAAGGGCGACATCAAGACCCTCGACGGTTCGCTGAGCAACAACGACACCAAAGCCACACCCTGCTTTCAGGGCGACATCTTTGGCGACTGGCGTGAGGAAGTCGTGGCACGTACGCCCGACAACAAGATACGCATCTACACTACTACAGACCCTACTGAGTATCGCAATTGCACGCTGCTCTCTGACAAGCAGTACCGCAACGCCATGGTATGGCAGATGAACGGCTACAACCAGCCACCACACGTGAGCTACTTCCTCGGAAAGATGGAGGGCATCACTATGGCTCCGCCACCAGAGACCACCAACGGACGTACTGTCGTGAACAAAGGTGGCTCCATCGGCACCGGACTCAACGACAAGCAGGTGCTTCTCGACGAGAACAACGACATGACGGTCAGCGTCAGCGACGGCGCGGCTCCCTATATCTTCTTCGACAACGCGCCGACATGGGTACAGGGTCACGACGATAACAACAATATTACTACCACTTCCTATACCCACACGCTCACCGGCGGAGCCTTCGCCGGTGCTATGAGACTCATCAAGCAGGGCGATGGCACTCTCGTATTGCCCAAGGTAGACGAGAAGTATACGGGCAACACCGACGTGTGGGCTGGTACGCTCGTCTTCGATGGTACGCTGAAGAGCAGCCGACTCTGGCTCAACCGTTTCGCCAACCTTCACAGCGACGGTGGTACGTTCTCCGCTATCAAGGCAGACTATGGCGCTGTCGTCCGTCCCGGCGGACAGGATAAGGTGGGCACGATCACCGCCGACACGCTTAAGCTCGGTTTTGGCAGCATTGTCGATTTCGACATTGATGCCAGTAGCAATGCCGACCAGATCGTCGTCAACAAGGTGATGAGCATCGAACAGAAAGACTGGACACAAGGTCCCGAGTACCTTGTGCCACGTTTCAACTTCCACTTCATCGACGGAAACGTGAAGGCTGGCTCCTATATGCTTGGAAAGGTGCAGAAGGTCGACGGCGACATCTCCAAGGTGGCTGTCACCGGACTGAATGGCCACAAGGCTGCTCTCTCTGTCACCGACGGCAATCTCGTGCTTACCATCGCCGATATGCGCCAGGCCGCTGGCGTGGCGTGGAGTGGGGCACAAAGCTCTATGTGGGACATTGCCGACGCCGAGAACTTCACCAACACTAGCGAGAAGACCAGCGATGTCTTCGTCTCCGGTGATAATGTGACTTTCAACGACAATGCGACTTCCGGTACGGTTGTCATCAAAGGAGAGGTAAGTCCGGCTTCCATTACTTTCGACAACAATAAGCTCGAATACGACCTCTCGGGTGATGCCATCACCGGCAACACCACGATCACCAAGAAGGGATCAGCAACTGCCACATTTCACAATGTCAATGACTTCACGGGCTCGGTAAATATCGAAAACGGTACACTCGCTGTCGACAATCTCGGGCAGAAGTCAGGCGTCAACAATGGTGCACTCGGCGTCTATACTAATAAGGTGACGCTTAACGGCGGTACCCTTGAGACACTTGCTACGCTCACCACCGACCATCCCGTTGTGCTCGGCGCTAAGGGAGGAACCATCCTCGTGGACGAAGGAAAGACGCTCACACTGAACGCCGGCATCACCGGCAATGGCAACGTTCTGACAAAGGCGGGTAAGGGAACGCTTACCCTCGCTCCATCGGCCAACTATGGTACACTCAACGTCATGGCAGGATGGGTCAATGGCCAGGAGAAAGACAATGCACATGGATATCCCAAGAATATCGTGCTCAACAACGGTACGACGCTCTCCGACCCTGATAATATATACTTCTATTCCTCAAACGCCGTGAACGTGAAAGTGCCTGAGGGAGCCACTGCATCGTGGTATCTCGACTCGCGTTGCAACTACACGGGTCAGCTTACTGGCGGCGGAACGCTCAACCTCTACTCACGGAGTACACGCGCTTATCTCAAAGGCTATTGGGGCGACTTCACGGGGCGGCTGAATATTGCCGGTAAGAAGACCGGTTCTTACGATCCGATGCTCTATGTACAGGGTAGTCTGAAGAATGCCGAAATCAATGCTACGATAACGCTGAACAACAATGGCAGCAATGTTGCCGTCGGCAGCTTGAGCGGCTCGGCTCAACTCGACGGAACGGGTACATGGTCGATTGGCGGCAACGACAAAGACTTCACCTTCCAGGGATATATCAATGGAGGTGGACTCATCAAGATCGGCAACGGCATGATGACCATCGGCAAGAAGCAGGACAAACTCGGCAAGCAGGTCGACGTACAGGGTGGAACGCTCAACATCAACAGCAGTGCTACGACCGTTACTGCTGATAACAGATGGTTTGGATCGCAGTCTGTCAGCGTCACTGGTGGCGGATGTTTTGCCGGACGGGGTGTCGTGGAGAAGATCCTCGTCAACGATGGGGGTACGCTACAGCCCGGCAACGCTGCCAACGCTATTCAGTACGGTGCGCTGAAGACAGCCAACGGATGCTATCTCTATAAGGGAGCCAAGGTGCTGTTCAATATCTACTCTACCAAGCTTTATCCATCCTTGGGCACCAATGGCACACTCTCGCTGGCCGATGGTTCTACAGTCGCTGTCACGCTCAACAGCAAGTATGCGCCTAAGGTCGGCGACACCTTTACGCTTTGGGATGCTGCGATGTTCAATGCCACTGCCGACGGCGTGACACTCCAGTTGCCCACACTGCCCAATGGCTTTGCCTGGGACACTTCCGAGCTCTTCCAGCAGAAGGGACTGCTGAAAGTCGTGGCCGCTACAGGCATCAACCAGCTCACTGCCGACGCGGTCTTCCACTGCGAGGTCTTTAAGACCAATGGCGCAAGAGTTGGTGTGCTCACTACGACCAAGGCTCGTCTCAATGAAGATATCCGTGGCCTCCACGTCGAACCGGGACTCTATCTCGTTAAGGTGGGTGCCACAGCAATGAAAGTTCTTGTGAAATGATCCATCCCCTTTCATTGCTCCTCTTCCCGGCCCTCATAGGAGTGGGAGGGGGAGCAAATAGCCACGCTAACACATCCTTGCAGCAAGGCAGGCAAGGACTTGAGCATCTCGACCGCGGACTCGTCGTAGCCCGTGGCGGGAAGCCTGGTACCTATTTTGCCTCTTGGCGATCGTTGGCTGGTGACGAGGCAGACCTGCGCTTCACGCTGTTGCGCGACGGCAAGCCCTATGCCCGTCAACCTCAGCGGGCCACGTCGATGCAGGTCAGCGGTACACCGCATAGCCTTTGGCAAGTGGTCGCTGTCCATAGCGACGGACATTGTGACTCCTCGGCTGTCGTGATGCCTTGGACACTGCCGATGCTACGACTCCAACTCGACAAGCCTGCGGCAGGCGACGGCTATGACTATACCCCCAACGATTGTTCGGTGGGCGATGTTGACGGCGACGGACAGTATGAGCTCTTCGTGAAATGGGAGCCCACCAATGCCCACGACAACTCGACGGATGGTATGACCGCCCCCGTGATGCTCGATTGCTATAAAATGAAACTGCAGGGCGATGGACAAGTCAAAAGGCTATGGCGCATTAATCTCGGTGCGAACATCCGGGCGGGAGCACACTATACGCAGTTCATGGTCTACGACTTCGACGGCGACGGACGCGCGGAGATGATGTGCAAGACAGCGCCCGGCTCAGTCGACGGCACCGGACGCTATGTCAGCCAAGCCGCTACGGACAGCACGATCCTTACCGTGGACAACCAGTGTGACTGGCGCAACCGCCGTGGCAGAGTGGCGGGAGGGCAGGAATATCTCACCGTCTTCGACGGACTCTCGGGGCGCGCCCTCCACACCGTGTTCTATCAACCTAATCGCGACACTACCGTTGGCGGGGAGGCATCCGGCACCTTTGACTGGGACAACGACCGACATATCTTGGACAATGCCAGCTATGGCAACCGCGGTGAGCGCTATCTTGCTGCCGTGGCTTTCCTGCAAGGCCGTGATCACAACCCCTCCGCCATCTTCACCCGTGGCTATTACTCCTATGCTTTTGCATGGGCGGTGGACTTCGACGGGCACCGTCTCAAGACACGCTGGTTCCACGCCTCGCGCGATGGCAAACAATACACTGTCACTGATTCCCAAGGACATACTACTCACTACGACGCGGCACCACCCACCAGCGGGTCGGGGAGTGCCACACTCTTTGCCAATGGCAACCACAATCTCAGCGTGGCGGATGTCGACGGCGACGGCCGTGATGAGCTTCTCTGGGGCTCCGCGGCACTCGACGACGACGGGCGTGTGCGCTATGCTACCGGCTTCGGCCATGGCGACGCCATGCATGTCTTTGCCATGAACCCGAAGCGGCAGGGACTTCAGGTCTTCGACGTACATGAGAATAAAGGGCCATACGCCTGGGACCTGCACGATGCCGCCACAGGAGAGATTCTCTTCAAAGGCGGACCAGCGGATATTGACAATGGACGCGGACTGGCTGCCAACCTCTCTGATAAAGCCCCAGGCGCACTGTTCACCAGTGCCGGGGATAACAGCCTGCGCTCGGCAGTGACGGGAAAGGTATTCTCTACTACCCGCTCTTCCATCAACTTCCGCATCTTTTGGGATGGTGACGAGCAGGACGAACTCCTCGACGGTGTCAACATCCAGAAATGGAGTCCCGATGGCAGAACCACGCTCGGTATCTTCGGGTCTACCAATGATTCGGGCAGCAATGCCGATGAGTCGAAGGAAGGACGGTACCGCCGTGGCACCCGCCGTACTTATTCTTTCCAACGACCCTCGGTGTCGTTCCAAGGTTATGGCAATCCGGCGTCGAACAACTGGACGAAGAACAATCCCTGTCTGCAGGCTGATCTCTTCGGCGACTGGCGTGAGGAGGTTATCTACCGCGACCGCGACGACAACAGCGTCATCTACATCTATATGTCGCAGATACCTACCACGATCCGCCACATCACGCTCATGCACGATCCGCTCTATCGCTTAGGCATCGCCTGGCAGAATGTGGGCTACAACCAGCCGCCCCATACCCAGCTGCCCTTCCCTAAGCATTGAACGCTTAGTGTTGGGCATTGGAGTATTCATCATTCAGTACTTATCACTCATCACTCATCATTCATCATAAACATCACTCATCTTTCAATATTCAACATTCAAAATGAAATACTTCCTTATCCTACCTCTTTTATCTGCCCTGCCCCTCATGGCACAGAACCGTGTGGCGGCTCCCTTGGAGGATATCAACCATGTCGTCGACCTTACGCTCGACAGCCTTGACAAAGCACAGACAGCACGCATTCCCGCCGGCAGCTCTCGCCACGGCAACAACCCCGTGCTCTTTCTCATCGGCAATTCCACCATGCGCAATGGTACGCTTGGCAACGGCAATAACGGACAATGGGGATGGGGATTTTATGAACATGCTTTTTGGGACGAGAACAAGATCACCGTGGAAAACCAGGCTCTCGGCGGTATGAGCAGCCGTACCTATTATAATAAGCTCTGGCCCGACGTGCGCAAAGCACTGCGCCCCGGCGACTGGGTCATCATCTCCATTGGCCACAACGACAACGGACCTTATGACAGCGGACGGGCGCGGGCTTCCATCCCCGGCGTGGGACACGACTCGCTCAACGTCACCATCAAGGAGACGGGCGTCAAAGAGACTGTCTACACCTATGGCGAATATATGCGTCGATATATCAACGACTGCCGCAAAGCCGGCGCACATCCCATCCTCATGTCGCTCACGCCGCGCGATGCTTACGACCCGCAGACGGGAAAGATCGTCAGAAAGATCCACACGCAGTGGTTGCAGGCTGTCGCTGCCGAGGAGGGCGTACCTTTCATCGACCTGAACGAGATCTCGGGAACCAAGCTCGACGGCTTTAGCAAATGGAAAGAGAAATACTATTTCTATCAGGATCATATCCACACCAGCCGCTTCGGCGCGATGATGAACGCCCGCTCGGCTGCTGAGGGTATTGCTGCCAGTCACAATCCGGCCCTCAAGCCTTTGCAGTCCATGCTCCATAACCTTGCCCTGCCCACGGAGCCCGTGAAGCGCGAGGCTGGGAAGCCCGTGGTGTGGTTCACCGGTGACAGTACCGTGAAAAATGCCGATAAGGATAAGAACGGCATGTGGGGACTTGGCTCGCAGGCTTACACTGTCTTCGACAGCAAGAAGGTGGTCTGCTACAATGCCGCTATGGCGGGGCGTAGCTGCCGCACCTTCCTCAACGAGGGACGGTGGGAGCGTGTCTACAACTCCATCCAGCCGGGCGACTACGTGCTTATCCAGTTCGGTCACAACGACATTGGACCGATCGACCACGACAAGGAGCGTGGAGAGATCCCCGGCGCCGCTGACACTTGCCACGTATATAGAAGTAAGACGAAAGGTACCTATGAGCTCGTCTACAGCTTCGGCTGGTACTTGAAAAAGTTCATTGACGACGTGCGTGAGAAAGGTGCTACGCCGATCCTCGTATCGCTGACGCCACGCAACGAATGGAGCAACGGACATATCGAGCGCCGCAACGACAGCTATGGCAAGTGGTACCGTGAGGTCGTAGACGCCACAGGCTGCGAGTTTGTCGACCTGCACAACATCGCCGCGGACTACTACGACAAGCACTGCGGATCAAAGGAAAAGGCGGCAAAGTATTTCAATCACGACCATACTCACTCCTCCCTCCTCGGTGCCCGGACCAATGTGCGGGCACTTGCCAAAGGACTGAAAGACATCCACAGCCCGTTGGCGAAGTATCTGAAATAAGAGAAGCCCTTCCCTAACCCTCCCCAAGGGGAGGGAAATGCTATACCAAATGGGTGGAAGGCTTAGTTGTTTGTAAAACATAGTTTGAAAGAACTGAAAACTGAATACAGAATACTGATAACAAGACAATGAACCGACGACTTTTATCCTTGCTGCTCTGTCTCTTGGGCACATTGCCTTTGCTGGCAGAGACCGGTGCCGACAGCGTGCTGACCCTGGCTCGCCGTGTCAACGACCGCTTCATGAGGGTGTATGCCGACCCTACGCGGCCTACCTTTGTGAAGAAGGTGCGGCCGAGCTCGTTGTGGACACGTGCCGTGTACTATGAAGGTCTTATGGCACTCTATGCCATCGACCCACGACAATGCTATCTCGATTATGCCGACCGGTGGGGAGCCTTCCACCACTGGGCACCACGCGACGGCGTCACGACCACCGATGCCGACAACCAGTGCTGTGCTCAGACTTATCTTGAGCGCTACGCTATGACGGGCGACACGCTGATGGCCTGTCGCGTCAAAGCTAACCTTGAGCACCAGATAGCTACCGGACGCTATGACTACTGGACATGGATCGACGCCATACAGATGGCGATGCCGGTGTATGTGAAGTATTACAGTCTTACCGGCGACCGCCGCTATCTCGACTATGCTGTCAACAGCTATTTGTGGAGCCGCAACACCTGTGGAGGCGGACTCTTCAATAAAAAGGACGGACTGTGGTGGCGTGACAAGGACTATGTGCCGCCCTACCGCGAGCAGGATGGCAACGACTGCTATTGGAGTCGGGGCAACGGTTGGGTCTACGCGGCCCTGCTGAGGTGTATGGATGTCCTCAATGAGGACACGAAAGAATACAAACTGTTGGAGAAGGACTTCCTCGCTATGTCCAAGGCTCTGCTGCATTGCCAGCGTGCTGATGGCTTTTGGAATGTCAGCCTTCACTCTCCGGCAACCTATGGCGGTCCGGAGATGACGGGCACTGCGCTCTTTCTCTACGGCATGAGTTGGGGCATCCGTCACGGCCTGCTCGCTGCCGCCAGCTACCGTCCGGCCTGCGACAAGGCTTGGCAGGCACTGATGACCTGTGTCCATCCCGACGGCTTCCTCGGTTGGAACCAAGGCACGGGCAAGGATCCGTCGGCCGGACAGCCGCTCAGCTATGACAAGATGCCCGACTTCGAAGACTATGGCACGGGTTGCTGGTTGCTTGGCGCTACGGAGTATGCGCGGCTGGCGCAACCTGCGCTCAATGCCTGCTTGCCCTTTGTACTGCCCGAGGCTCGTCCCGGCACACGTTGGTGGTGGTTTGGTTCGGCCGTGGATGAGACCGGGCTGAAAGACAATATCGACGCACTGCACCACGTCGGCATGGGTACAGTGGAGATTACACCTGTCTATGGTGTACAAGGCAATGAGGCCCACGAGCTGTCCTACCTCTCTCCTGAGTGGATGCGCGCCTTGCAGATCACCGAGCGCACGGCGGCAGCCGACAGCGTGGAGGTGGACTTGAACAATGGCACGGGATGGCCCTTCGGCGGTCCTTGGGTGCCCATCGGTGAGGCGGCGTGCAAGGCGTTTTTCGTAGACACACTGGTGAATAGCAAGGCCGATATCAGCAAGCTGACCTTTCCCGTGCCCGACAAAGAAAAGAAATACGCGCGGCTGGCTGCCGTGAGAAGCTTTAAAACTGCCGACAAGCACCGCCAACGCGTGATCGCGCTCTTCGTCAGCCGTACCCGTCAGCGCGTGAAGCGGGCTGCTCCCGGTGGCGAGGGATGGGTGATCGATCACTTCGACTCGCTGGCCGTGGCGCACTATCTCCAGCATATCGACTCGGCTTTCACGGCCAGCCACACCCCTTACCCCCATACTTTCTTCAACGACTCTTACGAAGTCTATGGGGCCAACTGGACGCCCCGTCTGCTCGAGGCGTTCCGCTCACGGCGAGGCTACGACCTCTTGGACAGCCTTGACCGCTTTGTCGACGGCGACGCGCAGGTGGTCTGTGACTATCGCGAGACACTCTCTGACCTGCTCTATCACAACTTCACGCAGCAGTGGACGGCATGGGCACACAGTCATGGTGCCCTCGTGCGCAACCAGGCCCACGGTTCTCCTGCCAACCTACTCGACCTTTACGGCACTGTCGACATCCCTGAGATAGAAGGCTTCGGCCTTTCTGACTTCGGCATCAAAGGCCTACGGCGCGATCCAGGATTCACGCGACCCAACTTCAGCGACATGAGTATGTTGAAGTATGCTTCCTCTGCCGCCCACGTCACGGGTAAGCCTTTCACCTCCAGTGAGACCTTTACCTGGCTTACCGAGCACTTCCGTACGTCACTGAGCCAGATGAAGCCCGACCTCGACCTGATGTTCTCCTGCGGTGTCAACCACATGTTCTTCCATGGTACGCCCTACAGTCCGCGCAACGTGCCTTGGCCGGGATGGCAGTTCTACGCCTCGGTCAACATGAGTCCCACCAATTCCACTTGGCGCGACGCACCTTGGTTGATGAGCTATATCCGCCGTTGCCAGAGTTTCCTGCAATGGGGCGATCCCGACAACGACTTTCTTGTCATCTTGCCCGTGAAGGAGATGTGGAAGAAAGATACCCGTCATCCGCTGATGCTCTTCGACATCCACTCTATGGACAAGAAGGCACCGGAGTTGATCCGTACCATCCGTGAGATCGACTCCTTGGGCTATGACTGCGACTATATCAGTGAGCGGCAGCTTGCTCGCGCCAAGAAAGTTGGTGAGCAATGGATCACCGAGGCTGGCACACGTTATCGGGGACTCATCGATCCGACCAAGCCCATCGACAGTCAGGCACTCGCACGTCTTGCCAACGCTGAACCGATGCGTACGCAACTGCACTTGAGGGCCATCCGGCGCAGAAACGGCATGGGCTATCATTATTTCATTGCCAACCTTACGCCCAACGATGTCGACAGCTACGTGCCGCTCGCCGTAGCGTGGCACGATGCGCTGTGGTACGACCCATTGACGGGTCGGCGCTATGCTGTGGAGCAGCGCAACAGACAGTTGCACGTAGCTCTGCGGAGTGGTGAAAGCATGATCCTCCAAACCTTCGACCGCACGCTGCCTCAGACGCTTGCCGCTCTGCCCCACCGTGCCCTGCCGGGAGACCAGACAAAAGTGCTGGACGGTCCTTGGCAACTCGCCTTCGAGCAGTCGGCACCGACGGTGCGCCGCATGTGGAAACTCGACAAGCCACAGACATGGGAAGCGCTTGGCGACGACAGCGCCGCCGTGACAATGGGCAGCGGAGCCTATACCACCACATTCCGTCTGAGTGCTGATGAGGCGCGTCGGCCGTGGTTGCTCGACCTTGGCGATGTGCGTGAGTCGGCAGAGGTATGGGTCAATGGCCGCTTCGCCGGCTGTGCGTGGTCAGTGCCGTTTACCCTCGACATAAGCGGACTGCTGAAGAAAGGCGACAACACGCTGCGCGTCGTGGTCACCAACCTTCCTGCCAACCGCATCGCAGACATGGATCGCCGGGGCATCAAATGGCGTGTGATGAAAGACATCAACGTCGTCGACCTGCAATACCATAAGACTGGCTATGCCGATTGGACTCCCATGAAGAGTGGACTCAACGGTAGCGTCAAGCTGATAGAACTTCACCATTAATACGCTCTAAGGCAAGTGGCATGCGCTACTCCTTATTATATATAGGCACGCTACACCTTATCATGTATATAACAAAAGTAAAGTAATGAAACAGATCCTTCTTTTCCTCCTGCTGCTCTGTTGTGGCAGCGCAAACGCAGATACCTGGCCCGACGGCACACCGGTCGACGCGTGGTTCAGCGACACCACGAAAGTGGATGTGCGTAGCCTCGGCAAGCAATATGTCATCACCGACTATGGCGTGAGCGGCAATCCCACGCTCGTACAGACCTCAGCCATCCAGGCCGTCATAGACCGCTGCCAGCGCGAGGGCGGCGGTGTGGTCGTCATCCCGTCGGGCACTTTTCTCAGCGGCGCGCTGTTTTTCAAGCCGGGCACCCATCTCCATCTCTGTGAGGGAGCCACGCTGAAAGGCTCAGACCGCATTGCCGACTTTCCCGTGCTGACGACTCGTTTCGAAGGTGAGACCTGCAAGTATTTTGCCGCTCTCGTCAATGCTGACCATGTCGACGGCTTTACCATCACCGGCCAGGGCACCATCGACGGCAACGGCTATCCCTATTGGCAGGAGTTCTGGATCCGGCGGCTGTGGAATCCCGACTGCACCAACAAGGATGCGCAGCGGCCCCGACTGGTATATATCAGCAATTCCAGTCGCGTCACCGTACAGGACGTGCATCTAATGAACAGCCCTGTATGGACCAACCATCTTTACAACTGCGATCACGTGCGCTATCTCGATTGCTTCATCTTTGCGCCTACTCAAGGCGTGAAAGCACCGAGCAGCGATGCCATTGACATCGACAAGTGCCACGACATCCTTGTGCGCGGATGCTATATGAACGTCAACGACGATGCCGTCGTGCTCAAGGGAGGTAAGGGCACCTATGCCGACACTATGGCTGTCAACGGTCCCGTCAGCCGCGTGCTTGTGGAGAACTGCCGTTACGGCACTGTGCACAGCATGCTCACCCTGGGCTCGGAGAGTCTCCACGACACCAACGTCATCCTGCGCAACTGCACGAGTGAGAACGCCGACCGCATGCTTTGGTTGAAGATGCGCCCTGACACGCCGCAACGCTATGAGCAGATACGGGTCGAAGGCATCACCGGACGGGCCCGCAGCTGTCTCGTCATCCGCCCTTGGACACAATTCTTCCAGCCTGCCAGGCGACGCAATATGCCCAAGTCATCATGCAGAAACGTGACGCTGAAGAATATCCACATGGACTGCGACAACTTCTTCGACGTGGGTACCAGCGACAAATACAGTCTTTCCGATTTTGTCTTTGAGGATGTTCATGTCACCGACAAAGCCGGTAACTTCTCCTCTACGCTTATTCCCGGCACCGTTGTCCGCAATGTGGTCATCAATGGTGACGCCAAAAAATAATGAGTTTCAGAAAATAGAAGAAAGACATGGAAGGCGTTTCTTCGCATAAAATCATAATAATCTTATGCTTTCACATGGCGGTCTGAAGCTCTTTGCTTATCTTTGCAGTGACCAAGACCAATGATTAAAAATCAGTAAACATCGACCAATGTATCGTTATCCCATCCGTTCTATATTCCGTCGGGGGTGGCTCAGCTCCCTTCTCCTTCTGCTCTTGTCCTTACCTGCTTGTGCGCAACGGGACACGGTGAACATCGTCGACTGGCAGTTCACCCGTGCCGAACTGTCGCCTGCGCAGGCCCATCAGGGCCGTGGCGCGTGGCAGAGTGTGAGGTTGCCACACGACTTCCAGATCAGTCAGCCGTGGGTAGCTCCCGCTGCTGACGAGCACGCCGACAACCGCGATCAGGCTGCCAACGTCAAGAGCCGCCTCTCGTCGCGTGGCTTCAAGGAGATGGGAAAAGGCTGGTACCGCCGCACGTTCACGCCCGACAGCAGTTGGCGCGGTCGCCGCGTCGTGCTGGAGGTAGGCGGCATCATGCTTGTCGGCGATGTCTGGCTCAATGGTGAGCGCATCGGCGGCACGGAATACGGCTACGTCGGTTTCGGCATCGACATCAGCGACAGGTTGCGCTACGGTCAGGAAAACGTGCTTACCGTCTTGGCCGATACACGCGGTCCGCAGAACTCACGCTGGTACACCGGCGGCGGACTCTTCCGCGACGTGAAGCTCATCGTCACCGACCGCCAGCTGTTTTTCGACCGCCATCCGCTACAGATCACAACCACAGACAACCGCGTCGTACATATCAAAGCTGCGGTTTCCAACTATGGGCGGCAACGGGAGGCACCGCTTGCCGTGCGCATCCTTGACGCCCAGGGACATGTGGTAGCCCAAACTGACACCTTGTTGGCGCTGACCCGTCACCGTCACACGATGGAATATCCTTTGGCCGACATTACGATCGACCATCCTCATGTGTGGGATTGGGATACACCTTATTTATACAGTGCCGAGCTGACCCTTCGCGACGACAGCGGACGGGTCGCCGACCGGGTGACAGAGCCTTTCGGTATCCGTACCATCGAGTACGGTCCTTCTTTCGGTTTCAAGCTCAACGGCCGCAAAGTGATCCTCAAGGGCATTGCCAACCACCACACCCTCGGCGCGCTCGGTGCCGCCGCCTATCCGCGTGCCATCGAGAAGCGCATCAAGTTGCTCAAGGACTTCGGCTTCAACCACATCCGTTGTTCCCACAATCCCTACAGTGAAGACCTCTACCGCCTTTGCGACAAATACGGTATCCTTGTCGTTGACGAGCTCTATGACAAATGGCTCACACAATATGCCGGAGGCCGTCAGCCGTGGATGAACCATTGGCAATACGATGTGCCGGAGTGGATACAGCGCGACCGGAACCATCCGAGCGTCGTCATGTGGAGCTTGGGCAATGAGTTGCAGACCTATCCCAATCTGCCTTTCAACGACTGGGGCGTGACACCTTATCGTTTGCTGCGCACTCTGCTGCGCCGCTACGACACTACGCGGCCCGTCACCGTGGCCATGCACCCGCGCGGCCGCAATTGGCAGACCGACTCGCTGCCCTGCGACCTGGCGATGATCACGGACATCCAGGCTTACAACTATCGCTATATGTACTTTCCCGGCGACGGCCGACGTTTTCCCAACATGATCTTCTATCAGAGCGAGGCCAACCTGCCGATGATGGGTCCCAACTACTTCGACATGGATCTCAACCGTGTCGTGGGCCTGGCCTATTGGGGCATGATCGACTACAACGGCGAGAGTCTCGGATGGCCGCGCAAGGGATGGGACAACGGTGTCTTCGACCGCTCGCTGCTGCCCAAGCCGCAAGCCTATATGCTCAAGGCAATGTTCACCGACAAGCCTGTCGTGCACATCGGTGTGGCAGGCGGTAAGGAGGAGGCAATGACATGGAATGGTGTGACCTTCGGCGGCGATAAAGTCACGTGGCACTGGAACCGCATGACGGGCAAACGATATACCGTCTACACTTATACCAACGCTGAGGAGGTGGAACTCAGGCTCAACGGCAGAAGTCTCGGCGTGAAGAAAAACAGCTCAGATCCCAAGTCGCGTGACAAGATCCGGTGGGACGGCATCGCCTACGAGCCGGGCACGCTCCTCGCCATCGCCCGTAATGGTGGAAAAGAGGTGGCACGTCACGAGATCACCACGGCAGGACCACTCAAGCGCTTGGCACTTATCCCCGACAACGAGACGTGGAAGGCCGATGGGCTGGATCTGATGCACATCCGTGTGCTGGGGCTCGACGCAAAGGGACGGCGCACGCCTCTGGCCAACGACACGCTCACGGTGCGCATCAGCGGACCGGCGGAACTTGTGGCTGCCGACAACGGTGACATCACCGGCAACGCCATCGCCACCGATCCGACTACCACTCTCTATCAGGGCAACCTGCTCGTCATCCTTCGCGCAACGTCCAAGCCGGGGAAGGTGCGCGTGGAACTTGTCGACAAGGCGGGACGCGTGAGGGGTAAATGTACGCTGGCCACGGAGTGAACAAACAAGGATTCATAAATAGGTTATAATATCGTTCAACTATGAGACATCTCTTTCATCTCTGCGCCTGTCTGCTGCTGTCCTTGACAGCACAGGCGCAGACGCAGACTTTCGACCTGTCGCGTCAGAGCAAGGCGGGCAAGCCGTTCTCGTTTTCTGTGGCTGTGCCCGATGGCAACTATCGCGTCACGGTGGAACTGGGCAGCAAGAGCCATGAAGGCAACACAATGGTGCGTGCCGAGAGCCGCCGACTCTTTGTCGAGAACACGCCCACGAAAAGGGGTAAGTTCAAGACTTTCTCCTTTGTCGTGAACAAGCGATCGCCGTATATCACGGACAAGGAGCGGGTGAAACTAAAGCCCCGTGAGAAAGACTATCTCGACTGGGACGATAGTCTCAACCTGGAGTTCACCGGTCCGCACCCTGCCGTGCGGCACGTGACAATAACGCCCGACACGACAGCCGTCACCCTTTTTCTCTGTGGCAATTCCACCGTCGTCGATCAGCCTTACGACCCCTATGCCTCATGGGGACAGATGATCACGCGCTGGATGGGCGACGGCTATGCAGTGGCGAACCATGCTGAGAGCGGACTCACCGCCTCGTCGTTCTATTTTCAGAACCGTCTCGACAAGATCCTGTCGATGATGCGGCCGGGCGATTACGTGTTTTGTGAGTTCGGCCACAACGACCAAAAAGAGAAAACGCCCGGCAGTGGCGCCTGGTATAACTTCTCCTATATGCTGAAGACCTATATCGACAAGGTGCGAGCTAAGGGCGGAAACATCGTCTTTGTCACACCGACGCAGCGCCGTGCCTTCGACAACAGTCATCAGCATATCCTTGAGACCCACGGCGACTACCCCGATGCCATGCGTGCCGTAGCCAAGCGGGAGCATGTGCCTGTTATCGAGCTTCATGACATGACCCGCACGTTCTTTGAGACACTTGGCTACGAGGGCAGTAAGCGTGCGCTGGTGCACTATCCCGCCAACACATGGCCCAACCAGCCCAAGGCTTTGGCCGACAATACGCACTTCAATCCTTACGGTGCGTATGAGGTGGCTAAGATGGTGGTCATGGGCATGAAGAGCCTCAACTTGCCAATGATCAACGGTCTGCGTGACTGGAAAGACTTCGATCCTGCTCATCCCGACGATCCCCAGCTCTTCCGTTGGACACCGTCGGTAAGAGTGAATGTGGTGAAGCCGGACGGGAACTAAGAGAAAGAGGCCCTCGGCAGAGGACCTCCTTTTTGGGACATCTCAAAGATCACGGGTGTGGCAATAGATGAGATGGCAAGGCTATAATGTTTGAGTGCCTTGTTTGTGTCGGTGTATGCTCTTCGACAACTGTTCGTAGAGTTGCTGGAGATTGGGATCATCAGCGAGGAGGGCAGACTGGGCGGCAATGACGTTTTCGTCGTAGCGGACGGCGGGACCCGTCTGAGCATCGTGGGGCGACAAAGAGTGGACTTTGCGCGCCGTCTCGTCGATGAGCGGGAGCATCACGTCGAAAGGCAGATGATGGGCGGAAAGGATACCGGCGGCAATGTCGTAGCAGTGGTTGACGAAGTTGCAGGCCCACACTGCTGACAGATGCAGGTACTTGCGGTCGGCGGTGGACAAGGGATAGACGCGACGGGTGACGGACTGCGCCAATGTGGTGAGCAAGGTGTGGGCGGTCTCGTCGTTCCATTCGATGAAGGTGGGGATGATGCTGAAGTCCACCTCACGTGCTTTCGAAAAAGTCTGCATGGGATAGAAGACGCCATAGTGCGGAGCCTTGTCCTTGAAGACGTCGAGAGGCATGGAGCCGGCGGTGTGGAGGAAAACTTTCTCCGCAAGGTCGCCGCCCGAAGAAGTCAGTGTGTGGGTCAGTTCCGCGATGACCTCACGTAAAGCCTTGTCCTTGATGGAAAGGATGTACACGTCGGCGTGGTTGTCGATGGCTGTCAGGTCGGTTGTTGCCGGACAGCCGAGGACAGTTGCTAAAGTTTCTGCAGAGGTTGCCGTGCGGCTATAAACCTGCAGGATGTCGTGTCCGGCCTTTTTCAATGCCTTGCCCAAGTTGGTGGCAAGGTTGCCGGCTCCTATCAATACGATTTTCATAATAATGAGCCCCCCTCTAACTCCCCCCAAGGGGGGAGGAAGGCGATACCATTAAATACCTTACTTAGCAGGAATGGGCGAGTATGGGGTGGGCTCTCCTCCCCCCTCGGGGGGAGTTAGAGGGGGGCGCTTGTTATTTACGTAGCTCAGTGCGGCACCGATAGCCGTGCAGAACTCACTGCTCTTGGGGATGATGAAGCGCACGTCGTAGAGTTCTTCGAGTTTTGGGAAGAGCTCGTTGCACTGCGGCAGTCGTGAGAGGTTGCCGATGAGCACGAAGTCGCGGATGCCACTGTTGAGTGAGCTGAGGATCGACGCTGAGCCGATGGCCTGCAGTACCATACAGATCAGACCCTTCGCGATGTCCTCGCGGCTGGCGTTGCCCTGGGCGTTGGCAAAGAGACTGGCGGTGGCGTCCATCGGCAGACCCGGTAGTGGGTGAGCCGAGATGTCGCCGATGCTCAGGTTGATGTGCGCGATGTCGCCGTCGAGAGCCATCTGCGAGATCTGCTTGATGTCGTCGGTTTGGAGGAGCAGACGGCTGAGGCCGTTGAGTGTACCGCCGCCGATGCCGATTCCGCCGAGGTGACGAATGGCGCCGTCCTGGTAAGAGACGAGCGACGTACCCGTGCCCATTGACACCACGATCATGCGGCTGAGCTTCGACTCAAAGGCCGCACCGAGTCCGTCGGCGATAAACTCCTCGACTTTCTGCGTGGTGAGCCCGTAGATGGGGCTGTTGATATAAGCTGCGCCTACGCCGGTGAGCATCACGCGCTCCACGTCGTCGAGCGCGATGTCGTTGTCGTGGAGAAACTTGCCGAAGGCGCCGTAGAGCGAGGTGACGGGGTCGGTGGCTTTGATCCACAAAGGCGAGACGACCTCGCCGTCGCGGATTCCTACTATCTTTGTCGTGGAGATGCCCACGTCGATACCGATTGCTATCTTGTTCATGATCAATGTTGTTGTTTTTGATAGGGATTATAGAGGCTATAGAATCTATAGAAGCTATAGAGATGATAGAAGCTATAGAGCCTATAGGAACTATCTAACCCTTAGAGACAGTCTACGATGTCCTTTGCCACATCGCGTTTGCTTTTCTTCGGGAAGTCGCGGCGACGGCCGTCGCGCGCGATGATGGCGATCTGGTTGTTGTCGCTGCCGAAGGTGGTGTCGGGGATGCGTGTGGAGTTGAGGACGATGAGGTCGGCGTTTTTCTTCCGTAGCTTCTCCTCGGCATTGTGCACCTCGTTGTTGGTCTCTAAGGCGAAGGCCACGAGCTTCTGTCGGCTCGTCTTCATCTTGCCGAGCGCGGCGGCGATGTCCTGCGTGGGGAGCAGGTCGATGTGGAGTCCGTCCTTGCCCCGCTTGATCTTTTGGTCAGCGACCGTCGCCGGTTTGAAGTCAGCGACAGCGGCGCAGAGGATTGCTATGTCGCAATGCGGAAAGGCCTCGGTGGCGGCATGGTACATCTCGTCGCAGCTCTCCACATCGATGCGGTGAATGGCCGGTGAGCACTGCAAGGCCACGGGGCCGGCGACAAGCGTGACGTCTGCTCCGCGTTGCAGGCATTCCTCGGCGAGGGCGAAGCCCATCTTGCCGGTGGAGTAGTTGCCGATGAAGCGCACGGGGTCGAGCTTCTCATAGGTAGGTCCGGCAGTGATGAGCACATGCTTGCCGGCGAGGGAGCGCGCCACGGGGGCCTGGCAGTTGCAGTTCGCGGCTTCTTCCTGTACAGTCGCCCCGGCGTTTCCTGCTTTGGTCTCAAAATACTTGTCGAGCGCGGCGATGATGTTCTCCGGTTCCTCCATGCGTCCCTTTCCCTCCAGTCCGGAAGCGAGGAAGCCAGAGCCCGGTTCGATGATATGGTTGCCATAGCCGCGCAGTGTCTCAAGATTGCGTTGCGTGGCGGGATGACGGTACATGTCCAGGTCCATGGCGGGAGCAATGAAGACAGGCGCTTTCATGGAGAGGTAGGTGGTGATGAGCATGTTGTCGGCGACGGCGTTGGCCATTTTGCCGAGACTGCTTGCCGTGCAGGGTGCGATGAGCATGGCGTCGGCCCACAGTCCGAGATCCACGTGGGAGTGCCACGTGCCGTCGCGCTGTGCGAAGAAATCACTGATGACGGGCTTATGGGTCAGTGCGCTGAGGGTGACAGGAGTGATGAACTCCTTGCCCGCGGGCGTGATGACGACCTGCACCTCAGTCCCGCGCTTGACGAGTCCGCGGATGATCAGACATGATTTATAGGCGGCGATGGAGCCCGTGATGCCCAATACGATTTTCTTTCCTTTTAGCATTTCGCTGCGAGTTGAAATGAATAAATGAGCTTGGTCTTTACAGACAATTGCCTTATTGGCTACAAAGTTACAAAATAATTATATAACTTTGCACTTGTAAAAGAACTAATCAACATGGGTTATTTAACAACAGACAAGAAAAAGATTACAACAAAGACTATTTTGGAGATGAAAGCCGCAGGGGAGAAGATTGCCCAGATGACGGCTTACGACTTTACGACGGCTGGCATTCTCGACCGTGCGGGCATCGACGCGATCCTCGTCGGTGACTCTGCCTCGAACGTGATGGCGGGCAATGCCGACACGTTGCCGATCACCGTGGACCAGATGATCTACCATGCGCGCGCCGTGGCGCGTGCCTGCCAGCACTGTTTAGTGGTGTGCGACATGCCGTTCGGCTCTTATCAGGTGAGCCGTGAGGAGGGCGTGCGCAACGCCATCCGCATCATGAAGGAGACGGGTGTCGACGCCGTGAAGATGGAAGGCGGTGAGGCGATTGCCGACACGGTGCGTGCCATCGTGGAGGCCGGTGTGCCTGTCGTGGGACATTTAGGACTCACTCCGCAGAGCATCCATAAGTTTGGCGGCTATGGCCTTCGTGCCAAGGAGGAGGCTGAGGCGCGTCAGCTGCTCGCCGACGCGCATGCCCTCGACGAGGCCGGTGTCTTTGCCATCACGCTGGAGAAGGTGCCTGCCAAGCTGGCGGCGCAGGTGACTCGCGAGGTCAAGGCGGCTACCATCGGCATTGGCGCCGGACCCGATACTGACGGACAGGTGCTCGTCTATGCCGATGCGCTGGGCATGACACAGGGCTTCAAGCCGAAGTTCCTCCGCCACTTTGCCGATGTCTGCCGGTGCATGACAGATGGTGTGCAGGCGTATGTGCAGGCCGTGAAAGGCGCTGACTTCCCCAACGAGGAGGAGAGCTACGGCCTCACCCCCCAGCCCCTCTCCAAAGGAGAGGGGAGTGATATGTTAGATAAACAATAGCAGCCTCACCCCCTGCCCCTCTCCAAGAGAGAGGGGAGTGATATGTTAGATAAACAATTATTTGAGCATGAAGAAGAATTCCCAAAAGGACACACTTTCGCCATTCCCTTCGCCCGCAGAGCATTCTATTCCCCTCTCCCTCGGAGAGGGGCAAGGGGGTGAGGCTGTAGAGGGGCTGGGGGTGAGGCTGTTATCCTCTTAGCCAGTTCTCCACGATCTTGCTGCCCATCGGTGTGAGCACGCTTTCGGGGTGGAACTGTATGCCGTGGATGTTGTAGTGGCGGTGGCGCAGTCCCATGATCTGGCCGTCGTCGCTGACAGCGGTGACTTCAAGAGAGGCGGGAAACTCTGTGCGGCTGACCACCCAGCTGTGGTATCGTCCCATGAGCAGTCGCTTGGGCAGTCCGTCGAAGATCGGGTCGTTGCCAAACTGTGTGCCCTCGGTGGCAACGCCGTGATACACCTCGCTGAGGTTCTCAAGCTTGGCACCGAAGACCTCGCCGATGGCCTGATGACCGAGACACACGCCGAGCATGGGCTTGCGGCCGGCATAGGTCTTGATGACATCAAGGAGCAGGCCGGCCTCGCTGGGGATGCCGGGACCGGGACTGAGTATGATCTTGTCGAAGGGCTCCAACTGGCCGAGCGTGAACTGGTCGTTGCGGTAGACCTCCACCTCGGCACCCAATTGCTTCACTAAGTGCGCGAGGTTGTACGTGAAGCTGTCGTAATTGTCTATGATAACGATTTTCATGTTATTCTAAAATTCTCAAATTCTTGATAGGATAAGTTCCTTGTGATTCTTATTCCTACTTTGAATCTATGATTTCCTTTTGTCTTATAACTTCTCCGCAATCTTGATGGCCTTGACGAGAGCACCGAGCTTGTTGTTGCTTTCGTTGAGCTCATAGGCGTCGTTGCTTTTTGCCACCACGCCGCTGCCGGCCTGGAACCACAGTTCGCCGCCACGACTGATGAAGGTGCGGATGACGATGGCCTGGTTGAGGTTGCCGTTGAGGCCGATGAAACCGATGCATCCGCCGTAGGCACCACGGTTGTGTGGCTCCATCTCGCTGATGAGCTGCATGGCGCGCACCTTAGGCGCACCCGAGAGCGTGCCGGCGGGGAAGGTGTCGAAGAACGCCTTGATATGGTCGGCACCCTTGTTGAGCTTACCGCTGACGCGGCTGACGAGGTGGATGACGTGGCTGTAGAACTGCATGTCTTTATAGAAGTCCACCTTCACGTCGTGGCAGTTGCGGCTCAGGTCGTTGCGTGCGAGGTCCACGAGCATCACGTGCTCAGCGTTTTCCTTCGGGTCGTTGCGCAGGAACTCAGCAGCCCGGCGGTCCTGTTCGGCATTGCCCGTGCGCTTAGTAGTACCGGCGATGGGGTCGATATACGCCGTGTCGCCCTCAATGCGGTTGTGGGTCTCGGGGCTGGAGCCGAAGATGCGGAAACCGCCGAAGTCGAAATAGAAGAGGTAGGGCGACGGGTTGATGGAGCGCAGGGCGCGGTAGAGCTTGAAGTCGTCCCCCTCGTAGCGCTGGACAAAGCGGCGCGAGATGACGATCTGGAAGACGTCACCGCGCAGGCAGTGCTTGACGCAGCGGCGGATGTTGGCCTTGTGCTCCTCGTCGGTGAGCGTGGAGGTTGCCTCGCCCACTGGGTGGAAGCTGTATGGCTTCACGCTCGCCTTGTTGACCGCACGCTGCAAGTCAGCGAGCTGGCGGTCGCCGTCGTCGCTGTTCTCGGCCAGGGTGATAAACGTCATCGTGTTGTTGAAGTGGTCGAAGACGATGAGATCGCGGTAGAGGATATAGTAGATGTCGGGGGCATCGTTTTTTGTCATCGTGGTGTCCTTGACCTCGATGTTCTCGAAGTAACGCACGGCGTTGAAGGCCGTGTAGCCGTATAGTCCGCAGAAGTTTGCGCCTTCGCCCTCGATATGGAAGCGATGGATGAAGTCGTCGAAGTCCTTGACGATGGCGAGCTTGCAGGCTTCTCCCTTTCCGGGTCCTGTGGCGGGCAGCTCGTGCTCCTCGGTGGTGCCGTCGGGCAGCGTGACGATCGTCTTGCCGTGGCTGACGGCGATGGAGGCGATCGGGTTGATGCCGATAAACGAGCGTGCGTTTTCCGAGCCGTGATAGTCCGAGCTCTCCATCAGCGCACTCTGTGGATAGATGTCGCGCAGCCGCATGTATACGGCAACGGGTGTATAGAGGTCGGCGAGAATCTTACTTGTTCTCGTCTCAAACTTAAAACTTTCCATATTCTTTCGCCATGTCTTTGTGAGTTAGATAAGTGTTCATGTCCTTGTCGCCACGTCCGCTGACGGTGAGCACCACCACGTCGGAGGGTTTGAAAGACAGTTTGCGGAGGGCAGCGACAGCGTGTGCGCTCTCAATGGCGGGTATGATGCCCTCGGTGCGTGTGAGCTCATAACCGGCATAGATCGCCTCGTCGTCGTTGATGGCGAGCACCTTTTCGCGTCCCTGCTGTGCGAGGTAGGCGTGCATGGGTCCGATGCCCGGGTAGTCGAGGCCGGCCGAGATGGTGAATGCCTCCTTGATCTGTCCGTCGTCGGTCTGCATCACCAGCGTGCGTGCGCCGTGGATGATGCCCTCGGTGCCACAGTGAATGGTGGCTGCCGTGTAGTCGGTGTCGATGCCGTGGCCGCCTGCTTCGGCAAGCACGATCTTCACGCGGTCGTCGTCGACATAGTGATAGATAGTTCCGGCAGCGTTGCTGCCACCGCCCACGCAGGCGATGAGATAGTCGGGATAGTCACGTCCTATCTTCTCCTGTAGTTGCCACTTGATCTCTTCGCTGATGACGCTCTGCATCTTCGCGACGATGTCGGGGTAGGGGTGCGGGCCCATCGTGGAACCGACGAGGTAGAAGGTATCCTCGGGATGGCAGCACCAGTCGCGGAT
>DLDU01000003.1:0-22955 GCA_002481295.1 Prevotella sp. UBA7764 | reverse complement strand
AGCATCTTCATGCGCTCCACGTTGGGATGCTGTCGCTCCACGTCGGTCTTGCCCATGAAGATCTCACAGTCCATGCCGAAGAGCGCGCAGACCGTGGCTGTTGCCACACCGTGCTGACCGGCGCCGGTCTCAGCGATGATGCGTGTCTTGCCCATCTTACGGGCGAGGAGTATCTGTCCGATGGCGTTGTTGATCTTGTGCGCTCCCGTATGGTTAAGGTCCTCGCGCTTGAGATAGAGCTGGCAGCCGTAGCGCTCGCTCATGCGCTTGGCGTAGTAGAGTGGTGAGGGGCGGCCGGCGTAGTCGCGCAGCAGCGTGCGGAACTCCTGCTTAAACTCCTCGCTCTCGATGATCGGCAAGTAAGCGTCTTGCAGGTCGTGTACACATTTATATAATATCTCAGGGACGTAGGCTCCGCCAAACTGGCCGTAAAAACCGGACTTTGTTGGAGAAGCCTCATCACTTACAGCCTCACCCCCATGCCCCTCTCCAAAGGAGAGGGGAGTAGAATGCTCTGCGGGTGCAGCCTCACCCCCTATCCCCTCTCCAAAGGCGAGGGGAGTAGAATGCTCTGCGGACGTTATGTGTTTCTCTCTTAGTTTTCTTTCTTTGTCTTCCATATCTTTAATCTTTATTGTTTTTGTTATTGTGTTCTTTTTATTGTTTATCCTTCATATCACTCCCCTCTCCCTTTGGAGAGGGGTTGGGGGTGAGGCTGTTGGAGAGGGGGGTGAGGCTGTTTTTATTCAATCCCCAATATCTTTCTTAGCCTTTCCAATGTTTTTCCTGTGTCAAACAGAACTTCCTCATTAGTAAATCTGACTACGTCAAATCCCATGTGGTTGAGATCTTCTGTTCTACGAGCATCATCCTCCATCTGTTGCCGTTCAGCGTGGTAGCCCCCATCTACTTCAATGACAAGTTTGTATTCTAAACTGACAAAGTCGACGATATAATCCCCAATGATATGCTGTCGTCTGAAATGATAGGTATGCTGATAGTCTCGAAGATGATCCCACAGGTATCTTTCTGCCACGGTCATGTTTTGTCGATTCTCTTTAGCAAACTGTTTCAGTAAGCCATATCTATCAGGAGAAGCAGTCATGTAAGCATAAGTAGGAGCCCCACCCCCTTGTCCCTCTACAGCCTCATCCCCTTGCCCCTCTCCAAAGGCGAGGGGAGTAGAATGCTCTGCGGGCGAAGGGAACGGCGAAAGTGTGTCCTTTTGGGAATTCTTCTTCATGCTCAAATAATTGTTTATCAAACATATCACTCCCCTCTCCCTTGGAGAGGGGTTGGGGGTGAGGCTGTTGGAGAGGGGTTGGGGCTTCTTATTGTTTATCCCTCATATCACTCCCCTCTCCCTCGGAGAGGGGTTAGGGGGTGAGGCTGCTCTAAAGCGTCAAACAATAGGTCAAGGGCACGGTCCGGGTCCTTTGTCTCGTTGAGCAACGTGACGAACTTCGATCCGATGATGGCACCGGCGGCATTCTGCTGTGCGCTCTCTAAGGTCTGCTTGTTGCTGATGCCGAAGCCGATCATGCGCGGATTGTGGAGGTTCATGGAGTTGATATGGCGGAAATAAGCCTGCTTGGCCTCGCCGAAGTTCGATTGTGCGCCCGTGATGCTTGCCGAAGACACCATATATATAAAGCCGTCGGTGTGCTCATCGATGAAGCGGATGCGCTCCTCGCTGGTTTCGGGTGTGATCATCATGATCACACGGATGTCGTATTTGTCAGCGATGGGCTTCACCACGTCCATATAATCCTTGAAGGGCAGGTCGGGGATGATGCAGCCACTGGCACCGCACGCCACACAGTCGCGGAAGAAATTGTCCAAGCCATAGTGCATGATGACGTTGAGATAGCCCATCATCACCAGTGGGATGGTGACCTGGTCTTTGATCGCTTTCAGTTGCGCGAAGATCTTCTTGAGCGTGGTGCCGTTCTTCAAGGCTACTGTGCCCGCACTCTGAATCACCGGGCCGTCGGCAAGCGGGTCGCTGAAGGGAATGCCCACCTCGATCATGTCGATGCCATGACGCTGCATGGCGAGGATCACGTCGGCCGTTCCCTCCAATGTCGGGCAGCCGGCGCAGAAATAGAGCGACAGCAACTTGCGGTCGCCACGGGTAGAAAAGAGTTGGTTGATCTTATTCATATTCCTATTTTATTGTTTGTTCAATTGATGAAGGAAGTTTTGCAGCAGGTTTATATCCTTCATTCCCGGAGTTGTCTCGAACTTGCTGTTGAGGTCTATGCCGACGCATTGTGGATGGTGGAAGTCACGCAGTCGGTCAGCGTCGTCCGGTCCAATGCCGCCGCTAAGCAGGAAAGGTGTCTGCCCCGTGTAAGCCTCAAGTACCGACCAGTCGTATTTCTGTCCGCTGCCGCCGTAGCCTTTGCATTTCGTGTCGAAGAGAAAGAGGTCGACATGCCCCTCGTACTGCTCATAACGTTTCAAGTCCTCAGCACTGGAGACGCTGATGGCCTTGATAATCTTTATCTGTGGTACGATGTCGGGGACGAGTGTCCGCCGCAGGTTGTCGATCATCACGGGACTCTCATCACCGTGGAGTTGCACGTAGCTCAGATGATAGTTGTACACGGCGGTGACAATGTTCTGAGGCATGTCGTTGACGAAGACACCGACGAATTTTGGAATTGCAGCCTCACCCCCATGCCCCTCTACAGCCTCATCCCCTTGCCCCTCTCCGAGGGAGAGGGGAGTAGTTACTTTGTTAAACGGGGCCTTGGATTGCGTTGACTTTAACTGTGCCGATACTGGCTGTTTATTGCGTGTCTCTCCTTTCGTTTCTTCCTCTTTCAATTGTTTATCCAGCATATTACGCCCCTCCCCTTCGGGGAGGGGATCGGGGGTGAGGCTGCTATAATCCGGAATGATCCCCGCATCCGACGAAATGCTCTCTACGTATCGTGGACTCTTGGGGTAGAAGATAAGTCCGATGAGGTTCACACCTAAGGCCGCTACCTCGCGGATGTTCTGCGCGTCGCCCATGCCACAAACCTTGATCAATTGATAGTTCATAACGCTATGTTCTTCAATCAACATTCATCTTTCAACACTCAACATTCGTATTAGTCTTGCCAGCTCCTCGCCGGGATCGTCTGCTTTCATGAAGTGTTCGCCCATGAGGAAGCCGTGGAAGCCTACCTCGCGCAGCTGTCGGATGGTGTCGGGATCGCCGATACCACTTTCGCTCACCGTGCACACACCTTTCGGCAGACGCTCGGCGAGACGGAAGCTGTTGTTCACGTCAGTTACGAAAGTACCGAGGTTGCGGTTGTTGATGCCGTACATGTCCGGCTCTATATCGGCGTATTCAAAGTCCTCCTCGCCGTGCATCTCCAGCAGAGCCTCCAGCCCGAGTTCGTGTGCCATGTGCAGCAGGTCGCGGCATTTGTCCTTTTCCAGGCAGGCAGCGATGAGTAGTACGGCAGAAGCACCGCAGTAGCGGGCTTGGAAGAGCTGGTATTCGTCGATGACAAAGTTCTTATATAATATAGGTATCGTCACGCCGGCTGCCCTGGCCTGCTGGATATACTCGTCGTAGCCACCGAAGAATTTCGTGTCGGTGAGGATACTCAGCGCGGCAGCTCCGTGTTGCTGATAGCTCAACGGGATAACCGAAGCCTTACCTTCCTGCTTGATCCATCCTTTGCTGGGCGACTTGCGTTTAAACTCAGCGATGATGCCCGTTGGTGAGTCCATGAGAGCCTGGCGCATCGAAGCCGGTGCGCAGGTCTCCTTCTTGATCTGTTCCTCCACGAGCGAATAGAGGCGGCGGGGCGGGATGAAGTCCATCCGCTCCTGCAGTTCCTCCACTTTGTGGGCTACGATTTCTTCTAATATATCCATGTTATTCTGTTTTTCTACAAGTTTCTCCCCATTCGTCCTTGTCGGTATTGCGGTCCTCCCCCCTTGGGGGGAGTTAGAGGGGGGGGCTTCCCCTTTACGAGTTGAGTTCCACAAACTTCTTGAAGGTGTTGAGCGCCTTGCCACTGTCGATGCTCTCGCGTGCGATGTCTATGCACTCCTCAATCGTTTTCTTGCCTTTCTCATAGACTTGTATGCCGAAGGCAGCGTTGGCGAGCACGATGTTTTTCTGTGCGGGCAGTGCTTTGTTGGCCAGTACGTTGTCGAAGATCTCCTTAGCCTCTTCCTCAGTGGCACCCGCCTGTATCTCCTCCGGTTTGGCGATGTTGAAGCCGAGCTCGGCGGGTTTGAAGACGCGCTCATAGTCGGCAGTGGTCACCTTAAACGGTCCTGTGAGCGAGATCTCGTCATATCCGTCGATGCTGTTGACGATGCCGTAGTCGATACCGATCTTTTGGTAAACCTGCTGATAGAGGCGCATCTGGTTGAGGTTGGCCACGCCGAGCAGCTGGCACTGCGGTTTTGACGGGTTGATGATCGGGCCGAGGAGGTTGAAGAATGTCGGGAAGGGCAGGGCCTTGCGGATGGCACCGACAAACTTCATGGCCTTGGCGAAGAGCTGCGCATGGAGATAGACGATGCCGCACTCGTTGATAGAGCGGTTGAGCTTATCGAGATCAGCGGTGAAGTTCACACCGTGGTTCTTGATAACGTTCGACGCGCCGCTGACGCTTGTGGCGGCATAGTTGCCGTGTTTGGCCACTTTGTATCCGGCACCGGCGATGACGAAGCAGGCTGTCGTGGAGATGTTGAACGTGTTCTTGCGATCGCCACCGGTACCCACCACGTCGATGTAGCGGTCACAGTCCAAGGGTACGGGCACGCCCGTGGCGAGGATGCCGTCGCGGAAACCTAAGAGTTCCTCCACGCTGATGCCGCGCATCTGTATGGCGGTCAGCAGGGCGGCGATCTCTGCGTCGTTGAACTCACCGCGCGTGATGGCGATGAGCAGTTCCTTTGTCTCTTCACGTTTCAGCTCCTCATGGTTGAGGAGACGGTTGAAAATAGCCTTGATATCCATAAGCGTATATTTTTTAATTGTTATATGTCTTGTTTATCTTTGTTGCTTTTCCCTATCCAACATTCCCTCACAGAAGGATATTGAACATTCATCATAGAACATTCAACATTAAAAAAGGCCTGTCGTAAGAACGACAGGCCTTTGTATGTTGTTGGATGTAGTACCCACACGGCTTCTCGACTCACGACTTTTTAGATCTTGAGCTACGCCACCACCAATATGCAGATACGTGATTCTTCATTTTTCTTGTTGTTTTTATATTTCGGGTGCAAAGATACAAGTTTTCCTTTAAACTGCAAACGTTTTGTGTGTAAAAATATCAATTCGTTGCATTTTTAACATTTATACCGATCATCTTTACCTTTTCCTCAAAGTCATCCTTATCGCCTATCGCTCCCTTCTTCACGCGCGCGCGATAATTATATATGGTGTTGACGCTATAGTGTAGGAACTCTGCGATCTTGGAACTGTCGTTGATGCCGAGACGGATGAGGGCAAAGATACGAATGGACGTGCTGAGCTGTCCGTCCTTCTCCACGCTCAGCTGTGCCTCGGGGCGCAGCAGCGCATTGATGTCGTCGACGAAATGAGGAAAGAGATGGATGAAAGCCGAGTCGAAGCTCTTGTAGAGCTCACTGGCATCTTCGTCGTCACTTTCCTTGTTGTGGAGGATTCGCTCGAGTTCCGCGTATTGTTTGCTCTTGAGATAACGTGCCGTGCGCTTTTTGATTTTGTCGATACGGTTGACATAAAGGCTGCACAACTCCAGGAACCGGCCGATGTATTCTTCTTTGACACGGTTGCTGTCGGCGAGTCGTATGTTGCTGTCGGCGAGTCTGGCATTGCTCTCTTGCATGTTGGCATTGCTGAGATAGAGCAGGTTGCGGGTGCGTCGGATGTGGTTGCGCTGCTTCATGGTCATCAACAGCAGTATGATGACAAAGATACAGAGTACGCTCAGAGCACACAGCGAAGCCATGAGGCGGCGTTGACTCTGCTCGCTTGCGCTCTTGTATTGTCCGGCGAGGCTGGCCATGAGCGGGGCCACCTGCCACTTTCTCTGACGTGCGCCGAAGGTATTTGCGCACGCGCTGGCAAAGCTGATATAGCGGTAGGCACGTTTGAGGTCGCCATTGAGCATGAGTTGATTGGCCAGTTCCCAGATTGAACCTTGATCCGTGACGCCGAGTTGGATGTCGTTGATGACCGATTGTGTCACCCAATACATCATCTTCGTGGTGTCGCCGAGTGCCTTATAGGCCAGATAGCGGTAGAGGGCAACCAAGGCGTAGCCGTGTGAGTTCGGTGCAGTCTGCTTCATCCACCGGTCGTTGTATCGTAGTGCTTCTTGGGTTTTGCCATGCGCGATGAGTTGGTTTTGGTAGGTTTCGCGGTAGATGTCGTCATCTTTTCTGACCAACGTCATCATAGATTTTTCATACTTTTTTTGCAGAGCTTCATAGTGGCGCTTCATCACTGGCAGTGTTGTGTAGAAGGCGAGCTCACCGTTGAGCGCATAGCGGGCCACGTCGTAGAGAGTCCTTCCGCGGCGGTCGAGTGTGGTCGTGTCTATCTCTTGCAGGCAGATGCGGGCTTCGTCGTAGAATCCCGAGCTGATAAAATACTTTGCCAGCATAGCGCGGCAATGGTTGGCCTCTTGCCGCCGCCCTTCTTTTTCTGCCAGGGAGATGCAACGGTTGAGATAGGCGCATGCCTGACTGTGGATATAGGGATTATATAACAGGTATAGGTCATAGCACAGTTGATATTGCCGGTGAACATTCTTCGTGGCCTTGAGTTGTCGCTCAAGGACTTTGATTTTCTGTTGCCGTTGCGCAATATATTGTGCCGACCGGGCGATAGCGTCGTCAAGCCGGGCGTATTCTTTTTCCATGTCGATGTTGGCGGCTGAGGTTGTCAGCGTGGCCATCACTGCGATGATGATTGTCAGTATTCGTGTCATTTAGGTATACAGGCTATATGTTGTGCTTGGTTTTTGTTGGTCACAAAGATACAAAAATGCCTTTAAACGGCCAAATTTTGGTTGAAAGTCTATCGTACTCTTCCCCTTTCCATCCACTCTTTTAATATATCTAAAATCTCGTAACAGGCTGATACATAGCTGTTGTACGTTTTGAGTCCTCTATAAGTGTCCACTTTTTCAGCTCTCTGTGTTTTTAGTATGAAAAAAGGCTATTATCTTTGCAACAACGATTGACAGTCGTTGAAACCTAAAATGGGAATGACAATAAACCATATACAATATTAACCATCAAACCCCAACGATCATGAAAAGAATCAAAACCATGTTGACGGCGACGGCTTTGCTTGTCACCACGTCGTTATGGGCACAGCAGAAGAACTATTCCGGCACCGTGCTCAACGATCATGGAGAACCGATCATCGGCGCTACTGTCAAAGTACCGGGCTCCTCGACGGGAGTGATTTCCGACCTTGACGGTCACTTCACCATTACGGCCAATCCCGGCACCAAGATAGAGGTGTCGTATGTAGGTATGCAGACACTGACGCTCTCTGTGGCTGACAATATGCGCGTGACCTTAAAGGACGATGCCAAGACGCTTGGCGATGTGGTCGTCATCGGCTATGGCGTACAGAAGAAGAGTGTCGTCACGGCCTCTATCGCCAAGGTAGATGCCGAAGATCTCGAAGGCAAGACACAGCTGCGCGCCGAGGATGCCTTGAAAGGTCTGGCCGCCGGCGTCAACGTCACGAGTGCTTCCGGACAGCCCGGTGCCAAGTCTATGATCCGTGTGCGCGGTATCGGCACGATCAACAATTCCGATCCGCTTTATATCATCGACGGCATGGCTACCGATCAAAATGGCATGGAGCTCGTCAACCCCGAGGATATTGAGAGCATCGAAGTGCTCAAAGACGCTGCTTCCGGAGCCATCTACGGTTCGCGTGCGGCCAACGGTGTCATCCTAGTCACCACGAAGAAAGGCGCGAAGGGCAAAGCCAAGATCAACTACAACTTCTCTTATGGCTGGCAGAGCCCATGGCGCAAGCGCGACGTCACCGGTGCTACCGACTATGCCATCCTGCAAAACGAAAAGTATGTCAACGGCGGGCAGGCGCCTCTCTATGCCGATCCCTACAACCTCACCGACGTCAACGGCAATGCCGTGACGGGCTTCGGCACCAACTGGCAGAACGAGCTCTTCAACGACAACGCGCCCATCGTGCAGCACGATCTCTCCATCAGCGGTGCCAGCGACAAGGTCAACTACTATCTCTCCATGGGCTACATGACCCAAGAGGGTATCGTCGGCGGAAACTACGGACAGTCGAACTACGACCGTCTGACGCTGCGCTCCAACACCAGCTACACGCTGTTCGACTTCTCAAAAGAGCGCAACTTCCTCAACAAGCTCGACCTTGGTGTCAACGTCGGCTACATGCGTGTACACAACACTGGTATCGAGGCCAACTCCACCTGGGGCTCGCCGCTCGGATCAGCACTGTATCTCTCACCGATCTTGCCCGTCACCATCACCAAACCGGATGTCGCCGCAGCCATGGAGAAACAATATAGTGCCTACGACCTCTATAAAGACGCCAACGGCAATCCTTATACCGTGCCCGGATATTTCGGCTCTTACAACGAGCAGAACAACCCCATCGCCATGATGCAGGGACATGCCACACGCAACTGGTCGCATAAGCTTATGCCGAAGTTCTCCCTCGACCTGCAGCTCTTCGACAACCTGAAGTATCATTTCGCCTACAGTGCCGAGCTCTCCTCCTGGGGCTACGATGCTGCCACGACACAGAAATTCTATCTCTCTGGCAACAACAATGCCGACCACACCTCTGCCACCTCTTACAAAGGTGACAACAACTCCTGGCAGGTCGACAACACGCTGTCCTACGACAAGACCATCGGCAAGCACACCTTCGGCGTTGTCCTCGGACAGTCCGCCAGCAAGTTCAAGGGCAGTGAGCTCGGTGGCGGTGCCTGGGATCTCATCAATATCTACAAGCCATCCATCAACTATACCAACGGCAACGGACAGGTCGTCTACAGCACCGACGCCGACGGCAAGATCACAGGAGCCACGGCACATTTCAACACATGGGGTGGACCTTACACCGAGCACCGGTTGTCTTCACTCTTCGCACGTCTGAGCTACAACTACGACGAGCGCTACATGGCGCAGTTCACCGTGCGTCGTGATGGTTCCAGCCGCTTTGGTTCTGACAACCTCTACGGCACTTTCCCCTCCTTCTCCTTGGGATGGAACATCATGAATGAGAAGTTTATGGAGCCCACCCACAACTGGCTCAGCAATGCCAAGCTGCGCTTCAGCTGGGGTAAGAACGGCAACGAGAACATCGGTGACTTCGCTTACACCACGCTGACCTCCATGGGCAATGACTACTATTTCGGCACCAACAGCGTCAAGAACCATGGTTCCAAAGCCAACCGCCTGCCCAATCCCAACCTGAAATGGGAGGAGAGTGAGCAGACCGACATTGGTCTCGACCTCGGTTTCTTCAATAGTGCGCTGACCTTCACCGTCGACTACTTCGTCAAGAAGACCAACGGTATGATCATCGCCATGCCTATCCCAAGCTATGTCGGTGAGACTTCCCCACTGGCCAACGTCGGCGATATGAAGAACTCCGGATGGGAGTTTGAGCTCGGCTACAAAGGCCACGCAGGTGATTTCCGCTATGGGCTGAAGGCCAACGCATCCTATCTCCACAACGAGCTCACCAACCTCGGCAACGCCACGGGCTTCCTCGACTGGGGCATCTCGCAGTTCTCCGACGGCGGAACGCGCGCTGAGAATGGACAGCCCTTCCCCTTCTTCTACGGTTACAAGACCGCCGGCGTCTTCCAGACCGTCGACGAGGTCAACGCCTACAAGAATGCTGACGGCAAGCTCACACAGCCCAATGCCGTTCCCGGCGACTTGCGCTTCGTCGATGTCAACGACGATGGAAAGATCACTTCCGATGACCGTACCAACATCGGCAACGGTACGCCTAAGTGGACCTTCGGCTTAAACCTCAACGGCGAGTATAAGGGCTTCGACATCAACCTCTTCTTCCAGGGAGTGAGCGGCGTGGACGTCTTCGATGCTACCTATCGTCAGGACATCGCATCGGGCAACTATCCTTCCTGGATGCTCAGCCGCTGGACAGGTCCCGGCACGTCTGACCGTGTGCCACGACTGGCTCTTGGCGACACCAAAAACTGGGTGGTCAGTGACCTCTACGTCCGCGACGGCTCTTATCTGCGCCTGAAGAACTTCCAACTTGGCTATACGCTTCCCCGCTATCTGACGCAGCGACTCGGCGTCGACCGCTTCCGTCTCTTCGTCATGGCCGAGAATCTCATCACCTGGACCAAATACTGGGGCTTCGATCCTGAGATTGGCTCCGGCAGTACATCGTTAGGTGTCGACTACGGCGTATATCCTCAGGCACGCACCTGGTCGGTAGGTTTTAACATCACTCTTTAACTGAAAAAAGCAGAAACCATTATGAAAACCAAGAAATATATCTATGTAGGAGCTTTGGCCGCTGCCTTTCTCTTGGGCTCATGCAGCGACGACTTCCTCAAAGTAGAGAATCCCAGTGGTGAACCACTGGAGGAATACTATACCACCGACGCCCATCTGCAGGAATCGGTGACCGCTGCCTACGACCCGCTCCACTGGCCCGACTGGGACGGCACGGCTTACAATGCACTGAACATCGACGCCGAGATCATGGGCGACGACTTCTTCCCCGGTGGCAGCAACATCTCCGATAACCAGCACTGGCACAAGCTCTTCAACTTCGAAGGCGATGGCAACAACACGCTCTCCACGCTTTGGGGTGACTTCTACTCCGGCATCAAGCGCTGCAACGACGTGCTGACCTACTGTGCCTACGATGCCAATAAGGACAACACCAATTTGCCAACCTATATCGAGCAGGCCCGCTTGCTGAGAGTCTACTATTATGATATCCTCTGGCACTACTACGGCGACATCCCCTTCTACCTCACCAATCTCTCCAGTCCCTATCAGGCCGAGCAGATCTCTGCCGACAAGGTCTACGAGAACCTCATCGCTGAGATGGAGGACATCCTCAAAAACAATGTCCTGCCCATGCGCTGGGACAATGCCAACGCCGGACGCGTAAGCAAGGCCTTCGCCTATATGCTCTATGCCGAACTGGTGATGTACCAAAACGACACAGCACGCTACCCCCAGGCTCTGGCCTACATGAAAGAGATCATCAGCAGTGGTGACTATCAGCTCATGACCAACTTCGCCGACATCTGGAAGGAGAGCGGTGAGTGGGGATCGGAGTCGATCTTCGAGGTCAACTATCAGGACGACCAGGCCGGGCGCGACTGGGGCACCTCTAAGTCGGCGGGCGGTACCGTGCTTCCCACGCTCATCTCACCCAACGGCTGGCAGGGCGGCGACGGATGGTCGGCCGGTCAGGACGGCTGGGGCTTCCTGCCCATGCGGGTCGAGACCTACAACATGTATGAGGACGGCGATCAGCGCCGCGAGGCTACTTGTTGGGATCTCCGTAGCCTCCTTGGCACCGACAAAGACTATAACGCACGCTATCAGGATACCCATCTCTGGCTGGCTAAATACCGTCCGATGGACGACAACAACAAGGATTGTCCGACGTCGAAAAACCTCAACTACAACAACAATCTGCGTATCTACCGCTATGCCGAGACGCTGCTTAATGCCGCTGAACTGACGCTGGCCACCGGTGGCAGTAATGCCGAGGCTACGGGATACCTCAATCAGGTGCACCGCCGTGCCGGGCTGCCTGCCATGCAGAGCATCACTGAGGACGACATCCTCAACGAGCGACACCTTGAGTTCGTCGGCGAGGGCAAGCGCTATTTCGACCTCGTGCGTACCGGCAAGGCGGCTACTACGCTGGTTGCCATACCGGGATCTGACCGTACCAACAGCTGGACACCTAACAAGAAACACGTGCCGCTGGCTCAGTCCGAGCTCGACAACGATCCTAAACTCCATCAGAACGACTACACCAAATAAATACCGAAACGATTATGAAAAAGATAATTAAGCTCTTGGCTTGCGCGCTCTTTGTGGGACTGACGCTTCCGGCCTGCTCGCCCGAAGACTTCAGCGGCGCTGACCAAAACGCACTCCCCACCATGGACGGCGTTGACTTCAACGTCAGTGTCGACCAGTCCACCAACACCATGACGGCCACGGCTCCGTCTGTCAAAGGAGAATATCCCGTCTGGCTCATCAATGGCAAGCAGTACTCCACACTGCCCACTGCCACCTATTCCAATAAGGTCAAAGGCACCTATACCATCGAGCTGCGTATGGCCAACCGCAACGGATTCAGTCAGGCTGGCCTGAAGAAGGAGTTCACCTTCAACGAGACCAAGGTCGACTTCTCGCCCTATGCCGAGAAGCTCCAGGGCAAGAAATGGCGCATCGACAACAATGCGCCCGGACACATGGCCTGCGGACCATCAGGAACCTCCGGCACCGAGTGGTGGTCGGCAGCAAAAGATGACAAGAAAGACTTTGGTGTCTACGACGATCGCCTGGCTTTCACACCGAATGAGGGGTCGGCGACTACCGGCACTTATGTCTACAGCTCCGGTGAGGACGGCAAGACGTTCGTCAACACGGGCACGACGCTTTGGGGAAACAACAATCCCGACTGGGACGCTACCATCACGGACAAGCAGACATCTGCCTACACGCTGGAGTCCGGAACATGGACCGATGCCGACGGTAAGGCGCAGGATGCCATCTTCCTCATGTTGGCTGACAACAGCCTCTTCCCTTATATCTCCAGCGACGGACAGTACCAGCATCCGCGCTTCCGCATCGAGGGACTGACCTCCACCACGATGAACCTCGTCTATGACAACGGCTCTATCGCCTGGCACTTCATCCTGACAAGCAAAGAGCCTTCCTCGGAGGTCGTTCCCGTCAACCCCGACGACGACCCGGAGAAGATAGATTGGTGCGGCGTCAACAGCGACCTCAACCTTGGAAAAGCCTACAACAGTTTCGGGCAGATGACGTTCTGGTGGGCAGATGGCAACTGGACACAGCTCGCTGACCCGAAGCTTAGCTTCAAGGACGGCGTCTACACGATCTCCTTCAGCGGGCAGCCCGGCGGCGCAGAGTGGCAGGCTCAGTGCATGATTCACACAGCCGACGAGGGCGTCCCCGTCGCTTACGAGAGTGGAAAGACCTATGATATCAGCTTCAAACTCAAGTCGAATGTCGACATCCCACGCTTTTCGCTGAAGATTGCAGATCAGAAGGACGACAACAACGCGCTGTACTACAACAACGCGATGACGGTTGAGATGGGTACCACGATGGTGCGTGTGCCCAATGTCAAGGCTACGACATCGTCTGCCTCCACCAAGTTCATTCTCGACTTCGGTGGTATCGGGGCAGACCCGACCATCTCCATCAGCGACATCATCATTCAGAAGCACGTGTTGAAGAAGTGACGCTTCGTTCTTATATATATAATAAGGAGTAGTCCTCGGCCTGTTGCCTTGGGCTTCTCCTTTTCACATTGAAATGAAATCATCATGAAACTGAAAACATATCTCAGCATTCTCTTCCTCGCGCTGTCGTTTCCGCTGACGGGTTGCGGCTCTTCCTCCGGCGATGATCCCGTGCCTGCAGTCACGATCACGGTGAGCAACGACGCGCTCACCCTTTCCGCCGCCGGTGGCAGCCAAAGCTTCACGCTGTCGGCCAACCATGAGTGGGGGACTGGTCTCCACACCGGATTCTTGGCTCGCGGTTTCGCCAACCTCGGGACTGTCCTCCGGCGGTGCTGCACAGATCACGGTGACCGCTGCTGCCAATCCCAACACTTCGTCACGCTCTGCCTCGCTCGTCTTTGCGGCGGGCACGGTGCGAAAGACCGTCGTCGTGACGCAGGAGGCTGCCACGACGGACAAATATGACGCGCCAGCAGGCTACGACCTCGTGTGGCACGATGAGTTCGATGGCAACAGCCTCGGCAGCGACTGGACAGAGGAAGAGAAGCCTGCGGGATGGGTCAACAACGAGTTGCAGAACTACATCCAAGGCACCTCTGTCAACGAGGTCAAGGATGGACATCTGCTCATCCACTGCTATCAGGAGGGCGGAAAAGTCTATTCGGGACGTGTCTACGCCAAGGTTAAAGAGGGCTGGACGTATGGCTACTTCGAAGCGCGCATCAAGTTGCCATCTGGAAAGGGCACCTGGCCCGCCTTCTGGATGATGCCCGCCAACAACAACTTCTCCACCAACCCCTGGCCGGGCTGTGGCGAGATCGACATCATGGAGGAAGTCGGCGCCGATCCCAACATCGTTTCCGCAACGGTACACTGCAACAAATACAACAACGGCAACACGCCGACGGAGCATGGCACGCTGAAGGTGCCCACAGCAGAATCGGACTATCATGTCTATGCCTGTGAGTGGACAGCCTCCAAACTCGAGTTTTTTGTCGACGGCAAGAGCATTCTCAAATACGAGCCCACCGACAGGTCCAAGGACTTCTGGCCGTTCAACGTCCCCTTCTATCCGATTCTCAACCTCGCATGGGGTGGCAGTTGGGGCGGATACAAAGGTGTCGATGCCTCCGCACTGCCTGCCACGATGAGCGTAGACTACGTCAGGGTGTTCCAAAAGCCCACCCCCTAAAGTCTCTCCCCCTTGCCTTTAGCCTCTCCCCCTTGCCCTTAGCCTCTCCCCCTTGCCCCTCCCCAAGAGGGAGGGGAGTGATTAGCGCCAAGGGGTGAGCAACTCCGGCCTGGTCTTCTTCCGCTTTTCGTCCGGTATCGGGGTGAGCAACTCCGGCCAGGCCTTCTTCCGCTTTTCGTCCGGTATCGGGTTCGGTTTGCCTCGGCTGTGCCGAGGCCCTCCCCTTGCCCCGTCTTGCGTCTCCCCTTGTTTCTCTCTTTCTTCCCCTTTTAATTCTCTAATCATCTATGAGCAAAATCTTTCTTTCCATCCTCCTGCTTGCGCTGCCACTTCTTGTCTCTGCGCAGCAGCCCGTTTACCTCGATGACAGCCAGCCCATCGAGCGCCGCATCGACGACGCCATGAGCCGGATGACCCTGCAGGAGAAGATCAATATCCTCCATGCACAAAGCAAGTTCTCCTCGCGCGGTGTTCCTCGCCTGGGCTTTCCCGATTTCTGGACCGACGACGGCCCGCACGGTGTGCGTCCCGACGTGCTCTGGGACGAATGGGAACAGGCCGGACAGACCAACGACTCGTGTGTGGCCTTCCCTGCGCTGACCTGTCTGGCTGCCACCTGGAACCCCTCGCTGGCGTGGCACTACGGCCGCAGCCTTGGCGAGGAAGCCCGCTATCGGGGCAAGGACATGATCCTCGGACCCGGCGTGAACATTCTGCGCACACCGCTCGGCGGCCGCAACTTCGAATACATGGGCGAAGATCCTTACCTGGTCTCCACGATGGTCGTCCCCTATATCCGCGGGCTGCAGAGCAACGGTGTGGCAGCCTGTGTCAAGCATTTCGCCCTCAACAACGACGAAGAGAACCGCCATCAGGTCAACGTCAAGGTCAGCGACCGCGCCCTCCATGAGATCTACCTGCCCGCCTTCCACGCTGCTGTCACCAAGGGCGGCGCCTGGGGACTGATGGGTGCCTATAATCTTTATCGCAACGAGCACAACTGTCACAACGAGTACCTGCTCAAAGACTTGCTTAAAGGGCAGTGGGGCTTCGATGGCGTCGTCGTCTCGGACTGGGGCGGTTGTCATGATACCGACCAGGCTGTGAACAACGGTCTTGATATGGAGTTTGGTTCTTGGACCGACGGTCTCCACACGGGCGCCAGCAACGCCTACGACAGTTACTACCTCGCCAACGCCTACCGCGACGGACTCCTTTCCGGTAAGTACAGTATGCAGACACTCAACGACAAGGTGCGTCGCGTCCTGCGCCTGTTCTTCCGCACGACGATGGCGCGTCGCGGCCACGGCGCTCTGTGCTCCGACGCCCATTACCAGACGGCACGCCGCATCGCCGACGAAGGTATCGTGCTCTTGCAGAACACGGGCGGCGTGCTGCCCTTGGATCTCAGCCGCAGGCCTACGGTGCTCGTCGTGGGCGAGAATGCCATCAAGATGATGACCGTCGGTGGCGGTTCGTCTTCGTTGAAGGCTCAACGGGAGATCTCGCCGCTCGATGGCTTGAAGGCCAGACTCAAGGATGTGGCCACCGTGGAGTATGAGCGTGGATATGTCGGTGATACCACCGGCGCCTATAATGGTGTGACGACCGGGCAGGATCTGACAGACAGCCGCTCGCGCCAACAGCTCATCGCCGACGCGGTGAGCAAGGCACGCAAGGCTGACTACGTGATCGTCGTCGGCGGTCTCAACAAGAGCGATTATCAGGACTGTGAGGGACACGACCGTAAGAACTATGACCTGCCCTATCATCAGGACGAGCTCGTGGAAGCCTTGGCCAAGGTCAACCGGCGTGTGATCTTTGTAAACATCTCGGGCAATCCCGTCGCCATGCCTTGGCACGACTGTGTAGCGGCTATCGTGCAGGCGTGGTACGGAGGCAGCGAGAGCGGTGAGGCGCTGGCCGACGTGCTCACCGGTGACGTCTGTCCGTCGGGTAAACTGCCGTTTACATGGCCCGTAAAGTTGCAGGATGTCGGCGCGCACGCCTTGAAGACTTATCCCGGAACATGGCGTGACGGCCATAAGATCATCGACGAGACTTATAGCGAGGGCGTCTATGTGGGCTACCGCTGGACTGAGGCGAAGCACATCCGTCCGCTGTTTGCTTTTGGCCATGGCCTGGGCTACACGACCTTCAAGCTTTCCGACCTGCGTCTGTCCTCGTCGACGCTGACGGCTGCTGATTCCCTGACCGTCACCGTCAACGTTCGCAATACCGGTCGCCGTGCAGGTGCAGAGACCGTACAGCTCTATATCCACGACGACAAGTGCAGCGTTGACCGGCCCGTCAAGGAGCTGAAAGGCTTTGCCAAGGTTGCCTTGCAGTCCGGTGAGAGCAAGGACGTGAAGATTGTCATCGGGCGCGACGCATTGAGCTTCTACGATGAGAAGCAAGGAGCATGGAAGGCAGAGCCCGGCACATTTACGGCTCTCGTGGGCAATGCCTCAGACAATATTGTGTTGAAAAGATCGTTTATCTTGAAGTAACATATCTATTCATATGAGAAAACTATTCGTTGCTTTCTTTCTGAGTGTCGTGGCGCTGACCGGCAGAGCCGACAATGCCATGGACACCTTTGTTTCCCAGCTCATGAGCCGCATGACGTTGGAAGAGAAGATCGGACAGCTTAACCTTCTGCCGGGCGGAGACATCGTCACCGGCAAGGAGATGGACAGTCCGCTGGTGCGGCTGACGGCCGAGGACAAGCTGGGCGCCGTGTTGAGTCTGCGTGATCCGGTGAAGATCAAAGCCTTGCAGCAGATCGCCGTGAAGAAAAGCCGCCTGGGCATTCCTTTGCTCTTTGGCTATGACGTCATCCATGGCTTCCAGACCGTGCTGCCCATTCCCTTGGCACAGGCATGCAGTTGGGACACCACCGCGATCCGCCGCGGTGCGGAGATGGCGGCCCGCGAGTGCACCTCACAGGGCATCGACTGGGTCTACAGCCCGATGGTCGACATCGCTCTCGACCCGCGGTGGGGCCGCATTGCCGAAGGCTCCGGCGAGGATCCGTTTCTTGGCAGTGCCATTGCCAAGGTGATGGTTGAGGGACTTCAGGGCAACTATGGACCGGAGAACGCCATGGCCTGTCTGAAGCACTACGCGCTCTACGGTGCCGTGGAGGCAGGTCGCGACTACAACACCGTGGATATGAGCCACGTCAGAATGTACAACCAGTACTTCCCACCCTACGAGGCGGCTGTGCGTGCGGGCGTCGGTTCGGTGATGTCTTCTTTCAATCTTGTCGACGGCATCCCCGCCACGGCCAACCCCTGGCTCCTCAACGACGTGTTGCGCCGGCAGTGGGGCTTCGACGGCTTCCTGGTGACCGACTATGGTTCGATCGGTGAGATGGTCGTTCACGGCATGGGCGATCTCGCCACCTGCTCGGCTGAGGCACTGAAGGCAGGCACCGACATGGACATGTGCTCCAATGCCTACAGTGCGCATCTGCTGCAACTCGTGAAGGAAGGAAAAGTCAGCGAGGCAGACATCGACCAGGCTTGCCGCCGGGTGTTGGAGGCAAAATATAAATTAGGGCTCTTTCAGAATCCTTACCGTTTCCTCAATAGCAAGCGGGCCAAGACAGCGCTCTACACCCCCGAGCACCGTGCGCTCGCCCGCGAGATGGCGGCCGAGACCTTCGTGTTGTTGAAAAACGAGGGCGACATCCTTCCGCTCAAGCGTGAGGATACCATCGCCCTCATCGGTCCGCTCGCCAATGACCGGTCGAACATGGTCGGCAGTTGGTCGACAGCCGACAAGCCCGAGCTCTACGCCACATTGAAAGAAGCCATGGAGCGTGCTGTTGCCGGCAAGGCCCGTGTGGTCTATGCCCAGGGCTGCAACATCTACGACGACTCGGCCACACAAGCCAACTGCTCCTTCGGCCGTCCCATCCCGCGTGTGGACAGCAGGCTGGCTGAGCAGGAAGCCTTGGCAGTCGCTCGTCAGGCCGACGTCATCGTCTGCGCCATGGGAGAGATGACCGAGATGAGCGGCGAGAGCTCCTCACGCGCTGATCTCTGTCTGCCCGAAGCACAGATGCGTCTCTTGCGTCAGCTCTGCGCCATGGGCAAGCCCGTCGTGTTGCTCAACTTTGCGGGTCGCCCGACGATCTTGAAATGGGAGAGCGAGCACTGCCGGGCCATCCTCAATGTATGGTTTGGCGGCTCCGAGGCCGCTGATGCCATCTGCGATGTGCTCTTTGGTGACAAGGTGCCTACGGGGCGCCTCGTGACGACCTTGCCGCAGTGTATGGGGCAGATACCGCTCTATTACAACCATCTCCGCACGGGACGCCCCGTGGCTGAGGGCGCGAAGAAATACTATAAGTTTCAGAGCAACTATATCGACGTGCGCAACGACCCGCTCTATCCCTTTGGCTATGGATTGAGCTACACCACTTTCAGCTACGGCGACGTGCTGCTCAGTGCCGACCGCATTGCCCGCGATGGCAGCGTGACGGCTTCCGTGACGGTGACCAACACCGGGCGGCGCGACGGCGACGAGGTCGTGCAGCTCTATATCAGCCATCCTGCCGCACAGATCGCACGTCCGGTGAAGGAGCTCAAAGGCTTCCGCCGTGTGCATCTCAAGGCCGGTGAGAGCCGGCGCATCGACTTCACGGTCACATCCGACATGCTGAAGTATAAGGACGGCAACGGACGCGATATCCTCGACGCGGGCGACTACGACATCATGGTGGGACCCAACAGCAGCGACAATGCGTTGAAGAAGTCGACGCTCAAGCTGTAACAATAATTATTATTTGACAAAAGCGTGTTGGAATTATTGTGCGTTCTGGAAAAAAACAAGGTTAGGAATAGACAAAAACAAGCCTTGGAAGGGGAAAAAGTACCGGTGGCGTGGTCATCTCGGTTGTTTCTTCGTGTCATCTCACTGAGAAGACTTGATGAAACAACTGAGATGACAGCATAAAACCACTGAGATGATCACGAAAAAAAGGTGCTTTGACAATGTCAAAGCACCTTTTTCGTTGGTACGCAAACTAAGCGTTTTGCGTATCTTATTGTGCGTCAGTGGCTTAAGAAAAACCGCGCGAAAATCGCGAAATCACGGGCGACTGGACGTTTGTTGACGAGAATCGTCTTCTCAGGACCTCTTTTTTGTCAGTTTTCCCAACAATCACCATCTGCCTCGCAACTGCGTAGGGTGGGGTTGTTCCCCGCCCTAACACCGCAGGAGAAACGAAAAGTCATTGGCGAAGTCAGCAGGACAAGCAGGCCTGTACCATCGTTTTGGGCTGGTTCTTGTCCCTTGTTGTGGAGACGAGATAGAGCATGGTGAGAAGGTTTATATATATATTTATTTAAAAGCGTGTTTATATATATATAATGCTGTGATTCCCTGAAAGAAATTCAGGGGATCACAGTGTTCGATATATGATATTAGATCATGTCGTGTGGGTCTATTCCGTGACCTTCTCGCACAGGTGCATGATGGGCTTGTGCTCGATATGGAGGAAGGCATCGCGTGAGAAGATGTCGTGTGCCGTGGTGACGGCGATCACGTCATAGCTTTTGTTGCTTGGCAGGCTGTGCACGACGGTGATGCCATAGTTTTCCTTGGCTTTCTCCACGTCGATGAGCGGGTCGCAAATGGTGATGTCACTGACACGGCGAAAGGTATTCTTTTTGAGATCGTAGATGAACAGACCATGGTTTTTGGAACCAAGAAACACCTTCGACTTCCTTACGGCCACATATCTGAGGTCTATGTCGGCAGGGGAGAGCGTGGAGAGGTTGTAGTTGCTGATCTTTTGACGCTTGGTGTCGTAGCTGTAGTGGTCGCGCGAGGTGGCAATCCAGGCAAAGCCGTTGTCGCTGATCGCTATTTCGTTGACCGACTCGCCAGAGAGTCCCTCTTCCCGTGTGATTTGCATGTAGTCTTCCCGGTGTCTGGGCCTTTGCCTGCAACAACAGAAATATGGTCACTAAGATGAGTTATATCAGATGCTTCATATAGTATATGCTTCTTCTTATGCAAACTTACATAATTTTTTTAATTTATCAGCATATACATTTCAGAAATGTGTAAATATCTCGATAGTAGATCTCGCTCAGCGTCTATACAACGGTACGCATTAAAAAGCTTTGTGGGTAGTGATGGACCTTTCCATCAGTTTTTAAAAAGAAAAAACTTTGTGGGTAGTGATGGATTCGAACCACCGAAGGCAAGAGCCAGCAGATTTACAGTCTGCCCCATTTGGCCACTCTGGTAACTACCCATTGCTGGAAAGCGAGTGCAAAAGTAATAATTTATCGTGAGACAGCAAAGGCTTTGCAGTCCCTTTTTTATTACTTTAACAGATCGCGGCTAATACCGGATGTGCAGGACCAACACGCTGTCAGCCCTGCACATCACCTTTTATATATGCTTTACCCTATGGTCGATTAGAGTTTCACTACGAGATATTTGCTGACGCTCCAGAAGCGGTTGGCGTCATTGATATGCAGTGTAGTGGTACCGTTGCCGTTGTCGCGAAGCGAGTAAGAGTCAGACGGCATCTGCGTCATGATCTTCGGCTTCTTCGATTTCAGTACGATGTCGTTGTAGTTGCGGATGTCCACCTTAGTGAAGCCCGTGCCGGAGAGTTTGCTGACATCGACACGCTTCTTGGCCAGGAAGCCGCCGGTGAGGAGGCCTTTCGCCTTCAACTCCTTAGATGTGCCGATGGTGACGAAAGCCTCGTGGATAGCCTGGTCCTGTTCGGCGATTGTCGTCTTCTGGCTGGCCACGGTCTGCCCGAGCTGGTTGTTGCTGGCCGTGAGGTCGTTGACGTTGGTGGTGAGCTTGTTGACGTGCTCGTTGAGTGTAGCGATGTCGGCGTTTTTGTTGTTCAGCTCAGTCTTGAGCTCAGCGATGGTCTTGTCCTTTTCGTCGAGCTGTGCCTTATAGTAGGCGATGAGCTTCTTCACGCGCTGCGCATAGCTTGTGTTCTGCCCTTCGAGGCTCTTCTCAAGTTCGCTGATGCGGTTGCGTTGGCGTGTGACGAGCTGGGCCAAGTCGTTGAGTTGCTGGCGCAGGTGAGCTTTGTCGAGCTTGCCGCCCTGCTCCTGTCCCATCTGCTTGATCTGTCCTTCCTGACCGTTGATGCTGTCGAGACCGCTGGACATGATGTCGACGAAGTCGGCCATTGCCTTGATGTCCTCTTGGTGCAGGCTGTCAGCGGTGGCCAGTGAGTCGAGCTGTGATTGCAGCTGTGCGTTTTTGTTATTACCGTTGCAGGAGCCTAGTCCGATTGCTACGGTTGCCATGGCGAGAGCCATGACAAGATTTCTTGTCTTTTTCATATTCTTGCTATTTGATATGCTTATTTAGTTATCCGTGGCAAAGATAAGCGCATACGTGCTATTAATGTTCTTTTCTATTTGTTTTTTTTAATACGTTAAGACAATGAGTTCACGATTTGCGGAAAATTAATACAAATGCTCAAGGTTATAGTTCCTTGAGCAGTTTTCCATCGAGGTTATATACGGCAACACGGCCGTTGTCCATCAACGCCATGGTGGGTTCGTTGCCACCCTTGGGGAAGGTGATGGAACCCGTGTTGCAGATGAGCGTGCCGTCGGCATTGTGCTCGAGTTGCCAGAGATGAGTGTGGCCGAAAAAGACGGCGTCGTAGTGGCCGGTGGGCAGATGGTCGGGATTGTAGACGTGGCCGTGGGTGAGCAGGATGCGGCGGCCCTCGTCGACAAGCAGCACATAGTCACTCATCATCGGGAAACGGAGCAGCATCTGGTCGACCTCGGCATCACAGTTGCCGCGTACAGCAACGATGTCATCGGCCAGCGGGTTCAGTGCCGCGACGATGCCCTTGGCGTCGATGCCCTCGGGGATGCTGTTGCGTGGTCCATAGTTGAGGATGTCGCCGAGGATGAGGAGCATGTCACACTGCTGTTGGCGATAGAAGTCCAGTGCACGTTGCAGCCGGGGCAGACTGCCGTGGATGTCGGAGATGATCAGATAGCGCATGGTGATGTCGGCGGTGTGTTATTTGAGAAGAAACGATTTGATGTTTTTGTTTTTCGAGAGTTTGCAGAGCTTTCTGACGGCTTGGTTGCGGATCTGTCTGACGCGTTCACGCTTCAGCCCCATCTCCTGTGCCGTCTCGGCGAGCGTGCGGTGCTCAGCGCCGATGCCGTAGAAGCGCTGTATCACCTGACGGCTGCGGGCGTCGAGTTTGTCGATGATCTGCAGCAGTTCGGCAGTGGCGGTCTCGT
>DLDU01000029.1 GCA_002481295.1 Prevotella sp. UBA7764 | reverse complement strand
ATGCTGGCACAGTTGCGACATCTCGTCAACGCACCGTTGGGCTTCAACAAGGACAATATCCTTGTGATATCGACTTTCAATAGCGGTCATCCCGACGCCATTCACACGTTCATGGATCTGCTCCGGCGGGAGTCGTGCGTAGCTGCCGCGTCGGCCTCGATGGGCACGCCCTTGGACGGCGGCAACAACAACACATTTGCTTTTAATGGCAAGGCCGTCTCGATGCAATTTTTCATTACAGACCCCTACTTTATGAATGTCTATGGTCTGACACTGAAAGGCGGCTGTAAACCACAGGCGCACCACTTCTACATCAACCACGAAGCTGAGGCAGAGATAAAAAATATTATGGGTATACGGCCCCAAGAACTGTTGCGTAAGAATCCATTCTATTACGCGGACAGCCTTGATGTTTACGGCGGACGCATGAACGAGTTTCTTATCGACAACATCCAGCGCGAGCAGCATCCGATGTTTATTGATATCCAGCCGCATGTGGATTATCCCTGGGCCATCTCCATCAAGGTGAAGGGAGACCCACAGACGGCCTTCAATACAGTGGCCGACGTCTACCATACAGCTTTCCATAAGGTGATGACCGACGACGACGCTAAGTTTGCTGACCGCATCATCCAGGACAAGTTCCACCAGGAGCAACAAACCTCACACCTCGTCACTCTCTTCGCTTTCATGGCCATCCTCATCTCTTTGCTCGGCCTCGTGGCCATGGCCACCTACTACATCGGACAGCGAGCCAAGGAGATAGCCATCCGCAAGGTGTTCGGCTCCACAGGAGCTCAGGTCCGCCGACGTCTCATCCGCACGTTCATGCAGTATGTCGCCATCGCTTTCGTCATCGGCAGCCTGCTGACGGTGTGGCTCATGCAGCATTGGATGTCACAGTTCAGCTACCGTGTCGTCTGGTGGCCGTGGATTCTCGTGGCTGGTGCCGTGGTGTTCGCCGTCAGTCTTCTCGCCGTGTTCGTGCAGAGTTGGAAGGCCGGCAACGAGAACCCGGTGAACAATATCAAACAGGAATAATACAAAACATAGCAATATGAATCATATCTTAAGCGCCATCAAAAATCTACCACGACGCGGTCAGCACAATCTGGCAAAGATTGTTTGCTTGGGCTTTGGTCTTGCCGTGTCGGCGGTGCTGATCGGCGAAGTCTATTTCGAGCAGACCTTCGACACCTGGTTTCCCGGGCACGAGCGCACCTACGCCATCAACGAGGATGTCGTGCAGAACGGGCAGTACAACGAGTGGTCGTCCACCTCGGGAGCCGTTGCGCCGGGCATCAAGGCCATATCCCCGCAGGTGGAGGCAGCCACACGCTATTCGTTCATGCTCAGCGATGTGAAGACGACCGTCGACGGACGGCCGTTCACGATCGACGAGGTAGACGCTGCTGACAGCTGTCTCTTCGACGTTTTTCCACGGGCAACCATGCAGGGCAACCTCAAGGAGAGCCTCAGTCGCCCTTATAACTGTGTGATAAGCCGATCCATGGCTGATCGCATCGGTGGCAATGTAGTGGGCAAAGCGTTCGAGCTGCGCGACTACGATTTTAAGCTCATCATTGGCGGTGTCTATGAGGACTTCCCGTACAACTCTAAACTGCACGGCATCGATGTCATTACATCACTGCCTACTATCAACAAGTATTTAGATTTCGAAATCACAGACCGTTGGGTGGGTGGCGACCGCTTCTCTTCTTATATTAGACTGAAGAAGGGTGCTACGATAGACTACCTGAAACCTAACGTCAGTAAGATGATGGCACAGCACAGCGACTATGCCGAAGCTAAGAAAGCTGGCGTGAAGTTCAACTATTCTTTCACCCAGGTCACCGAAGACTACACCTCCAATCCACAAATCAAGACGATGTGCTGGATCATGTCGCTGCTTGCCATCATCCTCCTGGTCTCCACGGTGGTCAACTATTTGCTCATCGTCATGGGCAACGTGGTCAGCCGCTTCCGTGAGATGGCTGTCCGCAAGTGCTTCGGCGGCGGACAGCGCACCATCTATGGCATCATGGTCAGCGAGTCGCTGGTGCATGTGCTCATCGGCATCCTCTTGGCCGCAGTCCTTATCTTTGCCTGCAAGGGAACGATAGAGGGCTATATCTCCGCACCCGTCAGCACGATGCTGCTCAGCCGCGGCTTATGGATACTCGTCCTCATCTGCCTGCTCATCATCTTTGTGGGTGGCTTTGTGCCGGGCTATATATATAATAAGGTGCCGGTGACAGCAGCTTTCCGTGGTGTGCATGAGGCACGCCGCCGCTGGAAACTCATCATGTTGTCGGTGGAGTTTCTCGTCGTCACCGTCATGCTCAGCCTGCTTGCCGTCGTCCAGCAGCAGTACCACGAGGTGACGCACGAGGATATGGGCTACGACTACAGCCGTCTTGCCGTCGTCACCTTGGACAAAGCACCTGTCAACCAGATGCAGCAGGCCGTGACGTCGCTGCGCTCGCTGCCCTTCATCGAGCAGGTGACAACAGCCTACACGTTGCCGATTGGGTGGCATAGTGGAAACAATATCTATCTGCCGGGCGACGACACGGAATACTTCAACATTGCCGACCAGTACAGTGTGGGTGACGGCTACCTGAAGCTCATGGGCATCAAAGTCGTAGAGGGCCGCAACTTCACCGAGCCTGCCGACAGCGACCTGAGCGAGGTGATGGTCAGCGAGTCGTTTGTGAAGCGCTTCCATACGACCACGCACAAGCAGGGCAGCGTCGTCGGACAGCATATCTGCGTCTCGGAACATACCGACAGCCTGCATCCTTTCTCTACCATCTGCGGGGTGTATAAGGACATCAGCCTCGGCTCATCGCTTGAGCGTGAGCTCCGTCCGAGCGTACTCTTCCACGACAACAACGACGCTCAATACATCCTTGCGAAGTTCACCGACCTCACGCCCGACAACCTCGACCGCGCACGCCAGCAGTTGAAACGACTGCTACCCGACCGCGACGTGAAGGTAATGCCTTACTCTGACCTTGTCGTCAATCAGTATCAGAGCACCGACGGCTTCCGCATGGGAACGCTCGTTACGGGTAGCACTGCGCTGGTCATCGCCCTGATGGGACTTATCGGCTACACCACCGACGAGGTGAACCGCCGCCGCAAGGAGATTGCTATCCGTAAGGTCAACGGTGCCACGGCCCGCGACATCTTCCACATGCTCGTGACCGACGTGCTGAAACTTTCGGTTCCTGCCGTCCTCATAGGCCTCATCCTCTCTTGGGTCATCGCCGGGAAATGGCTGCAACTCTTTGCCGACCGCATTGCGCTCTCGCCTCTGCTCTTCGTGGCTGTCGGCTTAGTGGTACTCGCCATCGTGGTCACCATCATGCTGCTCTCCGCCCGCAAGGTAGTCAACAGCAACCCAGTGCTATTCCTTAAAGACGAATAATAAAAAGACAGAAGTTATGATAAAAGTACAAGATTTAAGCAAGACCTTCCGTACGGAAGAAGTAGAGACGATAGCCCTTGACAAGGTATCGTTTGAAGTGAAAGACGGCGAGTTTGTCGCCATCATGGGTCCTTCAGGCTGTGGCAAGTCCACACTGCTCAACATCCTCGGACTCCTCGACAACCCCACGTCGGGACAGTACTGGCTCGACGGCAAGGAAGTGTCGGGGCTCCACGAGAACGAGCGCACGGCCATCCGCAAAGGACAGATCGGTTTCGTGTTCCAGAGTTTCAACCTCATTGACGAGCTCAACGTGGAGGAGAACATAGAACTGCCGCTCACCTATCTTGGCATCTCCAAGGCCGAGCGCAAGCAGAAGGTGCAGGAGGTGATGAAGCGCATGAACATCAGCCACCGCGCCAAGCACTTCCCTCACCAGCTCTCAGGCGGTCAGCAGCAGCGCGTGGCCATCGCCCGTGCTGTGGTCTTCGGTCCTAAGCTCATCCTCGCCGATGAGCCTACCGGTAACCTCGACTCGAAGAACGGTGCCGAGGTGATGCAGTTGCTCACGGAACTCAACCAGGACGGTGCCACCATCGTCATGGTCACCCACAATGCCCACGATGCCGAGCTGGCCCATCGCATCATACATCTCTTTGACGGACAAATCGTCGCAAATCCATAATCTCTCTCTCTTGGAGGCCGTCCCCCATCAACTGCGGGGACGGCCTCCGCTTTTTTGCCATGGGCAGAAGTGCATGTGCTATATATATAATAAGGTGTATATAATAATGAGTCGATGATTTGCACGAACGGAATATTTGACGTAACTTTGCACTAAGAGAGATTTTTATACTAAGAAAGTATTCGTCAAGTGAAAGCATTAAAGAATATCGGTTTGTTGCCGAGAGTGATCATCGCCATCGTCTTGGGCGTGGTCTTCGGCCTGTTCCTTCCGTCATCGGTCGTGAGAGTCTTTGTCACGTTCAACAGTCTGTTCAGCCAGTTTCTTGGTTTTATGATACCCCTGATCATCATCGGTCTGGTCACTCCTGCCATTGCTGATATCGGGCGAGGGGCGGGTAAGCTGTTGGTTGTCACCGTCGTCATTGCCTATGCCGACACTGTCTTGGCTGCCCTGCTGGCTTATGGCACCGGTTCGTGGCTCTTCCCCTCGATGATTGCTACCACGGGCGGACTGCCGCATATCGCCAAGAGCATGGAGCTGACGCCTTACTTCACGATCACCATTCCACCGATGGTCGACGTGATGAGCGGCCTCGTCTTCTCGTTTCTCTTCGGTCTTGGTATTGCCTATGGCGACTTGAAAACCTCTAAGCGGCTCTTCGACGATCTCCGCTATGTCGTTGACAAGGCCATCGCAAAGGGCATCATTCCTTTCCTGCCGCTGTATATCTTTGGTGTGTTTCTCAATATGACGTATAATGGACAGGCTGGTAAGATCATGCTTGTCTTTGCCCAGATCATCCTGATCATCCTCGTGCTTCATGTCTTCATCCTCGTCTATCAGTACTGTATTGCCGGTGCCATCGTTCGCCGCAATCCTTTCCGTCTGTTGCTCACCATGCTGCCAGCCTATCTCACGGCTTTAGGCACGAGTTCGTCGGCAGCCACCATTCCCGTGACGCTGGCGCGTACGCTGAAGAACGGAGTGAGCAATGCCATTGCCGGTTTTGTCGTTCCGCTTTGTGCCACCATCCATCTCAGTGGCAGTGCGATGAAGATCACGGCCTGTGCCCTGACCATCTGCCTGCTCACAGGGCGCGCCCATGACTTCGGTCTTTTCCTCTATTTCATCCTTATGCTTTCCATCGTCATGGTGGCAGCCCCCGGTGTGCCCGGTGGTGCCATCATGGCTGCGTTAGCTCCTTTAGCGAGCATTCTTGGTTTCAACGCCAATGCTCAGGCGCTGATGATTGCACTCTACATCGCCATGGACAGTTTCGGCACAGCCTGCAACGTCACGGGCGACGGTGCTATCGCCCTTGCTGTGGACAAGATATTCCCACGGAAATAAAGCTGCCAGTTCCTTGCTTGTTTAAAGGGAAATGCGTATATTTGCAGCACATAACATAAGAAAGGACAATAACTATGATTAAGATTTATGGTATGCCTACCTGCCCCTACTGCGCTTATGTAGACGAGCAAGTCAAGGGCGACAAGCGTTTCAAAGTGATAGACATTGGTGAGAACGTCAGATACATGAGTGCATTTATGCACCTGCGCGATAAGAGTGCGGCTTTTGACCATTCCAAGGAGATTGGTGACATCGGCATTCCGGCCTTCGTCTTGGAGGACGGCACCGTAACACTCAAGCCCGAGGATGTAGGACTCAAGGAGTATGACCCCAATGTGGGCGGCCCTGCTTGCAGTCTTGACGGTAAAGGGTGCTAAGCTTTCATTAGGATAAGCAAGATCGAATGCTGCAAGATAGATAAATGCCACAGACCGACTACCATCAACCGATGATCTACGTTGCCGTTGCCCTCATGGTGGGTATCATGGTGGGCAATGGCGTCGGGGCATCTGTGGGCTTGATACCGTGGGCGGTCATTTTCTGTGTGCTGTTTGTTCTTGCCTGTGTGGGCTTTCGTTGGAACAAATGGCTGTGTGACATTTGTTTGATTCTGTCGACAATGGCGTTTGGTGCATTTCTTGAATGCCGTCAAGCTCACGAGCAGGCGAGTCCTTTGCCTGAGGGCAGAGGCTCGTGTGAGGCAATTGTCGTCGGAATGCCACAGCAGCATGGCAAGGTGATCCAAGCCGACGCGCAGATTGTAACTGTGGGTGGACAGCGATTGCGTCATCCTATGAAGGCGCGCCTCTCTTTTCTTCGTGATACATTGTCCGGTGAGGCGGTCTCTGTCCCGGCTCTTGGTGACGGCATTACATTCTTCTTGCGTTTGCAACGCCCCGGAGAGGGTTATCGCACGAATGCTAACACACATTTCGATTCCCGCCGATGGTTGCTTTCCCAAGGTTACCGTGCTCAGACGCTGATCAGTCCTTATGACTGGCATCGTGTGGCATTGTCACTCCATAGTTTGGGAAGAGCAGACCGTGTGAGGCTAAGAGTAGGGAAGTGGCGTGAGCAGATGTTGGGCCAATACCGCCGTATGGGTATTCAGGGAGAAGAGTATGCGGTGTTGGCCGCTATGACCTTGGGCGACAAGAGTTGTCTGACCAAGAGCTTACGTAAAGTCTATTCCCAAACCGGCACCAGCCATGTTCTGGCGTTGTCCGGTCTTCATCTGTCTATTGTCTTCAGCATCTTGTTGCTCACGTTTGGCTTGTTCCGTATCAACCGCTGGGTCAGCTATTGGCTGACGCTATTGGTGCTGTGGTGCTTTGTCGTGTTGGTGGGCATGCCGGTGAGTGTCGTTCGTGCCGCTATCATGCTGTCGATGGGCAGCATTGCTTTGTTGCTCCATCGCAGGGCCGCGTCGTTGAGTGCGTTGTCCTTGGCGGCGGTCGTCGTGTTGGTGCTGAACCCGGAGAGTCTGTGGGACGTCTCCTTTCAGTTGTCTTTCATGGCCGTGCTGTCCTTAGTTGTCATGGAACCACTGGTAGAGGGACTTTGGTATCCCCGTTTGCGCGTAGTCGCCTGGTTATGGTCCACAATGCGCACGTCGGTGATCGCACAGTTGGGTACAGCTCCTTTGGTGGTTTATTACTTTGGCAATCTGTCGGTTTATTTTCTTCCTGCCAACTTGCTCGTGTCGCTGTTGTCGATGCCTCTGTTGCTTCTGTCGTTTTTCTTCTTTCTTTCCCTCCCTTTGCAATGGGCTCATCTTGCGTGTGTCTCCCAACTGCTCTCCTGGCTGTTGTCGTCGGCAACACTCTTGCTCAATTATGGTCTACGCTGGATGTCGGCCCTTCCTGGTGCTTCTGTCCGTGACATCGCATTCCATCAGACGCAGGTATGGCTCTATTATTTCGTGCTTACGTGCCTTCTTGTCGCCATTATGTATGAAAAGCGTATAAAGAGTAGTAAAAGCAGTTAAAATCTCTCTTTTTATGTTGTAAATGTCGGAAATAGGATTGAAACGGAATATTATTGTTGCTGTTATTATTAATTCTTTGTATATTTGCAACATTCGACTCTCGTCTTGACCTTGTTCAATTGCAGCGCCTTGGTCAAAGAAGGGATACGGATACAGGTTCACCATTTGCTTGTGGCCTGCTATTGAAATGTTGAAACAATCCGCTGCAAAGCTAATAACCTTTTTAAGAAAGAAATGGAAAAGGAAATCGTGAAGCCTGCTGAGGGCAAATTGGGTATTCTTGTTGTCGGCTGCGGTGCCGTAGCCACTACGTTCATGACTGGCGTGCTGATGACGCGCAAAGGATTGGCTAAGCCGATCGGCTCTATGACACAATACGACAAGATTCGTGTGGGTCGTGGCAAGGATAAGAAATATCTTCATTATGGCGACATCGTCTCTTTGGCCAAACTCGATGACATCGTCTTTGGCTGTTGGGATGTCTATCCTCAGAATGCCTATCAGGCTGCCGTCTACGCTGAGGTGCTCAAGCAGAAGGACATCGACCCGGTGCGTGATGAGCTGGAGCAGATCAAGCCGATGAAGGCTGCTTTTGACAAGAACTACGCCAAGCGTCTCGACGGCGACAATGTCAAGGACTGCGCTACCCGTTGGGATATGGTGGAGCAGATCCGTCAGGACATCCGCGATTTCAAAGCCAAGAACGACTGCGCCCGCATTGTGGTGATCTGGGCCGCTTCCACAGAGATTTATGTTCCTTATTACGAGCCGATCCACGGCAAGCTCGATACCTTGGTGGCTGCCATGAAGGCCGACGACCGTGAGCATATCGCTCCTTCGATGTGCTATGCCTATGCTGCCTTGCAGGAGGATGCGCCGTTTATCATGGGTGCTCCTAACACCACCGTCGACATTCCGGCGATGTGGCAGTTGGCCGAGGAAAAGAAGTTGCCGATCGCCGGTAAGGACTTCAAGACGGGACAGACGCTCGTCAAGAGTGGTTTCGCTCCGATACTGAAGGTGCGCAACCTTGGACTGAGCGGATGGTTCTCGACCAACATCCTTGGCAACCGCGACGGACTCGTGCTCGATGAGCCCGCTAACTTCCATACCAAGGAGGTCAGCAAACTCTCTACCCTTGAGACCATCCTGCGCAAAGACGATCAGCCCGATCTCTACGGCAATATCTATCATAAGGTGCGCATCAACTATTATCCTCCTCGCAACGACAACAAGGAAGGCTGGGACAACCTTGACATCTTCGGCTGGATGGGCTATCCCATGCAGATCAAGATCAACTTCCTCTGCCGCGACTCTATCCTTGCTGCTCCGTTGTTGCTCGACCTGACGCTGCTCTCCGACCTGGCTCACCGTGCCGGTCGCTACGGCATCCAGCGTTTCCTGAGTTTCTTCCTCAAGAGTCCTATGCACGACTACACCAAGGGCGAGGAAGCTGTCAACAATCTCTTTGAGCAGTACACGATGCTCAAGAACGCAATCCGCTCCATGGGCGGATACGAGGCTGACGAGGAAGTGGACTAAAAAGACTCTCCCTGGCCCTCCCTAAAAGGGAGGGAACTGCGTAACCAAAGACTCCGAAAGTAAATAAGGAGAGGGTTATCAGCATAGAGAGGATATCATCATAACAAAGGCGTTGTCTCAAATAATGGGACAACGCCTTTTTTAGTTTTATCGTTGTTAAATTCAATTTTGGTATTAACTGAGACGAGGTGTAGAATAAAGCGATCTATTTTCCTCCCTCGATCCTACATTCACTTTGTTACTTGTTCTAACTAATTAATATGTTGAAAAAGATAAAATAATGGTCTGTTTGCTCTTAAAAATGAGAATTTTAAGCTCTAAATGGTATAATATTTAAGTAAATATCGAAAATTAAGAAAATAATGCTTATCTTTGCAATTATAAATCTCACTTATATTAATCTTAAAGAAAGCAGCTTATGAAAGAGAGAATCTTGCTGATATTGGTCAGCCTTCTTTGTCTCCTTGGGGGGGGGTAGTGCATATGCGCAAACCACGGCCTCAGGTGTTGTTGTCTCCAGTGAGAGCAACGAGCCTCTTGTGGGTGCTACCGTCCGTGTAGTCGGCACGAAGACCGGAGCCATCACAGATACGGATGGTAAATACTCAGTGACTTTACCCGCTGGTGCCACAAGACTTGAAATTTCTTATATCAGTATGGTGTCAAAGACCATTAAGGCAGGGCGCAACGTCAGAACCGCCCTTGATCCGGACGAGTCCGGCCTTCAAGATGTCGTAGTGGTCGCTTATGGTACTCAGAAGAAGACCTCACTGACGGGCGCCATCGAATCTGTCAAGAGTGAAGATATAGATCTTCGGCCAACCTCCAGTGTGGCAAGTGCTCTTGAAGGTAAGGTGTCTGGTGTGCAGGTCAATTCCACATACGGCGCTCCAGGTTCCGACCCCAGCATACGCATTCGTGGTATTGGTACGGTCAATGGCAGTACTGCACCATTGTATATCCTTGATGGTGTGCCTTACGGAGGAAACGTATCTGACCTTAACCCGGCAGATATCGAGTCTATTTCTGTGCTGAAGGATGCTGCTTCCGCTGCTTTGTATGGTAACCGTGCTTCCAATGGCGTGATAATGATCACCACCAAGAAAGGCAAGTCAGGCAAGCTCAATGTTAACCTTGACATCAAACAGGGTACTTACACTCGTGGTATTCCCGAATACGACCGTGTGAATGCCAAACAATGGATGGAGGTGGAGTATCAGAACTTGATGAACCACCGCATGTATACGAATAAGGAGGATGCTGCTACAGCAGCCGCATATGCCGGTGCTCATGTGATCAGCGATATTGCTCTTTTGAATATCTTTAATAAGGCTGATGACGCTCTCTTCGACGCCAATGGCAAGATGGTCAGCGATGCATCGATCCTTTCGGGCTATTCCGATGATATCGATTGGTACGACCAGGCTGTCCGCAACGGCTATCGCCAGGAGTACAACCTTTCAGCAAATGGCTCTAATGAAAAGTCGGACTATCGCTTCTCTGTGGGCTACCTTGATGAGAACGGCTATTTGAAGAATTCTGGATTTGAGCGCTTGACGGGTGCGCTGGCCGTGAACGTTAAGCCGACGAAATGGTTCAAGACCGGCCTCTCCGTCAACGCCTCTCATCAGAAGTTCAACAATACAAACGGCGCCTCTGATGCTTCCTATACCAATGTGTTTATGTATTGCCGCAACATAGCGCCGATCTATCCTGTTCACCTTCATGACGTGACTACCGGCGACTATATTCTCGACAATAATGGCAATAAACAATATGACCCGGGATACTACACCAATGCCGACGGCGTGCAGGTGGATACAAGAAACCAGTATGTCGACCGTCATGTGATGTGGGAGAATGAACTCAACTCCGACAAGACCACTCGCAATACTGTCAACAGTACTGCCTACCTCGATATTTATTTGCCTTATGGCTTTACGTTCACGGTCAAAGGCAACCTCAATGTACGCAACAGCCGCAACGAAACCTATAACAGTGCCATCATCGGTGACGGTAAAGGTTCTGACGGTCGTGCCAAGCGTGTGGAGTATAATTACAAGAACTATACCTTCCAGCAGCAACTCGCCTGGAGACATGAATATGGATTGCACTCCATCGATGCCTTGGTAGGCCACGAAAACTATGCTTATACGTACAACTACCTCTATGGCTACAAGACCAATGAGATCGTAGCTGGTTGGGGAAACTTCTCCAACTTCACCTCTATCACCAGCTTAGACAGTTATGATAATACCTATCGCACAGAATCCTATTTGGGTCGCGTGCGCTATGGCTATGATGATCGCTACAATGTAGAGGCCAGCTTCCGCCGCGATGGTTCTTCCCGCTTCTCCAAAGAATCCCGTTGGGGTAACTTCTGGTCTATCGGTGCCAACTGGAATATCTTTAACGAGAAGTTTATGAAGGATGTGAAGTGGGTCAACTACCTCAAGCTTCGTGCCGACTATGGCGAGGTGGGTAATGATGCCGGTGCTGGCTTCTATGCTTCTCAGGCTCTCTACACGCTGAAACAAAACCAAAACAAGGGTGCTATCTATCTCACTCAGTTCCCCAATGCCAATCTGAAGTGGGAAACCGGACAGTCATGGGGCGTAGGCATTGAGAGCCGCCTCTTCAATCGGCTGAACTTCAATATCGAGTATTTTGATAAGCGCAACAAGGACCTTCTCTTTGATGTCTATCTTCCTTTGTCCTCAGGTGCTACGACTTCAGATAATCCGGAGTCAGTGGTGACACAAAACATCGGAACGATTTCCAACCGAGGCTTTGAGGCCTCCTTTGATGTGGATGTCTTCAGAAATAAAGACTGGAAGATCAATGTCGGCGCCAATATCACTCATGTAAAGAACAAGGTGACGAAGTTGCCGGAGCAAAACAAGGATGGTATCATCGACGGCTCTAAGTATATCGTTGAGGGTAAGTCACGTTATGAATTCTACACCTACACTTGGGAAGGTGTTGATTCCAAGAACGGATACTCTCTCTATAAGTTCAATGATGGCGACGCACAGGGCAATAGCTATCGTTTCGAAAAGGATGGCGTACAATATGGTGATTGGTCGCAGGATGCCAGCGGCAAGTACAAGGCAACACTCCTGACCGACGCGCAGGTCAAAGAGTTCGTTACCATCATTGATGGCAAGCCTTATTCTTATTCGACCAACTATGCCAAGCGAGAGTTCCATGGCTCTGCCCTTCCTAAGTTCTACGGCAGCTTCAACTTCAATGTGTCGTGGAAGGATCTCACACTAAGCACTCTCTTTACTTATCAGCTTGGTGGCAAGATGCTGGATTACAACTATTCGTCCCTGATGTCGGCAGGGTCCTCACCCAGCAACTTCCATAAGGACATCCTTGGTGCCTGGACGGTTAAAGACGCGACAGAGCAAAGTGCTTTCTGGAGTGGCAACGTGCCATTGGTCAACTACGATGTCAACACCTATTATAATGCAACTTCTTCCCGTTATCTTGTTTCTGCAAGATATCTCTGCTTGAAGAACATCAATCTGTCCTACAGACTGCCGAAATATTTGGTGAAGAAGTTAGATCTTGAGGATGTAGGCCTTTCGCTGACCTGCGAGAACCTCTTCACGGCGACGGCACGCAAAGGTATGAACCCTCAGCAGTCCTATAATGGCACACAGTACAACTATCTTGTGACACCGCGTGTGTTCTCTGTTGGTCTCAATGTTAAGTTCTAATTTAATTGAATAGCGGTATGAAGAAATATATTATGATTTTGGCTGCTGCCACTGCTCTTGGCTTTACCTCTTGTGGCAGCGACTATCTCGATACAACGCCTAACAGTGACGTCTCGCGGTCAACGGCATTCTCCACAACGGAAAAATGCGCCTTGGCTGTGAATGGCCTTTCCAAGCAGATGACCAATCAGTATCTGGGTTCCCAAGGTCTTAACGGTGAGGGCACCATCCTCAACTGGTACAACAACTTCAACGGCAACGACTGTCAGAAGTGTGCGCAGACAGGATGGTCGAGTCTTTGGAACAATCTCGCTTCCTTCAAGACGAGCAAGACCTCAATGTATGGCTATTATCCATGGTATTACTACTATAAACTCATCGGCAACGCCAATTCTATTATCGATGCTGTGGATGCGGCAGAGGGTACAGAGTCGGCGAAAGCCTTTGTCAAGGCGCAGGCTTTGGTCTTCCGTGCCTATAGCTTCTATCGTCTGACGACCCTCTATTGCAAGCGTTGGAGCGACAGTAACAACGGAGCTACAAGTGGTATTGTACTGCGTCTGAAGGCTACGGATCCTGCTGCAGACCAAAGTCAGGCGCAAGCTACTTTGGCAGAGACTTATCAACAGATCTATGCCGATCTCGACCAAGCCATCTCCCTGTTCTCTTCAAGTTCTGAGAAGCGCACGTCAAAGGAGTTCTATTTGCCCGACCTTAGCGTGGCTTATGCGGTCAAAGCGCGTGCTGCGCTGTATCGCGAAGACTGGCAGACGGCCGCAGACTGTGCTGCCAAAGCCCGCGTCGGACACACCCTTATGGGTCAGTCGGCTTACAAGAATGGATTCAACAGCCCGAACGACGAGTGGATATGGGGCGTCTATGAGGCTGAGGATCAGACGCTCTACTATTACAGCTACTATGCTTACATCGGTTCTAACGCCTCAAGTGGTGCTGCCCGCACCTATCCTGTAGCCATCAGCAAGGAGCTGATCGATCAGATCCCGGCTACTGACGTGCGTCGCGACCTCTATCTCGTGCCTCAATCCGATGCTGAATTCAAGACCATGGCTGCTTCGGGAGGTACTGCCGGACGTATTACCAAAGGCAACTTGTACAATCGTGCTGTCAATAGTGGCTATCTCTATTCTACCAGCCGTGTCTATGGCTATATGCAGTTTAAGTTGCGTGCTTCTTTCATGCCGGGCGGTGGTTCCTTTAATCTGTTCCGTGCAGCAGAGATGTACTATACCGAGGCTGAGGCTGACTGCCACTTGGGCAAGGAGACCGAGGCCCGCCAGCTGCTCTACGATGTCGTGCATCCTTATGATGCTGCTTATACACTGAGCAGCAAAACGGGCAACGACCTGCTCGAAGAGGTAAAGCTCTATCGTCGTTTCGATCTTTTTGGCGAAGGCTTCGACTGGACCGACTGCAAACGCTGGAAGAAGGATATCGTGCGTAAACCATTGAAGGTAAGTGCAGGCTTGGCTTCTCCGGGCAGTTTTAGTAGCACTTTTGCTATCACCATACCTGCCGACGATGATACACGATGGATATGGGCTATTCCCAACCGTGAGGTGGATTACAACTCAGCAATAACGGAGGAATAGAAGAACCCTTTTTAAAGAGTAAAGAATAAAGTGTAATGTTTGGTGGCAGGCCTTTGGCAGGCCACCAAACTATTTTTTTTAATACTAAAGAACCGATTATGCGAATTTATCTTTCCCTTATCCTGCTTTTTGTCTCATCGTCGATGATGGGGCAGAAACGTCCGCTTGACCATTCGGTCTATGACGGCTGGAGAAGCGTGTCGTCCCCTCAGTTGACTCCCGATGGAAAGTTCTCTGTTTTCGAAGTCAATCCACAGGAAGGGGATGGTAAACTTGTGATCCATCGCAATGCCGACGGAAGCGAGTTGACCATACCGCGTGGCTATAAAGCGTCCATTGCTGCCGACGGGTTGTCGGTGACGGCACTCATTAAGTCTCCCTTCAGTAAGATCCTTGCAGCCAGAAAGAAGAATGTCAAAAAAGACAAGATGCCGCAAGACTCCGTGGCATTCATCCGCCTTCCTGATATGAAACTTTCCAAATGGGGAACTGTCAAGGGTTATAAGACCGGACTGACATCCCAACCATTTCTGGCTTATGTCATGGGTGATGCAACTAAGAAAGATTACGTCACGACGGCAAAGAAAGCATCCAAGGATAAAAGTACTTCTAAGAAATCCGGTAAGCCCGATGATGATGGCAAGTTGCTGATCGTGGTCAACACAGCCACGGGGCAGTGCGACACACTCAAGCATGTTGCTGAATACGCTTTTTCTCCCGATGCCAGTCGTTTGGCAGTGCTGGTCAATCCGGAAAAGAAGAAACCGGCGGAGATGGCTAAAAGCAAGAGAGACACTACAGCTACGAAGCAACCTGTGGAAGGAAGCGCCACTCTCTACGACCTCAAGCATGGCTTCAAGGCGACAGTCCTTTCACAGAAGAAAGCATGGTACGGGAGTCCTAAGTTCAGCGTAGACGGCAACCAACTCGTCTTTCTCGCGTCCACCGACACGGCGTCGACGGGCGATAAGCATTGCTCCCTGTTTTGGGATAACGGGCATGGGGCTAAAGAGATCATTCCACAAGGATATCACCATCATCTGCCTGAGGGATGGACACTCAACCAAAACAGTGCACCGGAGTTCTCTCGTTCCGGACGGCGTATCCTTGTTGGTGTGGCTCCGCTCCTCCCTCCACGTGACACCACAATCTTTGCTTCCGAGACCGCACAAGTGGACATTTGGAACTGGCGTGATGAGCAGATACAGCCGCAGCAAAAGGTGGAGCTGGAGCGCAACCGGAAATACACCTATCCGGCTATTATCAGCCTCGACCGCCCGCACGACCTTGTTCCTTTGACCACCCAACGATGGGATGACATCACGCTGATGAACGAGGGCGACGGCGAATGGGCCTTGTCGCAGGACCGTACACCTTATTATATACACTCGCAATGGGAAGACAATGACAACACCGATGTCTATCTTGTCAACACCAAGGACGGCAGTCGACGCACTGTGGCCAAGAAACTCAATGCCCGGGTGATGGCCTCGCCCGATGGCAACTATCTCTTGTGGTATCAGATGAACGACTCTGCCTGGTATGTCTATGACATCAAGTCTGCTGCGACACGGTGCCTCACGCGCAAGGTGGCAACGGCCTTCTATGACGAGGAGGACGATCACCCCAACTTCCCGCCTCCTTATGACCTGCGGCCGCAATGGCTGGCAAAGGATCGGGCCGTGATCATCGCTGACCGCTACGATTTGTGGCAGTTCAATCCCATAGACGGCCGTGCACTCAATCTCACGGCAGGTCAAGGACGGTCACGTCGTTGGCAGTTACGCCATCTGTCTTTGGACTACCGGCCCTTGTATGACACCAAGTACTGGCGCGAAAAAAATGTCATCGGCCAGGGCAGCCGTGTCTATATGACGGTCTTTGATGAGGTCAGCAAGAAGAATGGTCTCGCCTCCGTCATTCCTTCCCGTCCCACTTCCCTCGCGTTTGTCACTCCCGACACGGTGAGCTATCAGAGCATCCGCAAGAGTCGGCATGCTTCTGTCTTTGCTTTTTGCAAGGGCAACTTCCGCAATGCCTATGATCTCTATCTTGCCGATGGCAGTTTCACGCACCAACAGTCTTTGACACGTCTCAGCAGTCAGCTTGCTCCCTACTCATGGGGTACTGCGCATCTCGTACATTGGAAGGCTTTTGACGGCACGCCTTTAGACGGCATCCTGTATATCCCTGATGGTGTGGATCTGTCGAAGAAATATCCGATGATCAGCTATTTCTATGAGCGCAGGTCAGAGTCACTCTATGATTTCATTGAACCACGTCCCAGCCGCAGCACCGTCAACCTGGCTTTCTACTGCTCTCGTGGCTATGTGGTCTTTGTGCCGGACATCCGCTATCAGGTGGGTCATCCCGGCGAGAGCGCCTATAACTGCATTGTGTCGGGCGTGAAGGCCATGTGTGCCCAGTACCCGTTTATCGACTCCACACGTCTGGCTATCCAGGGACAGAGCTGGGGCGGATACCAGACCGCCTATCTTGTGACCCGCACGCCTATCTTTGCCGCGGCAGGAGCCGGTGCTCCCGTGAGCAACATGACCTCGGCTTATGATGGCATCCGCTGGGCTTCAGGCGTCTGCCGTCAGATGCAGTATGAGCATGGACAGAGCCGTATCGGCAAATCGTTATGGGACAAAGGCGGTCTCGACCTGTATCTTGAAAACTCACCTTTGTTTAAAGCTGACAAGGTGAAGACGCCACTGTTGATCATGCACAACGACAACGACGGAGCGGTGCCATGGTATCAGGGCATTGAGTACTTCATGGCGCTTTGCCGGCTCGGTAAGCCAGTGTGGATGCTGGAGTATAACAAGGAAGCCCACAACTTAGTGGAACGTCGCAACTGCAAGGATTTGTCCGTGCGTCTCCAGCAGTTCTTCGACCATTATCTTCTTGGAGCTCCTGAGCCGGCATGGATGCGCCTCGGTGTCCCCGCCGTCAGAAAAGGTCAGTACTTCGGAACAGAACTCACACGATGACACGTGTGAGCATCTTATAAAAAATCGTGCCTGTATGCTTTCATTGCATACAGGCACGATTGCGTTATGGACAGGCGGTTGCTCTCTTATTTTTGTCTGATGACAATACCGCCCATGGGCTGGAACGACACTTTGAGCTTGCCGTCCTTGCCGACTTTCATGGTCTTCTCCACGGCTTCGCGGTTCTTGCCATCGGTGAGCAGCGTCACCTGCTGGCCGGCGAGCATGGACAGGGAGAGGGTGAGCTGAAGCGGCTTGCTCAGGCCGTTGAGGCCACCGACAAACCATTTGCCGCTGACAGCATCCTGACGGGCGATGACAGCATAGCGGGTTGGATAACCGTCGATGAACTTTGTGTCGCGCCAAGTCGTCGGGATGTCCTTGAGAAAAGCACGCTCCACAGCGTTGACGGTGGAGTCGGACTGCGGGGTGACCTCCACGCAGTTGACACTTGTCTGGTTAGTGATGGCAGTGGCAAGCTCAAACGTGTTGCTCGTGTAGCGCGGGTGGCGGCTGCGGTTGTCGCGGCTGAGATAGCGGTTCATGATCACGCCTCCCCAGTCAAAGCTGCCCATGGCGTTGCGGCTGAAAGGATGCATGGTCATCTCGAAGCCCTCTTTCTTGGCGTGATATTCCGTGAAGAAGATGTTCTCACTGGCCAGCGCAGCCTCAGAGGCGATGTAGTTGGGATACATCCGTTCCCAACCTCGTGGGATGGTGCAACCGTGGAAGATGACGGCGAGGTGGTGGTCTTTGGCGTCGCTGAGGATGTCCTCGTAGAGTTGCATCGTCTGTTGTTTGTCACCGCCGAAGAAGTCGACCTTGATGCCGGCGATGCCGGTGCGCTCCATCCAAGCCATCTCACGTTTGCGGGCGATGGCGTCGTTCATGATGCCGCGTGGAGTCTGCGGTGCATCGTTCCAGTAGCCGTTGCTGTTGTACCACAGCATGAGACGGACACCCTTCGCTTTGGCGTAGGCGGCAAGCTTCTTGATGCCCTTGCGTCCGATGTTCTTGTCCCACCAGTTGTCTACCAGCACATATTCATAGCCATACTTGGCAGCCAAGTCGATGAACTGCACCTGATCGGCATAGTTGATCGAGTTGTCCTGCCATACGAGCCAGCTCCAGGTATAGCGTCCCGGCTTGTAGTCGTATTGGGTCTTGTATTTCGGTTCCACCACGTCGTAGGGAATTGTCGTCTCCACGATGGGAGCGAGCGTCTGTCCAATAGTGATGGTCCGCCACGGCGTGGTGCCCGGTAAGGCGATGCCGGGTGCTGCGCTGCCATTACCATTGTTCTCTCCGGGTTGTGGATAGGCCACGGTGTAGCCACCCTGTGGGTCGTAGTCGCTCAACCGGCTGCCGCAATAGCTGCCGTCGACGCCAGTCTCAGAGACCAGCACCCAGTAGTCGGCCTTGCTCTGACCGGCTTTCTTTGCTTTGCCGTTGCCGGGCAGTTGCTCATGGAAGAGGCAGGGAAAGGTGTAGCCCACGCCGAACTGTGACTTGGCGGCCATGGGGGCATCGGCAGTGTACTCCTCTTCGTAGGAGGGCTTTGTGCGTTCCCATCCCGTCATAGGCGTGATCTGAGGGCAGAGAAACGTCGTGGTGCCGTCGGGGAAGCGGAAGCTCGTAGCCTCACTGCTGATGACGGCGCACTTGGGGTTGTCGTTTTTCTGCCGGGGAATGGCGTAGCGCAGTGCAATGTTGTTATTGTCGACGACGAAGGTGACGACAAAGCGCTGTCCCTTGGCGTTGGCGAAGGTCACATCCGTGGCGTTGGCTTTGAAGTCGACATGCGTGCGTTTTGTGCGAGTCATGTCGTAGTGCTTCTCCATCGGGTAGTCGCGGTTGTCGGTGAGCGTCATGCTGTGGGTGAGGTCACCGAAGTCAGCGACGAAGCCCAGACGGGAGGGCTGCATCACTTCTTTGCCGTTGAGTTTGACGGTGTAAGTTGGCTTGCCGTCCGTGTCGGAAAGCGTCACGACGAGCTGTCCGTTTGGCGAAGCGATGGTCTTGTCCTTGGCTGCCGCGGGCAGAGCCATGGCGAGAGCCATAGCGAAGAGAGTTGTTCTGAAGATTGTTTTTTTGTTTGTCATGTGTGGGTATTTTAGATTTGGTTGAGCAAAGATGCAACTTTTCCAGCAGATAATATTTTTTGCACTCTATTATTTATGCTTCTTCGTATTTCCATTCATCCACGGTACGTTTCTCCGTAGAGAAGTTGATGCCGACCTTGAAGATGCGGCGGCCGTCGTGCTTGTAGGGCAGGATATAGTCTTTGGCGTCGATCTGCTCAAGGGCTTTCTCCGCACTCTGGTCAATCTTTAGTTCCATGACGAAGATCGTGGTCTTGGTTGAAATGAGGAGATCAATCCTGCCCCTTGCCGTTTTCACTTCTGCATGGATGGTGAAGCCCAAGGTAATGAATATTGTGAAGAGGATAGCCTGAAAATAATCTTCTCGATTGTGGTGAATGTCATAAGGGAAGGCAGCAAGGAAAGACTGAAGCACTTTCATGGCTGTGTCGATGTCGTCCTTACGCATGGCTGCTCTGAACTGGGCAGCAAAAGCCGTCGTCTTCAACCCATATTGCGGAGCGATATAGTTTAGCATACTTCTGTTCAGCCCCATCCGTACCTCCTCGTTGGGATAGCCTAACGTATAGATGCCTTCATCGTAATCTTTAATGGTCAGATAGCCGCTTTGATACAAAACGGGAATAGGGTTGCCAATATTATCTGTAGGTGAATCGAACTGGTCTTCTGTGGCAACGATCCCTTCCAACTGTGGCATTTCGATATCGTTCTTGATCAGAAGTTCCAACAGGAAAGTAGGCGTGCCCGTGGCAAACCAGTAGTTGCTGAACTTCTTGTCATGTAGCGCATTGAGCACACTATAGGGATTGTAGATATTGGGGCAGTGTGGCGTGAAGCGATAGCCGTCATACTGTTCTTTCATCTTGGCGACCGTTTGCTCGGTGGTGAGGTCGTTGGTTTTGGCCATTTCATGGATGCCTTCGTGGAAGGTGCTGAGGATCTCCTCCTGGGTAAAGCCACAGATGGCTCCGAACTCATCGTCAAGACTGTAGTTCTTGATGTTGTTCAGTTCGCTGAAGATGCTGAGCTGTGAGAACTTTGTGATGCCGGTGAGGAAGACAAAGCGTAGCAGTCCCTCGTTGGCCTTTAAGGGACTGAAGAAGTCGCGCATGATACTGCGAATCTGTTCCTGCTGTTCCGGCTTAGCGTTGCTGTCAAGCATGGGCGCGTCGTATTCGTCGATGAGGACAACCACTTTCTGCCCGGTCTGGGCAGCTGCGGTCTGAATGATATTATTAAACCGGTCTCCGAACCCTGACAGGTCTCTTGGAGTGATGTCATATTTTAGTTCATAGCGCGATAAGAGAAAGTCAAGTGTAGACATGATGCGTTGCACTTCGTAATACTTACCGCTGCTCAGGTCTATATGTATGACCGGATATTTCACCCATTCCTTCTCCAGCTTCTCGATGGCGAGTCCTTTAAACAAATCTTTCTTTCCCTCGAAATAAGCCTGCATCGTTGTGACAAGCAGTGACTTGCCAAAACGGCGGGGGCGGCTCAGAAAGTTGTTCTTTGAGCCTTTGACAATGTTATAGATAAGGTCGGTCTTATCTACATAATACTGATTGTTCTTACGTATTTCCTCGAAAGTCTGTATGCCTAAAGGGTATCTGTTCATAGCCTCTGATTTTATAGCGTTCTTTCTGTTGCAAAGATACGACTTTTCCGGCAGATAATAGTTTTTGTGCCCTATTATTTATGGAACCTTATGGCATCATAATTGTACTTATCCAGCACGATACGCTTGGGGCTTTTCAACAGCTACCCACACGATTCGTTATAGATCATCATTGATGCAACGAACAACGCCTCCGGAGACAGCGACTTTCTGAGGAGGTCGAGCAGTCGCCGTTTCTTTTTCTTCACGCCGCTCTCCGTCATCTTGAGTTGCTGGGCTATCTCCGCCGTTTTCAGCCCTTCGCGAAAAATCATCTCGCACAGTTGACGCATATCGTTGGGCAGCCGGTTCACTGCTCCCATAAGCACGTCGATAGTCTCCTGACGGATAAGTTCCACGGAGAAATCGTCCTCGAAATTGTCGTTGTCCTGCCGGATAAAATGCTGTCGACTGTTGTCCTTGCGGATATAAGAAACAACGACGTTGTGGATACAAATATAAAGGAATGATTTGGCATGCTCGGACGATGCCATTCCGCTGCGTTGACTGTAGAGCTTGAAAATAGAGTCCTGCACACAGTCCTCGGCAAGATAGGCGAGACTCTTAGGGAGCAACCGGCGTGTAAAGACAAGAAGAGATGGATAGACTTCCTTATAAAAGAGGCCTATCTCACCTTGCAAGAACTGTTCGTACGCTTCTTGATATCTTCTTCCGTTGTTCATGCTAAAATTGTCGTTGTTTGGCACGCCTTATCAAACTATTTTGCAAATTTAGCATTTTCTATTCAAATTGAAACTCTTTTTGAATAAAATTTGGTAATTCAGTATACTTTTGCCTAAGGATTGCGTTAAAGGCAATATATAGAAGAAAGATTATGAACAAGGAGGCCATAATAGCGCGGCTCATCGTCAGCTACCTCTGTGGTGAGATGATCGGCAAAAATAAAGACTATGAAGAGCTCCATGCCTGGATCGAGGCACGCGAGAGCCATCGTCGTCTTTTCCAGGAGCTGTGCTCTTTGGAGGCCGTGAAAGAAGATGTTCGTGCGCGCGAGACCGTCGACAGTAAGTCCGCACTGGAAGATATGCGACGCCGAATCCACGACATCTCAAGCAAAGAGGCTCAAGAAAACAATGTTTTAGAGAGCGAACACCCTGTTATTCGAACCTGGTTCCGTTCGTTTCGTTGGTGGGCTGCCGCTGCTGTGATTGTTTTTATCGTCACATTGTCCGGAATCGGCGGTTGGGAATATTATACCCATGTGTCGAAGTGGAAGGCGGAGGCATTGACCAAAGCCGGTCAGGCACATCAGCCACAAATCAAGGCTGGCTCCACTAAAGCGATGCTCATGCTCAGCGATGGTCGCATGATATCCTTGGGGAGTAATATAAAGATGAACAGGGCAGCCATTCGTCGGGCCTTGGGCAATAGCTATAAAGGAACCATTGTGTTGGAGACCCCGCGGGGCGGAGAGTATCGCCTCACGATGACCGATGGCACGGAGGTCTGCCTCAATGC
>DLDU01000027.1 GCA_002481295.1 Prevotella sp. UBA7764 | reverse complement strand
ACGCTCTAACCAACTGAACTACGCCCACCATGTAAGGCTATGTGAGAAATCTGAGTCAGTGTTGAAGTGTGACTGAGATGTTTCTCAAAAGCGAGTGCAAAGGTAAGGGATTTTTTTGAAACTACCAAATTTATCCCTTACTTTTTTGCATTTTTCTTTTATTTTGCCGGAGCAGCAGGTGTTGCGGGGGCACTCTGAGCACCCTGAGCCGGAGCGGCTGTACCTTTAGCAGCACCCTGGGCAGGAGCCTGCTGGCCAGCCTGGAAGCCCTGTGTGTTGGTAGGGTTGGTAGTCTGGCTCTCTGTGGCAGCCTTCTCAAGCACGCTCTGATCAGCGGTGCTCTGCGGAGCTGTGTAAGCGCAGACAATGCTGATGACTACCATGAAGGCAGCCAAGCCCCATGTAGCCTTCTCCACGAAGTCTGTGGTCTTGCGCACACCCATGATGGAGTTGGTGGAGGAGAAGTTGCTGGACAGACCGCCACCCTTGGACTCTTGTATGAGTACAATGCCAATCATCAGCAGTGATGCCACAACGATGAGAATAACGAAAAACGTGTACATAAACTTTTACTTATTATTTTTATTATTTAATATCAACTTTTCTAAGAAGCGTATTTGGTCTACAAAGTAAGCATTTTTTTTTGGATAATTCAAATTTAATTGCTGAATAATTTCCAAAGCTTTCTCATATCGGCCCTGCTTGATGTAAATCTTTGCCAAAGTCTCGGTGAAATAGCTTTTATCCTCTTTTACGCTGTCTTTGTTTCCGTCTTCTTCTATTTTGGGAAGGTACTCGGGCGTATCCTTCAATTTTATTTTTCCCTTGTCATTATTGATGAAATTATCGATCAAATCCTGTCCCTTGAGCTGAGGCTGCTCCTGCGGTGTCTCCTGCTCGTCGTCATCTTCTGTTTCCAGCAGATAGGCGACGTAGTCGACAGCGGCATCGGCGGGAGTGGGCTTGCGCTTGGTCTTCTTGGGCTTTTCCTTCTCTTTTTCTTCCTCGGGTATGGTGTCGAGGAAGTTGTTGATGAGCGAGATGGTGCGGTCGCCCTTGTTCTCAGCCTTGTCCTGGCTGTGCGGCTGGCTGCTCTCCTGCCTGTCGGTTTTGAGCTGATAGTGAGCAGCCTCTACGAGGTTGAAGATCACCTTTCGGTCGGTGATGTAGATGGCTGCCTGGCGAAGCTCTTCGTTGAACGAGGGATCGTGGAGCAGGTAGAGGTTGCGGAGCAGCAACAGCCGCGCATTCTGGTAGTAGGGATAGAGCGCAAGCAGGCTGCGGAGATCGTAGACGGTCTCGCGGTCCAAAAGCTCAGGATGTTGTATGTATTGCGCTATGTCCATGATGATTACCAGTTGGCGACGGTGGCATTGAAGATTTGATCGGTGAGGTCCTTGCACATCTGCTCCACGAGTTCCTGCTGCACGCTGGAGAGGCTCTGTGTGGTCTCGTAGCTCTTGGTGGAGGTGAACTGCTTTTCGAAGTCCTGACTGTGGTTGGCGTTGTTGGTGAAGCGCACGTTGACGGTCATAGAGAGCTCGGTCTGCGCAGAGTATCCTTCACTGGAGACGGATTTGTTGCGCTGGCTGTATTGTGTGATCTCACCTTCGATGACAAGGTCTCCGCCCCGCTTGACCTGCTGCAGGTGGGTGTGGTTGGCGAAGACATCTTTGAGCTGATTGTTGAACATCGGTCCCATGGGTCCCCAGACATAGCTGGAGCGTATGGGGAAGTCAGCGATACGGATGGTCTTTGTCTTGGTGTAGTCGATGCTGGCGCCGTTGAATTTCAGGCTTACCTTGCAAGCACTCATCAGTGCAATGGTGGAGATAAGCAGTGTGAGGGCCAGCAACGCGTGCCGGATGACTTTAATATTCTTTTTTATCGAGACCATACTGTTTGATTCTTCTATAGAGTGTGCGGTCGGAGATGCCCAGTTCCTGAGCAGCTTTTTTCCTGTTGCCATTGTTTCTTTCGAGTGCTTTCTCGACCATTTGTCGTCCGAGGTCGTTGAGGTTGAGGCTTTCGGGCTCAGCCTTGATTTCCTCGGCTTCTGCATCCTGCGTGGGCGAGACGCCGTCATATCCATTCAGCGGGTGTCCGGCTGGTGTGAGCGCGGGCATGGCAGAGGATGGGGTGTCGAGATACTGGTTGCGGTAAGCACTCATATTGTTGAGTTCGCGGGTATCGTCGAGTTGTTTTCTCATGGAGTTGAGGTCGTGCCTGAGGTTGGCAACGCTGCCTCTGAGCTCGTAGAGAATCTTATAGAGTGCCTCACGTTCATTCTCGTAGGAGTGCTGTCCGGGCTGGCTGATGGTGGCGAGCTCCGTACTCTCGGGATCGTCGGGGATGAAGTGCTTGAGCTGGTCCGCGTTGATTTCCCGGTTTTCGCTGAGCACCGACATCTGCTCTGTGATGTTTTTGAGCTGTCTGACGTTGCCGGGCCACTTATAGTGGAGCATGAGTTGCTTGGCATCGTCGGTGAGGGTGATCTTCGGCAGATGGTATTTGTCGGCCATCTGCATGGCGAAGAGCCGGAAGAGCAGTAGTATGTCGTTGCCCCGCTCGCGCAGAGGCGGCATCTGTATGGGGATGGTGTTGAGCCGGTAGAAGAGGTCTTCGCGGAAGCGTCCCTCAGAGATCGCCTTACGCATGTTGACGTTAGTGGCGGCGACGATGCGCACGTCGGTCTTTCTGATTTCCTGTCCGCCTACGCGAATATACTCTCCCGTCTCGAGTACTCTGAGCAGTCGTGCCTGTGTGGCCATGGGCAGCTCGCCTACCTCGTCAAGGAAGATGGTGCCTTTGTTGGCGACACCGAAATATCCCTCGCTTTCGCCGACGGCTCCGGTGTAGGCACCTTTCTCGTGGCCGAAGAGCTCGCTGTCGATGGTACCCTCGGGGATGGAACCGCAGTTGATGGCGAAGTAACGCTCACGGCGCCGGGGTGAGTTGTCGTGTATGACGCGTGGGATGATCTCCTTGCCCACGCCGCTCTCGCCGACGATCAGCACGCTGAGGTCGGTGGGGGCTACTTGCAGGGCCACGTCGAGTGCGTGGTTCAGATCATCGCTGTTGCCTACGATGTTGTAGCGCTGTTTGATTCTTTGCAGTTCTGTAGTATTCATGGGTTGACAAAATTACGCATTTTATTTGAGAATACTGCAATTTTGGCAGAAAAAGATGAGGGAGAAACAAAAATACTGGGTTTGTGAGGTTGCCTTCTTCGGTATTTGTGTCTTTGCAAAGGTGGAAAGACAATACCCGTCGATGATGTGTGACAAGCAGGATGCGTTTGGCGATGGGCTATAGAGTTGCTTTGTAGGAAACATAAACAATTCATATAGTATTTGAAAACGTATTGACAAAAGACCGTTATTCTGAGCTTGCATTATAGAGAAATGCGCCAGTGCTTTTTGAGGAAAAGGGATGCTTAAAGTTGGATAAAATTGGATTTTGACGATCATCTAACTGAGATGATCCTGTCATCTAACTGAGATGACCCGATAAAACAACTGAGATGACGAGTAGAAACAACTGAGATGATAGTGATAAAAGCCTGTTTTTTATAGTAAAAGCAATAGTATAGGAGAGACATAAAACTTCGAAAGAGCATAAGCTATTGACAGACTGATGGTTAAGAAAAGCTACTAAAATTCGAAAAAATCACGATGAGTGACTGCCTCTTCGAAAAGAATCGCAAAATGAGTGGCGTTTTTTGTCAGTTTTCAAGACATTGTTTATTGACGGACACTCTATCCTGCCATTTGCTTCTTACATTTCCTCGCCATGAAATCATGCCGTTCAGCCTCGTCAAACCTTTCAATGGCATAGCGGAGCATGGTTCGCGGCATCTCATGAGCATGTTGATTGAGAAAATCGCGTAAGAGATCCATACTGACGTGCTTACCCATTTCACGGAGCATCCAGCCAACGGCCTTCTGCATGAGGTCGTGAGTAGCGTGGAGATGGATCTCGGCATAGCGTAGACACCACGAGGGATCGCCCTGCTGTGTGGGCGTGAGGGTGCACACCATGCTGATGCGCTGTCGCCACAGATGACTGCTGTGAGCCAAAGCATCAATGATGTTGCGTTGCTTGCCTAAGTTGGTTGGGCACATCAGCCAACGTCCGATGATTTTCAGAGCAGAGGCATCGACAAGATCCCAATTATTGATTTGGTCGGCATGACGGAGATAGAAGCTGACGATCGCGTCGCGCTGCTTCATAGATTCTTGATCACTGCGATTGGCAACACGGCCAAACTGTTCCACTAATATCAGCAGCGCACAAAGCCGTACCTCATGCCAAGGAGAAAGCAGCAACTGCTCTGTCTCAGCAAGCGGAAGGTTCTTATCCACCATCTTCACCACACTGCGGGTCACAGGCACTTTGATGCCCAAGAACTCGTCGCCTTCGCCATACTCTCCGGCCCCAGTCTTGAAAAAGCGCATGAGTATGTCTCGCTGACGGTCATTGCGCAGGGCGATCAGACGGTCGGTGATCAGGCATGCGTCTGTCAGAACTTCGTTGTTAGAGATCTTGGTGTCCATTGATAAGATAAAAATAGAATTGAAATGGTGACGATAGATGAAACTATAATCCTATTAGCGATGAAGCAAATTTTCCATTGCCCATACAAACCCTTTGGCCGTCCGTTGACCATTGTCCTGGAAATGGTTCCCGGAATTCCACTTAAGGGTGTTAGCGACATGAGCCTGCTCCAAGAGTTGTTGCTGACGGCGGATGGCCGTGGCGATGGTCGTCAGAATGGGCGTGCGCGAGCGCTCCTCACGATCGCCGAGACTGAGATAGAAGGCACCGGACTGAGGCTGATGAGTGGCGGCATAGTCGAGCCAATCTTGATACCACACCGATGGAGAAGCGGCCACAACAGCGTCGAAAGGTTGGTCGGGCTGATAGCCAGCCCACAGCGCGAAGAGTCCTGCCAAGGAGTAGCCGCCAATGATGACCTTCATCGGAGCCTCTACAGACGCGGGCAAGCGCTGTTGCTCCTCAGCGACAATCTGCCGGAGGCTGTCGAGTGTCTTAGCTGCGCCATTGCCGAAGGGCGTCTTGCCAAAGACGGGTGGAGCTGGCCAGGGAGCCAACTCGTCAAACCACCGGTCGATATGAACGGCGATGAAACGGAAATCCACAGTGCTATGACCGACGATCCACTCCATCTCAGTGTCCAACTCCTCACGATCATGCTCGTCGACGGGCTGCAATAGAAGCGTCTGCGGTGCTTCGCCCCGTTGATAAACCGTGCAACTCTTGCCAAGTATCTCTATTTGTTGTTTCATCCTTGATTATTTTTCGCAAAGATACGAAAAAAAATCAAGAAAAAGCGGCAGCGTCAGCTTGTAAAGTGGAGAATAGTATTCTTTTTTATCTCAAACATTTGAGAATTAGAGAATTATTACTTAACGAATGGGATTAGGAGAATGATAAGAAAGAAGGCAAGCCTATTGCTTCATCTAACTAAATTCCTATCCATTCCCATTATTGCTCAGATAATTCTAAAATTCTTGATAAAAAAGAGGCCTATAGTTCTCAAATTCTTGATAAGAAAGAGGCTAAGAAACACTCTATACGCAGAATTTTGATTAACTTTGCGACGTTGAAGTCTGAATAAAGACTCAGAGAAACAGCAAAATGAAGAAAAGCAATCGATGATGAATTACGAGAATATCATATTTGATTTGGGCAATGTCCTCGTCAAACTCGATGAGGCTGCCACAATGCGTGCGTTTGAGAATTTGGGTTGGCCTAAGAAGGACCACATCCGAGAGTATGCCGAGGGGCTGAAACTCTTCCAGGCGATGGGCGTGGGACTGATGAGCAACAAACAATTCTTTGATGCGGTTCGCGAAACTACTCATTCTGCTGTCACCGACGAGCAGATCACGGTTGCTGCCAACGCGATGCTGCTGTATATCCCCGATGAGAAGAAACGTAAGTTGCTGCAACTGAGAAGAGAAGGGCACCGCGTCTTCCTGCTCAGCAATACCATTGATCTGCACTGGCAATACTGCAAGGAGAAGCTTTTCCCGATGAATCACTATGGTGTAGAGGACTATTTCGAGAAGACATTCCTCTCGCAGGAGATGCACATGAAAAAGCCCGATGATGTGATCTTTCAGCAAGTCATCAAAGACGCATCCATTGATCCCCACGCCACGCTTTTCATCGATGACTTGGAGGTGAACTGCGAGGCTGCTGAGCGCAATGGCATCCACACCTTTCAAAACGAGAACTTCGACGACTGGATGAAGCTGTTCTGATCGTTTGTGTTTCCGCATGAATGTCATGGCTCGTGCTGGTACACGGATGTTCATGACTCATTCGGGCTACACATCATGCTGTCGCAGCCATTCCATGACGACGCGCGTGAGATAGATTTGCTCACGCATCGTCAGCTGACGGCCCTTGGGAATGCCATGCCACTTCTCCAAACAGCCACGGCAGCAGCAGCCAGTGGCGTGCTGGGCGATGAAAGGCGGAAAGATGCCATGGCGCATGGGTGTCTGCTTGCCGTCGTTGGCGATGAAGGCTGGAGCCAGCCGCCGGGCTATAGTCTCTCGCGTGCCCTGCTCTATCTTCTCCCAGCCCTTGTCTTGAATATAGGCCTTGTCCTTGGCATTGAGATAAAACGAGCTGCGAAACTGACTCTTGGCCAGTCGCTCAAAAAGAGGCGAAAGGTCTATGCCCTCCACCTCTTTCTTTATTTTCTCCTCTTCGTCGTCAGTGGCGAAGAGGTCGAGTTGCTTATAAGTCATTGCCAATTATTACATACTCTCGTGGAGCACCTCCATGAGTTCGTCGTGGGTGAGCTGATGATAGCCGGCATCGAGGAGGAAGGTGCCGCGGGCGATGCCATCGAGCATATCGTCGGTGGTGCCGATCTCTTTCAATGTCAGCGGCAGTCCAATTTCCTGCATCCAAGCCTTCAACGCGTCGAGACCCTCATTGGCAATCTGCTCGTCGGTCTTACCCTGCGGGCTGATGCCCCACACGTTTTCAGCAAAGCGCACGAATTTCTTCAGTCCGAACTTCATGATCTTGCGATAGTAAGCCAGCGACACGGCAGCAAGCGTATAGCCGTGGGGCGCAAGTGTCCAGGCACCAACAGAGTGTCCGATCATGTGCACTTCCCAGTCCTCTTTCTTGCCCTTGTTGATGAGTCCGTTGAGAGCCCAGGTGGCAGTCCACATGATGTTGCTGCGGGCCTCATAGTCCTTCGGATCCTTCACGGCTTTGCGGGCAGCGACGATAAGACTATGCATCAAACCCTCAGAGAGATAGTCCGATGTGTTGTCATCGTTATCGGAGAAGTATTGCTCCAGGATGTGGCTCATGATGTCGAAGATACCAGCCTTCATCTGCTCTACGGGCACGGTCAGCGTGAAGTTGGGGTTGAGGATGGAGAACTGTGGCAGGAGCCGCTCGTCGTAGACGTGCCCCACCTTCAGCTTGGTGTCGGCATCGGTGATGACGGTTCCGGCATTCATCTCACTACCGGTTCCAGCCATCGTCAGCACGCATGCCACGGGCAGAATCTGTTGACTCTGTGGTGGGTTCTGCTGTTTCAGATAGAAAGCGTCCCAATAGTCGCCTTCGTAGTGAGCGCATGCTGCCACAGCCTTGGAGTAGTCGCACACACTGCCGCCACCCACGGCAAGGATGAGGTCGACCTGATGCTTGCGGGCGATGTCCACGCCCTCGCGCAGCTTGGCCAGCGTGGGGTTCGACATCACGCCGGGGGTCTCCACTACGGTCTTACCAGCCTCCTTGAGCACGGCCATCACCTCGTCGTAGATGCCATTGCGTTTGATGCTTCCCCCACCATAGTTGAGCATGATGTTGGGGCCGTATTTCTTCAGTTCTTCTTTCAGTCCGTTGAGACTGTCGGGACCAAAATAGAGTTTGGTCGGATTGTGATAAACAAAATTTCCTTTCATGGTTATTGATGATTAGAGGGGTTATGATGATACCTATATATAAATAGGTGTATGTCGTTTTTGCACTTGCAAATATAGGGCTTTTCTTCCATATTAGCAAATAGTATCATTGAGTTTCTGCAATCAAGGTAAAAGAATCCAAGATGTTGGTAAGCAAGAAAAGGAAAAGTATGATTTGATAGGAGTTCCCCCAAAAAATCTCTACGGCTGTTGCTTTTTTCGAAAAAAGAGTTTATCTTTGTCATATAATAATCTTAAGCTCTAAAAGTGCCAATCATTAAACCTTCACTATTATGTCTATACTCATGATCGTAGAGCTCCTTGTGGTGCTCGGGGCACTGTGGATAGGTGCCCGCTACGGAAGTCTTGCCCTTGGAGCCATTTCCGGCATAGGCTTGGCCATTTTGGTATTCGGCTTTCATCTCAAACCGAGTACGCCACCTACTGATGTGATCTATATCATCATAGCCGCAGTGACCTGTGCCGGTATGCTGCAAGCCTCGGGCGGCATGGATTGGATGATACAGATAGCAGAGAAAATTCTTCGCAAGCACCCCGACCGCATCACGCTGTTGGCTCCGTTCACCACGTTTTTCCTCACCGTGCTCGTGGGCACTGGTCATGTCGTCTACACGCTCATGCCGATCATCTGCGACATTGCCCATGAAGAAAGGCATACGCCCGGAGCGCCCCTGCGGTATCGCCAGCATCGCCTCACAGATTGGTATCACCTGCTCGCCAATTGCTGCCGCTGTGGTGGCTTTCTCTGCTATCTCGGCTGAAAACGGCTATCATGTGAGCAACATACAGATCATCATGGTCACCATCCCGGCCTGTATCTGTGGCATCCTCATGGCCGTAGCCTATAGCTGGCACCGGGGACTTGACCTGGACAAGGATCCTCTGTTTCAGGCAAGACTGAAGGACCCCGTACAGCACAACTACATCTATGGCAACAGTGCTACCGTTTTGGACAAGAAGATAGCCCCGGAGAGCAAGCGTGCGGTTTACATCTTCCTCGTAGCTTTAGGTATCATTGTGATGTTTTCTCTCACGTCTATGATGGGCATCAATCTCTTGCCCAGCTTCGATCAGGTGCAGGTGGTCAGTGGCGGACCGGAGCAGATCACCTTGGCTAATGGCGTGACGGAATCGGCCAAGCAATTGGCTAAGGCTGGCGTGGTGGTAGCCGGTGTCACCAAGAAAGTGACGGAGCCAATCACGATGAATATCGTCATTCAAATCACGATGATCGCTGCTGCTGCTCTGATGGTCATCTTCTGCAAGGCCAAGCCCAAACTTGCCGTCAGCGGTGCTGTATGGCAGAGCGGTATGGTGGCTGTCGTGGCTATTTATGGTATCGCCTGGATGGCCAATACCTATTTCGACAACTACAAACCCGAGATGCAGGCTATGCTCACAAACTTGGTCACGGCCTATCCTTGGACCATAGGCCATTGCTTTCTTCCTCGTCTCCGTGCTTATCAACAGCCAAGGTGCTGTCGTAGTCTCTATGCTTCCGCTGGCCTATTCTCTCGGCATCGACGGTTGGGTGCTCTTGGGCGTGATGCCTTCGGTCTATGGCTATTTCTTCATCCCCAACTATCCATCCGACATCGCCACTGTCAACTTCGACCGGTCGGGAACTACGGTCATCGGTAAATATCTCTTTAACCACTCCTTCATGATTCCGGGTCTCATCCATGTCTTCACGGCAACGATCGTCGGGTATTTTGTCGCTTATCTTTTCCACACAATAGGCGTCATCTGATAGATGCAAAAAAGAGATTCGGCGTATTGGCTGAATCTCTTTTTTGAACTAATTTAGCGGTAATGCACAAAGAAACCTTTTAGGAAAGCTCCAGTCTCACTCCAGCGCGATCACCTCTAAGTCGTTGGGTACAAAGACGGGACCCGGGTAGACGCTCTTGGTCTCACGCGTATAGAGTTCCTTGCGCGTGTCAAGCGTCTCTTCCTCGGTATGATAGAGGATGAGATGACGGGCGGCAAGAAATTGGGCGTTTCGAGCGGCATCGAGAGCAGTACTGTGGTGTTTCTCATAGGGCTTGAAGCGCTCACGGTCGGCATAAAGACAGAAGGCCTCGCTCATCAGCCAATCAGCGTTCAAAGCATAGGCACGGCAAGCCTCATTATATGGTTCATCGCCTAAGCAGACGAGTTTCTGACAATCAGGAAGAAGGGCAGTGAAGCCAAACTGCTTTTCTTTGGTAGAGTGGATGTCAAAGCACTGCAGTTGCATGTCGCCAACTTGAAAACAGTCGCCGTCCTGAAGCACGTGAAAAACAATGCGGTCGGGTATCTTGTCGGTCTGCTTCTTTGGCAACAACGACTGACAGAAGAGATTGAGCAAGTCGATGACACGCTTGTGGCTGAAGATATGGAGTTGCTTGGGGCGGTCGCGCTGCAGCGTCATGCGTATGAGCCAAATAGCACCAAGGATATGGTCGGTATGCGCGTGGGTGATGAAGAGATGACTGATGTCGCCCCGGTCGATACCTGCCAGCCTCAGCTGGGTCAGTATGCCATTGCCGCCGCCAGTGTCAACCAGAAGCCGGGTGCCGTCGAGGCTCTGCAGCACAAAACACGTATTGAAGCAGCGGGAAACGAGCGCACTGCCTGTCCCCAGCATGGTAATGGTTGGTTTACTCATAGTCTTTCACTTGTATTTACTCATAGTCTTTCCCCTGTCATTTCTCACGATGTATCACGGTGCCGCTGGCTTGATGTGTGGCGAGGACGAGCACCTCTGCAATCTGCACATGCTCGGGTGCGCTGGCGGCATAGAAAGCCACGTCGGCAATGTCGTCACCGGTGAGCGGCTTGATGCCCCGATAGACATTGTCGGCGCGCTGTGTGTCACCATGGAAGCGCACATTGGAGAAGTTGGTTTCCACGAGTCCGGGCTTGATATTGGTCACGCGTAGCCGGGTGTCGGCCACATCGATGCGCAGTCCATCGGTGATAGCCTTCACGGCAGCCTTTGTGGCACAATAAACATTGCCTCCGGCATAAGCGGCATCACCCGCTACGCTACCTATATTAATAATGTGTCCGCTGTTGCGGCTGACCATACTGGGCACGATGAGACGCGTCATGGTCAGCAGACCCTTGATATTGGTGTCGATCATCTGATCCCAGTCGTCAAAGTCGCCCTTGTATTCCGGTTCCAGACCACGGGCCAATCCGGCGTTGTTGATCAGTACGTCGATGTCTTTCCAATCGTCGGGAATACTCTCCACGGCTTTGCGAGCCGCCTCACGGTCGCGCACGTCAAAGGCTAACGTCAGTACATCTGTGCCATCGGCCTCCAGACTCGTTTTCAAGTTTTCAAGTTTCTCGCGGTTTCTGCCCGTGATGATGACGCGGTATTCTCCTTGGGCAAAACGTTTAGCGCAGCCCTCACCAATGCCACTGGTAGCTCCGGTGACCAGTACGATTTTTTTCTTGCTCATAGTGTCATGATTTAGAATGATAAGCAGAGTGTCTACTTGCTTGAAGATGCTCTACACCTACAAAGATAATGATTTTTATCCATCGGTGCTCTTCTTCCTGCTTATATTTTCTTTTGTTCGTTTTGTTTTTTATATCTTTGCAGCACACATCTTGTTATACGATTCAACAGTAAACAAACAGATAAGGCATGAAAAAACGATATTTTTTTCTAATGCTCATCGCTCTGATGAGTCTGACGAGCATCGCTGCTCAAGGACAACCGCTCCGGGAAGACCTGCGCCAATTACAGTTGTGGGAGGCCGGATGCGTGGTGAGCGCCGAGGCGGTGAGTCACTATGGGCTTGCGCGCTGTTTTCTGGCAGAACCGATCTCTGACGCTGTCTTTGCACGTATGCGTGGCCGCTCCTATCCCGTCGGCTGCACCATAGCGCGGTCGTCGCTCCGTTATGTTCGCACGCTCTATGTCGGTTTCGATGGGTACACCCATATCGGCGAACTGGTGTGCAACAAACTGATAGCCGCAGATCTCGTCGCTATCTTTCGTGAACTCTATCAGCAGCGTTATCCCATCGGACAGATGCGGCTCATTGACGACTATCATGCCAGCGATGAGGAGTCGATGCGCGCCAACAACACCAGCTGTTTTTGCTACCGTATGGTGAAAGGTTCTGCCAAGCTCTCGAAGCATGCCGAGGGGCTTGCTGTTGACATTAATCCGCTCTACAACCCCTGTGTGCGACGCAGTCACGGCAAGACGACGATACAGCCTGCCACAGCCTCACGCTATGCCGACCGCTCGGCTACGTTCGCGCATAAGATCACGCACGGCGACCTGCTCTATCGGCTGTTCGTCGCTCATGGATTTCGCTGGGGTGGGGCGTGGCGCAGTGTGAAGGACTATCAGCACTTCGAGAAATAGAAATCTGAATGCATTAATAAAAATAAGTATGACTGTGATAAAGATTCAAACAACATTGGGCGACATCACCGTGCGCCTGTATGACGAGACACCCAAGCATCGTGACAACTTCATCAAGCTGGTGCGGGAAGGGTTTTACGATGGTACGCTGTTCCACCGCGTCATCAAGGATTTCATGATTCAGGGCGGTGACCCGGAGAGCAAGGGCGCACCCAAGGGCAAGACGCTGGGTACGGGCGACACGGGCTACACGATACCTGCTGAGATGGTCTATCCTAAGTATTTCCATAAGCGTGGTGCGCTGAGTGCCGCACGGCTGGGCGATGAGGTTAATCCTGAGCGTGAAAGCAGCGGATGTCAGTTCTATATCGTATGGGGCAAGGTGTACAAGCCGCAGGAACTCAAGCAGATGGAGCGTCAGATGGCGATGCAGCAGGAGCAGACGATCTTCAACACACTGGCCCGTGAGCATCGCGACGAGATCATGACACTGCGCCGCAACCGTGACCGTGCGGGACTGCAGCAACTGCAGGACCGGCTCGTGGAGGAGACGCAGCGCAGAAGCCGCGAGATGGGCAAGCTGTCGTTTACCGAGAAGCAGGTGCAGGTCTACACCACTGTGGGTGGTACGCCTTTCCTTGACAACCAGTACACTGTTTTTGGTGAGGTTGTCGATGGCCTCGATGTGGTGGAGCAAATTCAAAACGTGGCAACGCTACGCGATGATCGTCCGAAAGAGGACATCACGATGAGCATGACGGTCGTGGAAGAATAAATACCTTAATATGGTACCCAGTATCGCATGAGTAGCCTCACCCCAGGAGGGTGTGTCAAAATACAAATCCACAACCTAACAACCTTCAATCTGTAAGTTGAGAGCTCTCTAAAAGCAAAGAATAAGCCATTTCTTGACTCGAAATGAGTTTTGAAATGGCTTTTTCTTATTGAAAAGTTTCAATCTGTAAGATTTTCAAAATGGCATTTGCATTTTGACACACCCTCAATAAAATGTTTTGCAGGTAATAATGGACAGTTTATGTAGGGGCGACTTATCGTGGAAGTAAATAATCGAGGCGGAAAGCATGCCTCGATGCTTCCCGCCCCGGTATGAAAAGCCTCCTGAAAGCGTCAGGAGAGAATGAAATGTTTAAGCGTTGATCTCTTTGAGCTGCTCAGCAACCTCGTCCTTGATGCGCTGTGCGAACTCCGTCATCGGCATGGTAGCCTGCTCGCCGCCGCCCTGCTTACGCATGCTCACGAGTTTGTCCGCAGCCTCTTTCTCGCCTACAACAATCATGTAAGGCACACGCTTGAGCTCGTTGTCGCGGATCTTGCGGCCAATCTTCTCGTTGCGGTCGTCGATGTAAGCGCGCACGTCCTGCGTGTCGAGGTAGCTCTTGACCTCCTTGGCGTAGTCGTTGTACTTCTCCGAGATCGGCAGGATAGCCACCTGATCGGGAGTGAGCCACAAGGGGAAGTGGCCGGCAGTGTGCTCGATGAGCACAGCAGTGAAGCGCTCGAGTGAGCCGAAAGGAGCACGGTGGATCATCACCGGTGTCTTCTTGGAGTTGTCCTCAGCGGTGTACTCCAGTTTGAAGCGCTCCGGCAGGTTGTAGTCGACCTGGATCGTACCCAACTGCCATTTACGGCCGATGGCATCCTTGACCATGAAGTCGAGCTTAGGACCATAGAAGGCAGCCTCGCCCGTCTCCTCGTGAGCGTTGAGACCCTTTTCCTTGCAAGCCTGGCGGATGGCGTCCTCACTCTCCTGCCAAATTTCGTCGGAACCGATATACTTCTCGGTGTCCTTAGGATCGCGCAGAGAGATCTGTGCATCGTAGTTGTCGAAGCCGAAGATGCGGAAAACCTTGAGGATGATGTCGATGATAGTCTCGAATTCAGCCTTCACCTGGTCGGGGCGCACGAAGATATGTGCGTCGTCCTGTGTGAAGGTACGCACACGTGTCAGTCCGTGGAGCTCACCGCTCTTCTCATAGCGGAACACAGTGCCGAACTCAGCGATGCGGAGCGGCAGATCCTTGTAAGAGCGTGGCTTGCGAGCATAGACCTCGCAGTGGTGAGGGCAGTTCATCGGCTTGAGCATGTACTCCTCATCCTCTTCAGGCGTGTGGATAGGCTGGAAGGCATCCTTGCCATAGTGGGCATAGTGCCCTGAGGTGACATAGAGGTTTTTCGAGCCGATACCCGGAGTGATGACCTCCTGATAGTTGTAAGGCTTGAGCACGCTGCGGAGCAGATCTTGCAGGCGCAGACGCAGCTGAGTACCCTTCGGCAGCCAGATAGGCAGACCCTTGCCGACACGGTCGGAGAACATGAAGAGCTCCATCTCCTTGCCGATCTTGCGGTGGTCGCGCTTTTTAGCCTCTTCGAGCATGACGAGATACTCGTCGAGCATCTTCTTCTTGGGGAAGGTGATGCCGTAGATACGTGTCATCTGCTCGCGCTTGGCATCGCCGCGCCAGAAAGCACCTGCTACGCTGGTGATCTTGATAGCTTTGATGGCACCCGTGCTCATCAAGTGCGGACCACGGCAGAGGTCTGTGAAGTTGCCTTGGGTGTATGTAGTGATGGTACCGTCAGCGAGATCCTGCTGAATGTGCTCCACCTTGTATTTCTGTCCGTCTGCCTCAAACTCCTTGATGGCGTCGGCTTTGGAGACCTCACGGCGCACGACGGGCTCGTTTTTCTTGGCGAGTTCCTTCATCTTCTCCTCGATCTTGGAGAAGTCGTTTTCGGAGATCATCTTGCCCTCAGGCGGCATGACATCGTAGAAGAAGCCATTCTCGATGGCAGGTCCGAAGCCGAACTGGATGCCGGGGTAGAGCTCTTGGAGCGCCTCGGCGAGCAGGTGGGCGGAAGTGTGCCAGAAGGTGTGCTTGCCCTCTTCGTCGTCGAACTTGTAAAGTGCAATGGTTGCGTCCTCGTTGATGGGACGGTTCAACTCGGTTGTCTCACCATTGACCCCGCAAGATACAACGTCGCGGGCGAGAGCCGGTGAGATGCTCTCTGCGATTTGAAGTCCAGTGACGCCCTGTTCGTACTCACGCACAGAACCGTCAGGGAATGTGATTTTAACCATGATACAAATTAGTTTTGTTTAAATCACCGCAAAAGTACTACTTATTTTTTGATTGGCGTAATATTTTGGGTATTTTTATAGGGTAAGGATAAAATCTGTGTTTGAAGCGGTCATATAATATACACTATGAGGAAGAAAGAGAGTAAACACGTACAATGATAAATGATCCGTATTTATAGACTGATAAGCAATCAAGCTGCGTTTATTCTGATAATTCTTTTAATTCCAATCAGAACGAATAATTATCTAATTCTCAAATTCTTGAGATAATTGTCGTAGGTAGCGTTTTTTACACGTAAAAGTAGTAACTTTGTGGTTCTATATATAATAAGGAGTAAAATCAGCTATATATAATAAAGGAGTCAAAGACGATGCCATCCATCAATATCATCGAGAAATACCGCCAGCTGCCAGTTGCCACTATTGCCGAGCAGCTCAACACAGAGCTCTCGCAGCGCCATGCCGCCGTGGTTGTCGCTCCGCCGGGTGCCGGCAAGTCCACGTTGCTGCCGCTGACGATGCTCAGCCGCGTTTTGCCAGGCAGAATCGTCATGCTTGAGCCCCGCCGCTTGGCTGCCAGGCAGGTAGCCCTGCGCATGGCACAGATGCTCGGCGAGGAAGTGGGGCAGACGGTAGGCTATCAGATACGCTTCGAAAAGAAAATCTCGTCGAAGACAAGGATAGAGGTGGTCACAGAGGGAATCCTCACACGACGCCTGGCCGAAGATCCTACGCTCGAAGGCGTGAGTTGTGTCATCTTCGACGAGTTTCATGAACGTAGTCTGCAATCAGATTTAGCTTTCTGTCTGACACAAGAGGCGAGAAGCATCCTCAGACCTGACCTGGACATCGTCGTGATGTCAGCCACTATCGACGCCACAGCTGCCTGTCAGGCCCTTGACGCCCACGAAGTCTCCTGCCAGGGTAGGATGTATCCCGTGGAGACGGTGCTCTCGAAAGACGATATTCTTCCTAATGAGATTGCTGAGGCCGTCGCCGCTACTGTCAGCAGAGCGCACCGTGAGCAGGAAGGTGACATACTGGCGTTTCTTCCCGGACAAGCCGACATCGTCAGATGCGCGGAACTGCTGGGTAGCAGTCTGGGTGCCACCTATGTGTGCCAGCTCTACGGCAATCTGCCGCCACAACAGCAATACGAAGCCATCAGTCCCTCTGCACCTGGGGAGAGGAGGGTGGTGCTGGCCACGCCCATTGCCGAGACGTCGCTGACGATTGAAGGCATTAGAATCGTGGTGGACAGCGGCTACTACAGGAAGCTCGTTTTTGACCCTACGAACGGCTTGAGTCATCTTGAGACAGTACGCATCAGTATGGACATGGCACGGCAGAGAGCGGGTAGAGCAGGACGTGTGGCTGCGGGTACCTGCTTCCGACTGTGGACCAACGCCACACAGCAGCGCATGGAGGAGCAGCGACAACCTGAAATCATGGATGCCGATCTTGTGCCGATGGTATTGGAAGTGGCGGCTTTCGGTGAGACGGATGTTGAGCGTCTGCCCTGGCTAACGCCACCGCCCAAAGGTAATGTGGCAAAAGCGTGCAACGAGTTGCGGGTACTCCATGCCATCAACGTGGAGGGGCAGATCACTCCAATGGGGCGTAAGATGGCGACTATGCCCTGCCATCCGAGAATCGCCCGAATGATACTCCGGGCACGAAACGCAGAGGAGAAATCGCTGGCGTGCGACATCGCCGCTATCCTGGAGGAGAAAGACGTGATGGCGCAGGATAGCAATGCGTATTCAGATCTGCTGCTGCGTGTGTCGGCTCTGCAGGACGCAAGACGAAGGAAAGCGCTGGGACGATGGACGCGCATCGGGAACATTGCAGCGGAATATGACCGAATGGTGGGCATACATCCCAATAATGCTTATGTGGCACGGGAGGATATTGGTGCCCTGGTGGCTGCCGCCTATCCTGAGCGCATCGCTAAGGCTCTGGATCATAACGGCAACTACCGCATGGCTAATGGCGAGGAAGTGATGCTCGATGCGGCGGATCCGCTCACCAGCTTCCCGTGGTTGGCTATCGCTACGCTGTATGCTGGAAACGGGGTGAGGGGAAGGGCTTTCCTTGCCGCACCGGTCAGCAGCCAAAGTCTCGATGACTTTGCCACGTGGTGGGACAACATCACGTGGATAGCGCATCAGGGTGGGGTGATCGCCCAGAAAGAGATGAGAATAGGCACGCTCGTAGTCAAGACGAAGCCGCTGGACAATGTGCAGAAGGAGCAGCTGGAGCGCATCATCTGTGAGGCAGCGAAGAAGGAGGGTAGGAGTATGTTCAGCTGGACCGACAAGACGGCTGCTCTGCAGGAGCGCGTAGCCCTCGTGGCGCAGTGGCACCCCGAGCTTGGACTTCCCGATCTCTCTACAGACTCCGTGCTCAAGCAACCGAAGAAGTGGCTGCCCTTCTATCTCGAAAAAGACGGGAAGGTGATCACTACAGTCAGCGAGATGAGAAAAATGGATATGGAGAGTGTTCTGTGGAACATGCTTTCCTATGAACAGCAACAGGAGGTGAACAGGCTGGCACCGACACATATCGTGGTACCCTCGGGCAGCAAGGTCCAACTCAGATACCGCAAAGGCTCGGAGGTGCCCGTGCTCAGCGTACGGCTTCAAGAATGCTTCGGGCTCACTGCCACGCCGCGCGTCAACGACGGTAAGATGCCCGTGCTGATGGAACTGCTCAGCCCTGGCTTCAAGCCGGTGCAGCTCACTGCTGACTTGCAGAGCTTTTGGCAGGATACTTACTTCGAGGTAAGAAAGGAGTTGCGACGCCGGTACCCTAAGCACTATTGGCCTGACAACCCACTGGAAGCTGTGGCACAGAGAGGAGTGAAGAGGAAACGATAAAAGGCTTGCTGAAAGATACGCTGAAAAAACTGCTCTGAAAATAAATGTTTTACAGCGAAATTTGCTACCTTTGCAACAGAATTTCAACTCGTATCAAATCATAATTCAATACGCTCTATGAATATAGCAATAGCATTGGTCGTGTTCATCGTGGCTGCACTCATCGTGTGGGGATGCGCTGAACTGAACTACAAGAACTTCAGCTATGAGGAAGACAAACCTCATCATCCGGATCCCACAGCACATCAAGGCGGTGAATACAAGGAGTTGAACATCCGCGACATCATGCGTGACAACTCCACAAAAGGCTACGCTGCCGTGTAACCTTTTAGAAAACCTCATGGTCAACAGCCATGAGGTTTTTTGTTACTTTTGTAACTCGTAACTGCGTAACTCGGGCAGAAGTTGAGTAATCCATGTCACAGAATTCGTATTCAAAGATTTTCGTAAGCAGGAATCTCAGGAAGAAATACATATTTTTTACTTTCATAATCCATCTTGCAGCAATAGTGCGTCAGACCATTGCTCATCACCAGGTAGTCGACATGAAGCAAGAGATTGTAGGTAGCAACCTGCTCCAATACCTTGGGAGTGATTTTCACTGACGGTGCCTTATACTCGATGATCATCCTCGGATGCATGTCACGGTCATAGAGTACGCTGTCTGCCCGCAGCCGTTTCGTGCCTACCGGAAGCGACACCTCGTTGGCCAATAGCCCCAAAGGATAGTGAAGCTCGGAAATCAGATAATGTACGAAATTCTGACGTACCCATTCCTCAGGTGTCAATGTCACATAGCGGTGACGCAGAATGTCCAGAACCGTCGGCTTTTTGCGGGTCCCTCCTATTTTTATATTGCTATGGGGTAGGTTGATTGAAATCATTTTGTTATCTTTGCAAGTGATTATTCTTGGTGGAGCCATAGCAGGGTAACTCCTGCGTTTTCCACTGTGCAAAGATAGTCATTTATCGCGAGAATAACAGATAACAGAAACAGAAACATGCCAGAAAAGAAAGCTTCAGTTTCATTCGACGCTCTGATGCGACAGCTCAAAAACGGAGAGTTCGCACCCGTGTACTTGCTCATGGGTGATGAGCCCTACTATATCGACAAGCTCAGCAACTTCTTCCAGAACCAAATCCTCACCCCCGAGCAACAGGCCTTCGACCTTACCGTGGTCTTCGGCGCTGATGTCAACGCGGCGCAGGTCGCTGACTTGGCGATGCAGTATCCGATGACGGCACCCAGAAAGGTGATCATCGTCAAGGAGGCGCAGGGACTCAAGTCGTTTGATAAACTTGAGAAATATGTGCTCCATCCACAACCGAAAACAATTCTCGTCTTCTGCTATAAAAACGGTACCGTGAACAGAAGACTGAAATTTGCAGCAGCTGTCGATAAGGTGGGCGTCATCTTTGAAAGCAAGAAACTCAAGGAGTGGCAGCTGCCAAAATACATCAACGATTATGTCAGCCGACAAAAAGCATCCATCGACGAGAAGAGTGCCGCGATGATGGCTGACCATATCGGAGCTGACATCAGCCGACTCACTTCCGAACTCGACAAACTGCTCATCTCACTGCCGGAGAACAACAGACGCATCACGCCTGACATCGTGGAGCGCAATGTGGGAGTGAGCAAAGATTTCAACGCCTTTGAGCTGAGAGATGCCATCGTTAACAAAAATGTTTACAAGGCAAATCAAATCATCAGTTACTTCAACAGTAACCCCAAAGCTGGCTCTGCTTACAGCCTCGTGCCGCTGCTCTTCAATTTCTTCCAGAATCTTATGCTGGCGTATTATGCTCCCAACCGCAACGATCAATATGCTTTGGCGGAGTATTTGGGTATGAGAAGTCCGTGGGGCGTGAAAGACTATCTCACAGGTATGAAAAACTACTCGGGAAGAAAGACGCTACAGATTTTGGATAAACTAGGAGAAACAGACGCCAAAATTAAGGGTCTGGACAACCCAAACACCCCTCCTGAGGAGCTGATGAGGGAGCTTGTCTTCTTCATTTTGCACTAAAAAGCACCGAAATACGCCAAAATAACGCCTGATTTTCTCTAGATTGAAAGTTGAGAAAATACCCATTTTTTAGCCTAACTTCTTCAAAATGAGCGAAGTTAGGCTAATTTTTTTTGCTGAGATTTTAAAAATTTGAACTAACTCCTATCCTTGCCCGAATTTTCGCCAAAATGACGAAAAACAGCATCCTAAACGCATCGGGATTTAGGATTAACGTTTATTTTGATTTTGACTCACTGAATTTCAAACTTTGAATTTGAAGAACTTAATAAGAATGTAGTTTACAAAATTGGATAGTTAAATTATTCAGACCGTCGAATATCTATTTTGTTTAACTATTCAAATCCACAAGCACAAATTTTCAATCTTAAACGCAAAAGTATGCAGTTATTCTATATAAATATAAGTATCTGATTATCAACAGTAATATCAGATGTTTGAGAAGTTATATACATAAATATAAGGCTTCCAACTTGCAAAATCGCCCTTTTGGGCCCATTCCTATATATAATATGCAGATATAGCCCTATAAAAGCCAAATACTTGACTTGAATCGTTGATTTAAAACTTCATAGGCTTTTTGAAGGTAATATTTGAATTTGCAAATTATAATATAACGATTATAGTATTCGAATTCTAAAATCTATATTATTCGATTTATTGAATATCATTTTGAGATCAAAATTCTTCTCTTTACATTTGCAAATATCGATTTTTTGATTTAACTTTGCAAATACTTAAGTGAAGGCGGTTTTTAATCCCCCTTTTCATCTCTATGGCTCCTGATATGAAAGACAGAATTAAGAAGCTGATGGAAAATCAGCACATGACGCAAAAAATTTTCGCGCAGTTCACGGGCATCTCTGAAGGCACCCTCAGCGGTATCTTCAATGGTCGGACACGCCCAACGTTGCAGATCGTTGAGAATATCCATCAACACTTCCCTAAAATCTCCATCAACTGGCTGATGTTTGGCACCGGTCCGATGTATGCGAGCAACTCCCCCACTGCCGGAGGCAATGCTCAGCAGTCTGATACCGCAGAGGGCGATACTTCCGCAAATGGTGCCACAGCATCTGATGCATCACATTCTGACGGTGATCAGAATGCTGGGTACCCGGCTTCGGCTGGTTCTGCTTCCGGCGCACAGCAGCCCTCACTCTTTGGGCAAGACAATGCTAAAGGTGGTTCATCTGCTCGATCGGCTGCCTCTCAGGCTGAAAAGGTAATCGTGAAATATGTTGACAAGCCACAACGAAAGATCACAGAGATAAGGATCTTCTATGACGATCAGACTTGGGAGTCGTTTGTGCCTAAAAAGTAAAGTCTGTCTTTCACAGTATCGAGATGCTACCGGGATAAGGCTGATTTGAATTCCTCATGGAGCGATGCAGCTTGCTTCATGAGGAGTCTTTTTTATGTGCTGCATCGTGTTTTTATCTTCAGAACAGGTTGTATGTTAGACTTCGGATAAGCGATTCTTGCGATACTATGAAATATTGTCGGGATAGAAATGCCGATTTCTTGTTTTTTTTGTGTAAGTTTGTAGCTGAATTATGGCAGAGGGATGAGCCCGATGAGAAAACGCGGGGTGCTTTTCCTTTGAATATAATCCTCTATATATAATAAGGTGTAAGCCTGAATATAGATATGAGTAAGCCAGGCGGTATCGCTGTGGTGATGCTCTTGCTAAGAAGAAAGACCCTTTAAATCCATTTATATGAAGAAATATTGTATGGACTTGACAGTGGCATCGAACGAACATATCAGTGATCATCATGTTCTGCTCAAGCTCACTTCCAAGCGACCTCTTCCGGAGATGATGCCGGGACAGTTTGTCAACATCCACGTTGAGGACAGTCCTACTACCTTTCTCCGCCGCCCTATCTCGATCAACTTCGTAGATGTCTCCCGCAATGAGTTATGGCTGCTTGTGGCCGCTGTCGGTGAAGGTACGAAGCACATGGCTAAGCTAAAGGCCGGTGACACGCTCAACTGCCTCTTCCCCTTGGGCAATGGTTTCAGTGATCTTGCTGCTATCAAGTCTGTGATTTGTGGTGATGCGGCAGCTTTCTCTTCCTGCGAAAAGCCGGATGACGATCAGCGACTGCGTGTACTTTTAGTAGGCGGTGGTGTCGGCGTGGCCCCAGTTCTCTATCAGGGTGCTGAGATCAAGCGCCAGGGTGGCGAACCAGTATTCTTGCTTGGTGCCCGCTCTGCTAAAGATTTATTAGAGTTGGATTTGTTTAGGAATTTCGGTAAGGTATATGTTACCACAGAAGATGCTTCTGCCGGTGAGAAAGGCTTTGTCACCAACCACTCTGTCTTGCAGCGCGAGCATTTCGATTTCATCCAGACGTGTGGTCCTACTCCGATGATGAAGGCAGTGGCAAGGTTCGCCAAAGAGAAGAATATCCCCTGCGAAGTGTCGTTGGAGAATATGATGGCCTGCGGTCTGGGCGCATGTCTGTGCTGTGTGGAAAAGACTGTCGATGGCAATCTGTGTGTATGCAAAGAAGGACCTGTGTTTAATATTAAGAAGTTGTTATGGTAGATTTAAGTGTCAATATTCATCATCTCAAATTAGCCAATCCAGTCATGACAGCCAGCGGCACGTTTGGCTATGGTGTAGAGTTTTCCGACTTAGTGCCTTTAGAGGAAATCGGTGGTATCATTGTTAAGGGCACCACACTGGAGCGTCGCGAGGGCAACGACTACCCGCGTATGGCAGAGACGGCGAGTGGAATGCTCAATTGTGTGGGACTGCAGAACAAAGGTGTGGACTATTTCTGTGAGCACATCTATCCTGAGATCAAAGACATCCCGACCCATTTCATCGTCAACGTGAGCGGTTCCTCGCCTGAGCGCTATGCCGAGTGCGCATCGCGTATTGATGAGTTGGAGAGTATTCCGGCCATCGAGTTGAATATCTCTTGTCCCAATGTGAAGGATGGCGGAATGGCTTTCGGTGTTACCTGTGAGGGTGCAGCCAGTGTGGTCAAGGCAGTGCGCAAAGTCTATCATAAGACGCTCATCGTGAAGCTCTCGCCCAATGTCACATCCATTGCTGACATCGCCCGTGCTTGCGAGGCTGAGGGTGCAGACAGTGTGTCGCTCATCAACACGCTTATGGGTATGGCCATCGACATTGAGCACCGTTGTCCTAAGTTGAGTATCGGTACCGGTGGACTCAGCGGTCCGGCAGTGAAGCCTGTCGCTGTGAGAATGGTGCATGATGTGGCGAAAGCCGTGAAGATACCGGTGATAGGCTTGGGTGGCATCATGACAGCCGAAGACGCTATCGAGTTTATGATGGCAGGAGCCACAGCCATAGAGATTGGTACGGCTAACTTCATCGATCCCGCCGTCACCGTGAAAGTCAAGAATGGCATGGCTCAGTGGCTGGAGCGTCACGGATGCAAGAGTGTGAAAGAGATTATCGGTGTTGTGAAATAGATTATCTGTGTTTGGGATTGAACGATAAATACTTTTGTCTGTGTGGGTATTTTGACCTCGGAGGTCTCACGTGGATGAATGACTATTAATTACTTCATTCGTACACGTGAGCCATCTCTGAGGTAAGCATTCAGTATAGGCCGT
>DLDU01000001.1:57580-82922 GCA_002481295.1 Prevotella sp. UBA7764 | reverse complement strand
TGCAAGTGGGAAACTTTAGTAAGTAGTTATTCGTTAGAAATAGACTTTTGCTGTGTTATCTTTTTATTTTTATGCCTTTCGGCCTGTATTCGGTGAATAGTTACCATCCAGAATCAGCTTGTTGAGAAATAACAATAAAAACAAAAAAATATTCAAAAATTTAGAATTATAAATTATTCCACCTATCTTTGCAACAACCAAAACAAAAAAACATGAAGCGCAAAGTAATATTTCTTCTTGCTCTTGCAACGAGTTAAGCCGCTCAAGCAAACGCAGCCACTAACGACGAGGTTGCAGGCCAGTATATAGTTACAGATTGTGGCACGGTCTATAAGATTCCTACGAATGCAACGTCAGATTAGGCTGCATCTCTAATAGATCTCTATTCTGAAATAGATTGCAAATGACATAGAGGTGTTCTAATATAGGGTTGAAGGTAAGAAGAGGAATTCCTTCCATAACTATATGAGAACACCTTTTAGCTTATATACTTTTTGATAAAAGATTATATGCTTAACAAATATCTACTTTTTCTTCTCTTATCCGGTTTTAACCTGATATTAAGTGCTCAGGTAGGTGATACCATTCGCTTGCAAGTGCACTATATCGCTTCCTTCAAAAGCTATGAGGAGCATACAAACACGAGAACCGATGAAAAGATATTGCGGATAGCTGATCACCATTCCTCTTTTGTTGGAAGATGGCAGGAAAAAAGGCAATCTGTGGTAGATAGCGCAATGAAAGCCCATTTATCAGTTGATGAAACAATGTCTTTGCTTGGCAAATATCCTACACCCAGGCAATTTTATGCAATCTATGACAATTTCCCATCAAAAGGAATTCGAACGGTTACAGATAAGTTATATAAGACCTTTTATTATGAGGAGGAAATAGACCCTATATCATGGAACATCCTGCCCAGAGATACGATCATACTCGATATTCCTTACCGGTTTGCTACAACAAATTACAAAGGCCATCGCTGGACGGCTTGTTTTGCACCAAGTATTCCTGTCTCTGCTGGTCCATGGAAGCTTCAAGGCTTACCGGGACTTATTTTGTATGCACAGGATGACACTGGCATTTTTTCCTTTGAATGTATTGAAATAAGAAAAGGTGAAGGCTTATTATATGCCCCATCATTGTCTAAAGCTATCAAGACCACCCGAAAGGGATTAAGAAACCTAAATATTGAAAGTGCTACCAATATAGATCAATTTCTACAAAAACGTTTCGGAATACAGACTAAGGGTTATGACGCAAATGGGAAGCCCATCATTCGTAAGAAGATGACTCCAATCTTTATGGAGGATGAAGAATAATTTCCTCCACTTCATCAGCTTGGGCACAGCCACAGTCACCATAGGCGGTGAACACATTCACCGTGTGCCCCAAACCTAAGAAGGGAGGCAAACACCTAATTCTTCATTTCCCAATGGAGAGTTAGGCATTGACACTATTCTCCCTGAGCAGTTGCAACAGTTCGTCCTTGGAGAGCTTGGCACTGAGATCACCACCCTCAAGGAGTGCGTCGGCAAGTGACTTCTTACTCTGATGGAGTTGGATGATCTTCTCCTCGATAGTGCCCTCGGTGATGAGGCGGTAGACGGTGACGGGATTCTGCTGTCCGATGCGGTAGGCGCGGTCAGAGGCCTGCTCCTCGATGGCGGGATTCCACCACGGATCGAGGTGGATGACATAGTCGGCGGCAGTAAGGTTCAGTCCCAGTCCGCCCGCTTTCAGACTGATGAGGAAGAGCGGCATGTCGCCCGTCTGAAACGCATGGACCAGTTTGTCGCGCTCTTTGGCCGGTGTGGCACCGTCGAGATAGAGATATTCGATGCCCCGCTTGTCGAGCGCCTTGCGGATGAGTGCCAGATGAGACGTGAACTGGCTGAAGACCAACGCACGGTGGTGGTTGTCGTGGAGCGAGTCGACCATCTCCAGGAAGACCGCCTCCTTGGACGATGGAATGCGCAGCTTCTTATCGATGAGCTGGGCGTTGCAAGCCGCCTGACGCAGGCGGGTGAGCTCGGTGAGCGTTTGCAGTGGCGTAGCCTCGCCGTCGGCAAGGTTGATGAGCGCCTTTTGTCGGATGTTGTCGTAGAGTGCCCACTCCTCAGGCGAGAGCTGCACCTTGCGCGTGACCTCCGTTTTCTCAGGCAGTTCGTTGAGCACGTCGTTCTTTGTCCGTCGCAGGATAAACGGCGAGATGACGCGACGCAGCACACGCTGCGTAGCTTTGTCGTGGAGCTTCTCAATCGGTGCGATGAAGCGGTCGGAGAACTGCTGGAACGAGCCGAGCAGATTAGGATTGGCAAACTGCATGAGGTTCCAGATCTCACTGAGGTTGTTCTGTACTGGCGTACCGGTAAGCAGGATGCGGAAGTTGCCTTTTAGCTTCATGGCCGCCTTCGACATCTTCGTGTCACGGTTCTTGATGGTGTGTGCCTCGTCGAGCACGATGGTGTTCCACTCCCGTCCGCAGAGGCTCTCCTCCTCGTTGATGAGCAGGCCGTAGGTGGTGATGACCACATCGAAGGCGGCTGCCTCCTTGATCATGTCGCTGCGGTTGTCGCCGGCCTGGTTGAGGATTTTCACGTTCAGTCCCGGCGCAAAGCGGCCGAGTTCGTCGCGCCAGTTGAGGATGAGCGAGGTGGGCACCACCACGAGAGCGGCGCCCTGCTTGGCACGGCCGAGCAGCACGGTGATGGTCTGGAGCGTCTTGCCCAGTCCCATATCATCGGCGAGCAGCGCACCAGCGCCCCAGTAGGCCAGTCGTGACATCCACACATAGCCCTCCTTCTGATAGTCGCGCAGCTCCGCATTGATGTTTCGTGGCACGCGCACCTTCAGGTTGCCCGACTCCTCGACACGCTGGATGAAGTCGCGATAGTGCTGGTCAGCTTCGAGGTCGATGCCTGCCGCTTCCATGTCTTCGAGCGCCGGAGCGTTGTAGGTGGCGATGCGCAGGTGACCGCGCTGCTGCTGGCTCATCTTGTCGAGCGTGGCCAGCTGCTTGCGCAGTTGTTCGCTGACAGCCACATACTCGTTGTCGCCGAGTTGGATGAAGTTGCCTTTGGCCTGACGAACCTTGTCCATCAGTTCCGCAATCTTCATCTTTTCTCCGTCACCAATCTCTATGTTGCCCGAGATGTCGAACCAGCTTGCCATGGAGTTCACGGCGAGATGCATGGCACCAGGCACGAGTTTGCCGCGCCGTACCGTGAAGCGTGCGCCTTCCGGCCACTCCACGATGCCATCGTCGGGATGCTCGCGCAGTGTGTCGAGAAGGCTGAGACACTCTTCGATGGACAGCGCCCAGTGATCACCCTCCTGCTCGTCCGCAAAGGGCTTTAGCAACAAAGAAGCCTTCTTGAGGTTCTCGTCCTCAGCCTTCATGTCACGGTGAGTCTGCAGGCTCTCACTCTTATAGGTGGTAGAGACCATCTCCATGCCTTCCGTAGGCCGCATATAGGGCGGACACTTCGTAAACGGACGGACAAGCAGTTGCAGGTTGATCTCGTCCTCACTGGGTTGCAGGCGGAAGATGATGCGGCTGTCGGGCTCCACCGTCTTGATGTTGGTGTTTTGCAGCAGATCGCCCATGACCACCATGTTGTGCGAGAATGCTTCGAGCACCTTCGTGAGTTTGTCCTTAGCCTCGGGCGGGAAGGTGCCGATGGTATTGAGCAATTTCAGGCTCAGTTGTTGCTTATCGGTGATCTTCACAACCTTGATCAGTTGCGGAGTCTCCTCGTAGACAGCATATCCGGAGCTGTCCATATCTTTCAGAGGAACGTTGCTTTTGACAGTATATCCTTGCTTGTTGTGTGTCACCGACAGCTGAAGTTTTTCCCTGACGATGTCGATACGGCTCGCCGGATCCTTTTCGTCAAAGACAAAAGGATGCTCGGCAAGCGCGTTGATGACAGCACCTCCTTCGAGCTCATACGACGTATTGCCATACCAGCCCGAGTTATATTCCACCACCAACGAGGCCACGGCACGGTCCTGCTGCGTATAGGGCAGGTCACCACCGTCACGGAATTTGGCCATCGCAATGTTGCGGCCCGACGACCAGGTGACGCCGTCGCGGCTTTTCTGCAAGCGCGGCCGCACGTAGAGACAGTTCCGGTTGAGGAGATAGCTGATGCGCTCTGTGCTTACCGTGACTTTCTTTCCTGACCCCTTGCCCTGTCCTATTCCTTCCTCTTCAAGCAGTTGGTTGAGTACATTCTCCCATGGTGGCAGCACCTTGATATAGGGTAGCGAGGGGTGCATACCGGTAGCCTTCTCCAAAGCGGCCTGCTCGTCTTTGAGAAAATCAAAGTCTTCGCTCATCTCCAGTTTGAGCAGATTCAGACCTTTGTCCAACTGCATCTTCACTAAAAAGTTGACCTCCTCAAGCAGATCATCGCTTTTCACTAAATGGAAATGCTTAAGGGCGAAATAGTAAAGCACATTCTCCAAAGGCGCACTGTCGACTTTTCCAATGACGCAGTTGTCCAATGCCGACTGTCCCAACTTAGCCGTCAGAATGATTTTCTCCGCGGCGAGATAGCCGTAGTAGATCTCTTTGCTCCGCAGAATCGTCTCTGTTTTCTTCATGGCAGCAGCAGACTTGTCGAGGTAGAGTGCCACGGCATAATAGAAGTTACCCAAAGGATTCTCGGGCAGGAAGTATTCGCGGGTTCCCCTGACCATCCGTTGGAAGATCGAGACCGCCAAGCTATAGTTTTTTGCTTGAACAGCTTCTATCATTTGCAGCACGTTAACGGACTCACTGGAGCCAATGACCGAGTGGAGCGCTGCCTTCAGATTGCCGTCGCGCAGAAAGCGAAGATAGAGATTGACAAAGGCGTCGCGCTCCACATTTTTCTCGGTAAGCACTTTCCCGGGAACGGTCAGCGTATCCTGTATCAGCTCTTCGTTGACAGGCAGCAAATAGAGGATACGCACCTTGCGAAGATAGAACAGGAAGTCTTTGAGCTTCTCACTTGTCGCCTTGATATACGGCGCATTCTCCGGCATGTCGGCCAAGCGGTCGATGAACTGATAGAAATATACTCCCCACATCGTGTTCATAGCATTACGCTCAGTCATAAAGGCTGCCGCAGCCCACTTCGGCCATCCTACCTTGAAAGCCTGGGGTTCAAACGGCTGACCATGAAGGAAGTTGTAGAACGACTCGGTAAAGTCATTCCTCGTACTCATGTCCTCACCATTCTGAATACGCCAACCACCACGGTCTTCGATCGCACCGAGCCACCGATTAAAGAATCTCTGCGGTATGTTTTTCAGCACTTCCATCCATGCTTCCGGCTTGAGATAATACCGCTCCACATTATTTTTGTTCGCCTTGATGCTCTCTATGACCTTGCCCTCATAGCGTGTCAGAAAACTCTGCGAACTCTTCAAGCGGGTGTGGAGCACGGTAGAGCCCCATTCTATAATATTGGTCTTAGAGAAGGGACGGAGATTACACGCCATCATTTGCAGGACAGCGTCGTCGACGTATTCAGTGTTAGCTTTTGCCATGGATCTGTTTTGAGAATAATGCTATGATTGAAATACTTACGTGCAAAAATACAAATAATCAGTCAGTATCGTGAACCTATAGCTGAGTTTTTTGTCTGCGGGGCTGTTTTTTCACTGGCAAGCATCCATATTATTAGGTATTTATGGACATTTATTGCGTTATTTCGACAATACTGTCGTTCTTTTTTATTACCTTTGCAACGTATTGGTCATATTTGTATAGGTTTAGGTAACACACATCTTGTCAATGCACATTGACCTAACTGCCAATAAATAAATCACTATCTATAATCACAAGCAATGCAAAAGCAGACATTCCATTATCTACTTCTGTTCGTCACCCTGCTGTCGCTTGCGCTCCCGGCATTTGCCGGACCGGCGCAGGGCCACAAACTGACGGTGAGCGTGACAGACGACTCGAATAAGGAGCCGATCGTCATGGGCTCCGTGCAGCTCCAGCCGCTCGGCTCCAATGCCGTGACCGACATGGACGGCAAGGCCACGATCACCAATATTCCCGACGGCAACTATCAGCTGGTGGTGAGCTACGTGGGATATGTCACCTCCACAACGCAGGTGAAAGTCTCCAAAGACGTCGACATGCACATTTCCTTGCGCATCAGCGACCTCTCACTCAAAGAGGTCGTCGTCACCGCCAAACAAAACGCTATGGGTACGAGCAGCAAGATCGGACGCCAGGCCATCGACCACCTGCAGGCCTCATCACTGGCTGACGTCATGCAGCTCCTGCCCGGACAGATCATCAAAAACACCGACCTCACCAGCCTGTCCAACCTGCAGCTACGCACGCTCGTGAACAACAATACGAGTGCCTTCGGATCGAGTATCATCGTCGACGGCATGCCGATGAGCAACAACGGCGCGATGACTCAAGGACCCTTCAGTGCCACAGCGTTCACCGGCACGGACCTCCGGCAGATCAGCGCCGACGACATCGACAATGTCGAGGTGGTGCGCGGCATCCCCTCGGCCGAATATGGCGATCTCACCTCCGGTCTTGTCATCGTTCACTCCAAGGCAGGTGTCACGCCGTGGCAGGCTAAGGCTAAGATCAATCCCGAACTGCAAAACTACTCGCTCAGTAAGGGCTCCTCGCTCGGCCGCGCCGGCATCCTCAACCTTAGTGTCGACTATGCCAAAGCTTGGAGCGACCCGCGTCTGCGCACCCGTTCCTATCACCGATGGACTGGCAGCATGGCATGGAGCTATAACATCTCCAAGATATGGCACATCGACACCCGCGTGAGGATGGCACAGACACGCGACTGGAGCGGCAACGACCCCGACGCCCGACAAGACGGCTCGGAGGCGAAAAACGACTACCTCTCACTCGGCTTCACCCACAACGGAAAGATACGTCTCGACCGTATCTTCTCACGCAACCTGAGCTATACCCTCGGCGTGAGCTATGCCTGGCAGGACAGCCGCAACACCGCCTTCGTCTCCGTGCCCGGCGGACTGCTGCCCATCATCACGGCCATGGAGACAGGCTACCACCCCGTGAGCTGGGCCACACAGAGCTATCTCGCCACCAGCAAGACGGAAGGACGACCGGGAAACATCTTTGCCAAGATTGCCGATGACTTCTATTTCCACTGGGGCAAGACACGGCAGAGCTTCAAGGTGGGTGCTGAATACCACTACGACTGGAACGACGGACGCGGCTATTACAACCTCGACGAGAGCCGTCCGCTGCGTCCCAACGCCAACGGTCGTCCACGTGCCTACTCCGACATCCCGGAGCTCCATCAGCTCGCTGCCTACGCTGAGGATCACTTTGTGTGGTCGCCCAACCGTGTCAACCACCTGCGGGCGCAGATCGGCCTGCGCTTCACGGCCCAGCAGCCTTTCTCCAACCTCAGCACCACAGCACTCAGCCCGCGTGTCAACCTCTCGTTCGACGTGACGAGATGGCTGGCACTCCGCGCCGGCATCGGCCTCAACAGCAAGACACCAGGACTGAGTTATCTCTATCCCGACAAGAAATACGACGACCGCGTGGCCGTGAACTACATGCCGCAAGGTGCCGACGCTGCCGTGCAGCAACTCTTGGCCTATCACACACAGATGTATGACGTGAAGCGAAGCACAGACTTGAAGAACGCCACCACGACGAAGATCGAAGCCGGCGTGGACGTAAAGCTGCCCTGGGGCGGAAAGCTGAGTGTGCTGGCTTATCACGACAAGACGCCCAACGGCTTTGGATCGGCTACGGAATACTTCACCTATCCCTCAATGGTCTATGACGCTTCTCATGGGCTCATCATCACGCCGGGAGCCGCCACTACCGTGGACTACGCCAATCCCGCACGCACCGACATCGTTTATATGACCACGGGAAAGATCGGCAACACCAACACCACGATCAACAAGGGACTGGAGTTTGACTTTGACCTCGGCACCATCCGCGCCATTAACACGAGCTTCTACTACAGTGGTGCACTCTCTGAGACCAAGACTTACAGCACTGATCTCAACACGGCCAACGTCAAGACAGCTCTGCTGTCCTCTGCTTATTCGGCATACGGACTGACGCCCTTCAAGGTGGTCTATCCCTCCGGCTTGGACTATGACCTCTACCGGCAGTACGTGAGCACCGTACGTGTGGTGACGAATATCCCGTCGCTGAAGATGGTGGCATCGCTCGCCGGGCAAGCCATCTGGCAGACCTACAGCTGGAGCTATATGGCCGACAAGCAGGCTATTGGGCTGATCGACACCAACCTCGGCTACCACGCACTCTCCGCCGACATGCAGAACGGCTATCTCGACTACGCCGGCAACTACTACACAACTCTGCCCGCCGGAACACAGGGCATCGCCGTCGCCGACCTCGCGCTCAACTACAAGGATAACGTGCCCACCAAGACAAAGCCGACATGGAATCTCTCGGCACGCCTCACCAAACAGCTCGGCAACATCGGCGGACTCTCGCTCTATGTCAACAACGTCATCTTCTACGAACCCTACAAGGTGGCGAACAACAACACAGGAACGCTCGTGCAGCGCAACACCAACAACTTCAGCTATGGCATGGAGCTCTATTTCAACTTATAATCAACCGATACCCTATACCATATTATATATATAAGCAGATGAACAACAAAAAACATACAGGTCTGTGGACGCTGTTGCTGCTGTGTCTGACCCTTATGGTCAGCTGCGTCGACTATAGCGACACGACCCAGACCATCAACGTGGACATACGTGTGGAGCAGCCCACCGACGCCACTGCTCAACTCGCCCTTGAGGGCCACACCGTGACGCTGACTCGTGAGAGCGGCGGAGAGACGACAGCAACGACCGACGTCAATGGCATCGCGCATTTCACGGAACTCATCCCCGACGTATACACTGTCTCGGTGTCATGGCCCCTTTCTGCCAGCGAATATCGCCAGGCCACTGGCGACACGGAAGTCAACGATGGCGCCATCGTGGCGGGCAGCAGCCATTCCCAACTGCTTACGACCGACATGACCGCCTCGCCGCTGACCCTCGCCACACAGTTCACCATCACCCGCTCGCTCGTCATCTCAAAGGTGTTCTATGCCGGCATGAAAGATGTAAACAAGAAAAACTATCTCGCCGCACAGTATATCGAGCTCTACAACCAGGGCGACGAGGCGGTGGACATTGCGGGCATGTACCTCGGACTTGTCGAGTCAAATGCCTCACCAGCCTACGCGCTCGACCAGATCGAAAAAGTCTTTCAGGACTCCGTGGTCGTGCTCAAGCAGCTGTTCCGCATTCCCGCTGCTACACCTCACTTGGTGAACCCCGGACAGTCGGTGGTGATCACCAACAGTGCCATTGACCACACTGCTAACGTCGGCACGCCCATGAATCTCTCCGATGCTGACTACGAAGCCAAGGACGCACAGGGCAAGACGCTCAACAACCCCGCGACACCGGCGCTCGAACTGGTCTACACGGCATTCAGTGCCATCTCGAAGATGAACATCGGCCAGGGAGGTCCCACCGGTGTGGTACTCTTCCGCAGCACTGCCGCCGTGAACTCCTGGCAGAAAGTATACAACTACGGAAAGACCTCGGGCAGCCAATGGCTCGCCGCCGGCATCTCGCAGATCCTCGACGGCGTGGACATCCTGAAATATAAGAACACGGGAACTATCGACATGGCCACCAAGCGCCTCCTGCCCGCCATCGACGCGGGAGCCACCTACATCCACGCTGCCAGCGGATACAGCGGCGAGACCGTCTATCGAAAGAAATCCACACGCAAAGTAGCCAAGGGACAGTATATCCTGCAGGATACCAACAACTCGACCAACGACTTTGCCGTTTCATCCACTCTAACGCCACGCAACTATGAATATTGATCATAAGACGCTCACCCTTGGACTTCTGGCCTCAGCCACGATGTTCCTCCCTACTATGCTTCAGGCTCAGACTATTGATGAGTCTGCTTACCGTCTCGCCGATGCCGCCTCGCTCTGGTCCACCACCGCCAATGCGGCTGGTCTCACCCTCGACTTCCTCGTTGACCGGGGTGTCGCCATGATGGAGGGCAGCCACGAGAGCCGTGACTTCCACCGCGTGCAGGAAGGCAATCAGGACAACAGCCTCCGCTTCTTCACCGAGCGCTATCAGCACTTAGGCCGCTACCTCTATGGCTATGGCAAGTTCGACTTTGACATGGGACGCACGAAGAACCGCCGGTGGAGCGACGTGCGCCGGACCTACAACAGTGATCCGTTTATCTCAGGCAGTGAGGTGGCGGGCAGCTACGACCGGCAGGACATCAGCCTCACGGCAGCCGTCGGCACCACAGCCTTCGGCCCCTGGCGCTTAGGCCTGCGCCTCGACTACCAACTCGGCGACCTGAGCCGTCTGCGCGACCCACGGTCGAGAAGCGAGATACTCGACTATCGCCTCACGCCGTCCTTCACCTACTCCATCGGCCGCTCCACGCTGGGCTTGGAAGGACACTACCGCCGTTACAAAGAGAAGATTCCTGACATCACCACGGTGCAGACTGATCCCAATATGAAATACTACACGATGACGGGAATGGAAAACGCCAATGGAGTCGTCGGCGGCTACAACGGCTATATGCGCGAATACGTCAACCATGAGTTTGGCTTCCGCCTTTCCTATGCCTGGCAGTCTCCATCCTGGTCCTCACTCACTGAGGCTGGTGTCGACCGCGGCAGTGAAGGCATCTACGGTATCTATAAGTATCAGCCGGGACACTACCATGTTTATCGCTATGCCGTAGCCAACAAGACGACATGGCGCACATCACGGTGGCTCCATGTCGTACAGGCCCGTCTGCAATACGAGGAAGGCTATGCTGACGAGTATCGCCAGCAGCTCACCATCACCACCGACTCCGCAACGAGTTACAACACCTATCAGTATGTTAACCAGATGACTTACAACAAACGCTACCGCGTGCGCCTGCTCGACGCCGCACTGGGCTACCGCCTCAACAGTGCGTCGGAGCACGGCATCAATGGCTACATCGGTGTGGACGGCGCATTGCGCTCTGTCCACAACGAGTATCATCTGCCCACCTCATCGTTTGTCCATCACTATGTCGACTGGGGGCTCGCTGCCGGTCATGGCTTCTTTGCCAATCGTTTCTGGATGGATGCCGCCTTCCGCCTGCGTCAGGTCTTTGACAACCGACTCAGTCTCGCCGATGTCACCACGCCCTATGCCCAGCAGGTATGGACAGCCGACTATGCCGACTACTACACGGTCAACTCATGGAGGGCACGTCTCGCACTGACCTATCAGCGCCCCATCACCGTCAAAGGCCGCACATCGATGTGGTTCCTCCGCCTCGATGGTGGCTATCTCCATGCCACCAACAGCCAGCACAACAGCAGGGCAAGCTTGGCCATCGGCCTGAGATTTTAATATCAACACAAAAACAATTCAATACTACCATTATGAGAAAACTCTTTCTTTCTCTTCTCCTGACGCTGGTCTGCACAGCCAGCGCATGGTCACAGACCGTGACAGAGACTTACCGCATCAAACAGATGCGATGCGAGGACTGTGCACATAAGGTGATGGTCGCCGTCACACAAGATCCCGGTGTCAGCGACATCAACTTCAACCTCGAACGGCGCACGGCCACGATCACCTACGACAAGAGTAAGACTTGCCTCGACTCGCTCAAGGGTCGTCTCGTCCACACCCGCTACCGCCTCACGGCCTACGATCCGCACGAGGTGATCCGCCGCGGCATTGGCTTCCACATCGCTGAGCTCTCCGACGAAGGCAAGGCGCAGCAGATCAGCGAGGCGCTCTACCGCATCCAGGGCGTCGACAGCGTGGCACCACATGTCGACAAGCAATGGGTGTTTGTACGCTACGATGCCAACCGCACGGAAAAGCAGGCGGTACGCGACTGCCTCACCACGCTGGGCTACACGCCGGTGAACCACTACACCTCGGCTGAAATCAGCTATGCTCTGTTCCGTCTGCCTGCCACTCAAGCCACCGGACAGACCGCAGAAGCCGCTCTTCTCATCGATGGAGTGGACGACGCTTGGGTCAACAAAGCCACCCACACGCTCGCCATCACCTATGTCAACAAGAATACCAGTGAGGCGAAGATCAAAGAAGAACTGAAAGAGGCGGGGATAAAAGGCCTCACCCCCTTAACCCCTCTACAGCCTCACTCCCAACCCCTCTCCCAAGGAGAAGGGGAGTGATTACTTCCAAGGGGTGAGAGCAATACAAAGGGAGACGGGGGGCGTCCTAACCACCATGACGCGTCGCCTCCTACTTACTTTATCAAAACATGTGGTTAAAAGCCAGTGATGGTAGTTTTTGGTTAACGCACCGCTACGCGGAATAAAGAATATAAACGAATATAACGAATACCTATATTCTCGATATTCGGTTATATTCTTGATGCCATCGAAGATGGCACGTTAAAAGAAAAAGAGAAGGCTGGGTAGCGCCCACGGGTATGCACCAGCCCTTTGCGTTCTTTGTGCCTTGGCGAGAGATAACTTCTACATGCACGAACACTTCCCCAACAAAACTCCCTTGGAAAAGTGGCACTGCAATGACAAAAACTCCCTTGAAAAAGTGGCGTTATGAAGAAGGACTCCCTTGGAAAAGGTGGCGAGACAGCGGAGTATTTCCTTGAAGAGCTGCGGAATATAAGAGATGAAACAGAGCCGGCAATCGCCAGCCCTGTTTGTTATGAATCAAATCGTATTATCTGATTACAACCTTCTTACCGCTCCCACCATGACATCGGGGGAGCAAAGACTTCGCAATCAGGCTTGTGCCTGAAAGCGTATAGCATAGAGCGTTTAAAGGAAGCAAGCCTTATTTACCACTGATGACAGTGCCTTGTGAGGTATAGACGGAGCTGTTGCTGAGCTTCTGTGCGCCGGTACCGTCGTTGAGAACGTATTTGGCGGAGGTGAAGCCGGCAGGGATGATGACCTTATACCATCCTGTCTTGCCATTGTGTGTAGCCGTGGCATCGAAGGTCATCGCCTCACCGGGCCATACAGACGCACTCGTGGTGCCGTCGTAGAAGTAGCAGTAGACATTACTCCACTTATCGGCGTTGTCGAAATAGACGTACTTGTCAGACGGTGTAGGAATGTCGCCGCCTTCCACCTCAGTGATTTCTTTGTTCCATACGCCTTCGACATAATAGCCATGGTTCTTGAAGTCGATGTCTGCGTTTACAATCTTTGTTCCGCCGTCATGGGTGAAGATAACCTTAGTCGGAGCATCTTCAGTACCGGTATAGGTCCATTTGAAGACGTTGTTACCGTTGGCAGCCTTACCTACGAGGGTCATGGCATCACCGGGCCATGTATTCTCAGTGAGCTGCTTGACAGTGCTGTTCCACACCCAAATCTTTGCGTTGCTGTTTGCTGTCTCCAAGAAACAGAAGACCTCATCGGCTTTGTCAAGGGTAGGCGTGTAAGCGTCAGAAACCTCATCACCCGTGTTGCCGCCGGTTTCTCCACCCGTGTTGCCATTGTTATTAGACTCACCCGTATAGATGACAGCGATTCCCGTGGAGCCTACCTGACCGCTGATGGTAGAAGTAGTGACGGTGAACGTGCCGCCGCCGACCTTGTCGGTATAGGTACCGGCCTTGAGCCACTTGCCGTCACCGGCACCATTGGCGAAGCTCACGCTTTGGTTGCTGCCATTGCCGAGGACGATGATCGCACCGCTCTGGCGTATCTGTGCGGCTACATTACCGCTGTGGACATAGTAGTTGGCCTCACCGGCACAGACGTTGTGCATGTGGTTGACCTCAGCGACCTCCGCACTGGTGAAGTGAGTGGAACCTTTTTGACCGAGCTTTATCGAGTTCTTGTCGGTAGAGGACGGACGTGAGAAGTAGAGTGCTGTGGCACCGTTGTTACCGGCCACGACAGCATAGGCGCGGTCGATGACGTTCTGGCTCATATACTTCGAAGAACCACCATCGTTGGCGTAAGTGTCGTGGCTCTCGCCCCAGTAGACGAGCTTGGCCGTAGCAGCACCCTTCTGATTGAAGTTGCCGATGGAAGAGTTCACGCTGCCGTTGCTGAAGGAAGAAGCAAAGCCATTGCCGTAACCGTTGTCGGTGATAGAGATATACTTCTGGTATTCGGGCAAGAGCTTGCTGTCGTTGCCGCCCGTGCCGTCGAGAATCTCACCGTAGTTGTACATGCTCTTGTCGGGCACGTTCTGCCAGAACGAGTCGCCCTCAGAGGGCAGACCGATGTGCTTGGCAGCGTCCCAGCGGATGCCGTCGACACCACAACTCTTCAAGCTCTCCACGTAAGCATGGATCTTCTGCTGCACGCGGCTGTCCTCGGTCTTTAGGTCTTTCATGCCGATCTCACCGTGTGTGACCTGATAACGGTCGTTCCAGTTCGACACAGAGCCATAGTTGTGATACAGGTCGGTGTTCTTCCAAAAGTCAGCCACATAGTTCAGGTTGCCGTTGGTGTGGTTGGCCACGACGTCGACGATGACCTTCACGCCATAGTTGTGTGCCTCGGTGCAGAGCGCCTTAAGGTCGTCGGCAGTGCCAAGCCCGTTACCGATGACATAGTCATAAGGCTGATAAGCCATATACCATGTCGAGCCGTAGCCCTCTTTCTGATGGATCGGCGATGTCTGAACTGCGGTGAAGCCAGCCTTGGCTATATTTGGAATCTCGGCTTTGATGTCGCTGAGCTTCCAGTCGAAACAGTGGAGGATGACACCATCCTGGATGTTGCTCTTCAGGCCATAGCTGTTGTCGGCATAGGCGGAAAAGGTCATGCTGAACAGCACAAAGGCTGAGAACAGAATAGATTTTATGTTGAACATACTATTGTCTTAAAGTACTTAACGTTTGAATGTTTACCAGAGAATAGGTTTATTTCACCACGATGACCTTCTTGCCGTTGTGGATATAGATGCCGGCCTGTGTCGGAGCGCTGACCTTTACGCCGGTGATAGTGTACCAGGCATTAGGATCTTTCGCGTTGGCTTTGATACCAAAGATGCTTGCTGTGGCCGTCTTGGCGTAAGCCGTTTCACCATTGAGAGCGATACCGTCCTTGCCGTTGTTGATGACAAACGAAGCGTCCTCGTAGCCCTCCGGAACCTGCAAAGAGTACCAACCCATCGTGCCGTCGTGCTCCACACTGCTGTCGTAGCTCATCTCCAATCCCGGCCAAGTGGTGTGAGCATCCTTGTCAATAAACAGATAGCAGTACACCTTATCATAGTTGTTCTTGTTCAGGAAGTAGATATAGACATCCTCGCTGTCGGTGTTTGCCATGATGGTCTTTGTAGCAGAGAGCGAACTGGAAGTGGTATAATAGCCATGATTAGTAAAAGTACCATCGGCGCTGCTGTACTTCGTACCGCCGTCGTGGGTGAAGATGATACCGGTGGGCAGTGTAGTCAGCGAGCCCGTGTAAGTCCATTTGTACACTTTGGCTCCCGTGTCGAGAGTGCCGTCGAGCTTCATGGCATCGCCCGGCCATGTCGTGTTGGTATTGTAGCTGCGGTTGCCATTGTTCGCATCCCACACCCAAACGTAAGGCATCTCGCTGCCGCTGGTCTCGAAGAACACCGATATCTCGCTGTCGTCGTTGATGGTCGGCGTGTAGGCGGTAGGTGTTGTGCTGGTGGTAGCGGGACGCTCGCTGGTCACGGCTGCCGACGAACCACTGACAGCATAGTAAGTGTCGGCGGTGACATCCTTCACATCACCGGTGAGCTTATTGCCGCCCGCACTCTGCTGAAGGATGAAGTTGAAGGAAGACACACCGGCAGGTGCCGTATAGGAGTACCAGCCTGAATAGGTTGTAGCGGTCATGGCCTTGGTGTTGGCCCATGCGCCGTTGGGCTCCTGTGTAGTGCCGTTGGCATCTTTATACCATACATATATATAAGGTGCTGTGGCCGATTCCACCCATACGGTGATGGCAGCGTTGGGATCCAGCTTGGTGAACATCACCTTGTCGCTGTTGGTCTCTGTGGTGCCGTCGCTGTTGCCGGTAGCGCTCCAGGTGACGGTCTTCGACTCGCCGTAGCTCATGTCGCCGCCGATAGTAAACGTAGCAGAAGAACCGTTGATGGCTACCTTCTCACAATCGCCGATCTGATACCAGCCGCTTGTGGCGTTGTTGAGCGTGATGGTCACCGTCTGTGTGTCAGAGGTGAAGGAGCCGCCGTTCGGTGTCACCGTGGCAGTGGGCTCTGTGGTCTCTACGACATCGTTCCATGTCGTACCCGGGTCAGCAGCCAGTCCGCTGTTGTCGGCGCTGGCAGCAGAAACGGTGTAGAGGAACGGGCCGTCCTCGCCGATCTTACCCGGTCCGTTGAGGACATAGACACGGGCGTTGCCCTGATTGGTTGGACAGGACACGGTGAGGGTACCGTCAGTGACCGTCTGCACGTCGCCCGTGACGCAGTCTTTATAGGTACCGTTGGGAATGCCGGTGAACGTAGCGCCGCCGTCCATACAGACGCATGCATAGGAGTTCACGCCATTGGCATTGTAGGCTTTCTTCCACGACCAGCCGCTCGTCGAGGAGCAACCATCGGTGGTGTACTGTCCTTTGCGCAGTGCAGGCACAGCCTGACGGATGCGGTTGAGGCGCTCCAGGTGCTTGGCCAACGGGTGGTTGAGGGTCTTGGCGACCTGACCCGTAGCGGTGAACACGCCGAAGTCGGAAGCGGTGACCGTACCTTCGAGGTTCTGTCCGAAGTAAGCGCGACCGGTGTCAGAGAGCGGACCGTTGGGTCCGTTATCGATCTTCTTGCCGGCCTGGAACTCCACCTCTGAGCCATAGTACAGGCAGGGGATGCCGCGGAAGAGGAACATCCATGTGAGGTTGTCGGCCCACTGATTCGTACCACCACTGAAGCGGATGCCGTCGTTGGGCTGCGGGCTGTAGTCGTGAGAGTCGACATAGACCACGTTCCAAGTGGCGTCGTTGTAGAGGTTGTCCTCTTTGACCATATTCATCACCGAACCCACGTTGTTGAAGTTGTAGTGCACGGGGAAGTCGATGACGTTGAAGCCGCTGGACTGACTGTAGTCGGGCGTGTGGTAAGCACCGTTCAGCATCCACGCGTTGTTGGAGGTCTTCTTCACGTTAGGCTCGTTGAGGCACAGCGTCATGTTGCCAAGCGGGGCGGCTCCTTCGGGCACGACCTGGTTGTCCCACCACGAAGCGTCGCTGTTCCAACTATTGAGGTCGGAAGCACTCGAAGCCCACGTATAATAATAAGGAGAGAGGTTGGGCTGGTCGCGATAAGTGACACCACCGAAACGGGCACAGACCTCACCGAACATATAGAACGGTGATCCTGCCTCCTTGCCGTCGTAGAGACTACGGGCTGAGGCGTACTCCTTGCCGAGTTCCGTGAACTGCGGGATGAAGGCTTTGTTGAACGATAAGCGTGCGATATGTCCGGAGGTGTCGATGCGGAAGCCGTCCACGCCGAGCTTGATGAAGTCGCCGTAGCACTTCACAAGATACTCGTCGACAGCGGGGTTCTCAGTGTTCAGGTCCACGCAGTCACCGGCTATCTGTCCCCACCAGCGGCTCGGCTCGTCCCAGTTCCATGCATTAGCGACATGATGCCAGTAGTTATGTGTGTCGTGGTTCTCGCCGTCGGTATTCTTCATCAAGGCCAGACGACGCTGATACTGGTCGCCGGATTTCAGGTCGTCATAGTCAGACCCGAGAACACTCGCATTGGGTTTCATGCAGGAGATAGATCCTTGTGTGGCGAGCTTCTCGCTGCGTGTGAACTCCGGGCAGAGCTTAGCCTCACCGAAGTTACCGGTGTGGTTGAGCACGATGTCAAGGATGATCTTGATACCTTTCTTGTGTGCCGCATCGATGAGCTTCTTAAACATCACATCACCGCTACTGCCATCACTGCTCTGATAGCGGCAGTCTACTTTCGAGAAGTCGGAAGCATGATAGCCGTGATAGTCATATCCCGAAGCATTCTGCACGACGGGGTTGATCCAGATAGCGGTGAAGCCGAGAGCCTTGATATAGTCGAGTTTGTCGATGAGGCCTTGGAAGTCACCTCGCCAGCAAGGGTCTTTGGTAGACTTCTGGCTTTCCTGATTGTCCCAGCACAGCACATTGTTGCCGGAATCACCGTCGTAGAAGCGGGTGGTAAGGACGAAGTAGATACTCTCGTCACGGAAATCTGTGCGGCCGCCAACAAAGCTGTCTGCCATCATGCCCTGACTGAAGAGCAGAGCAGAGAGCACCAGTGTGGAGACCCGTCGTTTAAATTGTTTCATGTTTGGTTTTTAATGATTATTGTGTGATCGTTAGATCTAAATGTAGTAATGGTTATCCGATTGCAAAATTAAAGGAAAAGCGTAATTATCAACGCATATCAAAAGAAAAAACGCATAAAAGCTTATGCAAACGATTACCAAGTTGGAATGCAGTAGCACGAAGAAAAGATAGCAACAGACCACCTGTATTCGTCATAGGGCTACCCCACTTACAAGAAAGTCGGACGTAAGCAAACCGAAACGGCAGAAAATGACGGGGCACGATTTTGTGTTCTCCTCTTTTTATATTAAATTTGCAACATAATCATCACATGCATAAAATGAATATTCGTGCATATCTTCTCATCCCCGTCCTCGCCCTGTCGCTGTGCACCGCCCGTGCACAGAAGCTCGCCGGCGGCGACATCTCCATGCTCCCCCGCTATGAGCAGGCCGGAGCCACATACTATACCCACGACGGACAGCCAGTCAGCGACCTCATCGCCATGCTCAACAAGCATAATAAGGTCAACGGCCTCTTCTGGTGGTGGCCGGAGTACAACGCCAAGGACACGAGTCTCAGCGGATGGTACAACGCCACGCTCTTCGACAGCCGTACCGGGCGCGCCACCTCTGCCTTCACCGCACTGGGCAAGTACGCCACAACCTCCGCGGGCATCAGTCAACTGAGCGTCAACACGTCGAAGACGACCGAGGATAGCTACTACGATCTCAGCGGCCGTAGTGTCAGCCAGCTCAAGGACAGCGGCGTGTATATCCATCATCAAAAAAAGATCATCGTGAGATAAACAGCATAGTATGAAGATATTCTGCATTGGAATGAACTACGCCGCGCACAATAAAGAGTTGCACGGCACATTAAAGAAACCGGATGAGCCGGTCATCTTCCTCAAGGCCGACTCCAGTCTACTGAAGGATCATAAGCCGTTTTTCATCCCCGACCACCTGGGACGCATCGAATACGAGACCGAGGTGGTGGTGCGCATCTGTAAGCTCGGCAAGACGGTGCCCGTGCGCTTCGCACCCCGCTACTACGACGCGCTGACGGTGGGCATCGACTTCACGGCACGCGAGTTGCAGCATAAGCTGTCGGCAGCGGGACAGCCTTGGGATCTGGCCAAGGGCTTCGACGGTGCCGCCTGTCTCGGCGAATGGGTGCCGAAGGAAAAATTCCGCGATCTCAATGCCCTGCGCTTCCATCTCGACATCAACGGACAGACCGTGCAGGAAGGGTGCACCGCTGACATGCTCTACAAGATCGACGAGATCATCGCATATATCAGCCAGTATTTCACCCTCAAGACGGGCGACATCCTCTTCACAGGTACGCCCGCCGGTGTGGGACCCGTACATATCGACGACCACCTGGAAGGGTATCTCGAAGAGAGAAAGGTGATGGAGTTTAACTGTAAATAAAAGAAGCCCTCTCCCTACCCCTCCCCCAAGGGGAGGGAAGGAATAACCCCGGGCCCTCACCCTAGCCCTCCCCCAAGGGGGAGGGAATGAGCCCACCCTATAATACCGATGAGTTCTATTCTCTATGAGTTCTATAATCTCTATGCCCGCTAAGACTAACAGACAAGGAAAAATGAAAGACCCCATATACCACCCTTTACCCGGCCGCTCTTTCCCTCCCCTCAGGGGGAGGGCTAGGGAGAGGGCTCTCCCTTTACCCGGCCGCTCTTTCCCTCCCCCCAGGGGGAGGGCTAGGGAGAGGGCTCGGTCTCTTCTCTTCCTCTTCCTCCTCCTTCTTTTCCTCACTCTTCCTCTCTCCGCCCAGCGTTTCTTCAACCTCACCAACGAGCAGGTGCGCATCGACAGCACACTGCCACGGTTTACCTATACCGTCGCACTGCCGACGAACTATGCCGACTCGGTGTACACGCCGTCTATTCTATACCCCGAGTTCGTGGATATGGCAGAGAGCGACATAGAAGCCTATCACCGGCTGAGCAGTGAGACGCTGCCGAAGCTGCCCGCCATCGAACAGCAGGTGGTGATGAGCCGCCGCCAGCCTAACCTGCAGCTGTCATTCTGCCCGCTCGTCTACCGCAATGGCAGATACCAGATCCTTGCCAGCTTCATGCTGCGTGTAGACGCGAAGGCCGCAACAGCTTCGGCACGACGGATGGCCTCATTTAACTTTCACCTCCCAACTCCCAACACTCAACTCTATGCCCCACATTCCGTCCTGTCCTCCGGCCGATGGGTGAAGATACGTGTCCCATCCTCGGGCATCTATCAGCTCAGCAGTAGTCTCGTTCGTCAGGCAGGATTCTCTGACATTAATAAGGTGAAGATCTACGGCTACGGCGGTAACCTGCAAGACGAGGTTCTCGACGGCAACACACTCAAGGCCCTCGACGACCTGCCCGAAGTGGAGCAGTGCATCGTCGGCGGCAAACATCTCTTCTATGCCAAAGGACCCGTGAGCTGGAGCAGCAACACGGCAGCACGGCGCACGCGCAACTTCTATTCCGACTACGGCTATTACTTCCTCACAGAGAGCAACGACACTGTGGTCACAGTAGACTCCACGACATTTCTGAATAAGTACTACCCCACCGCCGACGACTATCACAGCCTCTATGAGGTCGACGGATACTCGTGGTACCACGGCGGACGCAACCTCTTCGACAGCGAGACCATCAGCAAAGGCAACACCAAGCGGCTCGTGCTCTCCAACGCGTCAAAGTCAAAGACCGGAAAACTCTCCGTGGCCGTCACCGCCGGACAGACCAGCACGGCACAGATCATGCTCAACGACTCGGTGCTCGGCACGATGAGCATCAAGCTCAACAGTGGTGAATACAACGACTATAACAAAGGTGGGGAGAGCTACGCTACCTATGCCATCAACACGCTGCACGCCAACGACACCGTGAAGATCATGTGTAACGATGGCGGACCACTTCGTCTGGACTATGTGTCAATGGCTTGGAGCAATCCCGCGCCTAAGCCTGACCTCACCTCCACCTTCCCGACACCCTCTCTGGTAGGCACCATCACCAACCAAGACCATCATGCCGACACTGCCGCAGACATGGTGATCATCATCCCCACCTCGGGTAAATACCTGGAGCAGGCACAGCGGCTCGCAAGTTTCCACGAGCAGCACGACAGTCTGCGCGTGCGCGTCGTCAAGGCTGATGAGCTCTACAATGAGTTCAGCAGCGGCACACCCGATGGCAACGCCTACCGCCGCTACCTGAAGATGCTCTACGACCGCGCGGCCACCGACGCCGACCTGCCCCGCTATCTGCTGCTCTTCGGACGTGGTGTATGGGACAACCGCATGCTCACCAGCGACTGCCGCACCCTCAATGCCGATGACTATCTGCTCTGCCACGAGAGCGAGAACTCGTTCAACGCCGTGCTCTGCTATGTCGACGACGGCTTCTTCACACGACTCGACGACGGTAAGGGCGGCAATCCCATGACCAAGGACATGGACGACATCGCCGTGGGGCGCTTCCCCGTGACAAGCGTGGAGGAGGCAAAGACCATGGTCGACAAGACCATCGACTATGCCGAGAACAGCAATGCCGGTGCCTGGCAAAACGAACTGATGTTCATGGGCGACGACGGTAACAACAACCTGCACATGAACGACGAGAACGACAATGCCAACTATATCGAGGCACTGCACCCTGAATATGTACTGAAAAAGGTGATGTGGGACGCCTATACCGAGCAGGCCTCGGCCACAGGACACTCCTATCCCGAGGCTTCCGCCATCATCAAGCGGCAACAGCAAAACGGCGCGCTCATCATGGACTATGCAGGGCACGGCAGCGCCACGCTCATCTCACACGAGGGTGTGCTCAAGCTCGCTGACTTCCAGACTTTCTCCAATACCAACCTGCCATTGTGGATCACGGCCTCGTGCGACATCATGGCCTTTGACGACATTGAGGACAACATCGGCACGGCGGCCGTCGTGAATCCCAACGGCGGGGCTGTGGCTTTCTTCGGTACCACGCGTACGGTGCTCGCCTCTTACAACAAGCTCATCAACCGCGCCTTCCTCACTGCCGTGCTCAGCCGCAAAGACGGAAAAGCGCTGACCCTCGGCGAGGCACAGCGACAGGCCAAGAACCAAATGATCACCACCGGACAGGACCGCACCGTCAACAAACTGCAATACTCGCTGCTCGGCGATCCCGCTCTGAGACTCAACCTGCCCGAGCCGTGCGTCGTCATCGACTCGATCAACGGCATCCCTACCGCATCGCCCACACGACCGATGTTAAAGGCGGGAAGCATCGCACGCATCGCCGGACACGTCAACAAAACCACTGCCGACAACTTCAACGGCGTGGCCTCCATCGTGGTACGGGACTCTGAAGAGAAGATCGTGTGCAAGGAAAACTACAGTGCCGAGGCTGACTCTGCCTTCGTCTTCTATAGCCGCGACAAGATTCTCTATACAGGATCTGACAGCATCCGGCAGGGACGCTTTGCCTTCACCTTCTCGGTACCGATAGACATCAACTACAGCGACAACACCGGACTGGTGAATGTCTATGCCGTCGACAACAAACACACCAGTATTGCCAACGGTGTGAGTGACCACTTCGTCGTGGGCGGATCCACGACAGCCTCTGCCGACACGATAGGCCCGAAACTGTTCTGCTATCTCAACACACCGGAATTCCAAAACGGAGGCACGGTGAACTGTACGCCCTATTTTGTGGCTGAGATCAGCGACACCAGCGGCATCAACGCCACGGGCAACGGCGTGGGTCACGACCTGCAGCTCATCATCGACGGCGACGCCAACAAGGTTTACTCGCTTAACGACGCGTTTACCTATGACTTCGGATCATACACCAGCGGAAGAACGGCATACAGCATTCCATCGCTCGAACCGGGCAAGCACACGCTGACCTTCCGGGCCTGGGACATCCTCAACAACTCGTCGACAGCTACGCTCGACTTTGTGGTGGCAAAGAGCCTGCAGCCGACGATCAGTTCGGTTGGCGTGTCGAAGAATCCAGCTTACAACACCACGACGTTCATCGTCAACCACGACATGGCGGGCAGCAAGGTCGACGTGTGCATCGAGGTCTTCGACATGAGCGGCCGCACGCTGTGGAAGCATACCGACACCGGCGTCACCAACCTCGGCACGTACACGAAGGACTGGGATCTGTGCGACGGTCAGGGTTGCCGCCTACAGACCGGCGTATATCTCTATCGCGTGCGCATGTGCGCCGACGGCAGCAGCTACGCCTCGAAGACACAGAAACTCATCATCGTCAGGCAATAATCGACATACTCTCTACGTTAATTTAGGTGTAGCACGCTCCCCTACCCCGGAGCCTACACCTTATTATATATAGCACATCCATCAGAATGACAAGAACAGCACGTATCACGCTGGCATCTCTCTTTGCGGCCCTACCTCTATGGACCTTTGCGCAGGAAAAGCTCGACGAGTTCAACCCTGTGCAATATGCCATCATCTCACAGACCATCTCTCCCGATGCACGAGGAGCCTCTTTGGGTGATGCAGGTGCGGCAACAGACCCCGATGTCAACTCGCAACACTGGAATCCGGCAAAATATCCCTTTACCATCAGTCGTGCCGGTGTGGCGCTGAACTACACGCCTTGGCTCCGCCAACTCGTCAACGACATCGACCAGGCTTACCTCGCCGGCTACTACCGCATCGGTGAGCACAGTGCCGTGTCGGGGTCACTGCGCTATTTCTCTCTCGGTGAGGTGCAGACCAGCGATGCAGACAACGCCATGACCGTCAATCCCTACGAGATGGCCATCGACGCTTCTTACTCGCTCATGCTCAGCGAGAAGTTCTCCATCGCCGCCACGCTGCGCTGGATCTACTCCGACCTGCGCTATGACTACACCAGTGAGGACAACTCACCGGCATCAGCCTTCGCCGCGGATCTCTCGGCGTATTACCAGACCTATCCTACCATCGGATCACGCGAGTGTCAGCTGGCCTTCGGTCTCAACATCTCGAACATTGGTAGTAAGATCACCTTCAGCGGTTCGGATGCTGCCGAGTTCCTGCCTACCAACCTCAGACTGGGTACTTCGCTGATGGTGCCTATCGACGAATACAACAAGTTCTCCATTGCTTTGGATGCCAACAAGTTCCTGGTGCCCACACCGCCAACCATGGAGCAGTATACCAAGGAGACGGGACTCAGCGACAATCAAGGCTACGACCAGTGGGTGCATGAGCACTACAACAACACGTCGAGCATCAGCGGTATCTTCAAGAGTTTCAGCGACTCGCCAGAAGGCTTCAAAGGCGAGATGAAAGAGATTCAGTGGAGCGTAGGTGCCGAGTATACCTACAACGATAAGTTCTCGCTTCGCGCTGGTTACCATCATCAGGATCCGAGTCAGGGCAACATGAAGTACTTCACCGTCGGTGCGGGCTTCAAGATGAGCGTCTTCTCGCTCGACGCTGGATATGTCATCGCCACAGCCAAGACCAACCCGCTCGACCAGACGCTCCGCCTGTCGCTGAGCTTCGACATGGACGGCATCAAGGATCTGCTGCACCGACGCTAACTCCTATTCTATATCACAATAACATCTCAACGAAATGCAAAGCTACAATATACCTCGTGTGGGCATGGGCTACGATGTCCACCAACTCGTCGAAGGCCGCGACCTCTGGCTCGGCGGCATCAAGATCGAACATAGCAAAGGACTGCTGGGACACAGCGACGCCGACGTGCTCATCCACGCCATCTGCGACGCGCTGCTCGGTGCTGCCAACCTGCGCGACATCGGCTATCACTTCCCCGACACCAGCGACGCGACGCTGAACATGGATAGTAAGATCATTCTGAAAAAGACGATGGAGTTGTTGGCTGACAAGGGCTATGTCCTTGGCAACATCGACGCCACGGTATGTGCCGAGCATCCAAAACTCAACCCACACATACCGGCTATGAAGACTTGTCTGGCCCACGTCATCGGCTGTGATGAGGACCAGATCAGCATCAAGGCCACCACGAC
>DLDU01000001.1:43533-57492 GCA_002481295.1 Prevotella sp. UBA7764 | reverse complement strand
TTTTTTTCTTGACAAAAGTCTGTTCGCTGCAACTCTCAATATAGAGAGCGGCGAACAGGCTTTTTTGTTTATGAAGCAGCCGAAAGGCATCTGTTTCGTTGATTTTTGCCTGATGAAGGTGCCATCTCAGTGATTTTACTTGGTCATCTCGGCGCTTTTTAGCGATCAAAAAGGTGAGATGATGTGGTCATCTCGCCTTTCTGACCGATAATTCTCTAGAGAATTTTCCATCAGAAAGGTACGTTGACAAGACCTCAAAAACGTATATTTTACAACATACTGATTATCAGTATATTATAAAACGGACCAAAATTCGTGAAATTTCGGCCTACTCTACTTTTATTTTCAACGGATGCCTTCTCGTGGCCTGTTTTTTGTCAGTTTATCCAACAATTACCTTTGCGTGAGCTTTCGCATGTATGGCTTTGAGGGTTTAACGCTCCATCAAAGATGGAATAAAGAATATTGCCGAATATAAAGAATATTAAGCCACTCTTAAGTTGAGACCTCTTTTCGTGCTAAAGTTTTTATGAGTTACATGGGACTCTTGCCCTGAGGTGATACACATTGAACAGATTTTGGGTAATTACGCCAACTATGCACATGAGAAGAGCTAACTATAGAAGAATATAAGAGGACTTGTTAGAAGCCTTTTGAAGGTAGTGCTCGTTCTATGGACTCAGTAAGGCAAAGCCATCTCCGTGAGCTCTATATATAATAAGGTGTGCATCTTCGATTCTCTGTTTCTCTGTGTGAGCATAAAAAAACGGACTCAAGCGTTTCCTGTTGGATGGAAACGCTTGAGCCCGTTTGTTATGGAGTATCTGATTAAATGCTTATGCGCATCTGACGATCATGCCGGGACGCACGCGCTGCGTCTTGCGGAAGCCGTTAAGACGGCAGAGCTGATCGACAGAGATATTGTTCTTCTCGGCAATAGACTCCAGGGAGTCGCCCTTGACCACCTTGTAGTAGATACGCTCGCCGCTGTCGCTGCCGGCATATCCGCCACGGACTTGCTCGCTGCTGTATCCGCCATTGCCCACCTTGCCGCGGGCACGTGTGGCGAGATCAGACTCCGAATCGTAGCGACGGCGGTTGAAGACATAGTAGTCGCCCGTGACATCCTGATTGCGGAAGTCGAACATCAGTGCCGGGTTGAGGGCTACGCCGCACAGACGCGTCTCGAAATGGAGATGAGAGCCTGTGCTTCGTCCGGTGTTGCCGCCCAGACCGATGGGCTCGCCGGCGCGCACCTGCTCGTTCTCGCTGACGAGTTGCTTGGAGAGGTGGCCGTAGATGGTCTCAAGGCCATTGGGATGACGGATGACGACATAGTTGCCGTAGCCGTTGGCTTCGTAGCGCACGATGCGCACCTTGCCGGAGAAGGCGGCACGGATGGTGTCGCCGATATATACTTTGATGTCCAGGCCTTTGTGCATACGGCCCCAGCGACTACCGAAGTTACTGGTGACGACGCGGCTCGGCGTGGGCATGCAGAAATGACGAAGGTTGATGACGAAAGAGTCGGGGAGCGCGGTGGCGCGGTGTGCGTAGCGGTTGTCCCACTCGTCGCCGTAGAGCTTGGCAGCGGGCGACTGCAGGTTTTCTTTCTCTGCGAAATGGCTGACCTCAATAGAGTCCAGCTTCTTGGCGCGGCGGTCGATAGGGGCTTGTCGTGCCAGCAGGTCCTGTCCCAGGACGGGCTCCGCCGCTAAGGCGAATAATGCGGATATTACGAATGATTTTATTGCCGATCTTAATGTCATAAAGTTATTTTCTTATATCATAGGTTTAAGCCTTCAAGAGGAAGCGGATTCCTTGCAGTGAGATGAGTGTATCATACAACAATACATCAAAACGAATGAAGACGTTACAAAGATAATAAAAATGCGGTAAAATTATTACTTGGCGCTTGTCTTTTATTGTCTCTTTAACACAATCCGCTGACTTTATGTATCTGTTTAACAAATATTTCGACGATGTTAACGCAAACAAATGGAAACAACATTACTTTTTGGTATCTATTCCTCGCCGATAGTCGGTGGGGGTGATGCCACACACATTTTTGAAAGACCTGACGAAATTGGGGTAAGCGTCGAAGCCGCATTGGTCGGCGACATCGGCCAGGCTGATGCCTTGCCGGCTGTCGATGAGGTTCATGGCTTTCTTGATTCTTGCCCGCTGTATATATGCTGTAGGTGTCATACCCGTCATGGCGACCATCTTGCGATAGAACAGGCTGGTGCTCATGCACACCTTTGAGGCAAGGGCATCCACGGTCACCTTTTTTCGACGGCCAATGAGCAGGTAGATGGTGTCCGTGACTTTGTGCAGGAATTGCAGATTGGCTGCTGTCTGTGGTGACGCGCTTTCCACGGGACTGACTTTCCGCTCTTCGTATATTTCCGCGAACTTCTTCAGCATCAGATCCCGTCCTTTGAGCAGGTTGCCGACATGTGTGCGCAGCATTTCGGCAGTGAAGGGCTTGGACAGATAGACGGTGATACCTGTTTTGGCGCATTCCAGTTGGTCTTGCTCGGTCACCTTTGCCGTGATCATGATGATGGGAATGTGATTGATAACGGGGTTGGAGCGTATCTGCCGGCACAGTTCCAGTCCGTCGACTCTATTGACGAAACGGTCTATGATGATCAGGTCGGGAATGCAGTCCATGGCCGTTTGAAGACCTTCATTGCCGTCTGTGGAAAAGCTCAGGTCGCATTGGCCGGTGAATATGGAGCTGATGAAGTTGGCTATGTCGCTGTTGTCTTCGATGACCAGCAGATGTGGTAGTTTTTCCTGGCTGTGGGTGTTGGAAGGAAGCTCTTCTTCCGTTTTCTCCTCCACTTGCGCTGTAGCTTGTTGCGTATCGGGAGAGAGCGCATAATCGCTGTGGATGGGGAGGGTGACGTGTATGGTGGTGCCTTTTCCTAAGCCGCTTTGCAGAGTGATGTTGCCTTTTGCGAGATCAACAATCTGCTTGACCGTTGAGAGGCCGATGCTGGTGTTTATGTCTTTTATATTGCCTTCTTCCAGGAAGTAAGGAGTGAAGATCTTGTCTGCCACTTCTGGAGGCATGCCAATGCCCGTATCGCTCACGGTGAGATGCAGGGTGTCTTTCTCACGACTGACAGTAGCGGTGACAGTTCCGTTCTTGGGAGTGTATTTGAAAGCATAGGCCAGCAGGGTGTTCATGATTTTTGCCGCGTATTCGGGCACGAAGTCCATTTCTATCTCTTCTTCCTTGATAAAATGATAGTTGATGCCTTTGTGCTCTGCTATGTCCTGATAAGACTGTGCGATCATTTCCATGAAAAGGCTGATGTTTCCGTGCCGCCATTCATCGTCTTTGACGACAGACGGGAGCATCTTGGAGGATATTACCTGATTGATGATCGTGAGTATGGCATTGCTTTGGCGCTCTATGGTCTTGGCCTTCTCCTTAGTGCTGTCCAGGGTATGGGAATCGTTTTGCATGGAACGGGTCAGTCCTAAGATGACGGTGAGCGGAGTACGGAACTCGTGGGCTATGTTGGTGAAGAAGTCCTCGCGCAAGTTCGCCACACGCTGCATGCCTTTCATAGTCTGCTTGCGTAGCTTATGGGAGTAGAGAAGTATGATGAAGGCAGCAATCAGAACTTCGAGAATGATCACAAATATAGTATAGGCGCGCTGGCGGGAAGAGCGCTCCTGCCGGAGCGTGTCATTTGCCTTTTCCACGATGTTCAGGCTGACACTCTGTATATGATCAATGCGGCCTTCGTCGATGAGACTGTCTTTTTCTGCCTTTGCTTTTTTGTGAAACAGCAGGGCATTGCGGTAGTCACCTTGCTGTTTGTAATAATGATAGTATAGGCTATAGATGTCGACCAGATATTCGATAAGGTGGTTTTTCTCTCCTAAGTCGCGTGCCGAGGCCAGGTAGTGGCTGGCATCAGTCCATTGTGAGGTATGCACATAGTATTTTGCAAGAGCTATGAGCGAAGGCAGGATATACCATGCGTCTTTCGACTTTTCCATCATCTGATAGGCGGTTTGGTACTCTTGGAGGGCTTGCTGGTCTTTTCCCTCTTGCTCACAGAGTGATCCGAAGTAGGTGTGGCAGAGTGATATCCCCATCACGTTGTGAGCCTTTTGGTTGTAGTACATTGCCTTTTTGTAAAAGATCCAGGCAGAGTCTTGCTTCCCACAGCGTGCATAGACACTGCCCAAATTGGCGTAGTTGGTGGCTATGCCGCTGATCGAATTCCTTGCTTTTTCTTCTGCCAAAGCCATTTTCAACAAGCTGTCGGCTTGGCTGTAATTGTGTAATGCCAGGTAGGCATTGCCCAGACCATTGAGCGCAGCAGCTTTACATTTTCTGGCGATGTAGCTGGTGTCAGCGTAACTGTTGCTGGTCGTCAAGGCTCTATAGTGGTATTGCAGGGCCATGCAGAAAATGCAAACCCGGCGATAGTCGGTACCGATCTCGTTAGTGGCTTGTATCCATTCCAGTTTGTCGTTGGCCGCCTGAGCGCGGCTTTGGCAGTCGGAGTGGATCTGCAGAGCTTGGGAGAAATGGTTGTCGAGGCGTAAAAGATTGCCGATGTGTCTTTGCACGATCATGCTGCCTGTCGTGTTTCCTTCTCTTTCCATTTTCTTTTGCAACAGCCTTAGACTGTCCACGCTTGTGTAGGTAGCGGCCAGACTGTCCAGGCTTATGCGCTCATGCTGATCCGTTTGACTTGGGGCAGAATGCTTGCATGAGAACAAAAGGGGCAAGATGATGACAATCGTTATGCCTGTGGCGAGTCTCAGGAGTGTATGATGTATTTGGGTGTACAGAAAGCTCATGATTATATTATAGGTTTGGTCTTAGATAGGGCAAATATAAGAAAAAAAAGAGTACCGGCAAAGTTTTTTCTGTTTTTTTTGTGATTAGGCGAAGGTTGCGCCTTTTTGAAATCTTAAAATATATCATATATAATGTCTGTATTATCAGGAGCTTACTATGCTTTCACGACAGACAATGACAGAAACGATAAAAAAGGAAAGTTGTTGAAGGAAGAATTTTTATTCAGAAAGATAGCTTTTGTTTTAATAAAAATGTGTATCTTGTGTCTTCCACAATTCTTTTATTAGGTTCTATCTGGTTATTATATTTGCATAATTATTAATTTTATATATTGAGTTATATGTCTGGTTTAGTTTATTTAAGATCCCTGATGGATGGGATAGAGATGGGGACTGTGAATGGCCCCATGATCTTATTGATTTTAGGGATGATTTTTATTGTGGTTGATGCGGTCTATTTGGGTCGTGTCATACGGGCTCGTATGAACAATAAGCGTGCATTGCGCTCCAATGTTGTTCACCAGTTCCACCGTCACGTCATTGACAGGAACAATCCAAAGTACAGTGGCGAAAGTAATAATCAGAATTTCGACAATCTCTTCCTTGATCTTTTCTTTGATTGCATTATCGATCATTTAGAATATAAGGACGTGACAAAGGATCAGCTGGCCGACAAGATGCAGATCTCGCCACGCCAACTGGATTTGGCTTCCAAAAGGGCGACAGGCTTGCCGGCAATGAAGGTGGCGTCGATAGTGAGATCAGAATATGGGGTACATGAATAGTTCGATTATCACCATCAATCTATCACCGCAAATGTATTGATTTACTGAGCATTACGCTAAAGTTGCGCATGAACATGATAGGGATGCAACAGAAAGAAATCCTACTTTTGATAAGTTTTATCCCGAAAATGAAATCATGTAGTTGAAGGAAAACATCTAACTTTGCAGCGTGTTAAGACGAACAGTAGTAATAGAAATAACTCTGCGAGTCGTTACTTATGTTTCATTAAAATTTTAGAACTATGTCAGGTTGGGTGTTTTTAGCGTCTCTGTTTGAAAGCGTTGATTTAGGCGTTATGGGCGTTCCTTTTATTGTTGTCGTTGCCGCACTGATCTTTGTCATTGCAGACGCCTTCTATTTGTATCGCCTCTTCAGATATAGAAAGCGCTACAGTCGTGCGCTGAGATCCAATGTCGTCAAGCAGTTCCACCGTCACCTCACGGGTGTGCAGAAACATGTCATCAGCAATCGCAAGGACTACCACCAAGTGGACAGCCTCTTCCTTTCCTATTTCTTCGATACGATTCTCAATCATATAGAGGATACGGACATGACCACTAAAGACTTGGCCGGCTATCTGCAGATCACCCCCCAGCAATTGGACAAGGCGTCGAAGCGTGTCACTGGATTGTCTGCTATGAAGGTCTATGATACTGTCAAGTCGCAGTATATTCCTCAGCAATATTGATACCATACCTGAATACATAATATAGGGCACTTGCCATCCTCGCGGAATGGCAGGTGCCCATTTTCTTTGTGCCTGTCTCTGTTATTGGGTAAGCTGGCGCAATGGCACAAACTGTAAGCTGGGGTCACTTTTTCATCGGCTTTCCCTAACTTATTAGAAGAACCCCTGGTCGTTGTCCTTGTTGTTGAGCTTCTTCTCGTCGTTGTTTTGTTTACCTGAGAAGAGGTTATAGCTCAAGGTGATGCAGAAGGTGCGCTTCTGACTGGTGACGCGGTTCCAACCGTGTTTGTCAAGGACATCGTTGTCGAGGATGCTGTCGTTGTACTTGGCTGCTGCGAAGGGGAAGATACACACCAGCCCTACCATCAGTTGCTTCTTCTGGTAGTAGACGATGAGGTTCTGCGTGTTCTCAGCCGAACTAATGAAGCTGCCGTTGAGTTGCTTGTGCGGAATGCGCTGATAGTATTCGGCACCCCAGCAGCCCTTGCGGAAGTCCACGGTCCAGGCCAACGGCATGTATTGGTGGTGATGTGTGCCAATGATCTCACTCTTCTCTTTCTGCCAGCGGTAGCCACACTCCAATCCAATCGAGAGCAGGTTGTTGCTGAACGGATTGAGAGTCAGCGTACCCGAGAAACCATAGTTGAGCAGGTAGTCGCAGTTCTCGTCGCGTCCCACGATGACGCGGTTGCCGTCTATCGTTTGCCATTGGTAATAGGTGCTGAAGTCGTCGTCGATCTTGCGGGCGTCGGCTGTCAGGTCCATATTAAGCCAAGGCAGGTTGAGCGAGTAGGTGAGCCCGATCTGCTTGTCGAGTGCGCTCTTCAGCCAGGGATTGCCCGAGTAGAGCAGTCCGGGGATGGTCACCGTGCTGTTGTTGCTCAGATTGGAGATGTTCGGCGTGATGGTCGACATCTTGCCACGAAGTCGCAAGGCACCGTTCTTCACATTGTAGGAGAGCAGGGCGTCGGGCGTGAAGTAGAGTTTGTGGAAGTGCGTGTCGTCGTTGCTCGTATTGATATAGGTGGCGCCAAGGCTTACGCGGTAGCCGATCTTGGCGATGCTGCCGTTGAGCTGTGCATAGGCATAGTGCTTGTCGTCGGTGGCATTGTAGTCGTATTCCTTGTAGTCGGAGAGGATGTTGGTGATGCGGTAATCCGACTTAGCCAGCGCGGCGCGGTAGCCGAGGGCGAGCTGCGTGCGACCCCAGTCCTTGGTGTAAGCCGCTTCGCCGATGAACGAGTATTTGTTGTTGTGCTGCCGCATGTCGTCGTCGAGGGTTTGCTGGGTCTCGTCGTTTTGGATGTTGTGTACATGCTGCTTGTTGTGGAAGAGGGTACCGACGGCGTTGAGCATGATCTCGTGTCCACCGGGCAACTTGCGGTCAAAGTAGAGGTCGAGCGATGGCGAGAAGCTGTTGCGCCGTTGTCGCTTATCCTGTGTACCGTTGGCCCATAGTGGGTTTCCTTCTGCATTGATGTCCATGTTACTGTTCCAGAACCAGGTGAAGATGGTGGGCGTGAACTTCGCTTGGAAGTTCAGGCTGTCGCCATGGGTGAAGAGATACTTCAGATTGAAGTCGTGATGAGCATAGCCGAAGTGGTAGGTACCACTATAGTCGTAGGTAGCCCGCTTGTCCCCGTCTTTGAAGGTGTAGGTATCCTGCTCGTCGCAGTTGGCTGCATTGCGCAGTTCTAGTCGATAGTCGAGTGAGAACTGGTGTGGGCCGTGGTTGTACTTGGCGTAGACGTTGGTGTTGTTGAATCCCGCCTTCGTACCCTGCATCACGTCGAAGCCTGTGGCGTAGCCGTTCTCGGCGGCACGGGTGTGGATGTTGAGCACGGTACCGGCGTCAGCGTAGCGAGCCGGTGGCACCACATAGTAGTCGACGTTGCGGATGTCTTTGGCTTGCAGTGCTTTCAGGTCGTTGTCGCTGGCCTCAATGCCGTTGACGAGAATCGTGAGCGGCTTGCCCGAGAGGGTGGCAAGCTGGCCGCTGATAACGTCGACGCGCAGTCCGGGCAGCGTGGCAATGAGCTGTTGGGCTTCACGCGACGCTTTCACCTCCTCGTCGGAGAACGTGTAGACGTTGCGGTCCTCGTGCTCTACCTTGCGGCGGCCTTTCACATTTACCGTCTTCAACTGGTAGGCATCGGGACGCATGGTCAGCACGCCGGCATGGGCCGTGGTAATATGACGGACGAGACGACGGTAGCCCACACTGGTGAGGCTGACGAGGACGTCGGTGGTCTTGCAGGGAATGACGAAGTCTCCGGCTGCTGTGGTCACGCCACCATTGATGAACGATGAGTCACGTGGGCTGAGCACGGCGACATTGACAAACTCCATGGGCTGTCCGTTTTCGTCGACGACGCGTCCCGTGAGCTTGTGGTCCTCCTTCTGTATGCACTCCACGAAGATCATATCGGGCAGCGCATGTCCCTTGCTGTCCTGCCCTTCGCCTTTGACCACTTTCATGGCGATGGGGTAGAAGCCGATGATCTGCCGGATAGCGTCGGGTACGCTTTGGTTGCGCACGTCGGCCGTGATCTTGAAGTCCTCAAGATCGTTGTAGGCAAAGTTGATGATATAGTGTCTGGTGGCGGTGCTCAGATAGCGCAGGGCATCGGACATGGAGGTGTTGCGAAAAGAATGGGTGACGGTCTGCGCATCTATTCCTAAAGACAGCATAGCCAGAACGGCAAGCAGGATGATCTTGTTTCTCATGTTGGATCCTCCTTGATTATTCCAGCACGAGGCTGCTGCCGTCGAGTGAGATGTGGATGTTGTCGAACTGGTTGAGTTGGCTCACCACCTGTTCGGCACTGCACTGACGGTTCCAGTTGAAGTAAAGTCGGATGCTCGCTGCCTGAGAGTTGCGGATCTCAGCCTTTAAACCGTAGTAGGAAGCGATCTCGTTGACAATGTTGGCAACGGGTGTATTGATGAATTGCTTCATGCCGTCAGCTTCCTGCGGCTGCGTCTTGACGGTGTCGCGGACCGCCGTGGTGGTCTTTGCTATGGCTTTAGCCTTGACGGGAGTTACGGCGAGTTCCTTCTTAGGAGCCTGCTGACGGTGTCTTATCATTGTGATGGTGGCGAAGGCCAGTCCCGAGATGAGCACGAGACCGGCGGCCACGGCGGCCACTTGTCGCCAGATGGTGACGTGTCGTCTCTCAGGCATGTATCGCTTCTCGAAGCGTTGCAGAGCCTCTTCCGTTTCTGTTTCGTCGGGTCGGTGGTCGTGGAGTGCGGCCGACGTGTCGCACATCAGCCGGTAGTATTCCCGGCAGTCTTTATCGCTGAGCACCTGCTGCCATTCCTCCTGGGAATAGCGGTCAGGCTTTTCCATCATAGCGATGAGTCGTTCAATCTTGTCCATGGTCTTGTTTGTTTTGTAGTTTCTCTTTGAGCGAGTCCAAGGCTTTTCGGATGCGTTTGAACACTGCTGTCTCGCTGATGCCTTCCGTCTTGGCGATCTCGGCATAGGAAAGCTGCTGGTCGTAGCGCTGTGTGAGCACGCGTCGGCAAGTGTCGTCGAGATCGCTGTCGAGCACTTGTCTCACGTTGTCGATGCGCTCCTCCATGTCGTCAGCACTGTCACCCATTTGGCTGTCAAGGAGGTAGAGCCCTTGTATGCGCTGTTGGATAGTGCGGTTGCGCAGGAGGTTGAGGCAACGGTTGCGTACGGCGGTCATCAGAAAGGCACGCACCGTGGAGCCCGTGGGGAGGATGTCCTTGTGCAGGAGAGAGGCGAACACCTCACCTACGACATCCTCGCTCTCCGCGTCGTCGTGGAGGAGCAGCCGCGCCATCCGCATCATGTCGGGATAGTGCAGGCGGAACAGCTGTGCTATGGTCTCGTTGTTCTTCATTCACCTATATATACACATGAACTGTGAGAAACCTAACCAAGTAACAAGTTTTTTTCTCTCTGTTATTCGCTATGCGTGGTTGTCGTCGCTATTGTCGTCCTTGACGATCTTCGGTCCGCGCACCTTGTCGGCCTTGGTCAGTCCGCTGGTGATCTGAATATTGATGCCGTCGCTCAGTCCTGTGGTCACGCGCTTCTTAGTATAGGTCTTTTCCTTGCCGGTGCCATGGATAATATATACATAGGTGTTGTTGCCTTGGAACTCGATGGCACTCTCGGGCACGGTGAGCACTTGGTTGGCCTGTGCCAATACGATCTCTGCCGTGGCACTGTAGCCCGAGCGGATTTGTGCCGTGCCGAGTCCGTGCAGGGCAGCTTTGATCTCAAACTGGTTGGTACCGTTGGCCTCGGTGGCCTTGGGCGAGATATATTCCAGCGATGCTTCGAGCTTTTCGTTCTGCAGGGCACCGATGGTGATGCGCATGGGCATGCCTGTGACCAGCTGTCCCACTTCCGTCTCGTCGACGTTGCCGCGGAAGATGAGGTCGTTCATGTCGGCAACGGTGGCGATGGTCGTTCCGTCGTTGAAGGTGTTGGAGAGGATGACGGTGTTGCCGACCTTCACGGGAATGTCAAGGATCAGTCCGCTCACCGTGGAGCGTATCAGCGTGCTGCTCGTACTGGCGTTCTCGGCCGAGACGCCGTCGCGCACCACCTCTAAGTTCTCGTTGGCCGCGCGCACCTCCTCGTCGGCCTGTTGCAGTGCCTTGCGCTTCTGGTCGTATTCGTCGCCGGAGACGAGTCCCTTGTTGTATAGTGCTTTCATGCGGTCGTAGTCGATCTTGGCCTGCCGGGCGTTGATGGCGGCTAAGCGGATGCGTGCCTGTGCCGAGCTGAGCTGCGACTCGTCGGGGATGACTTTCACCTTGGCGATGACCTCACCGGCCTGAACGTGCTGTCCGGCTTCCTTATAGAGTTTGACGATGATGCCGGAGATCTGCGGTTTGATGTTGATCTCGTTGCGTGGCTCTATCTTGCCCGTGATGACAGTCGTCTTGCGGATGTCCTTCAGCGCGGGTGTGAACTCCTCATAGGCCACGGGCTGCGGTTGACTCTTCATCCACAAGAATACAAAGGTGGCGATGAAGACAATCAGGATGATGCCTGCCACGAAAAATTTGCTGTACTTTTTCATAATTCTATTGTAGTTATTTTCTTTTCTGTAGAGTTGGATTCTTATGTAGGTTCTCCCTTACAGAGAGCCTACTCATCTCTCATGGCATCTACTGGCTTGATGCTCATGGCGCGGGCGGCAGGTGCCAGTCCTGCCAGTACGCCGAGCACGCTAAGCAGGGCCATGGCACCGACAGCAGTCCAGAAGCTCACTTGGAAATGCGCTTGCACGATGCCGTCGGTGGTGTTGCCCATCTCCAAGAGCTGGAGAATAGCCACGGCAAAGAGGATGCCGCTCATGCCGGCCACGATGGTCAGCACGATGCTTTCGGTGATGATCTGCGAGAGCACCATGCGTGGCGTGGCACCAATGGCGCGACGGATGCCGATCTCGACAGTGCGCTCGCGAACGGTCACCATCATGATGTTCGACACACCGATGGCTCCGGCCAAGAGCGTGCCGATACCCACGAGCCATACCAGATAGTTCACGCCTTTGAACAGACTGTCGACCATGCCGAAGAGCACTTCTGTGTTGAACACGGTGATGCCTTTCTCGTCCGTGGGGTCTACATGATGTTCGTGGGCGATGATGCCGCGGATGCGGCTGCTGAGCTTGCTGAGCACCACACCGGGACGGCCTGTGAGACTGATGATGTCTACTTGGTCACCGAGGTTATAGGTCTGTTGCATGAGCGTGATGGGCAGGATGACGCTCTCCTCTGCCGAACCGTTGATGTTCATGTTGCCGGAACTGTAGTCCACGCCGACAACACTGTAGTAGAGCGAGTCAATGCGTACGAGCTGTCCACAGGGATTGCCACCGCCGGGGAAGAGCGTTTTATAGATCTTCTTGCCCAGCACGCACACCTTGCGGTGCTGCGCCATATCCATCGGGTTGATATACCTACCATAGTAGAGGTTGGGCTGCTCCACTTGGGCATAGTCGGGTTCCACACCCTTGACGCTGGCCGTACTCTTCTTGTCACCGAAGACGACCACGCTGCCCCAGCGTGCCACCATCGGTGTGACCACGTCGAGCTCGGGTACCTGTGCTTTCAGTCGATCCACGTCTTTGTAGACCATGTTCCACTGCCGTCCCTTGCGAAAACCGTCGTAGGGCTTTGTCGTCGGCTGGGCGAAGACGAGTGCCGAGTTCGTGGCAAAGCCTTCGAAGTTCTTGCTCAGTAAGTCCTTCAGCCCGTCGCCCCCGCCGATGAGGGCCACGAGCATGAACACGCCCCAAAACACGCCGAAGCCTGTCAGAAACGAACGGCTCTTGTTGCGCGTCAGCGTGTCGAGTATCTCGCGGTAGGTGTCGATGTCAAGACGCATAATAATGTATAGTGTATAGTGTATAATGTATAATGTATAAATAAATGTTTGGCGGTTGGCAAGCTATCATGAGTAGTTATGAGACAACTCGTAACTCGTCATACGTAATTCGTCATTGAATAGCTCATCATTCGTCATACGTAATTCGTCATTGAATAACTCATCATTCAACATTGTTCAGCGCTTCTATGGGTCGAATGCGCGCAGCTTTGCGGGCAGGGATGAGACCGGCAAGCGTACCGGCGACAACCATGACCACCAAGGCCTCTATGCACACGTCAAAGCCTACAGTAGGGTTGAGGAACATGGTGGCTTTGAAAAGTCCCGCGTCCACTTGCTCGTGTCCGATGGTAGCATCCATATATTCGTTGGCGGCAATGCCGCAGAGCATGCCGATGTAGCCGAAGAATGTGGTGATGATAATGCTCTCGATGATGATCAGGCGAAGGATAGAGGCCGGTGTGGCTCCGATAGCCTTGCGGATGCCAAACTCGCGCGTGCGCTCTTTGACGGTGATGAGCATGATGTTGCTCACGCCGACAATACCCGACATCAGTGTGAACAGGCCGATGATCCACAGTGCCTTGCGGATGATGCCCATGCCCATGTTCATCTGCATGGCCTGTGTGAAGCGGTTCCAGATCCATACGGCATCCTCGTCGTCGGGGGCGGCATCGTGGTTGGCGTTGAGCGTGGCCTTGTAGCGTTTCTCAAAGGCTTCGTTATCCGCCTCAGTCTGTAAGCCGTGAAACGAGAAGTTGATGTTGTCGACCTTGTCGCCCATCTGGTAGATGATGCGCAGCGTGAAGAACGGCAGGTAAGCGCTGGCGTTCATGCCGGTCTGGTCGCTCTGTGTGATGCCTACCACGCGGAAGGCGAGGCTGTCCATCTTCACGTACTGTCCCACAAGGGCTGCCGGGTCGTGTTCGTTGAGCTCTTTGGCCTGGTCCTCGTTGAGTACGATGACCTTGCGCTGCTGGCTGTTGTCGACGTCGTTGATAAAGCGTCCGTGGAGCATCTCTATCTTGTTGATGCGGGCATGCATGGGCGAGACACCGTCGATCTCGGTGCTGAGGTAGTTCTCGCCATAGGTGATGGTCACGCCGGAGTGGCTTATCTGTGCGTCTATGCTGTCGACGTTGGCAGCAAACTTCTGTCGTGTGCTGTTGATGTCCTTGTCCTGCAACTGTATCGGCCTGCCCTCTTTCAGTCCTTTGTATTCCTTGGAGGTCGTGCCGCCTCCCACCGACATGGAGTTGTCGAGGAA
>DLDU01000001.1:38882-43461 GCA_002481295.1 Prevotella sp. UBA7764 | reverse complement strand
GCCACGGCAAAGCCGGTCAAGGCTGTGCGCAGCTTATTGCGTCTGACGGTTGCCCATATTTCTTCTAAGAGGTCAATCATAAGCGTTCATGTCTGATATCAAGTACTTCTACTATTCTTCTGGTATTGCTTTCCTCCCCCTTGGGGGATAAGAGGGTGGTTCCTATTTCATCACTCCATTGATACCGAACGGTGATGCGTGGTGGTCGAGGTTTTCCTCTATTTTGCCGATGCGTCCGTCTTTGATGTGTATGATCTTGTTGGTCTCGTTGGCCACGCCGCTCTCGTGTGTGACGACGACAATGGTCTTATGCTCTTCTTCGTTGAGGCTTTTGAGCAGTGCCATCACCTCTACGCTCGTCTTGGAGTCGAGGGCACCGGTGGGCTCGTCGGCGAGGATGACCTTCGGATTGGCGATGAGGGCGCGTGCGATGGCCACGCGTTGCTTCTGTCCGCCCGACATCTCGTTGGGGTAGTGGTCAGCCCAGGGCAGCAGGTCGAGGCGCTCAAGATATTCCAATGCCATCTTATGGCGTTTGCGTCGCGACACACCTTGGTAGAAGAGCGGGAGCTCCACATTCTCTACGGCAGTCTTGAAGCCGATGAGGTTAAAGCTCTGGAAGATGAAACCGATGAAGTGGTTGCGGTATTCAGTGGCGCGGCGCTCGCTGAGGTCTTTGATGAGCGTGCCGTCGAGGACGTACTCGCCACTGTCGTAGTTGTCGAGGATGCCCAGGATGTTGAGCAGCGTAGACTTACCGGAGCCCGACGCTCCCATGATGGAGACGAACTCGCCCTCTTCGATGTCGAGGCTGATGCCCTTGAGTACATGCAGCGGCTGAGCACCGAAGTAGGTCTTGTTGATATCGTGAAGGTGAATCATATTTTCTTTATTAACTTGTGCTGAGGAGTTACGTTGTCTTTTAGGTTCTTGCTATCTTCAGTGTCTGATCGCTGTAGTCGATGACGGCCATCCGGTGCGTGACGAAGATCACTGTGGTGTTGCGGTCAGCAAGGATGTTGTTGAGCAGTTGGCGTTCCGTCTCCGGGTCGAGAGCCGAAGTGGCCTCGTCGAGCACGAGGATGCTGCTTTGGCGGAGCAGCGCGCGTGCGATGGCGATGCGCTGAGCCTGTCCTTCCGAGAGTCCTCCTCCTGCCTCGCTGCAAAGCGTGTCGAGGCGGTCGGGAAGGTCGAAGACGAAGTCCGCACAGCTCTTGTGAAGGGCTTCTTTCATCTCTTCCTCTGATGCCGTCAGTCGTCCTAAGCGCAGGTTGTCGCGGATGGTACCGCTGAGCAGGGTGTTGCCCTGTGGCACATAGGCGAAGTTGCAGCGGGTCAGAGGGGTGAGGGGCTCCTCTTGATGGTGTCGGTTATAGATGACAGCCTTTCCCTGCTGTGGAGAGAGCAGTGCCAGAAGGATGCGGATGAGCGTGGTCTTGCCCGCTCCCGTCTCGCCGAGAATGGCTGTACACGAGGCAGGTGGAAAGTCGAAGTTCAGGTCATGGAGAATCTCACGGTCCTTGTCCTCGTAATGATAGGATACATGTTCGAGACGGATGCCACATGGCGACTCCAGTCTGACGGGCTCCCCCGTCTCGTCGAGCGGGTCTTCCTCCAGTTCCATGAGTCGTTCGGCGGCAGTGAATACCGACACGGCCTGCGGCACGAGCTTGGTGAGGTTACGTGCCGGTCCTTGTATACGGCCGACGAGTTGCAGAAAGGCGGTCATGCCGCCAAAGGTCAGCGAGCCGCGCGACATGCGTAGGGCTGCCCAGAGAAAGGCGATGAGGTAGCCCAGGCGGAAGCCCAGCCATAGGACGATATTGCTGAAGACAGAGAATACCGTACGGCGCACGACCTTATGGCGCAGTATGCTTTGTGTCTGTTCCAAGCGTTCGGTCATGGGTGTCTCACTCTCAAGCGTCTTGATGAGCATACGGTGCTGGATCGTTTCCTGCATGAGGCTTTGCACCTTGGAGTCGGAAGAGCGTACCTCGCTGGTGAGCCGCCGCATCTGTCGAACATAGATCTTGCTCACGGCGACGAATACGGGGATGATGGCGATGGTGATAACAGCCAGCACGGCATCCATGGCGAAGAGATAGCAAAACGCGCCGATGAACATGGCAAGGACGGCGAGCGAGTCGGGAATGGTCTCGGTGAGGAAGGTCACTACATTGTTCACATCGAACTCCAGTCGGTTGAGGACATCACCGGAGTGGAACTTCTCTTTGCCGTGCCATTGTGTGCGCAGGATGCGGTCGAGCATCCGTTGCTGCATGCGGTTCTGTGCCCTGATACCAAGGATGTTGCTTACCCACGTGCTTGCTATGGTGAGAAGCAGTCCTGCCACCATGAGCAGTGCCATGACGATGACGGCGATGACGATGCGGTGGGGACTGCAGGCATGTCCTTGCAGGGCGGGCGTAGACACATCGATGGCATGTTGCACGGCACCTACTTGCGCCAGTGACACCACAACGCCGAGCAGGCCGATGACAGCATTGAGCATGGCTTGCAGCCTGTTGCCACGCCACGCCTGCCACAGCCACCGCACGATGGAGCGGGTGTCGTACTTGGACTTGGGGAGATTGAAGAGATTTCGTATTTTCATCTATGAATAACCCGAGAGGAGTGATCGTATGATATCTGTGAAGAATCAGAGAGAACCGATCGTATTTTTATAGAACAACCTTCGTGGTGAGTCGTCTGATCCTCATTGTTGCCGTTGGTCAGCACCCCACATGAGCTTGTCGCGCAGGGTGGAGAAGTAGTGGGCGTTGTGCTGCTTGACGATCTTCACCTGATAGGGTGCCTTGCGGATGACGACCTTGGTTTTGTCAGTGAGTTTTTCTGACCGTCCGTCGATGGCGATAAGGAAGTTGTGGCTACGGCTCTCCACGTCAAGTTCTATCTCGTTGTTGTCATTGATGACGATGGGCCGGATGTTGAGACTGTGTGGTGCCACGGGCGTGATGCAGAGGTTTTGCGCCGACGGCACGATGATGGGTCCTCCGTTGCTCAGGCTGTAGGCGGTGCTGCCCGTAGGCGTGGAGATGATCAGTCCGTCAGCCTGGTAGGTGACGAGATACTCCCCGTCGATGCTGCATCGGACAGATATCATGGCGGCCATGTCGCGTTTGAGCAGTGCGATATCATTGAGAGCGAAAGGGCAGCCACTGAGTTGTTCGCCGACCGCCTCGGCCTGGATGACAGAGTGCTCCTCGATCTTGTAAGTGTCATTGTATATCTCTTCGAAGGCCATGCTCACCTCGCTGGGCAGCACGTCGGCGAGGAAGCCCAGCCTGCCCATGTTTACGCCAAGCATAGGAATGTCCTTCGCGCCGACACGGCTGGCCGCATTGAGGAAGGTGCCGTCGCCGCCGAGCGAGACAGCGAAGTCTGCCGTGAAGTTCTCACCATCGAAGACGTCCGTGTGCCAAATGTCGAGATGCTGGTCGCGGACAAGAAACTCATAGTAAGGACGGTCGATGAGAACTTCCGCACCATGGGCTTTGAGGATGTCGGTGATATGCTGTATGGCTACCGACTTCCGCGCTTGAAATGCATTGCCGAAGAGGGCAAAGCGTAAATGCTTCTGTGGCATATCTGTTTGTTTTTTGCTTTCTTTATTATGCTTTGTTCGTCTGTCTGACAAACTTTTCGTATATTTGCATTTGATTCAGTTACAAAAATACGATTATTTATTGAGAAAGGACAATAATCATGGCAAAAGTTTATGAATTTCTTGCCAATGGCTTTGAAGAGATAGAAGCCTTGGCTCCTGTTGACATCCTTCGTCGGGGTGGCGTAGAGGTGCATACGGTGAGTGTGACAGGTTCTGAATTTGTGGAGTCGTCGCACGGCATCACCATCAAAGCTGATCTGTTGTTCACCCGTCCGGAGGACTATCGCGACGCTGACTTGCTGATGATACCAGGCGGCATGCCTGGTTCCACCAACCTCAATGCCCATGAAGGCGTGCGTCAGGCAATGCTGTGGCAATACAACAGTGGCAGGCGTGTGGCTGCTATCTGTGCGGCACCGATGGTGCTCGGCGGCATTGGCATCCTCAACGGGAAAAAGGCTACCTGCTCACCGGGTTTCCAGAAATATCTCACTGGCGCCACCTATACGGCAGAGCTCTATCAGGAGGATGGCAACATCATCACGGGTGAGGGACCGGCCGCAACGTTGCCTTACGCTTATCGCATCCTCAGCTATTTCATCGGTGGGGAGAAGACGCGCGAGTTGCAAAAGAAGATGCAGTATGCTCACCTGATGGAGGCTAAGTGATGGCAGAACAGGACTATGTGATCATCGTCGCCGGCGGCAAGGGTACGCGCATGGGCAGTGACGTGCCCAAACAGTTTCTGCCCGTCGGCGGCCGTCCCGTGCTCATGCGCACGCTGGAGCGTTTTCATGACTATGACCCGTTGTTGCGTCTCATCCTTGTCTTGCCCAAGGAACAGCAAAGTTATTGGCGGTCGCTGTGTGAGCAATATGCCTTTGACATTCCTCATCAGGTGGCCGACGGTGGTGCTACGCGCTTCGAGAGTTCGCGCAACGGACTGGCTCT
>DLDU01000001.1:0-38803 GCA_002481295.1 Prevotella sp. UBA7764 | reverse complement strand
GCCCGTGAGGACTATGCGGCGATTCCCGTGTACGCTGTCACCGACACGCTGCGCTATGTCGACGAGCAGGGGGGTGGCCGCAATGTGCGCAGGTCGGACTATCGTGTGGTGCAGACACCGCAGGTCTTCGACATCACGCTGGCCAAACAGGCGTTTAAACAGCCTTATCAGGAGAACTTCACCGACGACGCCTCGGTCATCGAGGCCATGGGCTGTCAGGTGGCAATGGTAGAAGGCAATCGTGAGAACATTAAGCTCACCACGCCATTTGACCTTGCCGTCGCTGAGGCGCTCATCCAGCAACAGCTCGGGTAACATTATATATATAATAAGGTGGTATGACAGACATACTGAGTCAGGACATCATGTATTTGCCAGGGGTGGGTCCTCATCGCAAGGATCTGCTCGACAGTCAGCTCCATATCAAGACGTGGGGCGACCTGCTGGGCTATTACCCTTACAAATACGTAGACCGCACGAAGTTCTATCGCATCGCGGAGTTCCAGTCGCCCTTGCTCTTCGACAACGTGGCGAGCGCAGGATCGTTGCCTTTCGTGCAGATCAAGGGGCGGATACTCAGCTATGACACTTACACCGATCCGGGACAGAAGCGTCGTGTGGTGGCACACTTCTCCGATGGCAGTGGCGTTGTCGATTTAGTATGGTTCCACGGCTTGCGCTATGTCACGCAGACCTATAAGATCGGGCAGGAGTATATCGTCTTTGGGCGCCCCACGATCTTCCAACAGCGATGGCAGTTTGCCCATCCCGACATGGAAAAAGTCGGTGAGAGCAATGTCACGGAGATGGGCATGCAACCTTATTATATGACTACGGAGAAGATGAAGGACCGGGGCATGACATCACGCTCGTTGGAGAAGATGACCAAGGCACTTGTCACCCGTATCCCTCAAGGTGCGATTCCCGAGACGCTGCTGCCCGAGCAGATCAGCCGCCTTCACCTCATCGGACGCGAGGACGCGTTGCGCAAGATCCACTATCCGCAGTCGATGGACGATGTGCAGCGTGCGCAGATGCGGCTGAAGTTTGAAGAGCTCTTCTACGTGCAGCTCAACATTCTGCGCTATACCTCGGAGCGCCGCAAGAAATACCAGGGCTATGTTTTTAAGCGCATTGGTCCGCTGTTCAACGATTTCTACCGCGACAACCTGCCCTTTGAGCTTACCGGCGCACAGAAGCGTGTCATGCATGAGATCCGTGCCGACCTCTGCTCGGGGCGTCAGATGAACCGTCTGTTGCAAGGCGACGTGGGTTCGGGCAAGACGTTGGTGGCACTCATGGCCATGCTCATCGCGCTGGACAATGGGTTCCAGGCTTGTATCATGGCTCCCACGGAGATTCTGGCCGAACAGCATCTGGCCACGATCCGCGAGTTCTTGAAGGACATGCCCGTGCGCGTGGAGCTGCTCACGGGCATTGTCAAGGGCAAGAGACGCAAGGAAGTGCTTGGCGGACTGCTCGACGGGAGCGTCAACATCCTCGTGGGTACGCATGCGATCATCGAGGACACCGTGCAGTTCCATCGTCTCGGTTTGGCCGTCGTCGACGAGCAGCACCGCTTCGGCGTGGCGCAGCGTGCCAAGCTGTGGGGCAAGAGCGACAACCCGCCGCATATCCTCGTGATGACGGCTACGCCGATACCGCGTACGCTGGCCATGACGCTCTACGGCGATCTCGACGTGAGTGTGATCAACGAGTTGCCACCGGGACGCAAGCCAATCGTCACCATACATAAATACGACAACCAGATGACGAGCCTCTACCAGGGTATCCGTCAGCAGATTCACCAAGGCCGACAGGTGTATATCGTCTTCCCGCTGATAGAAGAGAGCGAGAAAATGGACTTGAAAAACTTGGAGGATGGCTTCAAGGCGCTGTGCGATGTGTTTCCGGAGTTCCGTCTGAGCAAGGTGCACGGACGCATGAAACCGGTGGAAAAGGAAGCGGAGATGCAGAAGTTCCTCAAGGGCGAGACGCAGATCTTGGTGGCAACAACGGTGATAGAGGTGGGTGTCAACGTGCCCAACGCCTCAGTGATGGTCATCCTCGATGCCCAGCGTTTCGGTCTTTCTCAGCTCCATCAGCTGCGCGGACGTGTGGGACGTGGTGCCAAACAGAGCTATTGTATCCTTGTGACGAACTATAAACTGTCGGAAGAGACGCGCAAGCGCATCGACATCATGTGCGACACCAACGATGGCTTCCGCATTGCTGAGGCTGATCTAAAGTTGCGCGGGCCCGGCGACTTGGAGGGCACACAGCAGAGTGGCATCGCCTTTGACCTGAAGATTGCGGACATCGCGCGCGACGGACAACTCGTACAGCTGTCACGCGATGAGGCTCAGAAGGTCATCGATGCTGACCCGGAATGTAACCTTCCCGCCAATAGTCTTCTGTGGAATCATCTGCGGGAACTGAGGAAGACGAATATCAACTGGTCGGAGATATCATAAGAAAAGTGGCCTCGCCCCCGTGCCCCTCTCCGACAGCCTCACCCCCTCCACCCCCTCTCCAAGAGGAGAGGGGAGTAAAATGATGGATAAACAATTCCAACACGCGACCGAACCAATATGATAGAGGCCAAATGGGGTGACATGTGGGGCGGACTTTATGCCCGTCCTAACCCAGCACTTCATACTCAACCCCATCTAACTTATGAGTAGAGAAGAGTTACCCTTTATCTCCTTCTCACCACAAACCACAGGTGCATGAACAGCGTGGTGATGAGACCATAGTGACGGGCCATGACGTGGAAGCGCTCGATGAGCGAGGCACGGTGGTTCTTGTTTGTCATGCCCCCGTCGAGGTAGTTTGCCACCACCTCGTTGACACGCACAAGCATGAGATGGCGGCGCTGAGTCTCACGCATCACACGGATGCACCAGTCCACATCGGCCGAGAAGCGATAGCGCAGGTCATAGGGATTGTTCTTCGCAATGTCGGCCCGGGCATAGAACGCCTGATGGCAGACAAGCATACCCCGGCAGAACGAGCGCCACGACAGATGAGCGGGCGGTTGCAGACGGCGGTGCGCAACGAAGCGGCGCTCGCTGTCCACGATGTCGGTAAAGCCGTAGAGCACGCCCGGCAACGGTTCGCCGGGCTTCACACAGTCCGCCACATGCTGCAGCGTGTCGGCCGACGGGAAAGCGTCGCCGGCATTGAGAAAGACGATATAGTCGCCCGTGGCCAACGCCAGCCCCTTGTTCATCGCGTCGTAGAGGCCACGGTCGGGCTCGCTCTGTATGCATACCACATGAGGGCTACCCTGCTGCTCGGTCTGTCGCCGGTAGTCCTCAGCCATCGCCACGGTGCTGTCGGTCGACTTGCCGTCGATGATCCAGTGCTCCACGTTGGCGTAGTTCTGTGCCAGCACGCTGTCGAGCGTGGACTGCAACACGGGAGCCGCATTATACGTAATGGTGACAACGGTAAACCTGATCATATTCTGAATGTTCTTTGCGCGATAGCGTTACTGTAAACCTCTATATATTTCACGGCGACACTCTGCTGGCTGTAGTTGCGCTCCACCTTGTTCACAGCCTCACGGCTGAGCTGCTGATGGTCAGCCTCGTGGAGCGTCCAGTAGACGCCTGCCGCGAGATCGTCGGCCGAACGGTACTTGGCCACATAGCCATTCTTCTGGTGATCGATCATCTCGGGGATGCCGCCCACGTTGAAGCCTACGCACGGCACACCGCAGGCCAGCGCTTCCATGATAGTGTTGGGCAGGTTATCGCTCAACGACGGAATCACGAAGACATCCGCAGCCTGATAAGCCTGCACGATAGCCCGCGTGTTGTTGACATAGCCCAGGGGGTAGACAGGCAACTGGAACTGCTCTGCGATCTCGTCGGCATGTCCTCCCATGACCACCACGCCCCACTGCTCTTTGAGTTCAGGGTGGTCAGCGGCGATTTTGTTGCAAGCCTCAACCATATAGTCCATGCCTTTGATCGTCTGGGTGACGCGCTGCGAGACAAAGAGGATCAGCTTCTTGTCGAGTGGCAGATGCATGCCCAGCCGAGCCTGACGCTGGTCGCCGGGACGGAACACCCGCGTGTCGATGGGATTGGGAATGGCCGTGATGTCCTGTCCCACAAGCAGTCGGCTGCGACGGGCCTCGCCGGCAAGCCACCGGCTGCACGCCACGAACTTGATAGCGTGCTTGCCAAGGATTTTCGCCTTACGCTCCCATACCTTATAAGACAAGTCGTGCTTACCGCCACCACCGGGCAGGAGGCGGCAATGCTGGCAGTGCGTCGTGAAGTTGTGACACGTCAGCGCGTAGTGGCAGATAGCCGTCGCGGGCCACATATCGTGCATGGTCCATACCACCGGCTTGCCATCTTCCAGAATCGTGTTGATATCTTTCAGGGAGAGCATCCCCTGGTTGATCCATGACAGATGTATCACATCCGCCTCTTTATATTCGGGCAGAGAGGTGATGTCGGTGCCAGAGTTGGCAGTATCAATCTCGAAGAGGTGGTCACGCTTGAAGTGGAGACGCCAGAAGATGCACCAACGCTCCCACAGAAAGTGAAGGCGGTGACGACCCGGATGGGGCAGGCCCACCACCGTGATATTGTCGGTCTGCTTGTCGGCCACAAGCATCTTAGCCTTCACCCCGTTGTTGTTGAGTGCCTCCATGAGCCGGTTGGCAGCCACAGCGGCTCCTCCGGTCTTTTCACTGGTGTTGACAATGAGTACACGCATAGTCTTATTCTTTATTACTAAGACAAAGTTACGAAAAGAATGCCCAACGACCAACGATTCTGCGATATTTTATTATGTGTACGCAAACACCCATTGATTTACATCAATAAAAGGCTTTTTCCTATTTAATTATAACGGAAAATGTTGTGAGAATAAGAAAATCACAGTACCTTTGCACACGTCAAAAGGTTAATAGATTGTTTAGGTTAGTAGTAATAGATTTAGGTTTTTAGTTATTAGGTTTAAGGTAGATTTGATAGATTGTTTAACGGATGATAACGGAGACCGTGAGGTCGACGTTTGATTTGAAAAGGATTTTTAGTTAAACATAGGCTATACGCTGGAGCTCGTTGAGAGTTTCAGCGTATTTTTTTGACTTCCTACTTCATTGTTTGGTCTATGCTCACCAGCTTGTTGACAATGGCATAGATGGTCAGGCCTGCCGGCGAATGGATTTGCAGCTTCTTGGCGATATTGCGGCGGTGGGTGATGACCGTGTTGGTGGAGATGCACAGATGGTCGGCTATCTCCTTGTTGGACATTCCCTGCACCAGCGCCACGATGACATCACGCTCACGCTGGCTCAGCGGGTCGTTCTCACCCTCGTGTTTCACCATGCCGGGGATGGCGCTGAGCTCCACACTCTGTTGCTTCCGCTGGTTTTCGAGATGTCGGATGACAGGAATGAAGATGTCGTTCTCCACATTGCAGTGGAGATGGAGCCACTCCTCATTATTATATATATCGTAGAGCGTGGCCATGAGTTTGTTGTTGTGGGGTCCGTCGGCAGGCAGATACTTGATGATGATGTTCTTGAGTTCCCTCAGCTTCGTGTCAAGTTGATTGTGGTGCTTGGAATAAGTGTCGATGTCATAGTTGTCAGACGTCTCACCGTCGAGCAACTTCTGCACGTAAGGGAACACATGTTTCTCCTCGTAGCGCATGTGCACCGTCACGCCGTGGGCGTATTCTTCATAGAGTTTAAGGATAAGCCGTGCGAGGTTGTCTTTCTCGTCGAGCGCGTCAGCGAGCTCACAGCGAATCATCGGCAACTGAAAATCGAGATAGTAGTCGTGGCTGGCGCGCAGATATTTGAGCAGCGTAGGAATGGAGATCTTGTCCACACCGAGCTTATCTTCGTAGCCGTTGACCGTGTAGTTGATGACCGTCAGGAAGGTAAAGGTGTCCACTCCCTGCTCCTTGCACACCTCATCAACCGTCTTGTCGCCGAAGCCGAGGTAGATGCCAAAGGAGTTCATCGCCTGCAGGATATTATAGTTGTCGCGGATGACCGAGATCATCTTGTCGCCCGCCTCATACATCTTCACGTTTTTCATTGCCTTAGCTGATTCTTGTTCACTGTATGCAAAATTACACATTTTCTTTCAGTCACGCAATACCTAAAAATAAGTAAAGCCCATTTTAGTCATCATCAACCAGAAATCTGACGAATACCAACTTTGCGAAAAATATTGGAACGAGAAATATCACAAAACGAACGACCCCGCAAAACCAAGTCACAAATATTAAGGACTTATTAACATCTGACAAAATCGAAACTACCACCTTATTAAGAATGACTCTCACAGTAAACAATAGGATCGACAGCGACATCAGGCTTTATTTATCCCCAATAATGAGGATGCCAAGGCCATTTACCGATTTCACGAATTTTAGGTATTGTCAACATTCCCTATACTCCGTAACTTTGCAGCCGCAAAAAAGAAGTAAATATCAACAGTAACACACGATGGAAAAGAAGATCTCAACAAGCCTGCTGTCTTTGGCGCTCGCTTTTGCAGCCCTGCCCATGCAGGCTCAGGTCAGTGCCGCTGACTCTGTGATGACTCACGCCCGCGGTCACCGCTTGAGCGTAGGTGGATACGGTGAGGCTGCCTACAGCCGCAATTTCTACAGCGACAACGTCTACCGCTATTCTCGCGCAAGCCAGTACAGACATGACCCGAGCCACGGACGTTTCGACATTCCCCATGCTGTCATCTATCTGGGCTACGATTTTGGCAAAGGCTGGACGATGGGCTCGGAAATAGAGTTTGAGCACACCGGCACCGGCTCGTCGGTAGAACAGGAATATGAGGAGAGCGGTGAGTGGGAGACCGAAACCGAGAAAGGCGGCGAGGTGGAACTGGAACAGTTCTGGCTGCAAAAGAGTTTCGCACGCTGGGCCAACATACGCGCCGGACACATCGTCGTGCCCGTGGGACTACTCAACGCCCACCACGAGCCACTCAACTTCTTCACCGTCTATCGCCCGCAAGGCGAATACACCATTCTGCCCTCGACATGGCACGACACGGGCGTGAGTTTCTGGGGACGCGCCGGGAAGTTCCGCTATGAGGCTCAGCTGCTTGCCGGACTCGACGGCTTCAAGTTCAGCCGCGACGGATGGATCAATGCAGGTGCCGGAAGCCCATTTGAATACAAAGTGGCCAACAAATACGGCTTTGCCACACGACTGGACTACTATGTCGCCGATGGTCTGCGACTGGGACTGAGTGGATACTACGGACAGTCGATGCACAACACTTTTCCCCACGACATGGAGGGTGACAACTACAACACCCAGGGAGAGAAGATAGGCAAAAAAACCTACGACGGCATCAAGGGCAGTGTTTATTTCGGCTCTTTCGACTTTACCTTCAATAAATATAACTGGATCGTACGTGGCCAGGCCGACTATGGTTATCTGAGCGACGCCAAGACACTGAGCATAGTGAAGATCAACCGCACGTCGAACAACGCGCCCTACGACAAGAGCTATGTGGGAAAGAATGCCGTAGCCATCGGCGTGGAAGCCGGCTACGACATCTTCTCACAGATTCAGAAACTGCACGCCGACCAGCAAAAGTTCTATCTCTTTGGCCGATACGACTACTACAACTCGTATATCCCGGCCAAGGGTGAGCCCAACTATGAGTACACGAAGAAACAGGCAATTACCTTTGGCTTCAACTATTATCCCATCAAGCAGATTGCCATCAAGGCTGATTACTCCTACCGCTTTCTCAAAAGCCAGTACAACAACGAGCCCAGCCTGAACATTGGTATCGCCTACGAGGCTTTCTTCCTCTAACCATTCCTTTCATCGAAAACAAATACATCACCAACAAATACATCACAATGAGAAAATTTACTAAGTACGCGCTGCTCTTCGCAGCAGCCCTTCTGACTACAGCCGGACTGTCATCGTGCAGCGACGACAACAACGACAACGGCGAAACAGCCGGACTCACCAACGCGCAGAAAGAGATGAAAGCCATCGGTGAGCAGTATGTGGCCAACACGGTGAACAGCACCTATAAGCTTCTCGCCGAGGAGACGGCTAACCTCTATACGCTGCTCGACAACGACTTAACAAAGTTCCGCGCCGGTCAGCTCACGCAGAGCGACATCGACCAGACTTGTGAGACCTTCAAGAAAGCACGCTCCTACTACGAGAGCAGTGAGGCCTTCCTCTTCGGCGCCGCTACAGACTTCGGCATCGACCCGCATATCGACACCTGGCCGCTCAACGTGAGCAAACTTGCCACAACACTGAAAAACAAAGAGCAGGTGAAGCAAATGGAGGAGGACAACGACGTCACCGTGCTCGGTGAGACACAATTAGGCTTCCACGGCATCGAGTTTGTGCTTTTCCGCAATGGTGCCAACCGCACTGTCAACGCACTGAAGGCCAACGAGACCGACGAGGCTTTCACAAAGATCAAAGCCAACGTCACCGGTGAGGAAGAACTGGTATTTGCCAAAGTCGTCGCTCTTGACCTGCGCGACAAGTGCTGGCAGATGGAGGTGGCATGGAACGAGAACGCACCCAAGGAACACAAGGACCGCATGGAGGAACTCGAATACGCAACAACCGTCAACGGCGGCGACTATTCCTATGGTCAGAACTTCCTTGCAGCAGGCAACGCCGGAAGTACTTATCGTACATGGCAAGCAGCCATGAACGCCATCATCATCGCTGGCTGCGAGAACATCTGCGACGAGGTTGCAAACACGAAGATTGGTAACCCCTACTCCGGTGAGGACGAGAACTATATCGAGTCGCCCTACAGCGAGCACTCGTTCTATGACTTCCAGGACAACATCCGCTCTATCGAGAACAGCCTCTATGGCGGACGCTCAGACGACAACAGTCGCAATACCAGCAAGTCGCTCATTCAGTTCATGAAAGACCACAACTACGAGGGCCTCGCCCAACTGGAGAGTGACCTGAAGGCATCAATCGCTGCTCTGGAGGACTGTAAGACACAGAAAGGCGGCTTTGTCCACAACATCCACAGCGCTAAGGTAGGCGTGGCGCAGAAGGCTATACAAGCTCTCGACAACGATCTCAACGCCGCAGGCGAATGGATGTCGAAACAATAAAAGCCCCCTCTTTCCTCCCCCCGAGGGGGGGAGGAAAGGAAAAAGGATTCGAGTAGTACGAATAGAAGAGTTGATCCTGAGTATTGCCAGTACATCGTGGATAACTCCATAACTGGCTGTATGTAAACAAGAAACTGCAAATATCAAATTGAAGAATTCGTCATTAGCCGATGGTCAAACGAACGTTAGCCAAATGGACAACGTTCGTCAGCCATTTGGCTAACGGACGTTTGACCAAACATGCAACGTTCGTTTGACCATATAGTCTGAACGCTTTTTCATATAGCCAAACGCTTTGGATGATCATGCTAAGCCCATAGGAAAAATAAAACCATTCGTACGACTACATACTAAAATTAAAATATTATCACAATCATGAACTACCGTTCCAATAAATCTCTCTTAATCCTTGCAGGACTGATGGCCATGGGACTTTCTGCCTGTAAGGACAATGACCCTGATGTCAGCGGGCAGGGCTATGTGGAAGACGCTGAATATGTTGGAAAGTCTGTAGGTAACTTCTCAGCTGACGAATGGTATCCGGGTGGTAAACTCGGCACTACCGATAATGTCACTGCCGGTTGCTACGAAGACGAAACGCCCGCTGTGGAGGGCAACGAGAAACTGGAGCTCGCCTTCAAACTCGGTGAGGCTGTCTTTGAACGTAACTTCACCGACAACACAGCTCCCTTCAAAGGACTCGGACCAGCTTACCTGCGATCGTCGTGCATTGACTGTCACCCGGGCTACGGACACGGCAAGCGGCAGACCGCCTACCCATCGACTTACGGCAACGGCTACCTCTTAGCTATCTATCATCCCAAATCTGAGGGCAGCAACGACGGAGCCTACATCTCTGAGGTGACGGGAATGCCGCAGACACTCGCCAGCGCACCCTTCCTGCCACCTATCGATGGCAGTCAGATCAAGATAGAGTGGAAGCACGTCAGCGCCATGGAGTCGGGTCTGCCAATGAAGTTCCCCGATGGCGAAACCTACGATCTTATCTATCCTGAGGTGACGATACCGGCGAGTGCCTTCAACACCGACCCGAAGCCAACCAACTATGCTGTCAGACTGGAGTCGACGATCGGCGTCATCGGCACAGGCCTCATCGATGCCATTCCACAAGACTCTATCATCGCACAATATAAGAAAGAAGCTGCTGTCGGTGTGGAGCTGAACCCAAGCTTTTGGGACAAAGGAGCCAACGACATGGCAGCCAGTGCCTGGTATAAGTTCACTGTTCCCGGCACCGACTCTAAAGGACAGCCTGTCGAGAAAATGCTCAAGCGCTTCACCTATGCCCTCACCCGTGCATCTCTGCAGGACGGTCCCGGTGCCAACGCCGTTTGGAACATCACCAACGTGTCGCGCTCTGACCGTCCCTATCTCTACACGACCAACGCCTGGGCCAAAGCGATGTCGGAGAATGAGAACGTGCTGAAGCAGATCATGGCTGACCCGACCTCGCCCTACTACGGCGACGGCTCGCGCGACAGCGTGAAGGCGATGGTCTACAACCTGCTGCGTCCCGGCACCAACCAGTTCGACAACCCTTGGCATAAGTTCCAGGCAGAGATGAGCGACGACCAGTTCTACAACTTCATGGTGTGGCACCGCGGTCTCTCTATCCCGCGCGCCCGTGACCTCAACGATGCCGACGTGCAGCGCGGCAAGGAGCTCTTCATCAGCATGGGGTGCGCCCACTGTCACCGTCCTCAGTGGACTACCGGCGATGACAACTACTGGAGTCCTAACAACATCAGCCTGAAGCCGCTACCCAAATATCCTCATCAGAAGATATATCCTTATTCTGACTTCGTACAGCACAAGCTGTGCATGAAGAACGACATCCATGGCAGCTGGTGCAGAACCACACCACTGTGGGGACGCGGACTCTCGCTGGCCAACACCGGCGCTGAAGACCGACTCCACGACTGCCGTGCGCGCAACGAGGTCGAAGCCATCATGTGGCACGGCTATAGCAAGAACAGCCAAGCTTACTTCGCTGCGGCGAAGTTCTACCAGCTCAGCAAGAAGGATCGCGACTGTGTCGTGAAATTCTTACGAGCTATATAACATCATGTTTTTCGTCATGCGGTCAGGGCAAGGAGTCGGGAGACCCTGAGTCATGCCGCATGACTTCCCTCTTTTCAAAATACATGATGTACAATACAATACCAACACACTCATAGTCGTTTTTAGTCATTATCATCAGAACATGGTGTTTATCAAGAAAGCCCTTCTCACCCTTTACGTGCTTCTCATCGTCGTCATGGCGGCAGCCACCGTTGTGGAGCATTACTCTAACACGCTGTTTGTCAGTGAGCACATCTATGGCGCATGGTGGTTCACGCTGCTATGGGCTCTGTTAGCAGCAGGCGGAATCACATATATCGTCAAGCGGCACGTAAGGAAATGGAACATCTTGCTGCTCCACCTCTCACTCCTTATTATATTATTAGGCGCCCTGCTCACTCACCTCACCTCGTTCAGCGGCACAATCCATCTGCGCCAAGGCAAAGCAGTAGACAGCTACCGCGAGATGGTGTCAATGACCGAGACCAAGAGCAAGCCGCTGCCCTTTGTCGTCCGACTCGACAGCTTCGACGTGGTGAATCATCCCGGTACTTCAGCTGCCTCAGACTATATTACGCGTTTCTCCATCACCGACGGCAAGACCGTCACCCACGCCCAAGTGTCGATGAACAAGATATTTGTCTACCATGGCGTCCGCTTCTACCAAGCCAGCTACGACACCGACAACCTCGGCTCGATACTCAGCGTCAGTAGCGACCGCTGGGGTATCCCCACCACCTACACGGGCTACGGCCTGCTCTTTTTCTCATTGCTCTGGTTGCTCATAGACCCCAAGGGCACGTTCCGCCGCAGTATCCGACAGCTGTCACATTTGGATGACACCGTTAATAAAAGCAAGGATAATACATCGCAAGCAAGGCGCAGTTCGGTTCTTACCCAGATTATATTCATTCTGCTGACGCTTGTCCCCTCCATCAGCCACGCACAGACCAGCGTGCCTCGTGAGACCGCCGACCGCTTTGGCAAGCTGCTTATGGAATACAACGACCGCATCTGTCCCGCAGAGACCTACGCGCTCGACTTCGTGCAGAAGATTCATGGCAGCCGCAGCTACAAGAACTACACCGCTGAGCAGGTGCTGTTGGGCTGGACTTTCTATCCCGAGGACTGGTCGGGCGAGCCGTTTATTCGCATCAAGAGCAGCGAGATGCGCCAACAGTTGGGCATCGGAAAATACGCCAGCATGAACGCTTTCTTCCGCAATGGAGAATACATTTTAGGACAACCTGCCTACGACTACGCCCACGGCACCAACAAAGATGCCTTCCACAAGGCCTGCGCCGACATCGACAGCAAGCTGCAGATGATGATGACACTGCGTCAGGGTACACCCTTCACGCTCTATCCCTATACGTTCTCCCATCACCGCACACTGTGGTTCTCACCCTTTGAGCGGTTCCCAAAAGAGATGCCTCGACAGGATGCCGACTTCATCGGACGCACGTTTGCCACGCTTTTCGTGGTAGCCCGGCGCGGCGACTTCGCCACCGTGAACAGCACGCTGGACGCCATCGCCAAGTATCAGCAACACAACGGCGGCAACAGCCTGCCCTCAAAGGAAAGACTTGCGGCCGAAAACGTCTACAACCGGTTACCCTACACCACGATTCTCTTCATGTTCAACCTCACGTTGGGGATGCTGACCTTAGGCTTTATGGCACGACGCTCCACCAAAGCGACGCGTCCCCTTCGTGTTCTGCTCCTATTATCGTTCTTACTGTTGACCTTCGTGCTTGCTCTCCGTTGGATCATATCAGGCACCATCCCCTTGGGCAATGGCTATGAGACGACACTCGCTGTGGCATGGATGGCACAGCTCTTCGTGCTTATTTTTACTTCTACGCAGTCTGCCGGCCACAATGGCTTGACCTTGCTGATGTGTGCCTTCGGCTTTCTCATCTCCGGCTTCTTTCTGCTTGTAAGCCATATCAGCCTCATGGATCCGGCCATCGGCCCACTGATGCCCGTGCTCAACTCGCCACTGCTGAGCATCCACGTGAGTTTCATGATGATGAGCTACGCCTTTCTGGCCATCACCTTCTTCTGCGGACTTACCGCACTGGTGCGTCCTCGCCAGGCAGAAGCCTTGCAGGTGATCAGCCGCGTGTTTCTCTATCCCGCCATCGTCACCTTAGGCATTGGCATCTTCCTCGGTGCCATCTGGGCCAACATCAGTTGGGGCAGTTACTGGAGCTGGGACCCGAAAGAGACGTGGGCACTCATCACTTTCATGCTCTATGCCATCGCCCTGCACACACAAAGCCTGCCACGACTGGCTCGTCCGCGCGCGTACCATATATATATGGTATTCTGCTTCCTGAGCATCCTGATGACGTACTTCGGTGTGAACTATCTGCTCAGCGGCATGCACAGCTACGCTTAAAACACAAGATGCCAGAGCTACCCGACAAAAGAAAACTTAGAATCATGAATCAATACAAAATCTTTAAAGCACAACAACAAGGCAGTTTCGAGCAACAGACAGCCGACATCAAACAACAACTCGACAGTTGGCTGAACGACAACCAGCAGACCGCCGGCGAACTCCGCTACTGCAAAGTATTTCTCAGCGACATCCTCAACCAATACGACACGCTGAAGACTTCTCCCCTCTACCAAGACTGTCTCGCCCAGCATCCTTGCACCATCATAGGGCAAGCACCGGCCGACGGCAGCAAGATCGCTCTGTTGGCGGAAGCCGGACACAACGATGACGGCTTCCGGTTCCAAAGTCTGCGTCTCAGCGATGAAGAAGCACAAGGCGTGAGCAGTTATCTACAAACACTCACCCTCTTTGAGCGATACATCCAGAGCCTGCAAGGAACAGAGATGACCATTCGCGAAAACCTCGTGCGCACCTGGATCTACGTTGCCGACATCGATGTAAACTACGACGGTGTGGTACGGGCACGCAACGATGTCTTCCGTCGCTACGGTCTTACCGCCGACACCCACTATATAGCCAGCACTGGCATCGGCGGTTATTCCCAAACACGCCACGCCACCGTGGCCATCGACTTTCTCTCGCTGCCCGACGTGGAGCCCGGACAAATGAAGTATCTCCAAGCCCTCGACCATCTCAATCCAACCCATGAATACGGTGTAGCCTTTGAGCGCGGTACCCGTCTGACACTGCCCAATCGTGAGATCTACTACATCTCGGGCACGGCCAGCATCGACAAGCAAGGTCAAGTACTCTACCCCGGCGACGTAGAGCGGCAGACCGCGCGACTGGTAGACAACATCCGTGCACTGCTTGCCGACGGTGGAGCACGGATGAGCGATATCCGCCACTTCACCGTTTATCTGCGCGACTTTGCTGATCGCGAGACAGTAGGGCGTTATCTCGACAACCACCATCCCGGCATTCCCTACATACTGCTCCACGCCAAGGTGTGTCGCCCGCAATGGTTGGTAGAGATGGAGTGCATTGCCGAAAAAGACATAGAAGCAATAGCATTTAGTCAAAAATATCCTAAAACACGCACCGCCACCGCCCGATAATTTGCTTACTTCCAAAAAAGAATGTTATCTTTGTGAATGATTTAAAGTCAAACAACATTTAACACAACAAAACATTATGGCAAAAAGAAACGAAGTATATAAGTGCGCAGAGTGCGGCAACATCGTAGAGGTTATCGTCCCCACCGACAAGGACGTATGCGGATTCAAGCAGCTTAAGGAGAACACTACCGACGCTGCCACAGAGAAGCACGTGCCCGTCGTAGAGAAGATTGAAGGCGGATACCGCGTCACCGTAGGTGAGGTGGAGCACCCCATGACCGAGGCTCACTACATCCAGTTCATCGAGCTTATCACCGACAACAATGAGGTGTTGCGCAAATACCTCACCCCGAGCGACAAGCCGGTGGCAGAGTTCAAGACCGACGCCAAGAACGTCTATGCCCGTGAGTATTGCAACCTCCACGGACTGTGGCGCTCTAAGTAAGCGTAAAGAAGCCGCGTAAGCAAGACACAAAGGGCAGTAGCTGCGTACATTGCAGCCTACGTGACCACTCATATAACTAACAATAAGCCAGACTGCGACATTTTGCAGTCTGGCTTTTTTATGCGATTCATTCACCACCCAGTCCACTCGTCACTCATTATTCCAGCTATCCACCATACATCTATCATCATTCAAGTAATTCATCAGTCCGCACCCAACATTCAACATATAAAAATTGGTTATATGGCGGAAAATGCTTAATTTTGCAAGGTTAAAGTGATTCACAACTCATAGGTATCTATTATATGACCCGTTTACACCGTATAGCACAGTTTCTCTTGAAGCCTATTACACGCAATGGTGTATTTTTCTTCATGATGTACGCTCTTGGCATTGTCACCGCTCTGATAGCGCCATCGAGTGACCGTGTGGACTTCAACAGCGACCACTTCCTCTACGACAATCTCTTTCTCGAGTTGTTTCTCGACACCTATCTCGCCTGCGTGGTGCTGGCCCTTCTGCCCCACAAGGTACGTGTGTGGGTGCGCCGCCTGCTCTATGTAGTCCTCTACGCCACCACCATGGCCGACGTCTACTGCTATTGGAAGTTCGGCTCCACACTCAATCCGGCCATGCTCCTTTTGGTTGCAGAGACCGACAGCCGCGAGGCCAGTGAGTTTCTAAGTTCCTATCTCACTCCCGATGTACTCTTCTCACCGGTAGGCTGGATTGTACTGCTTATCGTGATTCATGCCATCGTAGCCTTGCGACATCGTTGGTGCCGGTTGTTCACCGAGCGCCAGCATCTGCTCTTTGAAGCATGGAAAGACCGTACCCGTCAGCGTTGGCAACACGTGCCCGTGACGCTGATCAGTGGTATCGCCGTAGTTGCTCTGCTCATCACCAGCGCCATCACCAGTTGGCACAACAAGGTGGAGATGACCCGAATGATGACCGCTCCGACCATCGGCACCATCGAACATAAGCTCACAGCCGCCGACCACGCACAGTTCTACTTGCCCATCTACCGTCTGGCCTTCAGCATATACAGCAACCACCTTGCTTCGATGCAAGTAGAGAAGTGCATCGCCGCCGCCAAGAATGCCAAGGTAGACTCGTGCAGTTACACCTCGCCGACCATCGTACTCATCATCGGTGAGAGCTACAGCAAGGCGCACGATGCCCAATACGACTATTTTCTCAACACCACCCCTCGGCAGAAAAAGCTGGAGCGGACGGGGCTTCTTACCAAGTTCACCGATGTGGTGAGTTGTTGGAACCTGACCAGCTTTGTCTTTAAGAATGTTTTCTCCACCCACGTCGTCGGAGAGAAAGGCGAGTGGTGCGACTATCCGCTCTTCCCCGAGCTCTTCCGCAAGGCCGGCTACCACGTCACCTTCCTGACCAATCAGTTCTTGCCGCGCGCCAAAGAGGCGGTATATGACTTCTCCGGCGGCTTCTTCCTCAACGATCCCACGCTCAGCGAAGCGCAGTTCGACACCCGCAACAGCCAGCTCTACCGCTACGACGCCGGACTGCTGAACGACTACGACAGTAAGGTGAAGGACGGCCAGATCACCATCGACCGCGTGCGCCCCGGACAGGAAACCCACCACAACCTCATCATCTTCCATCTCATCGGGCAGCACGTAAGCTATCGCCAGCGCTGCCCCGACAACCAGCGCGTGTTCACTCCCGACGACTACAAAGAGCACCGGCCTGAACTCGGACCGGGACGCCGACAGATGATTGCCGACTACGACAACGCCGTCCACTACAACGACTCCATCGTCACGGCTATCGTCAAGCGTTTCTCCAAGCGCAACGCCATTGTCATCTACATGCCCGACCACGGCGAGGAATGCTACGAGCCAGGCCGCAACATTGTCTGCCGCAACCACAGTGCCGAAGTAGACTGGCCATTGGCGCACTATGAATTTGAGGTACCCTTCTGGATCTATTGCTCTCGCAGCTATGCGAGACTGCATCCCGCCGTCTTCCAAGCCATCAAGGCGGCTCGCCGCAAACCGTTTATGACCGACGCTTTGCCCCACATGCTGCTATGGCTCGCCGGCATCTCCACGAAAGACTATCACGCACAATACAACTTGCTGTCACCCGAGTACGACGCCTCGCGACCGAGAATACTCAAGAACAAGGCTGACTACGACAAGTTAAGACCCAAAGAAAAATGAACGCAGAACTGTTAACTCGTAAGGAATGCAACGTGATGCGGGGACTGGCTATCCTCGGCATCTTCCTGCATAACTACTGCCACTGGCTCAGTCCAGTGGTGAAGGAGAACGAATATCAATACTTTCAGCACAATGTCGACTGGCTGATGCAAGTCTGTGCCCGCCCCGACGCTCTGCTGCCGATGCACCTCATTTCGTTTTTCGGACACTATGGCGTTCCGGTTTTCCTCTTCCTCAGTGCCTTCGGCCTGGAAAGAAAATACGGCAACACCAAACCCGGACCGCGTCTGGAACCAAAGGTCAGCACATGGGGCTTCATCCGTTATCACTTCCTGAAACTGTTCAAGATGATGATAGTCGGCTTCGTTTGCTTCACCATTGTCGACGCCATCACGCCGGGCAGCTGGCACTACACCGTGGTACAGATCCTCACGCAATTAGGTATGGTCAACAACTTCCTTGCCCATCCCGACGACAACATCTGGCCGGGACCCTACTGGTTCTTCGGTCTGATGCTCCAGCTCTACCTTGTCTATCGTCTGTTGCTCTACCGCCACCATTGGGGTTGGACAGCAGGACTGATGGCTGTATGTCTCGGCATACAAATGGTGATGGGCCCTGAGAGTGAAGCCATCAACTATTATCGCTACAACTTCATGGGCGGCATGCTGCCCTTTGGTCTCGGCATTCTCTTTGCCCGCTATGGCGAGCGCATCATGCTGGTGCGCATGAACTTCGGCGGCGCGCTGATGAGCTGGGTAGTCTGCTCCTTCTTCATCGTGTCGATGAGTGCCAACTACTACGCTTGGGCTTTCGTTCCTGCAATGGTGTGCTACGCCACTGTCTACTTCGTGAAGGCCCTTTCGCTGCTGCCATTGCAGCGTCTGCGCGACATGTTGTGGTTTGTCTTCTCTTGGCTGGGCTCTATCTCCGCATCCCTCTTTGTCATCCATCCTGTACTGCGCAAAGTGTTTATCCCCATCTCGCGTCAAGGCGACAACTATACGGGACTGCTGCTCTACATCATCGCCTCTCTTGGAGTCGCCTGGCTGCTGAAAGAAGTGATGAAGAAGATTCCAAGCCCAAAAGAAGCGAAGATTAAGAGTTAAAAGATAGGAGTCTGAAGTGAGAAGATTGGATTCTGAAGTGAGAAGATCGAGGCTTGGAGTTAGATGAATCAACTCATCACTCAACATTCAACACTCAACATTTAATAAGTCAACACTCAACATTCATCATTCAACATTGTGAAACGTATTCCCGATATAGAGCTTGCTAACATCAGCCGCTTCCGTGGAGAGTTGATGGGAGCCGCCATGCTGTTCATCATGCTGTTCCATGTGGACCTTGCCCGTTCCGACGCATTCTTTGGCCTTCGGCGTATGGGCAACATCGGCGTGGACATGTTTCTGTTTCTCAGCGGCATTGGCCTATGGTTCTCGTGGGCCAAAAATCCGTCTGTCAAGCGTTTCTATTTCCGACGGTTCGTGCGCATCTATCCAGCCTGGCTCATCATCGCGGCACTGTTCTATCTGCCAAAGTTCCATGGCGGCTCAGCCTGGTCGTGGATAGATCTCATCGGTGAGTTGGGCTTTAACTGGGAGTTTTGGCTGCGCGACGAGTTAAACTTCTGGTACATCCCCGCCATTATGATGCTCTATCTCTTTGCCCCGCCCTACATGGAGCTGATCCGTCGTCATCCCATCTACCGTTGGTTGCCCGTGGTGATGGTGATGTGGTGCATCCTTGTGCAATGGGTGACGCCAATCAACCACGCCGTGGGCCACCTTGAGATTTTCTGGAGCCGCGTGCCCATCTTCTTCATCGGCATCAACATGGGCGAGATGGTTCGGCGCAAGCAGACTGTCGACGGACAAGGCATCTGGATGATCTTCCTGATGTTTGTCATGGCTCTTGCTTCCAGCGTCTTCCTGGAGCAGGAGAAGCACGGACTGTTTCCGCTGTTTATCGAGCGCATGCTCTACATCCCGCTCACCGTCACAGCCATCCTCATCCTCAACCGCGTCTTCCGCCGATTGCCTGCCAAGGTGAACGGTTGCTTCCGTTTCGTGGGTGGACTGAGTTTGGAATGCTATCTCATCCATCAGCATTTTGTGTTGGCCTACATCCCCAAGACGCTCTCCTATTGGCCGACCTTCCTGCTCTGTTTAGTCATCACCCTACCCTTGGCATGGGTGCTGCAAAAGGTGACGCAAGTGATACAGAATGCAGTAGAAAGACGATTTCAATGAAAAAGACAACTGAAAAATAAAAGAAATACTCATGCACTATACCAGTTTACTTAAGCTCATCCGCCCGGCACAATGGATGAAGAACGCCTTCGTATTCTGCCCCGTGATGTTTGGCGGAAAGCTTTTCGAGGCCCAGCCCCTACTGTCGTCACTGATCACCTTCATGGCATTTAGCTTCGTAGCATCGAGCATCTATTGCTACAACGACATCTGCGATCTTGCCGACGACATCCGCCATCCCGAGAAATGCCACCGCCCCATTGCCTCCGGCGCGGTCACCATAGCACAGGCCTACGGCCTGATGTTCCTGCTGTTCCTCATGTCGATGGGTAGCTGTGCTCTCCTACTTACCGTGGGAAGCGACATGGAGAGCAATGCCATAAGCGTGGGCAGCGTCATCCTCTTCTATTGGCTGATGAACCTCGGCTACTGTGCCAAGCTGAAGCAGTATGCCGTCATCGACGTGTGCGTGGTGGCCTTCGGCTTTGTGCTCCGTCTGTTTGCCGGTGGCTTTGCAACGGGCATTGTGCTGAGCAAATGGATTGTGCTGATGACCTTCTTGCTGACACTGTTCATGAGTCTTGCCAAGCGCCGCGACGATGTGTTGCGTATGGAACAGACGGGACAGCCGCCACGCAAGAACACCATCCACTACAACATGACGTTTATCAACCAAAGCATCACCATCACAGCCGCCGTGACACTGGTGTGCTATATCATGTACACCGTAAGTCCCGAGGTCATCGCTGCCTTCCACAACGACTATCTCTATCTCACCTCCATCTTCGTGCTGGTAGGTATCCTGCGCTATCTGCAGATAGCCGTAGTGGAAAAGAAGAGCGGCAATCCCACAAAGATCATCCTCCACGACCGCTTCATCCAGCTCGATGTCCTGGCATGGTCCGTCGCATTCCTCGTGATCATCTATTGAGTATTAAAAGAGACCAACTATGCAAGTGTTTCTCTTCGACTTCGACGGCACGCTGACCACACGCGACACGCTGCTTGCCTTTATTCGCTACGTCCATGGCACGTGGCGCATGACATGTGGTTTTCTGCGCTACCTGCCTCAGCTGGTGCTGATGAAGTGCCATCTCTATCCCAATTGGAAAGCGAAGCAAAAGGTCTTCACCCACTTTTTCGCCGGTATGCCACTGGACACCTTCAACGACTATTGCCGCCGCTTTGCCGCTGACAATCCGGAGCTTCTCCGTCCCCAGGGGCTCGCCACTCTAAGCCACGCCCTTGACAAGGGCGGACAGGTGATGGTGGTCAGCGCGAGCATCGACAACTGGGTGGCTCCTTTCTTCCGTCATTACCAGAGCAGTCACCGTCTCTCCATCGTAGGCACCCGGATAGAAGTCATCGACGGCAAGGTCACCGGCCGCTTCCTCACCGCCAACTGCTATGGTCCCGAAAAGGTGCGCCGTGTGCAGGAATTGCTGAGCGAGCCGCGCGACCATTACCGTATCACCGCCTACGGCGACAGCCGCGGCGACAAAGAAATGTTGCAATATGCCGATGAAAGACATTATAAGCCGTTTAGATAAAGACAAGCGGGAGAAGCTGGGCGAGGTACTGCGCTTCGGCATCGTCGGCGGCGTGGCCACGCTTATACAGTATGGTGTGTACCTGCTACTGCTCCAATGGACAAACGCGGGCGTAGCCAACACCGTGGGCTACGCGGTAAGCTTCTGTTTCAACTTCTACGCCAGCACCCACTTCACCTTTCATGTCAAGGCCAACGTGAAGCATGGTGCCGGCTTCGCGCTGAGCCACGTGGTCAACTATTTGCTGCAGATGGCCATGCTCGCGCTGTTCATCTGGTTGGGCGTGCCGAAGCGGTGGGCACCGATACCGATGTTCTGCGTCTGCGTGCCTGTCAACTTTCTGCTGGTCCGGTTCTTTCTTAAACGATAATTGTCATGGCTGTGAACAAGAAAGAAATCGTTCGTCGCGCGCTGGTCCTGGCTTATGTCACCCTGCTCAACGCGCTGGTCATCGTCCGCTACTGGCATCAGCTGAGCCATCTCAACGACAACTACCGCAAACTGGTGCTGAGCACCTTCCATATCTCAGGCTTCGATCCGCTGAGCTACATTGTCATCGACCACTGGACCACCGCCTACAACATCTACCGCCACCCGCTGCTGGCCTTCTTCATGTGGCTGCCCTCACAACTCAATGCCGCCGTGGAGTGGCTCACTGGGCGCAACGCCGCTCCGCTCATCATGGGCGGAATACTCATAGTCTGCGCCTACTACACCTATATATATATGGTGCGTCTGCTCCATCGTGTAGTAGGCATCGGCAAGGACGACGCCTGGCTGCTGACCACTTTTCTGTTCTCTTTCGCTTACGTGATGGTGACCCTCAGCGTTCCCGACCACTTCTGCCTGTCGATGTTCATGCTCACGCTGGTGCTCTATCTCTCCGGCATGAAGATGAAGGCGGGAAAGACCATGCCTCGCTGGCAGACCGTCCTGCTGTTCTTTCTCACTGCGGGCATCTCACTCAACAACGGCATCAAAGTGTTTTTAGCTAATCTCTTCGTCGGTGGCAAGCGTTTTTGGCGCCCTGCCAACCTGTTGCTGACGTGTGTCTTACCCGCTGCTCTCATCTGGGGCTTTGCCCGATGGGAATGGTACACCTATGAGCGACCTAACTTCATTGCGCGTCAGGAGGCCAAGGTGAAGAAGCACGACAAACTCATGGCCAAGACCTGTCAGCAGGTCGCCGACACCATGCACACCACAGACACCTCGCTCATCCGCCGCACAGCCCTTGCCATCGTAGCCCGACAAGACTCTGTCAAGGCCGCCAAGAGCAGCCGTCTCGCCATCCACGCCCACGAGGGCAAACCAATCGCCAACGGAGAGTTCTCGCAGTGGACCGACATCAGCACGCCACGCGGACGGAGTCTGATAGAGAACGTACTCGGCGAGCCCATCCAGCTGCATAGCGATCATCTGCTCGAAGACGTGCTGCGCAACCGCCCCGTCATCGTGCACTATCGCTTTGCCTTCAACTACATCGTGGAAGCCTTCATCTTCCTGCTCTTTCTTCTCGGTGTGTGGGCAGGCCGCCGCAGCCGCTTTCTCTGGCTCGCCTTGTCGTTTCTTGGCTTCGACCTGCTCATCCATGTCGTGCTCGGCTTCGGTCTCAACGAGGCTTACATCATGAGTGCGCATTGGCTCATCGTCGTACCCGTCGCCGTGGCGTACCTGTTCCGACATATCGACCCGAAGTATCTGCCCTCGCTGCGCATTCTCGTTGCGCTACTGATGTGCTATCTGCTTGTATATAACGGAATGTTGTACGGTGGTTACTTAATGAGTTGACCGATTCATATTTTCACTCAACAGGAACAAACTTCCTCAAGGCAAAGTTACGAAAGAACAATCTAAAACAGGTATCCTTGCGCCCGGATGCTTGCAGATGTCAGATATTTGTGTTATCTTTGCCATGAAGAAAACAGACACCACTATATGAACTATGCACTCATCATCGCCGGCGGGTCCGGCAACCGCATGGGACAGGACATTCCCAAGCAGTTCATGCACGTAGACAACTGCCCGATCATCATCCACACGATGAAGGCGTTTCAGCAGCATCCCGACATCCACGGCATCGCCGTGGTGTGCCTCGCAGGATGGGAAACGGTGTTGCAGTCCTACGCCAACCAGTTCAACATCACCAAGCTGAAGTGGATCTTCCCCGGCGGAAAGAACGGGCAGGAGTCGATCCACAACGGCATCTATGGTCTCCGCGAGGCCGGATGCAAGGACGACGACCTGGTGCTGGTGCACGACGCCGTGCGTCCGCTGCTCTCACAAGACATCATTTCGAGCAACATCGCCATCTGCCAGAAATACGGCTACGCCATCACCGGCATCAAATGCCGCGAGGCCATCCTCGAAAGCGACGACGGTTTCACCACCTCCACGAGCATTCCACGCGACAAACTCATCCGCACACAGACGCCACAGACCTTTCGCCTGGGCAACCTCATCCTGGCACATGAGGAGGCAAAAGCCAAAGGCATCACCAACTCGGTGGCTTCCTGCACGCTGATGGCGGAACTCGGCGGACGCGAGATGCACATCGTGCCGGGATCGGAAAAGAACATCAAGATCACGACCGTAGAGGACTTGGAAATCCTCAAGGCCCTGATGAAGGTACAACCGGAGACATGGCTGAAATGACACCTTACCAAGAAGACATCAGGCAACTCTACGTCCAAGGCCTCAACCTCGACGCGCTGCAAGGACACTCCCTGCTCGTGGCGGGAGCCACGGGACTCGTCGGTGCCTGTGTGGTAGACATCGCCATGGCGGATCCTCACCGCAATCTGCAGGTCTTCGCTGCCGGCCGCAACCGCCGAAGGGCCGAAAAGCGCTTTGCCGCCTACGCCAATGACCCGCGCTTTTCGTTCGTGGAGATAGACGTCACACAGCCTATCGTGGGTGAGACGCCGTACGACTATATCATCGACGCGGCCAGCAACGCCAGTCCAAACTTCTTCAAGCAGCAGCCCGTAGAGGTTATCAAAGCCAATATCGACGGCGTGGCTCATCTGCTGGACTATGGACGCCAGCACGGTCTGCGCAAGATGGTCTATGTCTCGTCGGGCGAGATCTATGGTCAGGGCGACGGTCACGCCTTCACCGAGACAAGCAGCGGCTATGTCGACTGCGCCACGCCACGCGCCTGCTATCCCTCGTCGAAACGGGCCGCCGAGACGCTGTGCATCGCCTACGCCACGGAGTATGGCACGCCGGTGACCATTGCCCGCCTGTGCCACACCTATGGCCCAGGCTTCACTGAGTCGGACAACCGTGTCTTCGCTCAGTTTTTCCGTAACGTGCTCCGTGGTGAGGACATCGTGCTGAAAAGCCGTGGCGAGCAATACCGCAGCTGGCTCTATGTCGTAGACAGTGCCCACGCCCTCCTCCACTTGCTGTTTCACGGCGAGAGCGCACAAGCCTACAATGTGGCCGACGCCAAGGGCAACATCACCATCCGACAGCTCGCTGAGCAGGTGGCCGCGTGGGCCAAGCGCAAAGTGGTCTTCGACATACCCGCGACTGCCGACCAAGGCAACACCACCCCCGTGACGCGCGCTACCTTCGACACTTCAAAGATAGAGCACACGGGATGGAAGCCACTCTTCGACATCTCCACGGGACTGAACCACTCACTGGAGACGCTGAAAGAAAGATAGAAACACTATACACTATCAAAGACGGAGGGGAAACAAGAACGAAATTGTTTTGTTTTATGACAATTTTTCGCCTCTGAGAATGCGTTCTTTGCCAGCAAACAGTACTTTGGTGTCGATTTTTCGAATTTTGCTCAATGTTATCAACTCTCTGAACAACAACCATTTAAGAGAAAAACGATTTTTTGCTCATTATAAAAACGGTGGTTTGACCAAAAATTCTCTAGAGAATTTTTGGTCAAACCACCGTTTTCATCACCTCAGAAAGGCTTTTTCATCGAGTAAAATAACCTTTTTGAGGACGACAATATCGGTTTTTGATCGTTTCATCTCGCTTTTTTGGATGAAGCAACTCTCTTTTATCTCTTTTTATCCTCGCTTTTCTCTCTAGAACGAAAGTCCAGGCTGACAGACTTTTGTCGGCTTTTCTTATCAGCAAAAGGAGTATTTTCCCAATCTTATCTATTCTTTTCCGTCAGTTACTTCTCGCCCTCATGAACCTTCAAATCGGGGATGATGAGGATCGCATGGAAGTGGCGCTTCTCCACGGGCGGGATGGTCATATAGTCCTTGTAGATGTTCTTGAGATACTGATCGGGGTCGTTTGGTGCCGGGAACTCCGTGTCCTCGAAGCGTATCTTGCCCAAGGGAAACACAGTGGAGCGGTCGTGGGTGATGCCATAGCCGTTCATCGACGGGATGTCGGCGTAGCGTGTTGACTTGCAGCACAGCATGAGCACACGCCACAGAGCCGTATAGAGCAACTTCTTGCCTCCGAACCAGAAAAACTCAGCCACGGCGCGCAGCGAGTAGCGATGGGAGTGGTTGAGAATCGCCATGCTCTTCGTGATGCCGATACTCAACCGTTTGATCCACGCTTTCGGTGCATTGGGATGGCGGTCGAAGGGGAAGATGTCGACATAGATGCCCTTCTCATAGTCGTCGATGAAGTTGTCGACTTTCTCGATATAGAGCGAGTTGAGGTCACGCACCTTCACGTTTTGCGCCCTCACCTGCGGATTGGTTTCCCTCGACTGTATCATCAGGTTCTGAGGCAGATAGGCCTGTCCCTCCTTGACAAAGCGGCGGAGATCCTTCACGTCCATGGCGATGTCGATGTCGTCGTCCCATGGGATAAATCCACCGTGGCGCACGGCACCCAACAGCGTACCGCCATCGAGCCAATAGCTGATGCCCATTTTCTTGCAAGCCTTGTCGATGTCTTTGAGAATCTCCAGCTGTTTCAGCTGGCAGGCCCGCAGATTGGGCTGGTTATACTTATAGAGTTGCTCTTTGTAGTCCATGTCTTCCTTTTTGATTACAAAGGTACTGCAAACGAGTGGAAAGCCCAAATAAAATGGAATGAAATGGAATTTTATTTGGATTTCCCGAGTGCAGCGTATCTTATTTAAAGGTACTGCAAACGAGTGGAAAGCCCAAATAAAATGGAATGAAAATAAATTATGGGAAAAAGCAAAGGATATTGAAAAAGAAAATGTATCTTTGCAATACATACATTACTACAAGCGAAAAGAAGAAACATGGCCGCAACCGACAAGATAAATTCCCGAGCTATGCTCAAAGCGTTTCTCAGAGCTGACTCAAAAAACTATCAGAAACAGCTGCATCTGCTCAGCCGATGGAAAGAGCGCATCGCCACCAACCCCATGTCAGACCAGCACTGCATCTGGCAGTATATCGTGGCGCTCCGTCATCTGGAATACTACAAGAATGCGCCACAACGTGGCTGGTACCTCATCGGCCATGTCTATTGGGCTTGGCGATTGCGGCGGCTGAGCTACAAAACCGGCTTCCAGATTCCCCCTAACACCTGTGGCAAGGGTTTGACGATATGGCACTGGGGATCCATTGTCATAAATCCGAAAACACATATCGGCGAGAACTGCACGCTCTATCCGGGAGTACTCATCGGCCACAAGACGCCTGAGGAAGGAAAAAGCGCCACGATCGGCAACAACGTCTTTATCGCGGCCGGTACGAAAATCATTGGCGACGTGACCATCGGCGACAACGTGACCATCGGCGTAAACACAGTCATCGTCAAAGACGTGCCCAGCAATGTCGTCATCGCCGGGAATCCCTACAAGATCATCCGGCGGTTGGACGGTGAAAACAACAGATAACCTGACTGACCACAATACAACCATCATCCTCTATGCAAGCTTATAAAACCGATGTGGCGGTGCTGATGCTCTTCTTCAACCGCCCCGATAAATTTCAACAAGTGTTTGAGCAGGTGCGCCAGGCACGCCCCAGCCATCTCTTTCTCTACCAGGATGGCCCACGAGGCGAGCGCGACATGCCGGGCATCATGGCCTGCCGCAAGATAGCTGAAAACATCGACTGGGAATGCGACGTGCAGCGCCACTACTGCGAGAAAAACCAAGGCTGTGACCCTTCGGAATACCTTTCACAGCGTTGGGCGTTCTCGATGGTGGACAAGTGCATCGTGCTCGAGGACGACGATGTGCCCTCGCAGTCGTTTTTCCCCTTCTGCAAGGAGATGCTCGACCGCTACGAACATGACAACCGAGTCTGGCTGATCTCTGGATTCAACGAGGACGAAGTGTCGGCCGACGTACCCGACGACTATTTCTTCACCTCCACGTTCTCCATCTGGGGATGGGCCTCGTGGCGCAGGGTCATTGACACTTGGGACGGAACATACTCGTTTCTCGATGACCCCAATGCCGTGAAGCTGCTGAACGACATCATCAGACAGCGCAAATACAGAAAGTCTATGATGGACCTGACACGCAAGCACAAAGCATCAGGAATCCCCTACTATGAGACCATATTCTGGGCAAGCATGATGCTCAACAACGGACTCGCCATCATGCCGAAGCGCAATCTCATCAACAACATCGGCCTCACCGCCGACTCCACGCACTATTCTGCCAGCGAGAAAACGACACCACGCGGACTGCGCAAGATCTTCACCATGAAACGCTTTGAGCTCCAATTTCCACTGAAACATCCGCGATATGTCATCGACAACGTGGCATATAAGGAGCGGTTCTACCGCCGCAGTGCTTGGGGACATCCTTGGATAAAACTGGGACGGTCGTTGGAAGAGCTCTTCCTCAACCTGCGCTATGGCAACTTCCGCGTCATCGGCAAAGCGATTACCAACCGATTGCATAAGATCATCGGACGGTAGACGAAACGAATAACGATCAATAAACAAACGATTATCATAATATGGCAAAACTCGCATTTCTTATCTCCGCACATAAAGACCCTGTCCACTTGAAGCGGCTTGTCGACAGTCTGCCCGACGGCTCGGAGTTCTTTATTCACATCGACGCCAAAAGCGATATCCGCCCGTTTACCGAGCGCATCGACCAACCCAACGTTCACTTCATCGAGCACCGCGTCAATGTCTGCTGGGGAAGTATCAATGAGGTGGAGTATCAGATGGAACTGGTGCGCGCTGCCCTCGCCGCCGGCTCCTTCGACTATCTCGTTACGCTCAGCGGCATGGACTACCCCGTGTGGAGCAACAGCAGGATCATGGAGTTCTTCGACAAGGCCAATGGCAAGATCTTCCTGCAAGGCATCTCCATGCTCCACCAAGGGAAGCTATCGCAACAATATGCCAAGCTGCGCTTCTTCACCGATAAGCCGTGGGCCAACGGCACGCTGCTCAGCAAAGCACGCAACGGACTGCGCGAGGCCGTGGCGATGCTCGGTGTGCGCAAAACACTGACCATCCACTGCCCCGATAAGGAGTATACGCTCTACAAAGGAGCCGCCTGGTGGGCTATCACACCCGACCTGGCACACGACGTGCTCAACCAGTGGGACAACAATGAGCATTTGGTGGGATACTTCAAAACAAGTTTCTGCCCAGCTGAGACCTTTGTGCAGACCGTAGCCTTCAACTCGCCGAAATACGCTGACCGCTGTATGCTGGCACAAGGACGCTACAAAAGCCTGACTGCACTGACGCCACTGACCTTCATCGACTACAGCACCAACATCAAAATCCTCGATGAGTTTGACTTCGACCGCATCACCAAGTCGGGAAAGATGTTTTGCCGTAAGGTCGTCACCGGCGAGAGCGACCTGCTCATGACACTGATCGACGACGCAAGAAAAGAGACGGGAGAAGAAAAATAGCAGACTACAAAAGTCAGTCGTTCAGCCGGGCTTTGAGCATCTCGCCATTGCGAAGTCTGTTGCCCATCTCGCGGCAATGGGCAATGTAGTCGCGGTGCTCAGCCTCAGAGACGGCGGCGATGCGCTCTGGCAACTCTTCGAGACTGTCAACGACAAGGCCCAAGTGATTTTCCTTCACCCAGTCGGCCACTGCGGACTGGCTCCACACGATAACGGGCAGTCCGGCAGCGATATACAGTGAAAGCTTGTGAGGGAGGTTATAGCGCAGATAGTCGCCGAGAACGCCATCGCATGTGGTGATGCTGTCGCCGTCCCATACGAGTCCCCAACCACCATGGATGGTGCCCGTGTGGTCGCCTTGGAACACGCCACAATATTTAATATGTGGATAGGACGAAAAGTCGATGTCGCCCTTCAAGCCATAGAGATTGAACGTCAAACCACTGAAAGGATGACGGCACAAGGCGGGAAGGAACTCCGACTTCCGAAGATTTCCAGCAAAGACGACCTCGTTGTGTCTGGCAACAATGTCGTCGACGGGCAAGAAATCATCCTCGGAATAGTAGTCGAAAATATGAAGCAACACGATGGGAGTCTTCACGCCGTGGTCGATCAACCACTGTCGCATCGGCTCGGTATGGGCGATGATGAGGTCGGCAGAGTTGAAAATGCCAATATCCTGACTGGGATCGCGGTGATAGCGCAGCGACTGAACATCGTGGATGATGAGGACGATGCGGTTGCGAAAAGCATGGAGCAGACGGGCCACAATAGGGAAACCGTTGCGCGCCGAAGTGGGATACTGATAGTAAAACTCGTTGTGCCCGCCCCGCCGGACCAGCATCTTCACGTGGAGCCACAGCCCTTGCAGGTTAGGAAGCAACGGCAACTTATAGTTCTTGCAGACGAGATCTTCCACAGGAAAGCCCAAGCGCTCGAATGTCTTATTGTTGTCTTGGCGTGCCTTGCCCAAAGCCACCTTGTTGGCCATGGTGCCTAAATAAAGCGTATAGTTGACGATAATCTTACTCATCGTGTGTGACAGTTAATTCTTGGATATATGTTTATGCGTACAAAAATACGACATTATTTCGACTTACGTCGCCTTTGGAACGAAAAGTTTTTGTAATTTTGCACCTTTATGAAGAATCCCTTTAATATCTTTGCCTTGCGCAATAAGCCCGAACGATGGCTTGACTTAGTATCAGTCCTCGTTTTCGGCGCACTCAACGCCTTGCTCGTCTATGCTCATTGGGGACGGTTCACCATGGCACGCCATGGTCACGTAGGAGCCTGGTGGCTGTACAACAACCAGCTGCACTTCTCCGGCTACGATCCCTACGCCTACATGATGCTGACGCAGTACACAGCTTACTACGAGATCAACCGCCATCCGATCTACACGTTCTTCTTTTGGCCACTGTATCAGCTCAACCACTGGATCATGGTGACCTTTGATTTCAACGCTGCTCCTATTATAATAGGTGTGCTGATCACGGTGCTCTCTACCTACACGGCCCTGTTTACCTACCGCACACTCAAGGAGGTGATGGGCTTGGGGGTAAAGGACAGCCTATGGCTCACGGCTCTGTTCTTCTCCTTCGCCTCGGTACTCACGGCAGCCATGTCGCCTGATCACTTCATCGTGTCGGCGTTTCTGCTCACGCTCACGCTCTATGTCTTCGGCAAATGTCTGCGTGACAACAAGCCCGTAGCCTGGTGGAAAGGTGCCATTCTCTATTTGCTCACCACTGGCGTGACGCTCACTAACGGCGTGAAGACGCTGCTCGGCGGACTCTTCGTCGACGGGAAGAAGACCTTTCAATGGAAAAACATCGTATTGGCTTTCTGTCTGCCTACGCTTCTGCTTATGGCCGGAGCCACCGCACAATACTATGAGCTGGCTCTGCCGCGCGCGCAGAAATCGGCCATCATCGTGGCAAAGACAAGAGCAAAAGACCCTACTCTGGCGAAAAAAGATTCCATCAACAAGATTCTAAACAAGAAGATTTCAGGTGAACAACTCAGCAACAAGCCTTTCCTGAAATACATCAGTGTGTCGGCCCACCGCACTTATGGCATCGTAGAGGGGCTCTTCGGAGAGTCCATACAGTTGCACCGTGACTATCTCCTCGGCGACATCTACCTCGGTCGACCTGCTGTGGTACACTACCGCTCATGGTTTAACTATGTGATCAATGCGCTGGTCGCCATTCTTTTCTTCGCCGGCATCGTAGTGGGACGCAAGCGCCGCATCATACAAATGTTGTTGTCGTGGTGGGCTGTGGATCTGCTGATACACATCGTCTTGGGCTTCGGCTGCAACGAGGTGTACATCAACGGTGCTCACTGGATGTTTTTCATTCCCGTGGCAATCGCCTGCCTCTACACAGATCTCAATGGCAAATGGCTACAAACAGCGAAGAACACGACCATGCTGCTCACGGTTTATCTCTTAGCCTACAACAGTACGCTGATAGTAGAATATCTCTTGCACTAAGCACAACAGGCGCTGACGGCACACTACCCGTCAGCGCTTTTTCTTAAATCCCGTCAACGCTTTTTCTTAAATATAAAGTTGACACACTCCTGTAAGATCTTCACACGCGCCACACGCATGACGGCGTAGTAGAGCAATACGGCGATGATGATACGGGAGAACAGCAGAAGCCACAGATTGCTGATGGCACTTGTGAGAAGATGAGTGGCCACCATCACGCCTAAAGCTGCCAGCGCAAAGGGCATGGTGTCCTTGAGAAACTGCCACAAGGAATAGCCCACCATACGGTTGACAAAGAAATGCCAGACAAACAGCCACACGATGTTGACCAAGACATAAGCGATGACCATCGTGCGAATGCCATAAGGATAGAGCAACAACATCAAACCGATCTCCACAACTCCCAGTGAAGCTGTAATCCAAAAATAAAGTCCTGAACGTCCTTCACTGATGACAAGACTGGAAAGCAACGACACCAACGGGAAGGTAGCTCCACTGATGACAAGCAGCTGAAGCAGTTCGGCAGAGGGCAACCACTTGGCTGTGATGGCCAAAACGATGAACTCGCGAGCCACAAGACCGAAGCCCAGCAACAACGGGAAAGCGATGAACGAGGTGAAACGCATCAGCTTGCGCAAGGCCTGTAACTGACGTCCCTGGTTGCTACGAAGATCTACAAGCACTGGCTGAGCCACTTGGTTGACCATGCCCTGCACAAGATTGAAGCACTTCGAATCCCATTGGTAAGCTTGATTATAGTTGCCCGTGTCGTGAGCGGAAAAGTAGTGACCAAGGAGAATGTTCAACACATTATTATTAATTTGCGTGACGATGGTCGTAGCAAGTATCTTGCACGAGAACTTAAACATGCGCATGGCAGGACGATAATCGATATGCAGCGTGGGATGCCAGGCTGAGTAGTGCCACGCCATAGCGGAACTCACACCCACAAAGACCAGACTCTGTGTGGCCAAAGCCCAATAGCCGAAGCCAAGAAAAGCCAGCACAGCTCCCACAACGCTCGACGACACCACGGCGATGATGCCACTCTTGGTCTGAAGCTTGGCCTGAAAGTTCTTAAAGAGATAGGCATAGGGAGCCGTGGCAAACGAACTGAACACAAAGCTCAGAAACACGTAGCGCGACAATGGCACCAAGGCAGGAGTGTGATAGAAGTCGGCGATAAGCGGTGCACAGAAGAAAAGAATGACATACATCGTCGTGCTCGCCGTGACGTTGAACCAAAACACGGAGTTGTAGTCTTCGTCTGTCGGATGGTCGAGATTGGTCAGCGCCGCACCAAATCCACTGTTTTGAATAGCATTGGCAATCAGCGAGAAGATGGTGATCATCGCTATCATGCCATAGTCCGACGGCGACAGCAGACGGCCAAGTATGATGCCAAACGCCAGTCCCACCACCTGCTGCACAAAGTTGTTCATGCCGCCCCAAAAGAGTCCTTTAGCTGTTTTCTCCTTTAATGTCTCTGCCATAGAATGCTGTTTTTACGATGAAGCAATCAATAAATCATGCTTCCATCTCTTTGCAAAAATCCTCAAAGATATATTGATCACTCATCAGCTGGAGACCTGTCTCAGGATTATTAAGTAGCTCGAAGGTATGGGATCTGTAAAACAAATCCATTGCCTTCTCCACAGGAATACCAAGTTGATCTTTTATTAGTATTATTATTCTGGCAATCTTACGCCATAACACTTGATCACGCATCTTACTCTATTTTAAACGCATCCGTAAATTTAAGATACTGTTCTACAATATTCTGAGAGTTAATACACATTTGGTGTGTCGGCTTCGCGAAACGCAAAAGTCCAAGAGCTTGCTCTATAGTAATACGACCAGCGAAATAATCTTCTACCGTATCGATTACTTGGTCATTTGCGACACCTCCTTCTATCACATCAAATCCTTTCCATGGCTGTTGACCTTTCCTGCTTGCCACAATAAAGTCAAGCCATTGTTCATCATAAGCATTTAAGACCAGATGTCGAGGAGCGTTAGCTTTGGTTTTAAGCCAAGTCTCGATGTCGAATTCGTAAGCACTGACATAGGCGCTATTAGCATTTCTGATAGTTCTTACTCTGCGGGCCCATTTCTCTGCTTGGTCCTTTAGCTTGGTCACGTAAAAGCCGGGGCCGAAATCCAATGACCTTCGACCAACATAGACAAGTGGTTCTTGCACCACTACGTATGACCCATGGTATAATCTCATGATTCTCTGCTCTTTAATGCTTCTGTAATATTCCAAACTACACCCTCTATACTTTCAGCGTGCAAAGTGTCATAGCAGTCGAATAACAGTTCTTTTACCAAGTTATACTTCTTAAGTCTAAGATAGATGTCCGAAGGAGCCGTATGCATTGCTTTTGCTGTGGCTCCTATTGCTAACACCGCGAAATGAACTTTGTCGTAATTATTATTAGCTTCCAACATCATCGTTACTTTTACTTTCTACTTCTGTAGCCCGTTTACTCGCCAAACATCTTCATCACCTTCTCGATGACCGGCGCCATGTCGTAGTACTTATATTCGGCCAGTCGACCACCGAAGATAACATTCTCTTCCTGTGCGGCCAATTGGCGGTAAGCTTCGGCGAGTCGGTTGTTCTTCTCGTCGTTGACAGGATAATAGGGCTCCATGCCGGGTTTCCACTCAGTGCTGTACTCACGGCTGATGACCGTTTTGGGGTTGTCGTAGACTGCCTGGCCGAAACTCTCAAAGTGCTTATGCTCAATGATGCGGGTGTAAGGCACGCTGGCTTCGGTATAGTTCACTACAGCATTGCCTTGATGATTGGCTTCGTTGAGCACCTCGGTCTCGAAGCGCACCGTACGGAAATCCAGATGTCCAAGCTTATAGTCGTAGAAACGGTCAAGCTCGCCTGTGAACACAATCTTTGCCGCCAATCCTTCCCAATGGGCACGATCGTCGAAGAAGTCTACACTCGTCTTGGTCTCTACACCGTCCAAAAGAGAGTTGATGAGTTGATTGTAGCCTCCGATAGGAATGCCCTGATAGGTATCATTGAAATAGTTGTTGTCGAAGACAAGCCGTACGGGCAGGCGCTTGATGATAAACGCCGGGAGATCAGTACACTTCCGTCCCCACTGCTTCTCGGTATAGCCTTTGATGAGCCGCTCATAGATGTCGCGTCCGATCAGCGTCAACGCCTGCTCCTCAAGGTTGCGCGGCTCGGAGACGCCGTCTGCCCGCATCTTCTCTACCGCCTCTTGCCTCTGGCTCTCGATCTTCGCCGTGGCCTCAGCTGGTGTCGTCACGCCCCACATCTGATAGAACGTGTTCATATTGAACGGCAGATTATAGAGCTTACCCTGATAGTTGGCTACGGGAGAGTTGGTGTAGCGGTTAAACTCCACCAAGGAATTGACGAACTGCCATACCTGCTTATTAGAGGTATGGAAGATATGGGCACCGTACTGATGCACATTGATGCCTTCAATGTTTTCACAATAGACGTTGCCGCCAAGTTGCGGGCGCTTGTCTATGACCAGACAACGCTTACCCTGCTTATGAGCAAAATATGCGAACGTGGCACCGAAAAGGCCGGAGCCAACTATGAGATAATCGTAAGCCATGAATTATAGGAAAATTAATTATATGTATAACGCTCGATACATACGCTATGTATCTTTATTAGGATTAGGGAATTCACCCCCATATAATATGGTATCTTTGTCTGAGAGCTTGATCTTTAGCAATATTCTTTTTCTCGTCCTCATTGAAATTACCTGAGAGACAACGAACCAATGCCTCCCTCACTTCTTTTACGAACTTACCTTTTACAGGCGTTCTTGTTGACACAAAGCCTATCATAATCAAAGTGTTTATTGTTTAATGCAAAGTTAATCTTTTATTCCATATCTTCCAAACGTTTTCGGGAGAATAATCCATCAGCAACCATTGAAGCGCAAAAACCGTAGTTAATAATCAATAAACGTGTTAATAATCAATAAACAGAAGCAGAAAAGAACGCTCCACAGACAAGCGTCTCAAATAAAAGTAGTAACTTTGCAAACCGATTGTGGGAGTGCATCTTAGAGCTTCCGCAGCCGTGAGGTGTTAATAGTCTGTCTCATTTGGCCGAGACACGACGGTTAGTGAATCTTCATCGGCATCAGAGATAATGCTGTGGATGGTCTCTTTTAGACTGGAGGCGCCGCGAGGTCTCTGTTATCACAAAGTGTAATCAAAAGTTTTTTAGTAGTAATTCAATTTTTAAAATGGACACTTTAAGTTACAAGACTATTTCCGCTAACAAGGAAACAGCAAAGAAAGAGTGGGTCGTTGTCGACGCCACTGACCAGATCGTGGGTCGTCTGTGCTCCAAGGTCGCCAAGCTGCTCCGCGGAAAGTACAAACCCAACTTCACTCCGCACGTAGACTGCGGTGACAACGTCATCATCATCAACGCTGCCAAAGTCGTCTTCTCCGGCAAGAAGGAGACCGACAAGGTCTACACACGCTATACTGGCTATCCAGGCGGTCAGCGCTTCAACACCCCCGCCGAGCTGCGCAAGCGCAAGGACGGCATCGACAAGATGATCCGCCACGCCGTCAAAGGCATGCTGCCCAAGGGTCCCCTGGGTCGCTCTCTGATGGACAACCTCTATGTTTTCGATGGCGCAGAGCACAACAAAGAGGCTCAGCAGCCTAAGACTATCGACATTAACCAGTATAAATAATAAGGAGTAAGATGGAAGTTATTAACGCAATCGGTCGCCGTAAGAGCGCTGTAGCTCGTGTTTACCTCTCTGAGGGTACCGGCAAGATCACTATCAACAAGAAAGACATCAAGGATTTCTTCCCATCGGCCATCCTGCAGTACGTGGTTAAGCAGCCGCTGCAGCTTCTCGAAGCCGCTGAGAAATACGACATCAAAGCCAACCTCGACGGTGGTGGCTTCACAGGCCAGAGCCAGGCTCTCCGCCTCGCCATCGCTCGCGCACTGGTGAAAATCAACGCTGAAGACAAGAAGGCTCTCAAGGACGCTGGCTTCCTCACACGTGACAGCCGTGCCGTTGAGCGTAAGAAACCGGGTCAGCCAAAGGCTCGCCGTCACTTCCAGTTCAGCAAGCGTTAATCTGCTGCTGGCTTTTAGCGCATAGTTTAGCATCTAAACGGTGCAGACTCCGGACTTGGATTACTGCACCGTTGATTCTGAACAACATCAAGAATTAAAAAGAAAGTAAACAATTAAAAAGACAAAGACTATGTCAAGAACATCATTTGACCAGTTACTTCAGGCAGGCTGCCATTTCGGCCACCTCAAACGCAAGTGGAATCCAGCTATGGCTCCTTACATCTTCATGGAGCGCAATGGCATTCACATCATCGACCTCAACAAGACTGTAGCCAAGATCGACGAGGCTGCTGAGGCACTCAAGGCTATTGCCAAGAGCGGCAAGAAGATTTTGTTCGTCGCTACTAAAAAACAAGCTAAGGACATCGTAGCTGAAAAAGCTGCCTCTGTCAACATGCCTTACGTCATCGAGCGTTGGCCGGGCGGTATGCTCACTAACTTCCCGACTATCCGCAAGGCCGTGAAGAAAATGACGAACATCGACAAGATGATGAACGATGGTACATTCTCTAACCTCTCCAAGCGTGAGATTCTGCAGATCAACCGTCAGCGCGCCAAGCTGGAGAAGAACCTTGGTTCTATCGCCGACCTGACTCGTCTGCCGTCTGCCCTCTTCGTCATCGACGTGATGAAGGAGCACATTGCTGTCAAGGAGGCTAACCGTCTGGGCATCCCCGTGTTCGCAATGGTTGACACCAACTCCGATCCTCGCAGCATCGACTACGTAATCCCTGCCAACGACGATGCTAAGGACTCTATCGAGGTAGTGCTCGATGCTGTCTGCGGTGCTATCGCTGAGGGTCTTGAAGAGCGCAAGGTCGAGAAGGCTGACGAGAAGGCTTCTGCTGAGCAGGCCGAAGAGGCTGCTGAGGGCAAGCGTCACAGCCGTCGTCCCGCACGCCGCGAGGAGGCTGCAACAGAGGCTCCCGCTGCCAAAGCTGCTGCTGAGGAGCAGGCACCTGCTGCTGAGTAATTGAGCAAATCATTATCATAAACCAATAGATTTATATCCATTATGGCTGTTACAATTGAAGACATCAAGAAGCTCCGCGCTATGACCGGTGCAGGCATGAAAGACTGCAAGAAGGCTCTGGCCGAGGCTGATGGTGATATTAACAAGGCCGTAGAGCTCGTTCGCGAGCGTGGTCTGGCTATCGCTGCAAAGCGTTCTGACCGTACCACATCCAACGGCTGCGTGCTGGTGAAGAACGTCAATGGCTTCGCTGCCATGATCGCACTGAAGTGCGAGACCGACTTCGTGGCCAACGGTGCTGACTATGTCCAGCTGACACAGGACATCCTCGACGCTGCCATCGCTGCTAAGGCTAAGACCCTCGATGAGGTGAAGGAGCTGACACTGGCTGATGGTCTGAAGGTTGCCGAGGCTGTGACACGTCGCTCTGGCGTTGTCGGTGAGAAGATGGAGCTCGACGGCTACAACGTGCTTGAGGGCGAGAACATCTACACCTACGACCACATGGGTCGCCACACACTGGGCACCATGGTTCAGCTCTCCGCTGCCAACGAGGATGCAGGCCACAAGGTAGCCATGCAGGTGGCTGCTATGAAGCCTGTTGCTCTCGACGAGGCATCTGTTCCTCAGGCTACTATCGACGAGGAGCTTCGCGTGGCTGTCGAGAAGACAAAGGAAGAGCAGGTCGAGCGCCAGGTCAATGTCGCACTGAAGAAGGCTGGCATCAACCCCAACCTCGTTGACTCTGATGATCACATCGAGAGCAACGTCGCTAAGGGCTGGCTGACTCAGGAGGATGCTGACAAGGCTAAGGACATCCGCACAAAGGTTGCTGCAGAGGCTGCTGGTAACCTCAAGGAGCAGATGATCCAGAACATCGCTAAGGGCCGCCTCAACAAGTTCTTCAAAGAGAACTGCCTCGTTGATCAGGAGTTCCAGTTCGGCGACGGTGACAAGGCAAGCGTAGCACAGTGGCTCGCTAAGCAGGACAAGGGTCTGAAGGTCGTTGCCTACAAGCGCTTCAGCCTCTCTGCTGACTAAGCCCACGTAAAATTGCCCATAGCAATTCAATTATACATACATTATCATTAATGAAGTCCGAAGTACGTGACGTACTTCGGGCTTTTTTTTGTGGCCGTACTTCTCAATCCTCAGTCATCACACTTTACGGCACGGAAATTTACAGCTGATGGGAAAGACTGTAAGCATTCAGTATAGGCCG
>DLDU01000053.1:21099-52668 GCA_002481295.1 Prevotella sp. UBA7764 | reverse complement strand
AGTCAACATATTGCAATGTGCGATTATTCGCGGAAGCCTGTAAAATGGCAAGTGGGAAACTTTAGCTACTTACTAATTTCTCCAGCGGTAGTAGCCTTGTCCCCCGTCGGGGGGGGTCCCCCCCCCCCCGACCCAACCTCATCGCATGTCGCACCGTTAACAGAGTAATACGACCAAAACGATGCGGATGATTTCCATCGAAAGAAATTTGCTGAATAGCTGCATATGAAACAACTATTCACTTCTCATAATGCCTCCTCTGCAGTATGAAAGGGGAAACATATAGTAAATTCCCACGCTCTGTCTCAGTTAATATCAAAACTGAGCTTGACAACGATCTCTCTTGGACGAAGCTGATAAGTATTGAGGGTCTGTCGGCTTTGTGTGATGGTCGTACGCTGGAAGGACTTCTTATTGAAGATGTTGGTTAAGGCAAGGGACCATTCCGTGTGGCTGCGCTTCCAGTCGAGGGTGATGTCGGCGAAGTATTGCGATGGGAGGCTATGGTCACCGAAATGCATATACTCGTTGTTGCAGGAAAGCGTGACGGCATCAGTGATGAAGAAGAATGCCTTGAGCATGTGTTTCCAGTTGGTGGTGTGGTGCACGGACGAGGCATTGTCCTCGGACAGCTTCTGACGTGTGACATCCATGGACGACTGCCCCTCGACAGAGAGCCAGTCGGCAGGACGCAGGGAATAGTCGACGTAGACGTTGGTACGCCGAAGCTGTGCCGGCGTGACAGCGTCGAGCAGCAGCAATTGATAGTCGGTGTGCTGAAGGCTTCCACCCACGGCCACAAAGCTCTTTGCCCAGTTGAAAGTTTTGCTCAGCCTTGCGCGCAGCGAGTAGGTTGTCGTATGTGTGGTGCTGTCGGTAGCTTCCATCGTGTAGATGATATCATGCAGTCCGTAACGATAGAGAGTGGCTCCCGACGTGCGCTGCCATGACGGCTGGATATAGAAGAAAAAGCCAGAAAGGGGATTGGCGTATTTCAGGGATGCAGCAGTCGTTGTGGCATGTGTGGCACCTAAGCGTCCTTGCGTGGTCATGAGTGTGCGGTAGTCGTTGTAGACAGGGATGTCTGACACGTCATAGAGTCCCAATGACTGATGAGACGAAGATAGAGAAAGCGTGGCAGTAGTCAGCGACGAGAGCTCACAGCGATAGCTCAACTGTGGATCCACCCAAATGTATCGTTTGACGCGTTTGTCGTAGGACTGTCTGACGCCCTGCACCTTCGCTCGCACCGTCACCAGATGCTGATTGCTGCTGAAGACAAATTCGGGCAGCCAGCGAAGGACCTGACGTTCGTATTTGCCCTTTGTGTCGGGTATGCTGTCAAAGCCAACATGGATATCTTGGCTCAGATAGTCTGCGCCAATGGCATTATCAAGGCGAATCCATCCGATGGAGATGCCGTGATGGAGCATCGTGCGAAGGTCGAGGTTGTGTATGCCGACGCGCTCAGACAGACTGTCAGCAGTAAGAAGGCGTCCGGGCAGGTAATGCCAGTTGACGCTCGTGGTCCATTTCCAAACGCGCTTGTCGCTGGTGGTATGTGACAGTTCGAGCACGTCGGTCAGACTTCTGCGCCTTGGCTCCACCCATCGGCGCACCGGCATACCATTGACAACAGCAGAGCCATCGCCTTTGTTGAAGTCCATATAGCCACGGAGGTTGTTGCGGATGTAGGAGGACTTGCCATTGTATTGGTAGTTGAGCTCACCTTTCCACTCACTGCGTTTGTTGGACATGTCACTTCCTTCGGCAACGACGGGCAATCCCGGCAAAGAGAGATAGGTGGTCGTGGTGGAGCTCTGCTGATCAGTTTTGTCAAGGAAGGCACTGCTCTGTAAACGCAACTCCGAGACGGGGCCTAGCTTGAAGAGCCAATTGCCGGCCACACAATGGCTGTCGTTGAAGGTATAACGGTTTCTCTCAAGATTGGCCAGAGAACTTTGGCTTAAAGAGAGTAATGCGTCTGGATCCTCTGTGCCGTCATTGTCCTTGATGAGATCCTTGACCTCTCGGCTGATGTCTTTGCCCGTATTATTGTTTTTATAGAGCATCAGCGTTTGGAAACAGCGACCTAACTGCAGGGCCATGAGTCTGTTGTCATAGACCAGCTTGTCGCCCCAGCCTGCGCCGAGATCTGTCGCCCCGCTCCACACGTCGCGTGCATCGTCACGAAGCACAAGGTTCAGGGCAGCCTGGTCACTGAACTGCACACCGCGCAGCGACTTGACAGGCTGGTGATTCTGTAGTACCTGGACAGAGACAATCTTGTCAGCCGGAATGTTTTTATTGCCCATGCCATACTGCCGTCCAAGCAGGTCCAGTCCCTCGACATAGTATTTATTAATCGCCTTGCCCTGATACTTTACGGTACCATCGCTGCTCACTTCCAATCCCGGCATCTTGGCAATGACGTCGCCAATACTTCTGTCTTGCTTTTGCCGGAAGCCGGCAACGGAGTAGGTCAGTGTGTCGCTGTGACTTTGTATACGGTGGCTTTTGACGACTACCTCCTTGAGGTGGTATGCCTCAGCCACAAGCGTAAAGGTCATGCCGTCAGACACACTCTTGTGCGGTGTGACCAGCGTGCGGTAGCCAAGTGCGCTGACGCTGACAGACACCGTAGAGTCAGGCAATTGAATGGTGAAACTGCCATCATCTTTAGAGATGGCATAGGTCATCATCTTGTCATGGGCATTGAGGGTGGTGACATTGGCATAGCCCACAGCAGCCCCTTTGCTGTCGCGTACATAACCTGACAATGTCTGTCCCTGAACAAACAGAGGCAAGAACAACAAGAGTAGCACTAAGCTACTCTTCCATAAAAATACAAGTCTTCTTTTTGTAAATGAGCGGTTTTCCATCTGGTCCCCAGGCACGATCAATAATACCAAAGCGTTTGTTAAACTCTTGTGGATTGGCTGCATCTTCTATCATTAGCTGATGAAACTCTTCCCGTGTGGTAGCAATGGCCTTCTTATCTCTTGGCCGCTTCATGAGACTGTTTCCTTTTTTGATCTCTATGGCCTCAAAGCTAAAGATGCCACTATTGTCATGAGCATAGAGAATCAATCCTGGGAGACCATGTAACTTCCAAGGGCCGGCTTGAGAGGGTATAGAAGGCGCAAAGCATGCTGTCCACACACGACCACCCATCTCTACTTTAGCAAACTGGCAAGGAATGTCAAGTATTGTTGTATCACGCTGCTCCATTGTCCATCGTAGAGTGGGAATTGGTTCCTTATATACAAAGGTCTTGAGAATCTTGTCCGTTACAGTACGAACACCTTGTGAAGGATAGTTTTCAAAAATAGAATAAAACTGACGTGGCGTAGGATATTTTCCCAATTCTAACATAAATTGCTCCCTTGGCATAAGAGTACGCATTGCGGCTTCCGCAAGTTCTTCGCGCTGTCTCTGCCATCTGCCATAGAAAGCGGTCCGATGATCTCCTATTTCCAATACCTTTTCCTCTGTATAGGCATTCGGCCTTTCCATGTAATTTCTAAAAGTAGCAATGTAGTTCACCTGCATGCGCACAGAATCCGTACCCTGAGCACAGAGTGAAAAAAAAGGAAAATATAATAGGAAAATAAAAAGAAATGATTTCTTCACCATATAGTTCAAATGGAAATGCCCAGTATAGAATGATCACTAAACTGGGCAATTGTCTTAGCAATCTTCTCTGGAATATCTATCAATAGCATCTACAGCCTCGTCCGCTGTTGCATCTGTTGCAATCTGATGGACAGTTCCACAGTCTGTAATGATGAACTGTGCAGCTACATCGTTACCACCATTGTCTGCATGTGCTTGTACGCAAAAGCCTACTAAGGCTAAAGCTACTACGAAAATTGATTTCTTCATACGATTTATTTTTTTTAGTTATAAGCGATAGAATTTTTCTATCGCTTGCAAGGATAGAAATTTTCCTTCAAAATAAAAATATTCAGCTTGTTTTTTTGTATTTATTAGCATTTTAAGCTGCAATACTTTCAAAAAGATACAAAGATAATTCGGAATCTGCTACATAAGTTACAACATCTCGAGAAACCAAGCAGCAGATAATAGGTTCGTACTTTCTTTACAACACCTTTACTCTTGTTGTTCATAATGTGGCCTTCCTAGGAAATTTGAAATGAGATGTGAAATGCTTGACACAGGTCAATAAAAGCTATGAATATACGGTTTTTATGCTAATCGACTGCCTTTTTCTTTTGTATATTGATGCTGTTTTTATACCTTTGCAAGCCGTAACCAATAAAGGAAAAGAATGTTCAGAATAATTATCGTCTTGCTTGTCGGCATCGTGCTGGGCTTTGCGCTGCGTCGAGTGCCACATATCCATAAAGTAGAGACAAGCGCTCATTATACTATCTGTGCCCTGCTTTTTGTTTTCGGACTGGGCTTGGGCTCCAACGACTCGCTGATGCACAACATCGGCTTCTACGGTCTTGAGGCCGTCGTGGTGGCATTGTTGGGCATGGCCGGTAGCTTTGGTGCTGCCCGTCTGTTCAACCATCTCATGCAGAAAAAGACGGAGGGCGAGGCATGAAAGGCAATCTTCTCTTGTTCGTTTCGCTGTTGGCCGGCATACTCGTAGGCATGTCGGGCGCCACGCCACAGTGGTTGCTCAATCCTCAGTTGCCGATGTTGCTCTTGGAGTTGCTCATCGTGCAGGTGGGTATGGGCATAGGATCTATGGAACATCTCGACCGGCTGTTTGCCGGATTCCGTTGGGAGATGCTGTTGCTGCCGGTGTTTACCATTGCTGGAACCTTGTTGTTTACCGCCACGGCGGTGCTGTTGTTCAGTGGTCATTCGCTGAGCGACTTCCTTGCGGTGGGCAGTGGCTTTGGCTATTACTCGCTCTCGTCGGTGCTCATCAGCCAAGTCAAGGCCGGTGTCGACGGTTCTGCTGCTGCCAACCAACTGGCCACGATAGCGCTGCTGGCCAATATCGTGCGCGAGATGGTGTCGCTGCTCGGCTGTCGTTTCGTCGCTCACAGAGGCAGCGGATGGGCAGCGATCAGTGTGGCGGGCATCTCGTCCATGGACGTCTGCCTGCCTTCCATTTTGAGCAGTACGGGCAACAAACGCTATATGCCTATCGCCATCTTCCATGGTCTTTGTCTGGAGGTCAGTGTCCCGATGCTTGTTACTTTCTTTTGTAGCGTGAATCTTTAGTGGTTAAAAAGCTAATTTGCAGTTGGTCAAACGTTCGTTGTACATTAGGTTAAACGTTCGTTGTACATTAGGTCAAACGTTCATTAGCCAATTGGCTGACGTTCATTGTATGTATGGTCAAACGAACGTTTGACCATATAGTGGAAACGTTTTCTGTTATAGTTTCTTTCTTGAATTGAATCTATAACCGGTTGATTATTAGTACTGTTCTTTCTTTGACTTAGCGTCTGATTTATTGGCTGTTCACACAGAGACCGTTGGGCAAACGGGTATGCGTTAGTCCCTTGCGTTCTTTGCGCTTTTACGAGAGATAAAACTTACGAGTTGTTTTAGAGTTAACGCTCCGCTTCGCGGAATAAAGAAAATAGCCGAATATCAAGAAAATATATTCTCGATATTCGGCCATATTCTTAATACCATCGAGGATGGTGCGTTAATAAGAGAAGAGGGCATGGGAGTGTACGTATGTTCGTCGGACCTTTGTGTTCCTCTGCGTCTCTCTGAGAGATAATCGCTGAACAGTTTCTACATATTATTATTATCGCAGCAGGTCGGTGTAGAGGGCAAAGTATTATACAACAAATTCCCTCTTCTTATAGGTAGAGCACTCAAAGGGCTGGTTGCCTATAAGGAGAGGGGAATGAGGATGATTCCTTTAGGATCAGAATTCCACCACGAGCGCTTCGCGCGGTTGCAGGGTGATGTCGTGGGTGAGGTCGATCTTGCGGCCGGTGATGACATCGGTGGCTGTGGTGGCCTTGCCGATGACCTCAGCATAGCGGGCTACGGGCATGGTGGCCTCGCTTCGCTTGCCGTTGAGAATGGTCAGCGACGTGCGGCCCTGATACTGGCGAGCGATGACGTAGATGCCCTTGAAGGGGATGAACTGCGTCTGCTTTCCCTTGCTGATGAGGTCGTTGCCCTGACGCCAGTGGAGCAGTTTGCTCTCCCACTGGAACATGGCGTTCTCGGCCTTGGTGCGGCCTTGGGCGGTGAAGCAGTTATGTGTGTCGCCGGCAAAACCGCCGGGGAAGTCCTTGCGCACATTGCCGTCGGTGATCTCCTTGGTGCCGTTCATCAGCACCTCTGTGCCGTAATAGAGCTGCGGGATACGGTTCATCGTCAGCAGCAGTGCGAGTGCCTGTTTCAGAGCTGTGGAGTCCTTGCCATTGCCAAGGAAGCGGTCGGTGTCGTGGTTCTCGATGAAAGCCAGCACATGCGACGGGTCGGCATAGAGATAGTCATAGCATAGACTGTTGTAGATGCGGTTGAGTCCCTTCCACCAGTCGTCGGTCTCTTCGTGCTTGGCCTGGCTGAGCTTGTCGTAGAAGCTGAAGTCCATGACAGTCTTCAGATAGCTGTTCATCGTGCTGAGCTTGGAGTCCTTCTGCCAAGCGGCGGTGTAGGCTGGCTCGGTGACCCACGTCTCGCCTACGGTGTTGAAGTTGGGATATTCCGTGTCGAGGGTTTTCATCCACAGTGCCATGGCCTTGCGGTCAGCATAGGGATAGGTGTCCATGCGTATGCCGTCGATGCCAGCTGTTTCTATCCACCACTCACTGTTTTGGATGAGGTAGCGCATGAGGTGAGGATTGCGCTGGTTGAGGTCAGGCATGGAGGGAACGAACCACCCATCGACGGTCTCGCGCATGTCCTGCTTCGAGGCATAGGGATCGAGAACCGGGGTCAGCTTATAGCTTGTCTGCAAGCCGTAGTTGGGATTGTTGAACCAGTCCTTTGTAGGCGGGTCGAGGTTCCAGGGATGGTAATTGCTGCAATGGTTGAAGATCATGTCCATAACCACCTTCAGTCCACGCTTGTGGCATTCGTCGATGAGTTGCTTGTACTCCGCATTGGTACCGAAGCGCGGATCCACCTTATAATAATCGGTGGTGGCGTAACCATGGTACGAGCTGTTCACGCCATGGTCGTTGGGCCAGTTGTTCTCTAAGATCGGAGTGAACCACAGTGCGGTGACGCCGAGGTCGGTGAAATAGTCGAGGTGCTGTTCAATACCGGCGAGGTCACCGCCGTGGCGCAGGCTCGGCTTGGTGCGGTCGCAGCTCTGGTCACGCATACCCTTGACGACATCGTTCTTCGGGTTGCCGTTAGCGAAACGGTCAGGCATGAGCAGGTAGAGCACGTCGGCGTTGGAGAAGCCTTTGTGATCCTCGCCGCGCATGGTGCGGTCTTTAAGCGTGTAGCGTACTTTTTTGCCGTCGAAGTTCAGCGTCATCTGTCCGGCTTTGGCACCTTGCAGGTTCAGGTAGATGAGCAGATAGTTGGGTGAGTCGAGACGGACGATGGAGTCCACCTTCACGCCGGCGTAGTCAGTGGTGACCTGCTTGACGTTCTTCACATCCTTACCATAGACCATGAGCTGCAGGCTCGGGTCTTTCATTCCCACATACCAATCTGTGGGGTCGATGCGGCTGATCGTGGTGGCAGAAGTTGCCGTGGCCATCATCAGTCCCAGTCCTAAAGTCATGAGCGTTTTCTTCATATCTTCTATTATATTTATTTTACCATAATCATTGCACTCTGTCCGCTTACCTTTACGTCACCTCCAGGTAGGATAGTGAGGCCGGTCTCGTCGATTTGTCCGTTTTGGCAGACCACACGGTATGTGCCTTCTGGCAACGTGATGGTGCGGGTTTCACGGTTGCCATTGAAGATGACATATATGTTGCTCCAACTGTCGATGCCGTCAAGACCCTTCAGGTGGAAGGCTACCAGAGCAGGCTGCGACGGCAGGAACTCCAGATGCTCACGCACTGCGGCGGCTGAGCCGAGACGGAAAGCCGGGTGATGGCGGCGCAGGGCGATAAGCCGGCGATAGTAATCTGTGACACCGGGATAGCGCTGCAGGTTGCCCCAGTCAAGGGCGTTGATGCTGTCGGGCGAGTTGAAACTGTTGTGTACACCCTTCTTGTCGCGCAGCAACTCCTCACCGCTGAGCATGAAGGGCACACCCTGAGAGGTGAACACGATCGTCTGGGCGAGCTTGTCGAGGGCTTGTAGTTCAGATGACGTGATGTTTGGGATGGAAGCCTTCAGACGGTCGACGAGGCACATGTCGTCGTGACAACTGACATAAGCGATCATCTGCGTAGGCTCGGTAGCCCACGGCTCCTTGCTGTAGTTCACCTTGGAGTAGTCCACTTGCGGATGAGCGATCATGCCGGCGATACCCGCCTTGATGCTCTCCTCGCTGCCCGGCAGTCCGGCTAAGAATGCGGGCTTGTGGTCATCGCTGAACGGACCACGTACGGCGTCGCGCAGGTCGTCGCAGAAGGCGGCGATACCCGGCATTTGCTTCATGTTGGCTTTCACGGCCAGCTGATCGTTGGGCAGGGCACAGCTGCCGGCACTCCAGCCTTCGCCATAGATGAAGATGTTCGGGTCGAGGGCTGTGAGCTCCTGTCGGATAGCGTTCATCGTCGGGATGTCGTGCACACCCATGAGGTCGAAGCGGAAGCCGTCGATGTGGTATTCTGTGGCCCAGTATTTCACGCTTTCGAGCATGAACTCGCGCATAAGCGGCTTCTCTGAGGCGGTCTCGTTGCCGCAGCCCGAGCCGTTGCTGGGCTTGCCGTCCTTGGTGAAGCGATAGTAGTAGTCGGGATAGGTGCGCTGGAAGTTGCTGTTGTCGAGGTCGAAGGTGTGGTTATAGACCACGTCGAGGATGACACGGATGCCAGCTTTGTGAAGTGCCTGCACCATCTCCTTGAACTCGCGGATGCGTGTGGCGGGCGTGTAAGGGTCGGTGGAGTAGCTGCCTTCCGGCACGTTGTAGTTCAGCGGGTCGTAGCCCCAGTTGTACTGTGGCTTGTCGAGTTTGGTCTCATCGACTGAGGCAAAGTCAAACGACGGCAGGATATGCACGGCGTTGACTCCGAGGCTCTTCAGATAGTCTACCGCCCAAGGCTCTGACAGTGCCAGAAACTTACCCGGATGGGCAGCGTGGCTGGCGATGGAGAAGTCGCGGTGGTGCATCTCGTAGATGACGAGGTCGGCAGGTGAATGGGTGGTGAGCCTATGGTCTTCAGCCCAGCCTTCCGGGTCGGTCTGGCGCAGGTCGATGATGGCACCGCGCTGTCCGTTGACACCGACGGCCTTGGCGAAGACGCCCGGTGTGTCACCGCGTCCGATGTTAAAGCTATAGAACTGTCCCTTGAGGTCGCCCTTGACGGTGGCTTTCCAACGGTTTTTGCCGTCGGCACGCATCTTCACCGTACGCAGAGGCTGACCGCCGGCGCCGTCGCTCCACAACGAGAGGGTAGGTCGCTTGGGGCTATTGAGATAAAAAACAGTCTGCTTGGGGCTGTAGGACATCTCGCGAAAGACATCCTGCGCCCAAGCAGACATATTTGTTGCCAACATAGCGATGACAGATATTGATAGTTGTTTGATGTTCATGGTTTGTTGCTTCAGGTCTATAAACGCAATAGAAGTGAATTGTAGGAATGGTATTACCAGGCAGGCTCCCCCCCTCCTTTTTAGGGAGGGTAGGGGAGGGTCTGTAGGTTAGCGGGCGGGCTTTATGCTGACAGCGAATCCTCCGCCGGGTGCCTCGGTGAACTTCAGGGTGTCACCCTTCTTCACTGTGCGTTTGGTGATGACATATGCCTTTGGGTTCTTGTCGTAGCTGGCGTTCTTGGCATCGGCATAGATCGTAGCCTCGTACTTGCGGCCTTTGTCGAGGAAGTCGAGTTTCACAGTGCTCTGATGTCCATGTTCGTCGCACTTGCCGGCGAGGAACCAGTTGTCGCAGCCCTTTGCCTTGCGTGCTACGGTGATGTAGCGGGCAGGTTCAGCCTCGATATACTTACTGTCGGACCAGTCGATGGCAACATCCTTGATAAACTGGAAGGCATCGTTGTACTTGGCATAGTTCTCGGGTAGGTCAGCAGCCATCTGTAGTGGTCCCCACATGACGAGATAGAGGGCAAGCTGACCCACGAGTGTGGTGTGTACATAGCTTGTGTTGTTGCTCCATGTCTTCAGTTGAGTCTCGAGGATACCCGGTGTATAGTCCATCGGACCGCCCTGCAGACGAGTGAAGGGCAGGATGACAGTATGGTTGGGATAGCTGCCGCCGAAAGCCTCGTACTCTGTACCGCGTGCACTCTCGTTGCCGACGAGGTTAGGCCATGTACGGGCGATGCCGGTAGGACGTGTGGCCTCATGAGCATTGACCATGATATGGTGTTTGGCAGCCTCCTTGACGCAGTAGAGATAGTGATTGTTCATCGGTTGCGAGAAGTGATGGTCCCCGCGTGGGATGATGTCGCCCACATAACCACTTTTCACGGCATCGTAGCCATATTTGTTCATTAAGTTGTAGGCAGCCTCCAAATGACGCTCGTAGTTGACCACGCTCGAAGAAGTCTCGTTGTGCATCATCAGTTTCACGCCCTTGGAGTGGGCATAGTCGTTGAGTGCCTTGATGTCGAAGTCGGGATAAGGCGTGACGAAGTCGAAGACGTAGTCCTTCCAATGGTTGGCCCAGTCTTCCCAACCTACGTTCCATCCCTCGACGAGTACCTCGGAGAGACCGTTGGCAGCGGCGAAGTCGATATACTTGCGCACCTCGGTGTTGTTGGCACCGTGGCGTCCGTTGGGCTTCACCTTACTCCAGTCGATGCTGTCGAGTTTGATGGACGGATACTCATCGGTGTAGTTCCATGAGTTGCGGCCGACGATCATCTCCCACCATACACCACAGTACTTCGTAGGATGTATCCAGGAAGTATCCTCTATCTTGCACGGCTCGTTGAGATTATAGATGAGGTTGTTGGCCTCAGAGAGCATGTCGCGAGCATCGTCGCTTACGGCCACGGTGCGCCAAGGCGTATTGCAGGGAGTTTGCATATAGCCTTTCATACCGGTGGCATCGGGAGTGAGCCACGACTCGAAAACCATGTTCTTGTCATCGAGGTTGAGATGCATGGTGGCATAGTCGACGCAGGCAGCCTCATGGATGTTGATATACAGTCCGTCCTTGGTCTTCATCTGTAAGGCGGTCTGCACGCCTGTGGGCGAGAAGACCGCAACCGACGAGTTGTTCCAGTTCACGGCGTCATGGAAACGGGCGCGTATCTCAGAGAGCTTGCTCTCCTGCGTTTCTTGTTCCTGAGTGTCGTAGTCACCGGGAAGCCACCATGCGGTGTGATCACCAGCCATAGCAAACAGAGTGTGTTCGTCCTTGATGACAAAATATACCAGAGAGTCCTGCTGTGGGAACTCATAGCGCAGACCCATACCTATATTATAAACGCGGAATCGGATGGTCATCTTGCGCTTGGTAGCGGGTTGCGTGAGGTTCACGGCCATCTCGTTGTAGTGGTTTCGGATCTTGGCATATTGTCCCCAGACGGGAGTCCAAGTCTCGTCGAAAGTTGACTTTGTGCTGCCGGTTTCTGTAAAGCCGTCCATGAGACTGGTCTCGCGCAAGCCCTTGCTGGCGTGCTTGTCTTTAGCAAGTTCAAGTCCGAGGTGTGAAGGCTTGACGACAGCCTTGTTTTTATAGGTCATCTCGTAGGTGGGTACGCCATTGCCGGTGAGCGAGAAGGTGAGGGTGACGTTGCCGTCGGGCGACTTCACCGTCTGTGCCAAAGCTGCCAAGGGCATGAGCAGTGCCAAAGAGATGATGCTTGCTATCTTGTTCATATCGCTTGATTTAATATTATCATTTGGTTGAGGGCTATAGCTTCTGTAGCCCCTATAGCCCCAATAGTTTCTATAGTCTCCTATTTCCGCGTTAGCCTTCCCCTCCCCTGGGAGGGGTTAGGGGTGGACTTTCCTTATCTTTCTCCGAAGGTGTTGGTGCGCCCGCTCTGGTTGACCAGTTCCTTGACGTTAGCCATGAAGCTGTTGTTGGCCATGAGATCCTCGATGTTGAGGTGCATGCGGTAGCGCCAGTAGTGCTTCGGATTAGCAGGGATGTTGATGCGCTCGGCATTGGCATCAGACAGACGTAGCTTGTCGTCGATGGCGAGCCAGTCCTGTATGCTCAGGATGCAGAGCATAGAAGGAGAGGTGAGCTGACGCGAGACGATGTCGCGAGCGAGCCAACCTGGCAGAGGATGCGGAGCAGCCCCACCACGGTAGAGCATGCTGTTGTAGTAGTCCTGTGTGCGCTCGTAGTTCTCGTCCCACCATTGGCGCAGTGTCGGCATGTCGTGAGTGGAGAACGTGCAGACCGAGCGATAAGGATTGCGTGAGAGATGGCCGAAGCGTACGTGTGGGTCCTTCGGCATGGACTGGATCTCCAGTGAGAGGATGCGCAACTCGTTGATGACCCATGGCACACAGTCGGGAACCATGCCAAGGTCCTCAGCGCAGACGAGCATACGTGTGGCCTCGACCAGTCGCGGCAACTTCTTCATGGCCTCGCGATACCAGAACTGGTTGTTGCGGCGATAGAAGTAGTCGTTGTACAGGCGGTTGAAAGCACCCTTGTCGTTGTCGTAGAGGCTTTCATAGATGAAGCTGAACTGTGCAGACACGCGCGGATGGAACTTCGAGGCATCCTTGGTGTCGCGTACAAAGAGCACGTCGCTGATCATGGCATAGAGACCATCGCGGATGTTGAGCTCGTCCTGGTCGGTGACACCGGCAAAGACTTTCTCTACCTTACGCTGAGTGTCGTACTCCGGTTTCATCTTGTAGCGTTCGCCGTCGATGCGGTCGAGATATTTAGCCTTCACATCGTTGGCTTTCTCATGGAACATACGCTCCAGTGTCCAGTCGGTGATAAACGGTGTGGTGAAGCGCTCCTCCTGGAAGTTGAGACCATAGCCGCGGATCTCGTCGGCTGTCATGCCAAGTGCGGGAGCGAACTGACCGAGCAGACCGTGTACCGAGTTGATTGGAATCTCCCAGATGCGGAAGAAGCCGAGCACGTGGTCGATACGGTAAGCATCGAAGAACTTCGCCATGTTTTGGAAACGGCGTACCCACCACTGGCAACCGTCTTTGAGCATCTCGTCCCAGTTGTAAGTCGGGAAGCCCCAATTCTGACCGTTGACAGAGAAGTCATCGGGTGGCGCACCGGCCTGTCCGTTGAGGTTGAAGTAGCGTGGCTCCATCCATACGTCGCAGCCATAGCGGTTCACGCCAATAGGGATGTCGCCCTTGAGGATGACGTGGTGCTGGCGTGCGTAGGCATGAGCCTCGTCGAGCTGAGTATTGAGGATATACTGAACGAAATACCAGAACTCCACTTCTTTATATAGCTTGCTGCGGCTGTTGGAGAGTTCTTTTCTGTCGGCCTCGTCCCATGTGTTATGGTCGGGCCACTGCGAGAAGTCGGCGGTGCCATACTTGTCGCGCAATGTTGCATACTGAGCATAGGGCACAAGCCACTGCTCGGTCTCGTGGAAGAACTCGTGATATTTCTTAAAGCTCATCATCTGCTTGCCCTCCTGAGCGAAGAGCAGATGGAGATATTCGAGTTTGGCGTTGTTGACACGCTCGTAGTCGATCTGCTTCAGACCATTGAGCTCAATGCGCAGCTTTTCGAAGCGGTCGCGCTCCTTGGCGTCCTTCAACTGTGGCAGTTGTGTGAGGTCTACATACATCGGATGCAGTGCAAACACGCTGATGCAACTATAAGGATAGGAGTCGGTCCATGTGTGGGTGATGGTGCTGTCGTTGATCGGCAGGATCTGCAACACGCGCTGTCCGGTCTTGTCGATATAGTCGATCATCTTCTTCAGATCACCGAAGTCACCCACGCCGAAACTTGTCTTGGAGCGAAGTGAGAACACAGGTACGAGTGTACCGGCGATCTTGGTGTTGTAGATGGGCATGTAAGCCTCGTTGAGATCATAGACCACGACCTCGCCGTCCTTCAATTCCGGCAATTCGATGGTGCGGTTATTGCTGCACTCCCAAAGTGGCGTGACGTCTTTCTTGCTGTCGAGAGCGGCGAACTTAAACTCTATCTCTCCCTCGGGGAAGTTGTCGGCATTGAGATCCACGACCCATTCGTTGATGTTGTGCTCGGTCATCTCCACAGCTTTTGTGGAGTCCCAAGCTCCTAAGGCGGGGTTGCTGCCGATGATAGCAAGACGCTCAGAGGAGCGCAGCTGGGGAGCACGCACGATCAGTCGTACGGTTTTGCTGAATGATGAAGAGGGAAGCTCATGCAGTGTATGAGGACAGAGGCAGTCCGTGAAAGCAGAACTGTAGAGATAAGCGTCCTCAGGGATGTCGGACCAATGGTCATACATCGTGTAGCTCTTGCCTTTTGAGGCGTTGAGCTCCAGCTTGTGATGTACGGTGGTCCACTCATGACGATGCTCACTGCCGATGGCGTCTACACTGTAATAGTATTCCAACACTTGGTTGGTATCGGGGATGGTCAGCTGGCATGTCCATCGTGCACCGTCAGTGGTACCCAGATGGTATTGCGCAACGGCTCCATCTTTCATAATGTTCAAGACTAGTTCTTCTCCGAAAACCGTCTTGTAGTCTATGCTAAATATTAAGTTCATCGAGCTTTAGGTTTTTTATAATTTCACGTTCAAAATTACGAAAAAATAGATGGTTGAATGTCATGGACTTGCACAAACAGCAGAAAAGATTGTGCAAACGATTGTAATGCTCTGCTTGGATCTTGGAAGTTTCAGTTTGTCCTCATACTTTATCGTGTCGTCAGGTGATTTAGCTTGTCAGCGCAAAAGTTAAACACAGTGAGAGTATGAGAGGGCAGGGGGATTATTTGTTGAAGAGTTGTATGCAGAGGCTGAGGCTTTGTCCGTCTGTGGTCACTGCGTAACGGTTGTGCTCTCCCGTGATTCTCTCGCCGAGCCAATAGCCCAAGAGCGTGCTGCCCACACCGATGGCGGCTCCTGCTGTGACATCCTGCCAGGCATGGCGGTTGCGTGCCACGCGGTCGACAGCCACTCCCGTTGCCACGGCATAACCTGCCACGCTGATCCAGGGGGAGACGTGACGGTATTCCTTGTCGAGGATGACGGCACCGGTGAAGGCCAGTGCGGTATGGCCGCTGGGAAAGGAGTGGTTGTCGGTCCAGTCGGGTCTCCGCTCATGGATACTGTGTTTGAGTGCCCACGTGGTGCCGGCAGAAAAGGCGTAGGAGACAACGGTGTTGACAGCCAGTTGTTTCCATCCGCTTTTACTCTCTACGCCACATGTCTTGAGTGCATACACCGTGGCGACGGGCACGAAACGCAGTACGTCGTCGGGACCGTCACCGTGGTAGGCTCGCTGTGCCCATGTGGGCAAAGCGAGCAGTAGGGAAAGAGGTATGCTCCAAAGTCTTTTCATAGAGAGAATGACACTAAAAGCAATAGCTGTTATCGTTTTTTTAGAATCTATTTTTCCTTGATGGCGCTCACGCTCAGTGCACCGAGCACGAGAGCGACACCGGCTACAATCATCATGTGGCTCTGCACGCTGCCTACAAGTGCCAACAGCGTGCCACCGATGGCGGCAGCTACGATCTGCGGGATGCAGATGGTACCGTTGAAGAGTCCCAGATAGGCACCCATGTGGCCATAGCCCTGCAGGGCATTGGTGACAAAGGTGAACGGCATAGCAAGCATGGCGGCCCAAGCGCAACCGATGAGCAGGAATGGGATGAACAGCAGATACTGGTCATGGATGAAGGCGCAGGAGGCAAAACCGATGCCACCCAAGAGCAGACTCACGGCATAGGCAACCTTGCGGTTGGTGAACTTTGGCAAGATGGGAGCCCAGATGACCGAGCCAATGGCCTGTACGGCAAAGAGAATGCCTACCCAGTTGCCGGCAGCCTGATAGCCCTCGCTGGTCACGTCGGTGGTGCCCCAGCAGTTGGCGGCCACGGTGCCATTGGTGTATGTCCACATATACATAAATGCAAACCAGCAGAAGAATTGCACAAGACCTACTTTCCAGAATGTGGAGGGGGCGTTCTTCAACAGTGTCAGCCAGTTGCCACTGCCTTTCTCTTCTTCCTTGACGTCTTCCTTCACGCCGTTGTATTCCTCATATTCCTTTGGATTCCATTCCTTTACCTTAGCAACGGTGTAGATGACGCAGAGGATGAGGATGGCGGCGCCTACATAGAAACTGTAGATGACGGAGTCGGGGACAACACCCTTGGGCGCTGTGTTGGCAATGCCTAAGAGTGCAAAAACAAAGGGGAATACATAGCCTACCAGTGAGCCTGCGTTGCACAGAAAACTCTGAATGGAGTAGGCGGCAGCCTTCTGCTTCTCGTTGACCATGTCGCCAACAAGCATCTTAAATGGCTGCATGGCCATATTAATAGAGGTGTCGAGAAACATCAGTGCGATCAAACCAAAGGTCATGGCTGTAGACACGGTCATGCCAAACGAGCCGGAGTTCGGCAGCAGACACATCACCAGTACGGCAATGGCGGCACCGATGAACAGATAGGGAATGCGGCGACCGAAGCGGCACCAGGTCTTGTCGGAACAAGTACCGACAATCGGTTGTACGATGATGCCCATCAACGGCGGCAGTATCCAGAAATAACTCAAGCTGTGCGGGTCTGCACCTAACGTGGCAAAGATCCGGCTGATATTGGCACTCTGCAGTGCATAGGCGATCTGTACGCCGAAGAACCCAAAGCTCAGGTTCCACAGACCCCAGAAAGATAGATTTGGTTTTTCTTTCATATCGTGATTCTTTTAGTTGTTCGGTGGTTATGATCTTTATTGTATCTGTTGTATCTATAGCATCTATAGCATCTATGGTTTCTATAGCTTCTATAGTGTCTGTCGTTTATCTCGTTGTGCCGCGGATGATCAGTCTCGTACGTACGACGCGCTTGACGACTTTGTCCATGGGAATCTCTCCTTCTACTTTGCTGATGAGAATGTCGGCAGCTTCCTCGCCGACGAGTACGCCACGCTGCTCCACAGTGGTGAGCATCGGGTCGCAGGCCACGGCGCGCTGTCCGTTGGTGAAACCACAGACCGAGATATCCTGCGGCACACGGAAGCCCATGCGCTTGGCGGTATACAGAATGCCAATGGCGGTGTCGTCGTTCACGGCAAAGAAGGCGTCGGGCTTCTCGTCCTGCGATAGCAAGTCGGGTGTGATGGCCTCGGCGTCGGCACGATTGTCGCAGATGCGGAACATCTTCTTGTCGGGCTCCAAGCCGTAGCGCAACAGGGCGTCGCGGTAACCGTTGTAGCGGTTCTTCGAGATCTCAAGCGTCATCGGCGACATGTAGCAGGCAATGCGGCGGCAACCGGTCTCGATGAGATGGCTCACGGCATTAAACGCTCCCTGATAGTCGTCGACGACGACACGGCTACAATCCACGCCGGTGCAGATGCGGTCATAGAATACCAAGGGCACACCGCTGTTGATGAGCTTCTTGAAATGGTCGTAGTTCATCGTGTCCTTGGCTTGGCTGACGATGATGCCGCAGACCTTGTTCTGATAGAACTTATCACAGAGAAGCGTTTCGCGGTCGTATTGCTCGGCACTCTGTCCCACCATGATGGTGTATCCGCGTGACATGGCTTCCTGCTCGATGCCGCTAAGGATCGAGGAGAAATAGAAGTGATCGAACTGCGGTACGATGACACCGATGATTTTCACGGGCTTCGTGCGACTGTTGCGCAGGTTCTCTGCAATCACGTTGGGGATATAATTGTGCTCGCGCGCGTATTGCTGGATACGCTCGCGCTGCTCATCACTGATGCGGGGACTGTTTTTCATTGCCCTTGACACAGTGGCCACCGACACGCCAAGAGCTTTGGCGATGTCCTTCATGGTGATAGGTGCTGGTTGTTCCATTGTCAAATTTAGGTTGTATGGCAGACTTGCCGCAAAGTTTTTGCATGACCGTGGCGGGCGTGCAAACCGTCTGCGCCTTGTATTTGCTCTGTATATAACGCTTTTCTTGCTTTTACACACGCTACATGTGCCTGCTGTGCAAAAGTAGCAAAAAAAGCGAGAGCCCTCCTATATGTGCTATGATTATTTAAGTATTATTTACGCAAACGATTGCGCACGCAGCGTGCGGCTTGCTAATCGGCGACGGTCTGCACTGTTTCGTACAAGGGGAAGTTCTGTTCTGCCCAGCGGTTTGCTCTGTTCTGCCCAGCGGATTGCTCTGTGCTGCTCAGCGGCTTGCTCTGTTCTGTACGATGCTGCTCAGCAGCATCAAACTGAACCCAGCGCACCCTTGCCTTGCCTTTTCCTGCCTTCCTTGCCTTTTCCTTGCCTTCCTTGCCTTTTCCTGCCTTCCTCGCCTTTCCTTGCTTCCCTATTCTTCCTTTCTTCTTCCCTTTTCTCCTTCCTTTTTCCTTTTTTTCTCTTTTCTCTTAAAAGTTTTTGCCCACTTTTGTTGTTGCCTATTTTTTTTGCCTTATCTTTGCAAAAACCGAAGAAACAATGTTTGCCTATGGACGAAGAGACGCTAAAGCAAAAGCTGATGTACGCAGGACCAAAGATCGCCTCCATGAATCGGCGCTTGGAAGGCCATGACTACCAGGCGCGCCAGATCTATCTGATCACGATGTGTGTGGAGAGACGTCGGCCGCTCTTCGGTGAGATGGTTGGCGACGTGCGCCAACCTTTGGGTGCTCCCGATGCTCCACGTCTGTCGCCCAGTGCTCTCGGCGAGGCCATTATCGAGAACTGGCAAGGGATGCTGGCACGGATACCGGAGATGAAAGGCATCGTCTTTCAACTCATGCCCGACCATTTCCACGGCATTCTCTTTGTCACAGAGCGCCTTTCCCGCTCTTTGGGTAAGATCCTCAACGGCTTCAAGGTAGGTTGCCGACATGATTACCTTGCGCTTTGTCCAGAAGAGTATGCTGCCGACAAACTGCGTCAGCACCAAGATGAAAATCGTCAGGACCGCCGTCATGGCATCCTCTATGAAGCCAACTATAATGATAAGATACTTCTCAGGGAAGGACAACTCGATGCTTGGATACGCTATGTTATGGACAATCCCCGTCGGCTTCTTGTCAAGCGCGAGCACCCAGAGTTCTTTCGTGTCCAGCGATCGTTGGAATGGAAGGGCATGACGTTCTCAGCCTTGGGCAACCGTTTTCTCCTCCGCAAACCGTTTTACATCCAGATACAGTGCTCACGAAGTCTCACTGAGCAACAGATAGAGGCAGAGAAGGCAAAGGCGCTGGCTCTTTGCCGCCAGGGGGCTATCCTTGTCTCGCCTTCGATCTCACCGGGCGAGCGAGCCATCATGCGGGCCGCCTTCGACGCGGGCTTTCCGGAGATCATCCTCAAGGACAACGGCTTTGCGCCTTTGACAAAGCCGTCGGGCAAAAGCTTTGATGCCTGCGCACGTGGTCAGCTTCTCTTCCTTGGCCCCACCTTTCACAGCAATGAGCGCAAGACCATCAGCCGCTCCGAGTGCCTCGGCCTCAACGAGATAGCCCGCCGGCTGTGCGAGTGACAGACGCTTCGTCCTGTAAGATGCAGCTCAGCAGCGTCCTATTGAACCCTACATACCGCTGCTTACAAAAAAGGGCAGCCCCGCAACGGAGCTGCCCCTTTTTAGATGTTAGCGGATATATTATTTAAAATATACGCTTATATGATGAAGCCAAATGATTACTTGATGTCACCCGTCTCTGTGCTGAAGTTCAAATAGACCTTCTTGCCAGCACCAGAGGTGAAGGATGCACCGTCTGAGCCACTATTGCCACGATACTGGATGGACTTGTTGTCGGCAACACCGAACTCGGCTCTCCACCAAGCAACATTCTGGAGTTCTTCTTCGCCCTTATCATTCTTTTCCTTTAATTGGAAAGGCATCTCGACATAGATACGTACGGCCTTGTCGTTCTTCAGAGCAGGTGATACAAAGTATCCGTCTCTGGTGGTAGGTGTAGAGAAGAGGTCGGCGGCAGTACTTGCGCCCCAACCGGTAGCAGAAGCCTCTCCCATGAGGTAGACCTTCGGCGTGTAAGCCTTGAAGGTCGCGGCTGTTCGGTCTACGACGAGGAGATACCATCCTGCCTTGTCGCACTTCACTTTATTATCTTTTACTGCAAAATGGCTCTGCTGATCACCTCCATTACAGGTAGGTGCGAAATTTCTCGCTTTCCATGCATCTTTACCAACAACATTTGCTTCAGAGAACTTAAACAGTTCGTCCTTGTCGAAGTATTTGATAGTCCAGAAGAGGTTCTCGTGACCATTGATCATAGTCAGTTCCATCCACTTTGCACCCCAGTTGTATCCGCTGTAGCTACCTGTCATGAACAGCTGCGGGATATCCTCAGCAGTAGCGTAGACAGTCTGGCCGAGGAGGTTGACATGGATGATATAGTACTGCTTTGTTGTACCGGCGAACTGGATGTTGCCACCTTTACCATCTGTATTGTCGAAGAGTTTAGTCTTAACCGGATTCTTGTCATCCTCTGTGAGCTCAGTGGTGTGGCCATCACCAGAGAGAACGGTGCCAGCATTCCAGCTACCCTTATGAGCCAAGTCAAGCAACTTGAACTCGACATGGTCGCCATAGGTCAGTTCTTGAGCCGGGACACGAATGGTAAACTCGGGGTTGTCATAAGGACTTGCGCCACCGAACTCGTACTTGTATTGTGTGTCGTCAGCATTCCAGCCATTGCCTTTCACATTACCAACAACATAGTAACCTACCTCAGAGAGTACAGGAGCCTTGGGCTCTACGTACACATCGAACGTACCGGTCTTGACATACACATAGTCGTTGCCGGTCTTGGCAGAGGCAAGCACCGTTGCAGAGAACTTACGTGGAACAGGTTTCAGACCATAGCTGTCAGAGACATACTGCTGGATCGTAGCACTGTCCATGTTGCAGTTTGTGCTTAGATCAAACGTCTTTGAGACTGTAGACTTGGCACCCTCACCCGTGGGTTTGAGCACCACACGGACATTCGTCACACCATACTGGTATTCAGCAGGCACCTGAAGTGTTGCAATGTTTACACTGTCCTTCACTGGCTGAGCATTGTTCAGATTGATAGGGTTCGTCTCAGAAGATGTTGTCTGTGACGTGAAACCGGGGATAGTGACAGCATCCTCCTCCGGATTGGTCTGCAGGCCTGCCCAGTCGTCGTAGTCGCCCTTACAAGAGCTCATGCCGACAAGGGTAAGTATTGCAGCCATGCCCAAGAAATATCTTTTCAATTTCATTGTTGTATTCTATTAAATAGTTTTACTTAACTTCCATTGCATCGGTATCGAAGTTGACATGCAGCTTCTGACCAGGAGCACAGGTGACAGAATAGCCGGCACCTTTGTTTTTAGCCCAACTATCGATGAGATTAACATCGCGGTAGTAGATCTTCTTTTTGTAAATAGTGAACTCAGTATGCCACCAATCCCATCCTGGGATCTTCATATAAGCGCGGAGCTCACCACCTGCTGTGAATGCAGGAGAAACCCACTCGCCGTCGGCAGTCTCAGGAACAGAGAGTTCCCAGCCTGTGGTAGGATCGCTCCAGTCGCCACCAGCTGCGGCACCAATGATGTATGCCTTCGGAGCCTCAGTGCGGAAGGTGTAGACCATCTTGTTGTTGGCTGCGTCGGCATGTGCCTGAACAACAATGATGTACCATCCGGCTTTGGCGAACTGGATACCGCCATCGGCAGCCTGAGTCAGGCCTGCGTTGCCGTTGTCCTGGAACGTAGAGACGTTAGCGTAACCCTCGGCAGCTGTGTTGTCGTCACCGAAATGTACTGAAGTATTGGCATCCGCATACATCATGCAGTAGAAGTATTCGGTCTCACCATAGATCAAGCCCATCTGCTTAGCCTCGTTGCCATGATGGATAGAAGCACCAGAGAGGAACATCGTCGTGGGAGTCGTTGCTACATAACTTACCTGCGTATGAGGAAGCGTAATAACATTCGAATTGATATAGGTATTGTCCGTGAAGTCGACATGGGCACGCAGACGAATGTAGACCGGCATGTCAATACCTGTGGGGTCAGCACCGCCATGGGCATTCTGGTAGAGCTTTACAACAGCGTTGTTGAGCTCTGTGCCGTCCACATTCATGTTGGCGGAGGTGTAAGTAGATTTCAGGGTCGAGAAAGCGACATCACCGCCCGCCTCTGTCGTCTGCTTGAAGTTAGGGTCAATAGCCACCTGTACCTCGTAGATGATGGGTGCGGTGTAGCCAAAGTCAGGCTGATTGCACGTAAGATTCAGTGTAGCACCTTTAGCTAAGTCATAAGTGCTGCCTCCCTTTGCTATGGCCGGAGTGTTGAGATGGAAGTCCGAAGCCATCTCCAGCGTGGGGTTGCTGTCCCTGTCCTCTGAGCAAGCGGTCATCATCGGGATAGCCGCAATAGCCAAGAGCGAGAAAGCGATGCTTTTGATTATGTTTTTCATTGAATTAACCTATTAAAATTAGATATGTTTATCGTCTCACCCCTCCCCTCTTCGGGGAAGGTGAAAATAAGCATTAATAGCCGGGGTTCTGATGACCCTTGAGGTTAGGATTGCCCTGGATCTCCGTAGCCGGGAAAGGATAAGCATTGAAGTGGCTGTCTACGATACGACCGTCAGCAGAGCCGCCCTTCCAGTCCCAAACATACATGTTACCGTTCAAGCCACGGCTGTTGCCAGCGAAGACACCGAAGCGCACAAGGTCGGAACGACGACGGCCCTCGGCATAGAACTCACGACACCACTCGTCGCAGATGGTCTCCAACGAGAGCTTGTCCGCGGTGAGCGCCTCAGCCCCTGCGCGATCTCTGACTTGGTTGATATAGTTGAGCGCCTCATTGGCATTGCCCAAGCGATAGTTTGCCTCCGCCTCAATCATCAACACCTCGGCATAACGCATCAAAGGCACATCGAAGTCAGGACGATCGGAGCCCGGGTTGTGGACAGCCTGACCATCAGCACGGTGGTTATCCCACTTCACGATAGAGAGGCCATCGTTGAATGAAGAGATCTTGTCTGTCTTGCGCTTGCGGACACCACCACCGCGGCCACCGTAGAACAGGGCACGGTCATCGCCGGCCTTTTCGAGAATCTGAGCGGTAGAAGAGCCGTCCTTCTGGTCCAGTGCCTTAATATCATCCTCTGTGGCATCTTTAGGAGCATCTTCGGTAGACAAAGGGCAATCGTCCAAGGTCGGGAAGAACTTACGCACAAGGGCTGCACGAGAGAAGTTACAAGACCAACCGTTGGTTGTGCCCATGTCGGGCATGCCGGCTTTGCGGAAAGAGTTGAGCAGATACATACCGCAGGAGTTGGTCATGGTATGCTTGCCGTCCTGGCGAATCGGGAAGATAATTTCCTTCATAGCGTCAGTGTTCTCGTCGTTATCGGCCATGAAGAGCTGCGCATACCCGCTGTGACCATTCTTGGCAGTCTTAGACAGCGCGTACTTGCCAACGAGCTCATCAGCATACTTCTTAGCGTTTGTCATGGCTGTCTGTGTAGTGATCGTAGGATCATAGACGTGGGCATTGAGCCAGAGACGGGCATGGAGCAGGAGAGCAGCGCCCCGGTCAGCGCGACCGTAATTTTCACCACTGTTGTAAGCACCGATCTCAGCCATTTGAGGTTCAATCTCTGTCAGTTCCTCATCAAGCCACTTCACCATCTCTGCACCGGTCTTATACTCAGGATAAGTAGACGTATCGAAGGTAGTCTTGAATGGGCAGTTGTGGAAGAGGTCCAACAGATACCAGTAGTGGAGGGCGCGGAGGAAGCGTACCTCTGCACGAACACCCTTATTGGCATCATTATCGGCAACCTCATGGAGGTAGAAGTTATACTGTGTGATATCGTACATCAGGCGCTTGTAAGCCCACTGTACACGGCCGGTAGAAGAGTTCCAGCTGATGGTTGTCACCTCAGGGATACCGGTATCGTTCTGCCATGCCCAAAGGATCTCATCGGTACCAAGCTCCTCAAGGTTGAAAGTGGTACGGTAGAAGCCCGACTCACCGGCATTGATACTCATATCACCACTGTTGTCAGGACCTTTCTGACCGGAGAGGCCAAGCATACCATACATCTTGGCAAGCAGGCCCTGCTCATCGTATGTAGATGTCGACTGCGGGTCGATAGGCGAGAGGTTCAGCTCGTCACTGCAACCAGTTGTCAACCCTAACGTAAGAGCCGCAACGGCAATCGATTTAATTAATATATGTTTCATTGTGAATGTTCTTTTTCCGTTAATATTAGAAGTTCAGGTTCAATCCGAATTGCAGGCTCCATGGACGCGGATAGGGGTTCTTATCGATGCCACTCTGTACCTCAGGATCAAGACCATCATACTTGGTGATGATAAACGGGTTCTGAGCTGTGAGGAACACACGTCCGCCAGCTTCGCCACCCCAAAGGTGAGAGAAGGTGTAACCTAATGTGATATTCTGGCACTTCACGAAGGAAGCGTTGCGGACGAAGTAATCGGAGAGCCAGTGCTGTGTCTGCTGACCTGTAGTAGCATCGATACCCGACCATCCGAGAGCCACGGCATCCGGTGTGGTATTCTGGAAGGCGTTGTTGCTATACAGACCTGTAGCGCTAATATAGGTATTGTTCGACAGGTTGTCGTAATAGACATAGTTACCGATAGAAGCACGGAAGCTTGCCGAGAGATCCCAGTTCTTATAAGTAAACTTAGTGGTCAGACCCATGGTGACAGGAGCAGCGGGGCTCTTATAGCAATAGCGGTCAGCCTCAGAGATGATACCATCACCATTGCGGTCAACGAAGACACCCTCCAGAGGCTTGCCGTCTTTGTCGTAGACCTGCTGGTAAACAAAGAATGAGTTCATTGGCTCACCCACCTTCTGTACCTGAAGGTATGTAGAGTTACCACGAGAGATGGTGTTGGAGGTGTTCCACTGATAATAGTCGTCGCCCTCGCCACCGCGGAGCTCTGTAATCTCATTGTGATTCCAACCGAAGTTGTAGCTCAAATCCCAAGTGAAGTCTTTGGTAACGATAGGCTTAGCATCGAACGTGAACTCTACACCATAGTTCTCCAGAGAGCCCATGTTCTCCCAAAGCTGCTCAGCAAACATCGTACCTGTAGGAATGATCACGCTCTGCAGCAGATCGGTCGTCTTACGATAGTAAGCATCAGCACTTGCCGTGATTCGGTTGTTGAGGAATCCGAAGTCGAAGCCGACATTATACGTTGCTGTCTTCTCCCAGGTCAGATCCGTATTGTACGGCTGCGGACGAAGAGTTGTATAATATTTGTTACCGAAAGGATACTCAGCATACTGGTCACTCTTTGAATAGAGAGGTGTGTAGTAGAAGTCGAGGTCACCGAGGTCCTGCTGGCCAGTAAGACCATAAGAGAGACGGAGCTTGAAGTCGTTCCACCAAGGCATGTTCTTGAAGAACTTCTCCGAAGAGATACGCCACATGAAGGCTGCCGAAGGGAAGTAACCCCACTGGTGACCCTTTGCGAAACGAGAAGAACCATCGGCACGGAACGTAGCGGTCAATGAATACTTCTCAGCGAGCGTGTAGTTCAAACGCCCGAAGTAAGAGAGGATAGAATAGTGATGTCCCCAAGCTTGCTGGTCACGGAACGCCTCATTGTATCTTGCGGGCTCAGCTAACTTCTGATGGTCGGAGTTGTATCCGTCAAGACCGAAGCCCTGGTTGTAACCGGTACGATGATAATGGCTCTGCTCTGCACCGCCCATGATATCGAAATCGTGGATACCCCAAACGTGAGCGTATTCAGCGTAGGCGTTGCCCGTCATGCTGTACTTATAATAACGAGTGATGCCATCCCAACCATAGTAGTTGTTCTCGCGAGAGTAGATAGAGTTATCACTTGTCTGGCGAGAGTTGGTGTACTGACCACCGAAGTTGGCATGGAGGTGCAGATCCTCAAAGCCATGAATCTTATAGTCAGCTTCCACGTTACCGGTGAAATCGTTGGTATGTGCGATGGTGCTTGTCAGACCGAGAGTAGCAACGGGGTTGGCAGGAGCGTTTCCGTTGGTTGTGTAAGCCCAGTTAGAATTATTGAACTTTGCAGCCTGTGTGTACTGCCAGTAGCCACCTGTGTACTGTTGGAAGATGGGGTCGTCGCTGCGAACAGGACGTGTAGGATCCATCTTCAGCGCAGATCCCACAACACCGCCGTTACCAGTGTAGTTGTTCTTCTCATAGGTGTACTTCGCAGTGATATTGAAGTTTAGGTGAGAGTCGAAGAAGTGCGGAGAAAGGTTCACACTGCTGTTCCAGCGGTTCATGTCCGACTGTTTGATGATACCCTCATCATACTGGTATCCACCGCTGATACGGTAAGGCATGTTCTTCAGACCACCGGAGATGGAGATGTTATGATCGGTAGAGAGAGCCGTACGGAAGATCTCATCCTGCCAGTCGGTGTTGGCTGTGCCGAGCAATGTAGCATCGCCACCGAGCTGGGTGATAAGGTTACGATACTCATCACCGCTGAGCACGTCATAGCGTTTCTGCGTATGAGACATTGTCACTGTTCCGTTGTAGGCGAGCTTAGGAGCAGAACCGGCCTTACCTTTTTTGGTAGTGATGATAATAACACCGTTTGATGCACGAGAACCATAAATGGCTGTTGCGGAGGCATCCTTCAACACGGTGAAGGTCTCGATATCGTTCGGGTTGATACCAGCAAGGATGTTGGACATACCAGTAGCTGTGTTACCGTCAATGACAAGTCCATCAATGACATAGAGTGGGTCGTTGGAAGCGTTCAGTGACGAACCACCACGAATACGGATCGTAGCACCTGCACCAGGAGTACCACCGGCAGTCTGGACATCCACACCTGCCACCTTACCAACAAGCATGTCGGAGGCTGAGTTGGTAATACCTTTAGAGAGTTCATCGGGCTTGATAGCAGTGACAGAACCGGTGAGGTCGTCCTTCTTGACGCGGCCATAACCGATGACGACGACATCGCTGAGCGTCTTCTCGTCGGCCTTGAGTGTGACAACCATGTTGTCACCTGCGGCAACGGTCTGCGGAGCCATACCCAAGTAAGTGAATGTGAGCTTGGTACCCGGAGCTACGTTGATGCTGTAGTTACCGTCCATGTCGGTGATGCCCACCGTCTTGCCATTGGCAGTAATGGTAGCACCCATGACGGGTTCGCCGGTAGCATCCTTGACCTGACCCTTGACAGCACCAGACTGAGCAAAGGCCGTAGCGGAAAGGAACAGACCGCCTGCAAGAGCGAGCGTCCTTAGCGGCAATTTGATTTTTACCTGCTTCATTTGCTTTAAATTTAAGTTAATGTTATTGCATTGTTTTTAGTTATCTGCCTTATCTCGATGTATCTCTTTGGGCCATCCCGTGACCTTGTGGCTGCTGTTTTAGGTTCCTCCTCAATATATATAGGTTGTATGAGCAGTCTTAGGCTACATCTTCATGTGCAAAAGTACTTTCTTTAACTTATATTTGTCGATTTTTTCCGGTAAAAACACGCTTTTCCACGTGCAAACGTTTGCAATAGTGTGTAAAGAGCACCGTTTGGTTTAACAGTTGTATAAGCATTTGCCGGGAAATCTGGTTGATGTACGCTTTTGCAGGGTAGACCGGTGAAAGTCTAAGACATCTGCCTAATAGAAAAGAAAATTGGTGGGGCTATATATAAAATAAATAGGTGTAGGGATCTTGAAAACAACTAATTTACAGCAAAGATATTCGCTGGCATTGAATTCAGATGTATGTTCTTGTTGGGATGAAGCAAAGTACTTGTGGAAAACAAACATTGATTTGTTTTGACAAAAGTATGTTCGTCGCAACTTTCAATTTAGAGAGTGTGAAAACAAGTTCTGTGGTTTCTCTGTCTCATTTCATTCTCGTATGAAGCCACAAAAGGTACTTTGATGCACTCATCTCCGTTATTTAACATGGACATTTCGCCTATTTCACTCGGTCATCACGCCTATTTCATCGTCAGAAATAGGCGTGGTGATAAGAAATTCTCTAGAGAATTTTACAAGGAAACGACAGTTTCATTATATCGGAAAAGTCAAATGTTTATAACACGTTGATTTTCTGATATTTATAAAAGTATGCCGATTTTTCGCAAAAATGAGAGCGAATGAGGTCCTCGTCGAAAGGAATCGATTCTCAGAGGCGGAAAATGGTCATATTACAAGACAGTAGAAACAAAACAAGTATGAAGGACTGATGTTGTCCTTTCTCGGACATAGGGAGTATCGAACTTTTTGGGCTTGAGTTCTGTACGGCAATAGTATTTGGAGAATTAAGGGAGACGGCAGAAGAGCGGAAGGATGCTGATGTGTCACAGTCACACCGGTGGCTCCTAACATTGAGGCTGCTTATTATGTTCTTGGTGGTACAGCTGGTTGGACAAAGGCTGGTGCACTCACACAGAAGTTCAGCCATAGTCACCACCTCCACTTACGATGGCAACTACGACGGCTACATATATCTCGGCAATGAGTTCAAGATCTGCTCTGAGGCCAGCTGGAGTGGCACCAACTATGGCAATGACTTCTCCACTGACGGTGGCGCAGCCAACATGTCGGTGCCCGATGGCGAGGGCTACTACAAGATGCACGTCAACTTCCTCTCCAAGAGCGTAGAGCTGACCAAGATCACCCGCATTGGTGTTATCGGTGACGCTACAGCCGACGGCTGGAATTCTGATCAGCCTATGACTTACAACCAGGGTGAACGTTGTTGGGAAATCAACAACATCGTTCTGAAGGATGGTACTATCAAGTTCCGCGCTAACAATGGTTGGGATATCAACTGGGGTGGCACGGCTGATGCTCTGAAACAGGGTGGTGATAACATCGCTGTCAAGGCTGGTACCTATAGCATCAAGCTCTATGCTTGGGCTGACGGCTTTGCAAAGTGCACCCTTACGAAGAAGTAAGTTTTTACCGCTTTATCATTATATCATGAAGAGGGCAGCTTCTTTCGGGGGCTGCCCTCTTTTCGTGGTCTTTTGTTAAAGATGGCATAATTGTTGTATAATTGAAAAATAAGCCTTATCTTTGCAATATATACATTATTAATAATATTTTTGATGGGAAAGATAATTCATCAGACAATGACGCGAATCATGACTGATGATGGTCAGCATTTGATTCGACGGGTTACTAAGGTGTTGATGCCTAATGGTAAGTATCGCTATCCTGTGGATTATTTCGATGCCTCATCTGATGTGGTAAAGGTATCGGATCAGGAATTGGATAATTTGCGCATACCAGGATATATGATGCTTGTCTGATGACTGAGATGCAAGACGGTTACCCCTTTATCTACCATTGCTCATTACTAACTACCTTCCTATGCAAACGTTTACATGTTAAATCACTTCTTGACGTAAATCAATGCAATACAAGTTGCACGGAATATCGTAACTTTGCCACATCTATTATTATACGAAGCAAGCATTACACAAGATTTACGGTAAAAACAGATTTAATATGAAGAAGATTTTCTCTACTTTTGTGGCTCTTCTCGCTGCTGCCAACATGATGGCAGAGGGATGGCCCAGCGACTATGGCGGCGTCATGCTGCAAAGCTTCTATTGGGGCAGCTACACCGAGTCGTCTTGGAGCAACCTCACCCAGCAGGCCGATACGCTTTCAAAGTACTTCAACCTCATCTGGGCTCCCCCCTCGGGCTACCCGAACACCACATCTAACAACATGGGCTACTACCCCATCTACTGGCTCAAACAGAACAGTGCCTTCGGTAGCGAGAGCGACCTGCGCACGATGATCAAGACCTTTAAGGATAAAGATACGGGCATCATCGCCGATGTGGTCATCAACCATAAGAATGGAATATCGAAATGGTGCGACTTTGTCAATGAGAGCGTCACCGGACAGAACACAGGCAAGACTTACTCCGTGACTTGGGACAACACCAACTACACACAGATCTGTAGCAACGATGAGGGTAACACCAACAAGTCTTCTGAGGCATACGGCAAGGTAAAGGGCAACAAGGATACCGGTCTCAATGACGGCGGTTGCCGTGACCTCGACCATACCAACGCCACGACACAGAAGAATGTGGAGACCTACGAGGACTTCTTGCTCAACGAGATGGGCTACACGGGCTTCCGCTACGACTTCGTGAAGGGTTATGCGCCCACCTATATAAAGATGTATAACACGGCTGCCAACCCTACCTACTCCGTCGGCGAATACTGGCAAGGATCTGTTACCGACACGAAGACCGATGACCATCCCTTTGGCGGCGTGAAAGACTGGGTAGACGCAACAGGTAAGACGAGTGCCGCCTTTGACTTCCCGATGAAATACTTCATCCAGGATGCCTTCGGCAACAGCAATTGGAGTAAACTTGCAAACTATACTTCTTCTACGCTGATGGGTACAAGTGGCTACGCACAGTATGCCGTGACCTTCGTCGACAACCACGACACGGGTGAGCCGCACGATAATCCTTCTCCTTTGCGCGCCAACATTGCCGCCGCCAACGCCTACATTCTCGCTATGCCGGGCACACCGTGCATCTGGATCAGCCACTGGACGGCCTACAAGACGATTATCAAGAAATGTATCCTTGCCCGTAAACTCGCAGGAGTCACCAATACCAGTACAGTGGAGCAATCCGTTGGCTCATCAGACGGATACTATGCTAAGGTGAATGGCGCCAACGGCGAGGTACTCATTGTCGTAGGAGCACCGACAGGTGTCAGTACTACAGGCTTCCAGTTAGCGTGCGAAGGCGAGAACTTCAAGTACTATGTCTCCAATGGTCTCGACATCAGTGGCATCAAGAGCATCAAAGATGAGGTAAGCAACTGGACAGCGCCTTCGTTCTGCACAGTAGCCGACGGAGAGACCTGCGCCTTCTTCGAGGTGCCAAGTTCTTGGTCTAATGTCACCAAAGTGAACTGCTGGGCCTGGGACGACAAAGGCAACTACACCGGAAACAGTAAAACAGGCTGGCCTGGTGTCTCCTGCACGTTAGTAGGCACAACAGCAGCAGGCAATGCAGTATATAAATGGACTTGGAACAGTAAATATTATGCCGACGTAACCGGTGCAACAGCCACGACACCGACGCATATCATCTTCTCGGCAAACACTGGTTCTCCACAGCAGAACGACATGACGTTCAAAAATGGCAACTACTACACCTTGAGTACAGTTGCTGGCAATGTCATCGATGCCACTACCGGTATCAGCAAGATAACTACTACAACGAATACCGCTGACGCTCCACTGTATAACCTCGCCGGGCAGCGTGTGGACAGCAACTATAAAGGTGTGGTGATACAGAATGGAAAGAAAGTAGTGAGAAAGTAAAAGCCCTTCCCTAAAGCCCTTCCCTAACCCTCCCCAAGGGGAGGGGATGGCAATACCCGAAAAGGGTGGATTGCGGTTTTGATGTAGGGGCGGGCTTTATGCCCG
>DLDU01000053.1:16191-21050 GCA_002481295.1 Prevotella sp. UBA7764 | reverse complement strand
ACGGGCATAAAGCCCGCCCCTACGGCGTTACCCCCTGGTTGTACATTTTAGTACAGCAGTACCAGTCCGGCGAAGGCGGCGTAGCCAATCATGCGGATAGGGTTGATGTGTAACCAGTAGGTACCCACAAACGTAGCGACGAAGAGGGCTACGCTGATGGAAAACTGCCAGGGATTCTCTGCCCAGGACGAGAAGTTCTCCTTATCGAGAAGCATCAACGTAGCGGCAGCAAGCAGGCCGACGACCCCCGGGCGCAATCCTAAAAAGATATGCTGAACCGTCGGCGTATTCATATACTTCATAAACATCCGTGCGATGACGATCATCATGATGAACGAAGGAAGTACGAGGGCAAAGGTGGCAACAGCCGAGCCGAGTGTCGACATCATCATGCCGTAGCCCGCATTGTTCACCGCGGTATAGCCGCAATAGGTGGCGGAGTTGATGCCTACGGGTCCCGGCGTCATCTGTGAGATGGCGACGATGTTGGTGAACTCTGCCGTCGACAGCCATCCATGGACGTGCACGGTCTCGTTCTGAATGAGCGAGAGCATGCCGTAGCCGCCGCCGAAGCCGAAGAGGCCGATGAGGAAGAACGTATAGAAGAGTTGCAGAAAGATCATAGATTATTCGTTGATGAGATACTTACCGTAGACATAACCGCCCAGTCCCGTGGCGATGATAATCCAGATAGGGTTGACGTGGAGCCCCCAGATGAGCAGTGCCGAGGCAATGGGAATCCAGCAGTTGGACAGGGTGATATGGGCACTCTTGGCCAGTGTGAATGTCGGTGCGGCAATGAGCGCCACCACGGCGGGACGTATGCCGCGGAACATCGCCTCTACCCAGTGCCATTCCATGATGTGATGCAGAAACATGGCGATGGCAAGGATGATGAGAAAGGAGGGTAGGGCAGAGCCCAGCGTGGTGCACAGCGCACCCTTCTTGCCCTTGAGCTTATAGCCGACAAAGGTGGCCAGGTTGATGGCGAACACACCGGGACAGCTCTGTGCCACGGCGACGTAGTCGATAAACTCCTCCTTCTTGATCCAGTGGTATTTGTCCACCACGTCCTCCTCGATGATGGGCAGCATGGCGTAGCCGCCACCGAGTGTGAAGGCCCCGATCTTGAAGAAGGTGGTAAAGAGCAGTGAATATGAACTCATCAATATTAGTCGATTAATTTAATATCAAGAATTAGAGAATTGCAGAATTATGATGTTGTCATTCTTCTTTATCAAGAATTGGAGAATTCGAGAATTAGAAAGTCTTTGTGGCTCAATAATTCTTTAATTCTCCAATTCTTGAATAAAAAAAGTCCCTGTCACACGTTCCTTTCGGAGCGTGTGAAGGGGACGAACTATTCTTGTTTATTTCTTGCAGTTCTCAATCCACTTGCGTGCATTGACGAAAGCTTCGATCCACGGCGTGACATCGTCGTTGCGATGCTTAGCCGGATACCATGCGTTCTGCCAAGGGAAGATGGCGCGCTCGGGGTGTGGCATCATGGCCAGATGGCGTCCGTCGGCAGAGCAGATGCCAGCCACGTTGTAGTCCGACCCGTTGGGGTTGCCGGGATACTCAGCGTAGTTGTACTTTGCTACGACGTTGTAGTGATCCTCAGGCTCGGGCAGATAGAAACGACCCTCGCCGTGAGCCACCCAGATGCCGAGCTTGTCACCGCTCAGACTGCCGAGCATCACGCTGTTGTTCTGTGGAATGCTCAGTCCGAGGAACTGGCTTTCGAACTTCTGGCTGACGTTGTGGGTCAGGTGTGCGCGGTGCTTATGCTCTGGGTTGATGAGGTTGAGTTCCACCATCAGCTGGCATCCGTTGCAGATACCGAGGCTCAGCGTGTCCTTGCGTGCATAGAACTTGTCAAGAGCTTCCTTAGCCTTCGGGTTGTAGAGGAAGGCACCAGCCCAGCCCTTAGCCGAGCCGAGCACGTCGCTGTTGGAGAATCCACCGCAGAACACGATCATGTTTACCTCTTCGAGCGTCTCGCGGCCACTGATGAGGTCGGTCATCATCACGTCCTTCACGTCGAAGCCTGCCAGCCACAGCGTGTAGGCCATCTCGCGCTCACCATTGGTGCCTTTCTCACGGATGATGGCAGCCTTAGGACGTGCAGCCTGCTGAGCGTTGTCTTTCCAACGGTCGGGGTTGAGGCCGAGCGACTCGAAGGAACCCTTGAAGTCTTTGCCGAACTTCATCTCCAGCGGTTGCTTCTTATAGTTGAGATAGCGTTTGCGTGCCATGCCATTCATGCTCTGGTCGCGGTCGAGGAGATAAGAGGTACGATACCACACGTCGCGCAGCGCATCGATGTCGAATTCGTGGCTGTAGTCGCCCTTGACCACGACGATCTTGCGCTCGTGTGGCGTAGGATAAGCGATCTTGGCGTAGCCGATGCCGTTGTCTTCGAGATACTCGCGCAGCTCCTTCTTGTGCTGGTCAGAAACCTGGATGACCACGCCGGGGTTTTCGGCGAAGAGCATCTTCACGATGTCGTCGCTCTCAGGCTCCACGTCGTGGAGGTTGACATGCAAGCCACCCTCAGTGTTGGCAAAGGTCATCTCCAGCAGCGTGGTGATGAGACCACCGGCACTCACGTCGTGACCGGCCATGATCCATCCCTTGCCGATGAGCTCCTGCACGGCATTGAAGCAGTCGGCAAAGTACTCGCTGTTCTTCACTGTTGGCACGTCGCTGCCGATGCGGCCGAGGCTCTGCGCGAAGGCCGAGCCGCCGAGGCGCTGCTCGTCGAAGCTGAAGTCTATATAATATAAGGAGGAGTTCTTGTCGTTGACCACCACGGGGCTGACGACCTTCTTCACGTCGCTGACCTCTGCACCACTGGTGACGATGACAGTTCCCGGTGCGATGATCTTGCGTCCGTCGGGATATTGCTGGCTCAGCGAGAGAGAGTCCTTGCCCGTCGGCACGTTGAGTCCGAGCTCACAGCAGAAGTCGCTCAGAGCCTGCACACCGGCATAGAGACGGGCGTCCTCACCTTTCTGGCTACGGCACGGCCACATCCAGTTGGCGCTGAGGTTGATGTTCTGTACAGGATAAGGATGGTCGTGGTCAGTGGCGATTGGTGCCCAGATGATATTGGTCAAGCTCTCTGCCACGCTGAGCACACTGCCTGCGGCAGCGTCGGCCATACCGGCCTGAGGAGCATGACCCAGTGCTGTGGCGATGCCTTGCTTGCCACGGTAGTCGAGTGCCACCACGCCACAGTCTGACAATGGCAACTGTATCTGTCCCTGCGTCTGCTGGCGGGCTACCTTACCCGTCACCGAGCGGTCAACCTTGTTGGTCAGCCAGTCCTTGCAGGCCACAGCTTCGAGCTGCAACACGCGGTTGAGGTATTCGTCGATATGGTCGGCCGAGTAGGTCACGTCCTCGTAGTGGTGCTCGACGGTTTCGTCGACCATCACGGTCTTGGGCGAGTGGCCGAACATCTGAGCCACGTCGAGGTCGAAAGGCTTCACGCCGTCGCCCTGCACAAAGCTGAAGTGGGCGTCGCCTGTGGTCTTACCGACGACATACAGCGGGGCACGCTCGCGTTCAGCGATCTTCTCTACGTGCTCAAGGTGCTTTTCGTCGATGAGCAGTCCCATGCGCTCCTGGCTCTCGTTGGCGATGATCTCCTTGGCCGAGAGTGTCTTGTCGCCGATAGGCAGCTTGGTCATGTCGATCTCGCCACCGCAGTCCTCGACGAGCTCAGAGAGACAGTTGAGGTGACCGGCAGAACCGTGGTCGTGGATGGAGACTACCGGATTGACGTCTTCCTCCACGAGGGCACGCACGAGGTTATAGGCACGCTTCTGCATCTCCGGGTTGGCACGCTGCACAGCATTGAGCTCAATGCCGTTGCTGTATCGTCCGGTATCTACTGACGAAACGCTACCGCCACCGAGACCGATGCGATAGTTGTCACCGCCGACGACGACGATGTCGTTGCCGGTCTGTGGTTCCTTCTTCAGACAGTCACGTTTCTTGCCGTAGCCCACGCCACCGGCGAGCATGATCACCTTGTCGTAGCCATAGACCTCACCGGCCTGCTCGCCCTCGACAGGCTTGCCGTCGGCAGTCGTGGCGGTGTCGCCCGTGGTGCTCTGATACTCAAAGGTCAGCAGCGAACCGGTGATCAGCGGCTGGCCGAACTTATTGCCGAAGTCCGAGGCACCGTTGGAAGCCTTGATGAGGATCTGCTCCGGTGTCTGATAGAGCCATGGACGTGGTGCGATCTTGTCCTCCCAGTCGCGTCCGGCTGTGTCGTTGTCGGTCTTCAGACGTGGGTAGCTGGTCATGTAGACCGCTGTACCGGCAATAGGCCATGAGCCTACGCCACCGCCCATACGGTCGCGGATCTCACCGCCCGTACCCGTAGCGGCACCGTTGAACGGCTCCACCGTGGTGGGGAAGTTGTGAGTCTCGGCTTTCAGCGAGATGACGCTTTCGATAGGCTTCACGCGGAACCAGTCGCTCGTGCTCTGGTCTTCCGGTGCGAACTGCTCGATCTCGGGTCCCTGTGCGAAGGCCACGTTGTCCTTATAGGCCGAGAGAATCTTGCCCGGATTTTCTTTCGTGGTCTTCTTGATGAGTGCGAAGAGACTCGAGGGGCGCTCCTCGCCGTCGATGACAAACGAGCCGCCGAAGATCTTGTGACGGCAGTGCTCAGAGTTGATCTGTGCGAAGCCGAAGATCTCGGAGTCGGTCAGCGGCCGTCCGTTTTGCTTTTCTATCTTATGGAGATATTCTATTTCCTCAGGACTCAGCGCGAGGCCCTCCTCCTCGTTGTACTTCTCGATGTCGTCGACGTGCTTGATGGGCTCAGGCTCGTGGTTGAC
>DLDU01000053.1:2595-16123 GCA_002481295.1 Prevotella sp. UBA7764 | reverse complement strand
TTGACGGGGAAGTACTCCTCAATACGCGAAATGCCGGTGAGACTCATGTTTTGCGTGATCTCAACGGCATTTGTGCTCCATGGTGTAATCATTTCGCGGCGTGGTCCGACGAAGAAGCCGTCCAGCTTCTCGTCGCTGAGCATCTCGGCGTCGCCGTAGAGCCAGCACAGTTCCTGCTTCTCCTGCTCACTGGGCTGGTGGTCCATCTCAGTGGCAATGACAGTCTCCTTCGGAGTCTTAAAGAAAAGAATCATAGTCTCTCTAAAGTTTTATATGAAAGATGATGTAATATTACAAGTGCAAAGATACAAGAAATTATCGATAAATCACAATCTGAAGATTCAATTTTTAGGGTTGTAGTATGTATTTCTCCGGATTTTCTATATCCTATTCTATAAATGTATCAGCAATTTCTCTGGAAGCAACAGTTTTGGTGACAAGCTTTTGTAAAGTTCGTTGAGGTCTGTATCACTGGTGGAACTGTACCGACCCCTCCCTTTGGGAAAGGTGGGGCTCTTCACAACGTGTCTATATATAATATGGTGTATAAAGCTAAATAAAGTGTGCTTTTCTTTGTTAATAATAGATTATTTACTATCTTTGCAGGTGTAAATAATCAGTAAGAAAGCGTATAGACGCCGATATGGCATGTTTATGCTTTGGAATATTAATTTTCTACAGCCATGAGAATAGCAAAATACGACTATGAGGCGATGCCGCGGGAGACGCGCAACCTCTATCTGTTGATGATGGACAAGACCGCGGGCGGTCAGACCGCCTTTGCCCAGGAGATTGGCGTGCGCCAGCAGACACTCACGCGGCTTTTCCGTCCCGACCCACGCAACGGGCGCTACCCTGCCATCAGTCCGGATATCAAAGAGAAGGTCTGCCGGCACTATGGCTTGGACCAGTCTTTCTTCCTTGCCGAGACAGAGGGCAGTCTGCGCAACACCGATCAGACACGCCCGCGTATCGACCAGACGGCATCGGCGGGCAAGCTCACCGAGGAGATCGATGTCTCCTACGAGCGTTATCCAGTCATCAAGCAGCTGCCCGACTACGACTTCACCATTCTGGTGAAAGGCGATAGCATGGAACCGGAAATCAAGAGCGGCGACGAGCTTGCCTGCCGCGTGGTGACCGATGCCAGCTTCATCCAGTGGGGTAAGGTGCATGTGCTGGATACTGACCAGGGCATCGTGGTGAAGCGCATCTACGACGATAAGGATGGACTCAAGTGCGTGTCGGACAATCCCAAGTATCTGCCTTTCACGGTGCCGAAAGACCAGTTGCGCAGCGTGTGCCTGGTGGTGGGACTCGTCAGGTTTTAAAACGAAAATCGCTGGAATGCCGCGGCATTCCAGCGATTGCTGATTTGTAGAGATAGTCTGTCAGAAGTCGGCCGGGCTACGGTCAGACTGTTAAGGCTCGCCAAGGTAGTAGAAGATCCATTTGACTTGCGCCGGTGTGAACGTGCGTTGATGACCGGTGTAGCCAAGGTCCTGCAGTCGTTTCAGCAGGTCGGGACAATGCTCTGTCCATTGCCTGAGCTTTCTCCATGCGGCTCCGGGAGTGTCCTGTGGGCAATACATCATGGCGAGTTCAGTGCGTCCGTATGCCCGAGCCTTCATTTCTGTTTCTGTCTTAGTTGGTTCAATCATGCTTTTTTGTGTTGAATAGTATTAAATGGTTGTTATTGATAACTCTCTTCGTTCATATCCTTCTTTTGAAATGTTTTTGATTTGTCAATGTGTATGGTTGTAATGAAAGGTGATGCAAAGATATAAAAAGATTGTGAATGTAACAAATAAAAGCCGATAAAAATATCATTTACAACCAAGATTTTGCTTTTATGGACTTTTCCCCTCAGAAACAAGATTGTGAAAGGACAAGAACAAAAACGCCCCGCAGTCATCGCGACTACGGGGCGTGGAAAGTGTTCACAAGAGAGATTACATACTAATATTGTGTGTTTTCAGGATCCCAGTTGGCCCATCCGGTAGTCCAGTCCGTACCATCGGCGAAGGCTCCTGCCGTTTTTGAGAGTTGCTGGTTGGCCTCGATGATGCTCTTGATGCCGCTCCAGGTCATAGCCGTCCAGTTGAGGATGCTGTTGTTGTTGGCAGCGAGCGTGAAGAACGAGCTGGAGAACGAGGGCTTGGAAGCGTCGGTGGTCTTCGTATTATAGTCGTAGAGCCCATCGGTGTAGACTTTGTTGAAGTCAGATCCGGTGATGGTCATTCCGGCGAAGACATTGTTCTGCAGTTTCATCAAGCCTTTCTTGGCAGCGCCTTGTGTGTCTCCTTTCTCGTTGTCGAGGATGATGCCGACAGGCCAGCCGATGAAGACGCTGTTGAGTACGTTGAGGCGCGAGTTACGACGGATGTGCATGGCAGCCTGGAATTTGCCCATAGACGAGCCGTTGCCTGGGTTCATGCCGCCGCCGTTGATGTAGTCGGTGGTGTTCTGGAAGTTGGCGTCGAAGGTCTTCGGCCCCAGGATGGTCATATACTTCAGTGTAGCGGTCGTGTAGGGCTCTGCCGTAGAACCGCTGGCATTGTTGTCGCTTTCGAAGCTGTTGCTCTGTGAGGCATCAGCGATTTTAGAGTCACGGACGCTTAGTCCATAGGTTACGCTGCCGGCGAATCCGTTGTCGGTGTCGAAGTCATCGTCCCATCCTCTGTAAGCGATGAGGTGCTGGCAGTTCACCGTGCCACCGAACCACTCGTAGGAGTCGTCGTTGGAGTAGCTCACCTGCACGTGGTCAATGGTCGTTCCGGCTCCCACGGATCCGAGAGTCAGACCGTTGATCTCCTGGTCTTTTTGGAAAGGATAGCCAGCGAACTCAATGCGCACATACTCCAGGTCGCCAGAGTTGTCGTTGGCATCAGTGCCTCCGTGCTTGGTGCGGGGACCTCCCTCGATCTGCTGGTTGAGCACGCCGTTGTTGTTAGGAGCCTTTCCGCAGAGGATGATGCCGCCCCAGTCACCGGGCTTCCGGCTTCCGGCTGCCATCTCAGAGGTGAAGACGATCGGGCTTGTCTGTGTGCCTTTGGCGATGAGCTTGCCGCCCGGCTCGGTGATGAGGGCAGCCTTGGTGTCCTTGTCGCCCTTGATGACGGTGCCCGGCTCGATGGTCAGTTCAGCACCGTCAGCGATGTACACCCATCCTTTGAGCAGGTAGGTGCCTTTCTTAATAGTCTGCTTGCCCTTGAAGACGAAGTTCTGGTCGCCGTTGCCGATGACGACACCGTTGGCATCGTCCTTGCCGTTGTCGTCGAAGAGAATGTGGTCGCAGGCTTTGAAGCCACCGTCGGTGGACCAGTTGTAGACGACAGACGTTCCGCCGTTGTTGCCGCCGTTGTTGCTGCCGCCATTGTCGTCGTTGTCACTGCTGCACGCTGTCATCGAGGCAGCGAGGGCCAGGATGCCCATGCATCCTAAAAACATCTTTGTTGCTTTCATCTTATTGTTGTTAAGAGTGATTATTTTCCTTTATAGTTTCGATAGTTGCTCTATACTCTATAGCTTGAATGTCACCGTGGCCTGCAGGTTGCGCCCGGGCTTGTAGCGTCGGGTGACCTCCTGGACTTTCTTGCTGCTGCCGCCTACGCTCACCGTAGTGAACTGTTTGAAAGTGATGTCTTGGTTGAGCAGGTCGCGGGCGGCGAGCTTCAGCTCCACATGTTTGCCGAAGCGCTTGCTGACGGTGAGATCAAAGGCATCGCGCGGCATCTCGTAGCTGTTGGGCACTTTGACGTTTTTGTCCATGCCTTCGGAACGTCCCACACCTACGATGCGTTTGCCGATGCGGTTGTAGAGAAGTGCGATGTCGAGATCGAGCGGCTGGCTTTTGTAGAAGAGTCCCGTGTTGACGAGGTAGGGTGACTGTCCCTGCATGGCGCGGCTTTCCTCATTGCTGCCCGGCTCAAAGTTGACGCGGCTATGGATGAGTGAGCCGTTGAAACTCCAGTTCAGGTCGGGCAGTCCCATGAAGGCGAGGTTCTTGCGGATGTCGAGCTCCAAGCCGTAGTTGTTGGCCGAGCGGGCATTGGCATAGGAGTAGATGACATCGGTGCCGCCCGCCATGGTATAGACCCACTCGATGGGCGAGTCGAAGTGCTTGTAGAAGGCTGCTAAAGATATCATCTCGCCGCGACTGGGATACCACTCATAGCGCAGGTCGAGGTTGTCGACATAGCAGTTCTTCAGGTTGAAGTTACCCTCTACGTTGCTCGCCAGGTCGAAGTCGTAGTAGACCGATGGAGAGACCTCGCGAAACTCCGGGCGGTTGACGCTGCGGCCATAGCTGAGCCGGATTTGGTTTTTCTCGTCGATCTTATAGGTGGCGTTGGCAGAGGGGAAGAGGTCGCTGTGACGATAGTAGTGGCTCTCGTGGCTCGTCTCATAGGATTTGCTGTTGGAGATGAGTTCCATTTGGTTGTATTCAAAGCGGACACCGGCATGGATATCCAGCCTGCCAAAGGGGAGAGCAGCACTGACATATCCAGCCCCCAGTGTGTTGTGTCCGCTGTAGTCATTGATCTTGTTGACATCTTCGAGCAAGTAGAGCTTGTCTGCACCGTAGTTGTCGGCATTGCTCAGCAGGCTTGTCATCTCCATCGAGCGGAATCCGCTGGGCAGGCTGTTGCCTTCGGCGTTGTACCAATACATGAAGTTGCGGGTGGTGTACTTACGGGTGCGGTACTCGCCGTAGGCACCCACCTTCACCTTAGGTTGCCAGTCACCGAAGGCAAACTGATGCTCGTCGTTGACATTGGCAGAGACGATGTGCTCGTCGAGAGAGGTCCACTCGCGCGAGATGTCGTTTTGATAGAGCCATACATAGTTGTCGCTCTTGCTGTCATCCTCGTTGTAGAGGATGTATTTACGACGGTCAGGCAACCGGCGATTGGCATACGCATAGCCGACGCTCCAATCAAGTGCATCGCCACTGAGGGTATGGCGGCCGGTTATCTGACCGGTATAGGTTGTTCTGCTACGATAGTAATATTCTGCCGAGCGTTCGGGCTCGGACTGGGCACTGAGGCCTTCACGCCAGGTGTATCGGTTGTTGCCGATCTGGTTGAAGATGTTCTTGAGCTGGTATTTGTTCTTGCCGCTGGCACTGAGCAGGGTCATGTTGAAGAGTGCGCCGAGACGTACGTTGTGGTTGTACTGGTTGTCGGTGGAGAGGCGCAATGGGTTGGAGCGGTCGTTTGCGGTGTCGTAGGCTCCATAGAAATTGTTGAGCATGTCGCGGTAGACGCGGTACTCGTTGGTGTAGTTCACGGCGGCGATGGCACCGAGTTTTCCGGCGGGCAGTGTCCAGCTATGGCTCCAGTCGGCAGCGAACTTCAAGTCGCCCCAGGGATGTTGGTTCTTCACTGCCCAGTCGTTGTTGAGGTGGTTGTCCGAGAGGCTGTACATGGTGTTGCCGCCGCTGTTCTTTCCGAGGTTGGCCAGGGTAGCGTCGATACCGCCGTGGAGCGAGCGCAGTCCGTTGTCGAAGCCGAGGAAGTCGGTGCGGCTCTGCTTGGTGGCAAGGAAACTCTTGAAGGCAGACGCACTGTTCCAGTTGCCGCCCACAGAGACGTGAAAGGCATTCTCCAAGGGAATCTCTTTGGTATCGATCATGATGAAGCCACCTGTGTAGTCGGCAGGATATTCCGGCGTCGGAGACTTCACGATGGTGAGGTTGTCGATCTGGTTGCTTGGAATCATGTCGAAAGAGAAGGCTCGCTGGTCGGCCTCACTGCTGGGCACGGCACCACCATTCATCCACACATTATTATATCGTTGGGCCAGGCCGCGCACCATGACGAATTTGTCGTCGATGAGGCTCACACCGGGCACGCGGCGGATGACTTCGCCGGCATTGGCGTCTTGGGTGAGCTTGATATCCTGGGCCGAGATGTTGCTCACGATGACGGGACTGTTTTTTACTTCGAGCACGGCGGCCGTGACCGTATTTCTTCGTTTCACACCGGTCACCGTAACTCCTTTCAGTTGCTGTTCGTCAGGCTTCAGCGCGACGGTGAGAACGTCTTCTGCTGCTGAGGCCTTTGAGAGAACCCCGTCAATGGTTGTATTCTTGTACCCCACGTATTTCACCAGGAGGGTGTAAGGCGTGGTGGTCGAGAGATGGTCAAAATGAAATTGTCCGTCGGTGTCGGTGACAGTCTTCGTGTCAGTGCCTTGCAGGCTGACGACCGCACCGATGAGCGGTTCTTTTGTCTTGGCGTCAACTACACGTCCGACGATGCTCTGTGCCTGGGCGGTAGTGGCGGCTATCAGCAGCACGGTGGCTGCTATTCCCCTTTGTAGCTTTCTCATTGTTACTGATTGTATCCTTACTTTTGTTTTCTGTTGCAAAGTTAGCAGATAGATGTTTCCTTTTGATGTCCATGTGTTTACAATGGATAGACGTAAGTACTACAATCCTATGACACAAAAAGCCGTGCCCGGCAGTCTCTGCTGGGCACGGCTACAACGATTACACAATTGTCAAATAAATAAATATGGAAAGGCCCTTTTGGGCTTGAGAGAGTCTGTTAGTTCTCAATGAACTTCTTGGCAGCACGCAGCTGGTGGCGCATGATATTGAGAAACTCATCCGTCTCCTGCAGAATGTTGAGATATACGAGAGACACCTGAAGCATCTGTGTGCCGGTAGACTGCTGGATATGGTCGATAAGTCCTTTGCGAAGCGATGACAACTCGTCGCGGCAGAGATCAGCCTCTGAGAGGATGTCGCGGTAGTCGTCGTACTTACCATTGGAGATCATCTCCTGCGTCATGTGCATGAGGTCGTTGACCTTTTGGCGAACGGGCTGGAACTCATGGATATATTCCTCGGGTATCGGATTGAAGTTGTTGTCGACATGCTCGCGTACCGGTTCCAGCATACGGCGCAGGCAGTAGATGAACTGTTGGTCGGAGTTGGCGCCGAGGTGGAACCAAGTATTGCGCTCGATAGCAATGTCCTGTGGTGATTTCTTCAGTCCGAGCATTTCCTGACGGCGGTATTTCTTCAGGTTGTCCTGCTCCTTATGGAGTGACTTGCGGCACCGGCCGAGCTCACGTGCGTTTTGTCCGGTGAAGCCGTCCATGATCTTGTTGAACATGTCAAGCGCATAGTGATTCATATTGCATTGCGTGCTGCTAACACGCTTCTGCAGCATATCCCAGACAAGCTCGGGATCGCGGGTGCGCATCATCAGGCGGAAGCTGTCCTCGTCCTTAGCCTCCTGTTCTTTCTTCTTCTTGTATTGTTGGTTGCTGTGCCAAAGCAGATAGACGACAAGCACCATGAAGCCCACTTGCAGTACGATACCGCCATACCACATTGTCAGAGCCACCAGTGAACAGGTGATGAAGGCTACGCCGGCAGTGATGAACCAGCCACCAATGACGCTCAGCACGCCGGTGACACGGAATACGGCGCTCTCACGGCTCCAGGCACGGTCGGCAAGACTGGAACCCATTGCTACCATGAACGTCACATAGGTGGTAGACAATGGCAACTTATGATTCGTTCCGAAGGTGATCAGCATGGAGGCAATCACCAAGTTCACGGCGGCACGCACCACGTCGAAGGCGGCTTTGTCATCGACAAGCTCCACCTCGTTGGCGTTGAAACGGCTGTTGATCCAATTGCGCAGGGAAGCGGGGAAGATATGTGCGACACTCTCCACGCCCCACTGGCAGAAACGGACGATGGCACGGGCTGCCTTGGACGAACCGAACATCTCGTCGCCCTCGTCCTGACGGGCCAGGTCCACGGAGGTCTTGATCACATTCTGGGCTTTCTTGGAAGTACCCATTGCCACGATCATGATGATGCCGGCTGCCATCAGATAGAAAGGAGGAGTCTTGGCACTCTCCATCAACGATTTCATCATGAACGTGTCTACACCGGCACCATGGGCGTTGGCGGCATAGTCCTGATAGGAAGCCAAACCGGCCAAGGGCACACCGATGAAGTTCACAAGGTCGTTACCGGCAAAGGCCATGGCAAGACCGAAGGTGCCCATGAGCACGACAAACTTGAAGATGTCAACGCGGCACAGATGCAGGACTTCCATGACGATGGTAGAGCCAATGAATGTATAGATCAGCAGCAGGTTGATGTTGCTGTTGATATAGTCGCGCACGCTCTCGCTGACGTAGGGACTGTTACCCACACCTTTCATAAAGATGAAGTAGGCCAGCACGGTGAACGAGATGCCACCGAAAATGGCGATGGCGTAGCGGCTGTGCTTCTTGTAGTTGAATGTGAAGACCACACGGCTGATCCACATCACAATCATGCCGACGACAAACGAGATCGCCACGCTCACAAAGATGGCGATGATCACGCTCAGAGCCTTGTCGGAGTTGAGCAGTATGCCATAGTCAAGACTCGGGTCGCCCATGATCTTCAATGTCGAAATCATGAACGCGCCACCGAGGAGCTCGAAGACCAGTGATACCGTGGTCGACGTGGGCATGCCTAATGAATTGAACACATCGAGGATGATGACATCCGTGACCATGACGGCCAGAAACACGGTCATCACCTCATGGAAAGAATAACGGGCCGGCATCATGATGCCGTGGCGCGCAATGTCCATCATTCCCGATGACAGCACGGCTCCTAATACCACAGCGACGGAGGCAATGATGAGCACCGTGCGGAATGTTGCCACACGAGCACCTACGGCCGACTGCAGGAAGTTCACCGCATCGTTGCTCACGCCCACGAACAAGTCGAAGACCGCCAGGCAGAGCAGGAAGATGACGATACACAAATAAATTGTTTCCATAAATGATAAGTTATATTCTTTTGTGCGCAAAGTTAATCAGTGTATATTACAAGTGGTTTAAACACATATTACAATAGCGTTCACATGTATTACAATTATGTTACAAATAGCTATTGGCCGGCTCTTTTTGTTATATGTAGTATTTGAGTCAAGTTTTTGGAAAAACAAACTGAAGGGCGAATCAAAAAATGAGGAAGAACGCAATAATTTGTGAATGCGGAATGTCGTATTATGAATTATTTCTTGTAACTTTGCGCTTGAATCCACAATGAATTGAGAGGGGAGAGAAACATGATCTTAATGAATGACGAATATTATGGAAGACAATGATATATTCTTAAAGAGCGTGGAGATGATGACACGTGTCTCTGACGATGAGCGTCGGATGGCCCCCCAGGGTGATACGCCTTTACCCTCGGTCGATGCACTGCGTGAGATGGTCGAACTGGTGAAGATGATCGTCTTCCCCGGCTTTTTCGACAAGCGGCAGATCGACAGCGACATCCGTTCTTACCATATTGGTGTGAACATGGAGCGGCTCTGTAGTCTCATGCGCAAGCAACTGACATTGGCTCTTTGCGCCGATGGCAGCGATGAGCACAGTGCAGAAGCTGAAGCTGCTGAGAAGTCCTTAAAGCTGATCGGACAACTGCCACTCATCAAGCATCTGCTCTACACCGATGTTGAGGCTATCTTCGACGACGATCCGGCAGCGTCTTCGCATAGTGAGGTCATCTTTTCCTATCCAGTCATTCAGGCCATGATTCACTATCGCTTCGCTCATGTACTTCATGAGATGGGTATCCCTGTTATACCTCGTATCATCACTGAGCAGGCACATGCCAATACGGGTATCGACATCCATCCGGGTGCCAAGATAGGGGAGTACTTCTCCATCGACCACGGTACGGGTGTAGTTATCGGTGAGACTTGCGTCATTGGCAATCATGTGCATCTCTTCCAAGGTGTCACACTCGGTGCGGCGCATACTGAGAACCCTTATTACACCCTCCATCAGCAGCCCAACGAGGAGACGCGGCGAGACCACTCACGCCTTGTGCCACGCCACCCGGTGCTTGAAGATCATGTCACGGTTTACTCCAACTCCACACTACTGGGGCGCATCACCATCGGACATGATACGGTTATCGGCGGTAACGTGTGGCTCACACACAGCGTGCCGGCCAATTCCACCATCATGCAGAGCAAGGCTATGGACGTGAGTTTCACCGGTGGACTGGGTATTTAAGGATAGCAAGCAGATGAAACTGTCATGATATAGAAACATTATTAGTGTCTCGTGTATGAAAAAGAAGAGTATTATCAATGAGTTGCGTGACTACTTGATGATCACGATAGCGATGATCTCCTATTGTATCGGGTGGAACGTATTCCTTTTGCCTAACAATATCACCACGGGCGGTGTGCCGGGTATTTCTTCGGTAGTCTACTGGGGTACGGGCATTCCGGTGCAGGTGACTTATTTCGTCATTAATGCTTTCCTGCTTATTGCTGCCCTGAGAATCCTGGGATGGAAGTTCTGTGTGAAAACGATCTATGCGGTGGTGGTGTTGACATCGCTCACCGCCTTGGCGCGACACAACCTCGTTGGTACCCATTTGCTCGCTGACCAGCCTTTTATGGCAAGTATTATCGGTGCTATGTTCTGCGGTGGTGGAGTAGGACTGGGACTGGCCAATAACGGATCTACGGGCGGTACGGATATCGTGGCGGCCATCGTCAATAAGTACCGCGATATCTCCTTGGGCCGTGTCATCATGCTCTGCGATATTGTCATCATCACCTCTTCTTATCTTGTTCTTCACAACTGGGAGCAGGTCATCTATGGCTATGTGGTGCTGATGGTCACCGCGTTTTGTATCGATCAGGTTGTCAACTCCATGCGTCGCAGCGTACAGTTCTTCATCATCTCTGACAAGTACCGCGAGATAGCTTCGCGCATCGCGGTCTATCCCCATCGTGGTGCTACGGTCATCGAGGCGCACGGCTTCTACACGGGCCATCAGGTGAAGATGCTCTTCATCATGGCCAAGCGTCGTGAGAGTAACACCATCTTCCAGATCATCAACGATATCGACCCTCGTGCTTTCGTCACTCAGACCAATGTCATTGGTGTCTATGGTGAGGGCTTTGACAAGTTCAAGGTGCACAAGATGACCAAGAACGGCTATGAGATCATCAACCGTGAGAGAGCGGAGATAGAAAAACTCGAAGAACAGAACTAATAATTCTCGTTGAGATAATAAGCAAGGGGGGGGCTATGCCGTGCGGCATAACCCCCCTTATATAATAATAGGAGTGATCCTTACTTGTTGTTGCTCTCCTCAGGAGCCTTGTCGATGAGGTCCATGAACTGGTCGAGCTTCGGCGTGATGATGATCTGAGTGCGGCGGTTACGCTGTTTGCCGAGTTCTGTGTCGTTGCTGGCCACAGGGTTGTATTCGCCACGTCCGCCGGCGGTCAGTCGCTTAGGTGCCACACCGAAGTGATCAATGAGATACTGAACTACGCTGGAGGCACGCAGAGCACTGAGATCCCAGTTGTTGCGGATGTTCTTCATGGATGGTGCGGCTGTGTTAACAGGCACGTTGTCGGTGTTGCCCTCGATGAGCACGTCATAGTCCTTGTAGTCTGTGATGATCTTAGCAATCTTGCTCAGCGTCTCCTGGGCACGGTCGTTGATCTCGTAGCTGCCACTCTTGTAGAGCATGTTGTCGGCCAGACTGATATAAACAACGCCCTTGAGCACTTGCACGTCGACCTCTTTCATCTCCTCCTTGCTCAGTGAGCGGGTGAGGTTGTTGGTGAGCACCATATTGAGCGAGTCGCTCTTGCTCTTGACCTCCACGAGATGGCGGATATACTGGTTCGACTCGTTGATCTGGTCGACGAGTTTTGAGATGTTGATGTTGTTGGCGTTGGCATTGTTGAGACTCTTGTCGAGAGATCCTTGCAGCGAGGCGTAGTCTTTCTTGGCCTGAGCGAGCTGATCTTCCAAGGAGCTGACGCGAGCCTGAGAGGCAGCGAGCTTTTCCTTGGCGTCCTGATAGTTGGCAGTCAGTTCACGGTTTTCTGTTTGACAATTCACCAAGTCTTTCTTGCTGGCGCAGCTGCTGACGAGCATAGTGCCGGCGAGCAGAGCTACAATAGCGATGTTAGTCTTCTTCATATTATCTTGTTTTTATTTATAAATGTCGTTTCATATATTGTGTGGCCAGAAATCCTTTGTAATGGGATTGTCGTGAAGCCAACTTATTGCAAATATCGTTATTATGACGCAAAAAAGAAAGGAAAGTTGCATGAGGTTAGTTTATTTTAACCACATAAGAGTGCTTTTTAGTTTCTTTTGGTATGAAATAGGGAGTTAATAAAGAAACTATCCACGGCTCGGTGGGGAGACGTGGATAGAGCTGGAGTATTTACTTAGGGTTTTACCTTTGCCGTTTTCATGTCGCGGTAGAGTCCGTCGACGATGGAGTCGGCAAGCGAGATATTCGGTACCATGATCTCGTCGCATCCGAGTTGCTTGCTCACGTCGAGGAAGATGCGGGCAGCAGGAACGATGACATCAGCACGGTCATCCTTGAGGTTGAACGAGATCATGCGCTCCTCAATGCTCATCGGCTTGAGCATGGAGTAGAGCCGTTGTAGTTCGGTGATGGAGAGCTTCTTGTTTTTGCTTTCTTTGCTGATCTTGAACAGCTTGTTGATATTACCACCCGAACCGATGATGTGTATGTCGGGGTATAGCTTGGCATATCCTTGCAGATCAGCCTCCATGGCTTTCCAGGCTTCAGGAGTGACGCGGTCAGAGAGCAGACGCAGTGTACCTATATTATAGGAGTGACTTTCGGCGAGCGTGCCGTCATGGATGAGTGAGATCTCTGTGCTGCCACCGCCCACATCGACGTAGGCGAAGTTGCCTTCATTGGAGTCGGTCTTCTCCACAAGGTTGTTGACGAGCAGCAGTGCCTCGTCGGGACCTTTGACCACCTCCAAGTCGAGTCCGCTCTCCTTCTTAATCGTCTTGATCACCTTCATACCGTTTTCGGCATCGCGCATGGCCGACGTGGCACAAGCGCGGTAGGCATTGACGCGGAAGACCTTCATCAGTTGCTTATAGGCTTTCATCATGTGGATCATCATCTCCTCACGCTCTTTCGACACCTTGCCGAGCGTGAAGACATCCTTGCCCAAGCGCAGAGGCACGCGCACGAACATCAGTTTGCGCACGCGTTCCAATCCGACAGCCTCGTCGTCGAAGGCTTTGATGAGCAAACGGGCTCCGTTGGAACCAATATCAATAGCTGCTAATGTACATTTCATATTTCTTTCTTTAAATGGGCGGGTAGCGTGATGTGGATAGTCTTCTACTCGTTGTGTTCCAAATAATATTTGTAGAGTTCTTCCTGGCTGCGGAAGAGTTCGCCCTGTTGCAGTTGGTCGGTACCCTTTCCGTCGACGAGTCGTCCGTTGGTTGTGTCACGCAGTCCGTATTCCACCGTGCGTCGCAGATCTTCTTTGAGATCCTCGTCATAGACCGGTGTCATCACCTCGATGCGACTGAGCAGGTTGCGTGGCATCCAGTCGGCCGAGCCGAGGAAGTATTTGTTCTTTCCTCCATTGCAGAAGATGAGGATGCGGCTGTGCTCAAGGTACCGGTCGATGATGCCTACGATATGGATATTGTCCGACACACC
>DLDU01000053.1:0-2532 GCA_002481295.1 Prevotella sp. UBA7764 | reverse complement strand
CCGGCTTGCGAAGCCTGATAGATTTTTGCCACCACGTCGGGATCGGTGATATGGTTGATCTTGATTTTTGCCCAAGCCTCTTTGCCCTCTTTAGCGTTCTTGATCTCTGTGTCGAACATGTGTAGGATACGGTTCTTCATAGCGTTGGGTGAGACGAGCAGCTGACTAAAGCGTACCTGCTGGAACGGTCGGTCGATGAACTGGAAGACCTTTGCCACCTCTGAGACTATTGACGGTCGGGCCGTCATCATCAGATAGTCGGTATACACCTTGGCGTTGCCTTCATGGAAGTTGCCGGTTCCCACGCAGGCAATGTCGCCTTTCTTGCTGCTGATATAGAGGAGTTTGGAATGGATCTTCAGTCCCTCCACGCCGAAGATGACATTTACGCCTTCCTCTTGCATGCGCTTGCTCCACTTGATGTTGCTCTCCTCGTCGAAGCGGGCGAGCAACTCCACCACAGCTGTCACCTTCTTGCCGTTGCGGGCTGCGCAGATGAGTGCCTTGACGACCTTGGAGTCCTTGGCCAACCGATAGAGCGTGGTTTTGATTTCTTTGACCTCTGGCTTCAGTGCCGCCTCACGCAGCACACGGATGTAAGCGTCGAAGCTGTGGTAGGGGACATGGATAAACCGGTCTTTCTCACGGATGAGATCCAAAATGCTTTGCTCAGAAAGAAACTCCGGTTTCATCAGATGCTTCCATTTAGGATATTTCAATTCGTCGTGTCCACAGTCGGGGAACTTCATCAGGTCCTTATGGTTTTGATAGCGTCCGCTGGCCAGCGTGGTGTCGAGTTCGCGGATGTCGAGGCGCTCAAGAATCTTTTTCTGCATGCTCTGTGGCATGTCGCGGTCGTAGAGCACACGGATAGGTTCACCGCGTTTGCGGCTGTCCACGCCGATAGCGATACGCTCCATAGTACCGTAGTCGGCATCGTTGTCTACCTCCATCTCGGCATCTTTGGTGAACTTAAAGCTGTAGGCGCGGAAGTAGCTCGGCCTGAGTCCGATGAAGATAAATGGCAGGCAGAATCGGATGACGTCGTCGAGATACATGATGTTGTCGTATCCGTCGGAAGCCGGTATCTTAATGAAGCGTCCAAATGTCTTGTCGGGCACCTTGATGATGGCATATTTCGAGCGTGCGTCTTTGATGATGGTTTTCTCTACGATCAGATAGATGCGGTTGTCTTCCAGGGTGCTCAGATCCTTGATTTCGCTGAGCCAGATAGGGTTTGTCGAACCGTTGAGTTTGTCGTAGTAGAAATTCTCAAGCCATTTCTTCTGTTCATCGTTGAGCTGCGTCTCGTTGACCATTCTGACCTTGTGGAGTTCCAGCTCGCGGAACACCTGTCGTGTGGCTTCGGTGTATTCCTTGCTGTAGCTCTCGTTGAGCAGGTTGATGGTCTTGATCGTGCGCTTCACATCCTGCTTAGTGCGCTTGTCCACGTCGTCGCTGGCCAAGATACGGTTGAGTGAGGCCACACGCACACGGAAGAACTCGTCGAGATTGTTGGAGTAGATGCCTAAGAACGACAGTCGCTCCAACAGAGGCACGTATTCTTTCTTGGCTTCCTGCAGGATGCGGTGGTTGAAATACATCCAGCTCACGTCGCGTTTGACGTAGAGGTTCTTGAGTTTGTCTTCCTTTGTCATGGTGCTATGTCGTTTGATGCTTGTTGAGGCTGAGAATGGTCTATTTCTTGTTGTCTTTCTTAGCGGCCTTATTGCTTTTCTTGGCAGCTTTCTCTTCTTTCTTTCCTTTCTTTTTCTCCTCTTTGAGTTTTTTGCTGTTGTCCTCGTTGTGTCCCACGACCAGGTAGTTGATGTCGCCATCGTTGAGGTGCAGTGCCTTGCGCAGCGTTTTGACCATGTCGTCGGGCACAGAGATGTCGTGCAGCTCATCGCAGGACTCGAAGGCCTTGCGGCTGACTTTCTTCGGTGCACCCTCAAAGACCACACGCTTCAATCGGTCACAATCACTGAAAGCATACGGCTCGACCGTCTCCACGCTGGCGGGCAGCACGATCTCCTCCAGGGCATCGCAGTCAGCGAAAGCCTCGCGGGCAATTGTCTTTAAGCCTTTGGGCAACGTCACCTTCTTCAGATGTTTCTTGCGGGCAAAGGCCATCTCGCCGATTGTCTGCACGGTAGCCGACACGCTGACCTCCTCACGGTCACCGCGTGAATAGACCAGTTGGGTGTGGTCGGTGTTGTAGACACCCTCCTCGTCAAAGGCGAAGTCCTCGCTGTCCAGCTTCTGCAATGCCAGTGTCAGGACAGCAGTCTCAAGTTTGCCGCCTTTCTTAGACATCTTTGTAATTCTCTCCAGTAACTCTTTCTTATTTGCTTTCATATGATTGTAAGTTGATATGCTCGTTTCCTTTCTGCTTGCAAAATTACCAATTATCTCTAACACATATTGTTCATATCTGTTACAATGATATTACGAAACTGTTTCAATGGCTATTGTCATGTCTTTGTAACATCTGTGTCACCTTTTCTAAACATGACAAGAGTAACTTTGCGG
>DLDU01000026.1:2363-41199 GCA_002481295.1 Prevotella sp. UBA7764 | reverse complement strand
TACGCTGTTACGGTGTTACGGTGAGCGGCGGATGGGAGGAGGGAAAAGAAAAGTGGGTAACCGTGGTTCGTGGGAAAAGACGTGGCAGTGGCATTAGGGTACAGCAACGCAAGCAAGGCGGTCATAGTTCACGTTGATGAGGAGGACAAGCAAAAGGTTATGCTGAAAGCAGATTCCCAAAATGGAAATGTGGTCACGGCAACAACGTTGATCAACGAGTCTGGTCTCTACTCTCTCGTTCTCTGCTCCCAGCTTCCGCAGGCGAAGGTCTTCAAGCACTGGGCCACCGCTGAGGTGCTGCCCTCCATCCGTCGCCACGGAGCCCTATGCCGCAGCACCGACGTTGGGAGGGAGGGCGTCACCAAGCACTCTTACCGTATGATGTCCCCGTGTGGGGGGCTTCACTCGTTGTCTATGAGCTTGTTGACGACGGCCTTCGCGCGGAGATACATCAGTCGCTCGTCCTCGTCTTTGACCGGCTTGGCAGTTTTCAATTTATCCATCAGTCGTTTGGCAAATGCCGTGATATGCTGCTGATGGCGTTGGCGGATGCCGAAGTAGCATTGCAGCTCGTAGGCAGCTCTTGCGGGCAACGTGTCCTGCATGAGCGCGGCGAGCTCGAGATGGTACTTGGCGCGGTATTCCTCTTTCCGCTGCATCGTGACAGCCATGCTGTAGAGGGCAATCTTCTCGCTCGGATTGTAGATGAGTTTTGCGAGTTCAGCATAGAGATAGCTGTCGTGATGGCGGCGGAGCAGCTTCTTATAAGTGTCCACAGCCTCTTTTTTCTTGCCAAAAAGCGTGTGCATTTGTGCCAGATGGCGAAGGTTTTCCTTGTAATATGGAGATTTCTTCAGTGCTGTGCGGAAAAGGTCAGCGATGGTGTCGACATACTTTGTGTCGCGCTGAGGCTGGTTTTTCAGCAGATGGTTCACAACCTGCTGGCCGAGTGAGGGCACGGAATGGCCTTGGGCAATATAAGGCTGCCAGTCTGCTTCGGTCATCCGGTTGAAGAAGGGCATGAAGTAGACGAGGTTGAAGTTGTCGATATTTTTGTCGAGTGTCAGTGCCGCGTTGACAATGGCTCGGTTGCCCATGAGCAGTCGGTCTTGAATATGGGGATAGAGCTGTGTGAGCTGGTAAAGCAGTTTGCGGGCCTCGTCGATCCGCTTCTCCCGGACGCGCATCTTAAACAAGTCGTTGGTGCACCAAAACATGCAGAGGTTGGTGTGTGGGCCTTGGTGGATGGCATAGATTTGCAGGATGGCGCGGTAAGCCTCTTCGGTGCGCCCCTCCCTTCTGAGTTCAAAAATGTCTCTGACTTCCATAGGCTTTTACAGTGTGGTTGTTAAGGTTTGAATTGTTAGATTCTGTTGTGTTATTTCATGTGTATTTTATATTCGTCTTTTGCCCAGCTGATGTTACCGTAGAGATCGTAGTAGTGGTCTTGTGCCATCCATTGCTGGTGTTTGGGCGTCGCGTTGGGGTTGAGGCATCGTGAAGCCCTTTATCAGGCTGCCGGCGAAAGATAGTACTCGGTGACGGTTAAATGTCATAAGAAAAAGATCCAGAGGCGACGGATCGCCCCTGGACGGATAGTAAGGATCTAAAACAGAAATTAGTAAGCGAAGAGCGGATACTGCTTCATCGTGTCGTTGACCTTCTCGCGCACGCGCTTGATGACCTGTTCGTTTTCGGGGTCTTTGAGCACTTCGTCGATGAGGTCGGCGATGAGGTGCATCATGTCTTCCTTGGCGCCACGGGTGGTCATGGCGGCGGTACCCAAGCGGATGCCTGATGTCTGGAAGGCGCTGCGCTCATCGTAGGGTACCTCGTTTTTGTTGACGGTGATGTCAGCAGCCACGAGAGCGTTTTCAGCGACTTTACCTGTGAGATCAGGATATTTCTGACGCAGGTCGAGGAGCATCGAGTGGTTGTCGGTACCGCCGCTGACGATGCTGAAGCCATGACCGATGAGGTCCTGAGCCAATATAGCAGCATTTTTCTTCACCTGAGTAGCATACTCTTTCCATGACGGACGCAGGTTCTCACCGAAGCCGACAGCCTTGGCGGCGATGACGTGCTCCAGCGGACCACCCTGATTGCCGGGGAAGACAGCGGAGTTGAGCAGCTGACTCATCTTCTTCAGCTCGCCCTTCTTGTTGCGTTTGCCGAAGGGATTGTCGAAGTCCTTGCCCATGAGGATCACGCCGCCACGGGGACCACGCAGCGTCTTGTGCGTCGTCGTGGTGACGATATGTGCGTATTTCACCGGGTTGTTGAGCAGTCCGGCAGCGATGAGTCCGGCAGGGTGAGCCATGTCGATCATCAGCAAGGCACCCACCTCGTCGGCGATCTTGCGCATGCGCTCATAGTCCCACTCACGGCTATAGGCCGAGCCACCGCCGATGATCAGCTTAGGCTTGTATTCCAGAGCGAGCTTCTCCATGTTGTCGTAGTCCACGCGTCCTGTTTCGCGGTTGAGCGTGTATCCGATGTGGTTGTAGAGGATGCCGGAGGTGTTGACGCTGCTGCCATGTGAGAGGTGTCCGCCCTGGTCGAGATCAAGTCCCATGAAGGTGTCGCCCGGCTTGAGCACGGCGAGCAGCACAGCTTGGTTGGCCTGTGCACCGGAGTGAGGCTGTACATTGGCAAACTCTGCGCCGAAGAGTTTCTTGACGCGCTCGATGGCGAGGGTTTCTACCTGATCCACCATCTGGCAGCCGCCATAATAGCGTTTGCCGGGCAGGCCCTCAGCATATTTGTTGGTCAGATAACTGCCCATAGCCTGCATCACCTCGTCACTGACGAAGTTCTCTGATGCGATCAGCTCCATGCCTCTGAGCTGGCGCTGGTGCTCCTGCTCGATGAGTTCGAAAATCTCTTGATCTCTTTCCATAGTGTGAATGTTAATAATATGATTTATACAAGTTCTGCTTAGACAAGTTCTACGTTGTTGATGTCCTGCTCTTTGTCGCAATAGTGACATTTCACGATGCCCTTCTCCTTGTCGATGACAGTGAAGAAAGTGTCCATGGGCTCGTTGTTGGTGATGCACTTAGGATTGTTGCATTTGATGATTCCGTGGAGCTCATTGGGTGTGACCACCATTTTCTTTTCCACCACCTCGTAGTCCTTGATGATGTTCAGGACCACGTTGGGCGCGATGACCGACAGACGGCTGATCTCCTCGTCGGTGAAATATTTATTGGTGATCTTGATGATGCCTTTCCGTCCGAGTCGCTTCGACGGCAGATTGTAACCGATGAGCGTCGGCGCGTCGATATCGGTGAGATGCAGCAGACGCGCCACCTCATAGGTTTTCTCTGAAGGTATATGGTCGATGACAGTGCCGTTCTCGATGGCGGCCACTTGCAATTCTTTCTTTCCCATGATAATGCAATGATAATCTGATTATACTCTGATAATGAATGCAGTGAGATACTCTGATTAAAACTTTGACTCAATGATGGTCTTGTCGTTTTTCACATCGTCGAGAGTGATGCCCAGACAATAGCAGAAGATAGCCTCTCGGGCATAGAGTCCGTTTTGAGCCTGCTGGATGTAGTAAGCGTGTGGGTTGCTGTCGACGTCGTAGGCGATCTCGTTGACGCGTGGCAGCGGGTGCATGATCCTCATGTTGGGCTTTGCTTTGGCGAGCATGCTGTTGCGGAGGATATAGACGTTTTTCACGCGCTCATACTCCATCAGGTCGGAGAAGCGCTCTTTCTGCACGCGCGTCATATAGAGAATGTCAGCGTCAGCAATTTCCTCCTCGTTGAAGGCGGTGTGCTCATGAAACTCGATGTCGTGTGCCTTGCAATAGAGCTTATATTCCTGCGGCATGGCGAGCTCCTTGGGCGCGATGAAGTGAAACACGGGGTGGAAATGGCGCATGGCGGTGATGAGGGAGTGGACGGTGCGGCCGTATTTCAGATCGCCGACAAGATAGATGTTGAGGTTCTCCAGCGTGCCCTGTGTCTTGTAGATAGAGTAGAGGTCGAGCAGGCACTGTGAGGGGTGCATGTGTGCGCCGTCGCCGGCGTTGACGATAGGGATGGGAGCCACCTCGCTGGCATACTGCGCCGCGCCCTCGATGTAGTGGCGCATGGCGATGATGTCGGCATAGTTGCTCACCATCAGGATGGTGTCCTTGAGGGTCTCGCCTTTAGTGGTGCTGGAAGTCTTGGCGTCGGAGAAGCCAATGACACGTGCGCCTAATCGGTTGGCTGCCGTCTGGAAACTGAGTTGCGTGCGCGTGGATGGCTCAAAAAACAATGTTGCGACGACCTTGCCTTTCAACAGCTCACGATTGGGGTGTTGCTCAAATTCTTTTGCCATGGAGAGCAGGTACATAATCTTCTCTTTGGAGAGGTCGGCAATCGTCACAAAATTATGTTTGTCCATATTATTTTGATTGATGGGTTATTTTCGACTGCGAAGTTACTGATAATTTTCCATATAGTGGTGCTGTTTGAAAGAAAAATTGTATTTTTGCAAAAGAAATAATAAATATTCTGATGCGAAGGACTTTTATAAAAACACTGTGGGTATGTCTCATGTCATTGATTGGCATTGGGTTCCTCCTCTTTTTCCTCATTTGGTTTGGGGTGATTGGCTATTCGCCTGATATAGAAAACCTGCAGAACCCGATCAACAAAACGGCGTCGCAGATCTATTCGGCCGACGGCAAGATCATCGGCACTTACAATGCCGACAAGGCCAACCGCATACCCGTGCCTTACTCCAAGCTGTCGCCCTATTTGGTCAAGGCGCTGGTGGCTACGGAGGATGAGCGATTCTATGAGCATTCGGGCATTGACTTCATCGCCCTCGGACGAGCCATTGTCAAGCGTGGACTGATGGGGCAGACAAGTGCCGGTGGCGGTAGTACGATCACACAGCAGCTTGCCAAGCAGCTCTATTCCGATCCTGCTCAGTCCACGACCCAGCGACTGCTGCAGAAACCTATCGAGTGGGTTACGGCCATTAAACTTGAGCGCAACTTCACCAAAGAAGAGATCATCTCGCTCTATCTCAACTATTTCGACTTCCTCCATGGGGCTGTGGGCATCAAGACAGCAGCCAACACCTATTTTAATAAGGAGCCCAAGGATCTTACCCTCGACGAGGCAGCACTGCTCATCGGTTTGTGCAAGAACCCCTCGCTGTTCAATCCTGTGCGCTATCCCGAGCGCTGTAAGCAACGCCGCAATGTGGTGTTGGGTCAGATGCTCAAGGCCGGTTATCTGTCAAGAGCTGAGTATGAGGAGAATGCGGCTCAGCCCATCGTGCTCCGTTTTCATCGTGCTGACCATAAGGATGGCACGGCGGTCTATTTCCGTGAATTTCTCAGACAATACATGATGATGGACGCACCGAAGAAAGCCGACTACCCGTCGTGGAACAAGCGGCAGTATGTCATCGACTCCATCGCTTTCGCCACGGACCCACTCTGTGGATGGTGCAAGAAACACACCAAGAAGGACGGTTCTTTCTACAATGTATATACTGATGGCTTGAAGATCTTCACCACCATCGACTCGCGGATGCAGCGCTATGCCGAGGAGAGCGTCTATGGCCATGTGGCGCAGTTCCTGCAGCCGGCCTTCAACGCTGAGAACCGCAAGAAGCCCAATGCGCCCTTCACCAGCGAGCTGACTCCCGAACAAGTGCGGCAAATCATCGGACGATCGATACGTCAGAGTGAGCGTTATCGCAATATGAGGGAAGCGGGAGCCTCGCCCGAGGAGATCGACAAGGCTTTCCATACTCCAACCGACATGACTGTGTTTACTTATCATGGCGACATCGACACGGTGATGACCCCCTTGGACTCCATCCGATATTACAAGTCGTTTCTACGAGCCGGATTCATGAGCATGGACCCGCATACGGGGCAGGTCAAGGCTTATGTCGGCGGCATAGACTTTGAGCATTTCCAATATGATATGGTCATGGGCGGACGGCGTCAGGTGGGATCCACCATCAAGCCTTTCCTCTATTCCCTGGCTATGGAAAACGGATTCTCGCCCTGCGATCTCGCACCCAACGTGCAGCGTACGTATATGGTGGCCGGCCAGCCGTGGACACCACGCAACGCTAACCGCAGCCGCTATGGACAGATGGTGACGCTCAAGTGGGGACTCGCTCAGTCCAACAACTGGATCTCGGCTTATCTGATGAGTAAACTCAACCCCAACCAGTTTGTCACCATCCTACATAAGTTTGGCATCAACAATCCCGATATCTACCCCTCCATGTCGCTCTGTCTTGGTCCCTGTGAGGTGTCGGTGGGTGAGATGGTGAGCGCCTATACTACCTTCGCCAACAATGGCATTAGAGTGGCACCGCTCTTTGTCACCCGCATTGAGGACAACGAGGGAAATGTGGTGGCTGAATTCCATCCCCGGATGAGTGAAGTGATCAGTTCGGAAAGTGCCAACAAAATGCTCGTGGAACTGATGGCGGTCGTTGACGAGGGTACGGCAGGGAGACTGCGGTATAAATACAATATCCCAGGAGAGATTGGCGGCAAGACGGGTACCACCAACCGCAACTCTGATGCCTGGTTCATGGGCTTCACGCCGCAGCTCGTCAGCGGCGTATGGGTTGGAGGTGAGGACCGCGACATCCACTTCGACTCCATGCGCATGGGGCAGGGTGCTACGATGGCTTTGCCTATCTGGGCTTATTTCATGAAGAAAGTCTATCGCGATCCCTCATTGCCTTATAAGCCTACGGCGACATTTGAGATTCCCGAAGGCTTCAATCCTTGCGCCAAAGACGACGACGGCGGGCTCGGCATAGAAGAAGTCTACGAATAGCAGAGACTTGTGTCTCTCTGACTAATAAACTATAACTAATAACATCTAAACGTATGCGAAAATTTGCCCGCATTTTGGGTCTGCTTTTCAGGATGGTGTAGACGGCAACTTTGATTGCAATAACGGTTCCGACAAGATCAGCGTTACATGGTGTCGCTTCCGCTATCTTATCAAGCCTTGGGCTGGTGGCTCGGGCGGCTCCGACAAGCACTGCTTCTCAGATCTTTGGGGTGGCAGCGACAAGAATGTCAGCAAGGATGGCGGCAAGTTGAATACTACTTTTGCCAACTGCTGGTGGGACGAGGGTTGCATAGAGCGTATGCCACGCGTCAGATTTGGAAAGATTCATATTGTGAACTGCCTTTATTCGAGTAGTGTAGCTTCCTATTGTGTTGGTGCTGCCTACAGAAGTAATATATATGTAGAGAACACAGCATTCACAAGTTCTGCCGCTCAAAAGAATCCGTAGGCCGTGAAGGCAACCTCGTCAGGCTATAAGGATTATAATATCACGCTGAAAGGTTGTTACGGAGCATCTGATGCGCAGAGCCGTTCCGGCAATGAGGCTTTCTTCAATCCCTACTCCTATTATAAATACACACCGTATGCAGCAAACCTTGTCAGGAGTGTTGTGCCGGCCGGAGCAGGTGCGACCCTTTCTATTTCTGTTGGCGGATGGCCTAAGACATCATCGGCCAAACAGAACGTTGTTGACATGGAAACAAGAACGGACGAAGCCACGACAACAGCTATTGAGAATATAAATGCTAATGAGAGCTGTGCTGTAGTCACATCCGTCAGGTATTACTCTGTTGACGGTCTGGAGCTTCCGACAATGAGAAAAGGTCTCAACATCGTGCGTACTACTTTCGCCGACGGAACGGTAAAGACGTCGAAGGTTTTCCGTAGATAGAGACTATATTTTTTTTATTGGTTGCCGAGCAGACTTCTGCTTCCGTATGGCATCGATTTAGACAGGAAGACATAAAAGACATATTTTAAAGACAGCGTAAATGCTTAGCGAAAGATTTCTGTGGCTACAACAAATTACAGTCATTTCGTCAGTCTCTGACTGACATATTGACCATTGTTGTCAGGTTAATTGTTTAGGTATATACTTTGTAATAAGCAGAGTGAAGTTCGGAAGTCCGAAAGGATGGAAGAGCTCCAAAGAACTGAATAAAAACAATTAATACGATAATTAGGAGGTATGTCTTATGTTACTTGCTAAAAGAAATGATAACAACTGGATGTCAAACTTCTTTAATGACTTCTTCGACACGGATATGATGCCGCGCATGAACGCTACCGCTCCTGCTGTGAACGTCAAGGAGTCTGACAAAGGCTATGTGATGGAGATTGCCGCTCCGGGATTGAAGAAAGAGTATTGCCGCGTAAGCCTTGACAAGGACGGTAACCTCAACCTTAAGATTGAGGACAAGTTCGAGCACAAGGAGGAAGACAAGGCCGAGGACAAGAAAGAACACTATCTGCGCCGCGAGTTCAACTACAGCAACTATGAGCAGACTTACGTGCTGCCCGAGGATGTGGACAAGGAGAAGATCAGTGCCAAGGTCGAGAACGGCATTCTCACGATCGACCTGCCCAAGATGAGCAAGGAGGCTGAGAAAGAGGAAAACAAGAGCATCGAAGTGAAGTAATCCATATAGCTCATCTCTCTTACATAAATTCATAATATTTCCCTCTCGTCTCAAAGCGATACGTCGCCGAGAGGCGGGAGGGATTTTTTTGTTTTCGTCATGGGGGCACCTAGGTCAAGGGACAGCGACGTTGCCAATCTTTTTTCCTTTTAACGCACCATCTTCAATGGTATTAAGAATATAACCGAATATCGAGAATATGTTTTCTTGATATTCGGTTATATTCTTTATTCCGCGTAGCGGAGCGTTAACTCTAAAACAACTCATAGGTTTTATCTCTTGCGTCTTTGCGAGAGGGTATATTTGAGTGGTACGCTCTGTGCTCTCTCGCGGCGTAGCCGTCTTTGTGTTCTCTGTGTCTCTGTGTGAGTTAATACGTTTATGATTTTGTGGCTCGGATTTATGATTTTCTGGCAATTAGCATTTATTAAGTGGATGATATTATGGTAGTACTGATTCTTTTTCATAACTTTGCGGGCATGAAGAAACTATTGCACATATTTCCGGCGTTGGTGCTCTCTTTGCTGATTGTGGCGATGAGTGCAGGACTGAGTGTGGAAGTGTGCATGCACTCAGGCCGTGCCGAAGTGGCGCAGATCGCCGAGGCACAGGGCAACCACGACTGCCACGGCATGAAAGGCTGCATGGTGGTGAAGACCATCAAGCTGGCACCGAGCTCGCTGGCCGAGAGCCATCTCTTCGACTTCTCGCAGCACGGGGTGACGGTCGTGCCTACCACGGGGCTGCTTTCTCTCGCACATTCATTCATCCTCATACATGCGCCCGGCGCATACATCCCCACATGGTGCTCGCCTCCGCGGGAGTACCTGCATCATCTGCGTGTGCTCAGACTTTGAATCGTCATTGACGCAAGCTATATATAATAAGGTGTATATGGCCACAAAAGAAAGGAGTATCGTTTATTTTGCAGTCAATGAATCATTCAAAGGAAATCATCAATGAATAAGAATATCTTGTTTGCCGGCATGATGGGAATGCTGGCACAACCCTCTTTTGCCCAAAAGGCACCCGTTCAGAACACAGATTCCACCGCCACTAGCGCCCTCGACAGCGTGGGCACCATGCCCGACCAGACGCTCCACGAGGTGCAGGTGGTCAGCCGCAAGCCCGGTATGATGCGCATGAAAGGTGCCATGAACGGACAAATCATCTCTCAGGACGAGCTCTTCAAAGCTGCCTGCTGCAACCTCGGCGAGAGCTTCACCACCAACCCTTCGGTCGACGTGAGCTACAACGATGCCGCCACAGGTGCCAAGCAGATCAAGCTGCTCGGACTCAGTGGCAAATACGTGCAGATGCTCACCGAGAACCTCCCCAACTTCCGTGGTGCCGCGATACCCTATTCCCTGGGCTATGTGCCCGGCACGTGGATGAAAAGCATACAGGTGAGCAAGGGCAATGCCAGCGTGAAGAACGGCTACGAGGCCATGACCGGACAGATCAACGTGGAGTATCTTAAGCCCGAGGACGACGAGAATGTGCACGTCAACCTCTATGGCAATACCATGAGCCGCATCGAGGCCAACGCTGACGGCAACGTGCATCTTGCTAAAGGACTGAGCACCGAGATCCTCGGACACTATGAGGACAATCTCAAGGAGCATGACAGCAACAAGGACGGATTCATGGACGACCCGCAGACACGGCAGTTCAACTTGCAGAACCACTGGTATGGCAAGACGGGCAACTATATCTTCCATGGCGGACTCTCGCTCTTGGACGAGAAACGAGAGAGCGGACAGACCAACCATGAGGGAGTGCTCGATCATCAGACGGATCCGCTCTACCGTATCAACCTCAACACCCACCGCTACGAGGGCTACATGAAGCACGCCTTCATCCTCGACCCCAGCCATGGCACAAACATCGCCTGGATGTCTTCCGCCTCGATGCACGAGATGGATGCCACCTATGGCCGCAAGGACTATGATGTCAACGAGAAAAACGTCTATTCGCAGTTGATGTTCGAGACCAACTTCACTCCTGAGCACAACCTTGCGCTCGGCGCTTCGCTGAACCACGACTATGTCGGTCAGACCTACCTCGGGCAGCGGCTCAACGAGAAGGAGAATGTCTTCGGCGGCTATGCCCAGTACACCTTTAATCTCCACGAGCATCTTGTGGCCATGGCGGGCATCCGCGTCGACCACAGCTCGGAGTATGGCACCTTCGTCACGCCCCGCTTTCATGTGAAATGGCAGGTCAACGACCTTTGGAGTCTGCGCGCCTCTGCCGGTAAGGGCTATCGAACGGTGCATGCCCTGGCAGAGAACAACTATCTCATGGCCAGCGGCCGTCAGCTCGTCATCGACAAGCTCGACCAGGAGAATGCGTGGAACTATGGACTCAGCACGGCGCTGAACATCCCACTCGGCCGTCAGACACTGAAGCTTAATGCTGAGTACTACTATACTCGCTTCGGCAATCAGGCCGTCATCGATTACGACACGGATCCGACGCAGATCCATATCGGCAATCTGCACGGCAAGTCCTACTCCCACACGTTCCAGATCGACGCCACCTACGACCTCTTCCGGGGCATGACCATGACGGCAGCTTACCGCTACAACGACGTGAAGACGACCTACGGCGGCGAGCTCCTGCGCCAGCCGCTGACCAACCGCTACAAAGGTCTGCTCACTGCCTCGTACAAGACACCGCTCGGCCTCTGGCAGTTCGACGCCACCTTCGCCCTCAACGGCGGTGGCCGTCTGCCCAAGGCTTACACCTTGGCCGACGGCACGTCTTCTTGGAAAGAAAGCTACCCCGCCTATGGACAACTCAACGCGCAGGTCACCCGTACCTTCCGCCACTTCTCTGTCTATGTGGGTGGTGAGAACCTCACGAACTATAAGCAGAAAAATCCGATCATCGATGCCGCCCATCCTTGGAGCAGCACCTTCGATCCCACCCTCGTGTGGGGACCCATGCAGGGCGCAAGAGCATATATCGGCATACGCTATAATTTGAAGTAAGAGGATATGTTCCTAAGTCCAAGGCTCCTTCAAGGAGCTTGGGCTGTTACCAAATAATTGTAAGCATCAGTCAAATCAATCATTTTAATCAGAAAGCGATATGAAGAAGTTATTCTTTGCTATGATGCTGGCAGCCATGAGTACCGCCGCCAACGCTAAGAGTGCCAACGATACGCTCGTCGTCACCACCACACCGCAGATGCACTGCGCCAACTGTGAGAACAAGATCAAGAACGGACTGCGCTTTGAGAAGGGCGTGAAGGACATCCTCACCAGCGTGGAGAACCAGACGGTGACCATCGTCTACAACCCTGCCAAGACTGACAAGCAGAAGCTTGAGGCCGCCTTCCCGAAGTTCGGCTACAAGGCCCGCGAACTGAAGAAGGGCGAGAAGGTCGAGCGCGACATGAATGAGCAGTGCGACAACATGTAAATGCATTAAAAACAATTCATTTGATAAAGAACAATAGTTATGGATAAAGATTTTCTTCGCGACAACGACTTGGGTCTGCTGTTGCTGCGTCTGACAGTGGGTGGTCTGATGCTCTTCCACGGTGTCCACAAGCTCATCTATGGCGTGTCGGCCATCGAGGGCATGCTGGCAGGCATGGGCCTCCCCGGCTTCATCGCCTATTTCTCTTTGGCAGCCGAGTTGCTCGCCTCTGTGCTCATCGTGCTGGGTGCGTGGACACGCGTGGCTTCCGTGGTGATGGTGGGCAACATGGCAGTTGCCATCCTCATGGCTCATCTGTCCGTCATCTTCTCCGTGGATCCGATGACCGGTGGCTGGGCGATTGAGTTGCCGATGCTCTACCTTCTCGGTGCCGCTGTGCTCTGCTTCACGGGTGGCGGCAAGTATGCCGTGACCAAGGGGCATGTGACCGACTGATACGGTCATCAGGTTTTCTTACAAAACCTCTTCTTCCTGATGGTTGCTTCTACGTCGTGGCGGTTGGCTTTCATGCGGCTTTGGCTTCGTCGAAAGTGGCATCTTTGATAGAAATCACTGAGATGACACGATGAAACCACTGAGATGACACGAAGAAACAAGTGAGATGATGAGGTGAAACAAGTGAGATGATGCGCAAAAACCACTGAGATGACAAGACAAAACCACTGAGATGAGAGCTTGAAAAGGCGTTTCTCTTTTCAAGAAAGCAGTGGTTTGGCCATAAGTGGTTGATTGTAAGCAGATTATAGAAAATGCTCTGAAAATCGCGAAATTCGGAGCAGAAGAGGACTTGATTCAGAAAAACGTCACCACAGAGACGGAAAAATGTCAATTTCTTCAACAGATATTGCTTTTTCCACTCTGTGGTGACGTTTTTTTTGATACCTTGTGCAAACATAAATGCTTGGTCAATGCACGGCAATGTATGTAAGAATAATAACGTATATATCCAAACAGGTTATAAGTAGTGTACCTCTTTACGAGCTAATACAAGTAATTTATAGCGTATGGCAAGACGAATAAATGATTCTGCCCTATTTTCAATCATGGTTGATGGCTTTGATGGCTTTGAGTAATCTGCTTGTTGACAATTTTATATGATCTTCTCCTTTGAGTCCAGAGTCGGCCAAAATAAAGTATGAAAACTCCTTTTCTGCCAAATTGATTTGGGCTTGGCGCTTTGAGTTCTCAAGGATCATCGTACCATTTTTCTCTGGGAAAATGTTCCAATCTTTTAGATCGTCTTCGTTACTCTTTTCAAGAAGACGTTTAAAGGACTTGATAACAATAGGGCTAAGGGGAGCTGCAGACTCGTCGTCCCATCCTTTTTTATAGGACTCATAGTCTGCTAAATCTTTCAGAAGGCGTTGTGCCGTTGGAGATATAGCAGGTGTAGTCGTCTTCAAGGCTATGCTTTTTACTCCTTGAATGGATCTCATTACTTTTTTCAGGCTTGGAAGTATAGACTTGTCCTCTATTTGTATTATCAGTTCTGTCATCGTCTGTGTTTTTTTCTGCAAATATACGAGTTTTACGCTATATCTGCAAACGAAAAGCATCAGGATCTGATGCTTTTCGCCCTTATGGTTGTATCGCCGGTGACTTTACTTCACGGCGATGGTGATGGTTTGTCTGATACCGCTTGCCGTGCTGACCTTCACCGTGATGGTTCCCGGCTTGTGTCCGCTTCTGACAGTGGCCACGAGCATGCCGTGGAAGAGATGCATGTGAGGTTCGGTGAAGCGCTCCAGCGAGGTAGCGTCGCCATTGCAGATGCCCTGGAAGGTGCCAGCCCCCGAGCCCTCGACGTGGATGTCATCGGCAGCGTCGGGACAGAGGTTGCCGTCTTTGTCGGTCAGTGCCACGGTGATGTAGCTCAGATCGTTGCCGTCAGCAAGGAGCGTGTCTTTGTCAGCAGTGAGGCTCAGAGCGGCAGGGTCACCGGCGGTATGCACAGTCTCTTCCCCGGCGGCTTTTCCGTTTTTGTCATAGACGACCACCTTGAGCTCACCGGGCTCGTAGGCCACGCTGTCCCACATCAGACGGTAGCGCGAGAGGAGGCTGTCGGTGATCTCCTTGCTCATCTTCTCGACGAGTTTCCCAGCGGTCGCCGACACCGACATGCGTCCCGTCTTATGACGTCTGCCCTGGCTCTTGCCGTTGACGAAGAGCTCAGCCTCGTCGTAGTCGGTGTAGCACATCACCGGTGTCACCTTGCCTTCGCGTCCTGGCCAAGTCCAGTGGGGCAGCAGATGGACGGTGTGGTCGTGGCGGTTCCATACCGAGCGGTAGAGATAGTAGCGGTCCTTGGGCAGTCCGGCGAGGTCGCAGATGCCGAAATAGCTGCTGCGCGACGGCCAGTAGGTGTCGTAGGGCGTGGGCTCGCCGAGATAGTCAAAGCCTGTCCAGACAAACTGCCCGATGGTGTAGTCCTTGTCGTCCTGAGCCATGAAGTCGCTTTCGGGCAGGTTGCTCCAAGAACAGTACTCGGTGTCGTAGCTCGAGCATTGTCCGTCGGGGTAAACATTCTTGTCCGATACGATCACGGGGAACTTATACACGCCACGGCTGCTTACTGTAGAGGCCGTCTCGCTGCCAAGGAGGAAGCCTTGGGGCAGTTTCGAGATGTTGCGGTCATATTTATACACGCGGTAGTTAAATCCTGGGATGTCCATCACTTGTGCGAAGCCCGATTTCAGCGCGTCCTCGGCACGGTCCATGCCTTGTGTGACCTGTCGGGTAGGGTCGAGGCGATGGCAGATGTCCTGCAGACGTCGTGCGATGGCGACGCCCTCCTGGCTCCACTGTTCCGGTATCTCGTTGCCGATGGAGTACATCACCAGCGAGGGATGGTTGCGGTGGTTGCGTACGAGGTGCTCGATGTCCTTGTCGGCCCATTGGTCGAAGAAGCGGGCGTAGCCGTTCTTGCACTTAGGATAGCGCCACATGTCGAAGCTCTCGGCCATGACCATCATGCCCAGCGAGTCGTAGACCTCCATCTGCATTGTCGACGGCATGTTGTGGGACGTGCGGATGGCGTCGCAGCCCATGTCTTTGAGAATCTTCACCTGGCGGATGAGCGCCGCCTTGTTGACAGCGGTGCCGAGCGGTCCGAGGTCGTGGTGGAGGCATACGCCTTGGAACTTACGGCTCACGCCGTTGAGCTGGAAGCCATGCTCACGCGAGAAGGTGATCGTGCGGATGCCTGTCTTCATTGTGCGGCTGTCCACGACGGTGGCGTGTCGGCCTTGCCCTTTGACGAGTTCGATCTTGGCCTGATAGAGCGTTGGTGTCTCCGGTGACCACAGTTGTGGGCGGGCTACCCGGAGGCGCAGACCGACCTTTCCGTCGTTGCCCACCTTGCTCTCGGCTGTTGCCACCACTTGTCCGTCGGGTGCGTAGAGCTGTATCCGCTCACAGAGCTGCTCGCCCTGTCCACCCTTGACATTGTCGCTGTAGACCAGTGTAGCCTCGTTGGCGTCAGCCTTCTCGGTGTAGAGGAAGCACTGCCATGGGTCGAGAAACGCCTTGCCGGTGAGGATGAGGCTGACAGGGCGGTAGAGCCCTCCGCCCGGGTACCATCGACTGCTCTCCTCGCGATTGTTGAGGCTGACGACGACCTCGTTGCTGCGTCCCTTCATCATATAAGGAGTGATGTCGATGCGGAAGGCGTTGTAGCCATAGGCCCACCATCCTGCCAGTTTGCCATTGATATAGACGTGAGGCTCGCTCATGGCACCGTCGAACTGGAGGTAGGCGTGGGTGGCACGCTTCGGTACGGACAGCGTGCGGCGGTAGAAGCCTCGGCCTATCCAGGGCAGTGCGCCCGAGCGTCCCGACTTCTCGCTTTTCTCCTTCTCGCCGTTTTGAGTGATAGCCACATACTGCAAGTCCCATTTCTTGTCAAAGGGGCCACTGATAGCCCAGTCGTGGGGAATGGAGACGGATTGCCAGTGGAGGCTGTCGCGCGAGAAAAGCCAGCCTTGTTGCAAGTTGACTTCCTGGTGCTGACTCAAGACACGGCTCTTGGCGAGTGCCGATGCAGGCGCGGTGGCCAGTAAGGACAAAAAGAGGATGGTGAATGGTTTCATCTGTATCGTTTATTTAAGTATGTTACTTCATTTGAAGGCATCGAGGGCCTTGGTCGGTTTTCCACTGTTGTCGAAAGCTCCTTTGGCATATTGCTTCCATCCGTTGTAGCATTCAGGCTCCCAGTAGAAGATACCCTCGCAGGCCGGCACCTTTTTCGCCCCGTCGACGAGATGCCTGAGGCAGGGCTCAGCCTGCTCCGAGTTCCAGTCCATGCCTACCTCGCTGATGACGATATCGGTGCCATAGCGTTGCTTCAACTTGTCGATGTTGGCGAGGCAGTCGGCTACTTCCGTGGTCCAGTCGCTGTCGCCGGGATAGAGACTCATACCGATGACATCCCACTTGCCTCCGGCGGCTTTCAGTCCGTCGAAGAGCCAAGTGAACTTACCGAGCTTGTTGCCCTGGTCCACGTGCACGATGACCTTGGTCTTGGGATAGACCTCTTTGGCGGCATCGTAGCCCGCATTGACCAATTGGGCGAAGTTGGCGAAGTTGCCGTCGGAGACTTTACCCATCGGCCAAAGCATTCCCGTAGTGGTCTCGTTGCCCACTTGCACCCATTCCACGCTGTCGATGCCAGCCTTTTTCAGCGCTTCCAGCACGGTCCTGGTATGGTTGGCTACGGCTTGCTTCATCTCCTCCAGTGTGTAGTTTTTCCAGGCTTCCGGAATGTTTTGCTTGCTGGGATCAGCCCAGGAGTCGGAATAGTGGAAGTCGATCATCAGCCTCATGCCGAGGTTGTGGGCACGGACGGCTTTGGCGACCACGTCTTGCTGCCCGCACCATCCGTCGGCGGGATCCACCCAGACACGCAGTCGGATGGCGTTCATGCCTAAGGACCGCAGGATCTTCATGCAGTCATTCTTGCGTCCCGTAGCGTCGTAGAAGGCAATGTCGTTGGCCTCCATCTCGGTGAGCCAACTCACGTCGGCACCCTTGGCAAAGCCACTCATGTCGTAGGTCTTGGCGGTCTGTGCCCCCACCGTGTTTTCGTCGCTGCATGCCGAGAGCGAGACGGCAAACAGACTGAGCAGTGCGGCAGCAGCCGCTTTCAGGATATTCATCTTTTTCATGTGTTCCTTATTTATATATGTTGATGATTGAGGATTTATTATCTTACGGTGTGAAAAAACTATTTGCTGTAGCTCCACGACATCGTGTTGAGGTCGGCAGTGACGGTCAGCACGGTTCCCGACTCAAAATCATCCTTGAACCAGATGCTCCAGGCATCATCGGCCGAAGACAGTGTGAACAGGTTGCTGGGATCAGAGCCGTACCAGATGCCATTCTCCGTATCGACAAATTTAAAGTTCTCCCACTGCGAGGCTTTATAGGTGCCGGTATACACGCCCTTGGTTTCAGTCTGATTGAGGGTGGCAAGCAGCGTGCTGCCATCTTTGGAATACATCGAGAGGGTAGCGGGCAGTGGCGTCTGAGGCTTTTCGTCGGGTTTCTTCTCACCCTCCACCACGGAGAAGTGGAACTGCGCGTCGGCGGGCTGAATGGCGAGTGTCACGGTGTATGTGCCGCCCTTGGCGAGCGTGGTGTCAGCGAGGGCGAGGCTGATGTCCTTGGAACTCGATGTACGAGTCGTTGTGTTGTACTCCTTTGCGTCGGCCTGTGCGGTCAGTCGGGTGTTGTCGTCCACCTTCATCACGGCGCTCCACGAGTCAGTCGAACTGTCGTAGGTTAGGTCCGTACCGTTTACTTCTACTGTCATGATGTTGGCAGCACTCCAGGTCTTGCTCTTCGTGTCCACGGTGACATACCAGTCGCCCTTGCCGTCGGCAAACCAGCAGTTCCATGCGTCGGAGGCATCAGAGAGTTCAAACTCATGGCCGTCGGCGCCATAGTTGCCCCACATCGTGCCGTCCTTTTCCTGGAACCAGCAGTTGAGCCATGCCGTAGCTTTTATGTATCCGGTGTAGATGCCGTTTTCCGTGGGTGAGAACAGTTGGGCGATGACATCGGTCTTGTCCTTGTTGAGCACGTCGACGCTGTTCATGTGTATGGTAAAGGGCGTGACCATCACCTTGCACACATTGCTGTAGGCAGGAGACATGTTGTCGCCCTCTTTCGACATGATGCGGAAGTAGAGCGGAGACTGCGCGTCGGGTGTCAGTCCGAGTCCTTTGGCCAGACTGTTCAGGTCGTCGCCGGTGTAGGCTTTGGAGAGATTGGTCACTGTGGTTTGTGCGCAGTTTTCGAAATTCTCGTTGGCCGAGACTTGCAGATAAGTCTTCAGCAGTCCGTCGGCGGTAGTCTTGGTGGAGTCGGATGTCAGCAGGTCGGGATTTTTCCATGCCAGCGACAACACGATCTTTGCTTTGTTGGCGGTAGAGAGTGCTACCTCGTCGGTGGAGGCCACGAGCGATGACGAGCCGAAGCCGTTGAGGAAGATAAGGTCACCGTCCTTGTTACAACTGCACAGGCTGGCAATGACGGCCGCCACGATGATGAAACGATATAATAGTTTGTTCATGGTGCTTGTTGATCAATAGTTTTCGTTATACAGGTTGGGATTTGCAGTCAGGTCGGTGGTCGGTATGGGGTAGATGTTGTACTTGTTGTCTACGGCCATGCCCTCCTTGGTACCGCCCTTCCACTGCCAGAGATATTTCGAGGTGGTGAAGGCACCGAAGCGGATGAGGTCTGTGCGGCGCTGGCATTCGAGATAGAGTTCACGTGCGCGCTCGTCGAGCAGGAAGTCGGTGGTGAGCTCGTTGACCTTGATGTTGCCGCTGTTGTTGCCAAAGGCACGCCGGCGCAGAGCGTTGACATAGTCGAGCGCCTGGTTGAGCGATCCGCCTTGCCCACCGCGAACGACAGCCTCGGCATACATCAGGTAGACGTCGGCCAGACGGAAAAGCGGAAAGTCGGTGTTCACGCCACCATCGGCTGTGTTGGAGGCTTGCTGCCCGTCATCGGTCATGTTGGTCCATTTGATGGGGAAGTAGCCCTGAGTCTGATCGTCGATTTTTTCGAGATACTGGCTTTGTCCCTTGGTGAAGAACATGAAGCGGTTGTCGCCGTCGGCAAACTTTGAGGTCAGTTCTCCACGAGAGCGGAACATGCCCCAGGCTTTTGTCACGCCATAGTCGGCAGGGTTGAGATCGGCCGAGGTGTTGCCGAGTTCACCGCAGATGATATAAGTGGTGGTGCCCCACGTCACGGTGTGCTTGGCGTCGACGGGCAGTGCGAAGATGATCTCGTCGGTGCGCTTGTCGTTGTCGGCGTTGAAGAGCTGTGCATAGTCGCTGTGGAGGGTATAGCCCTGGTCGATGGCATTGTTGCAGGCTTGGATGCATTCGGTGTATTTCTGTTTGCCCGTGTAGACCTCGGCATTGAGATAGAGACGGGCGAGCAGCGTGTAGGCGGCGCCCTGCGAAGCACGTCCGTAAGGACATTCGCTGGCCGGGTAGAGGTCGGTCACGCAGTCCTTCAGTTCACTTTCGATATAGTCGAAGGTCTGCTGCGGCTCGTAGCGCGGAGGCGTGAAGCTGCCCACGGGATCGTTTTCCGTCACGAAGGGAATGTAGCGGAAGAGGTCGAGGGCATGGTAATAGAACAGCGCACGCATGAAGCGGGCTTCGGCACGATAGTGCCGCAGGTTGTCCTGGTCAGTGCCGGTGGCAGCAGCTACCGTCTCGGGTGAGCAATGACGCAGAAACTCGTTGCACAGCGCGATGTTGTAGTAGATGCGGTAATACATATCCGCCACCCACGGGTCGTTAGCATCCCAGGAGAGATAGGTCAGGTCGCCCGTCTTGTCGCCCGACAGCCAGGTAGAGGCCACCTCGTCGGTGCCGTCCTCCTGCAGGTTGAAGAGGTCACGTATGTAGTCTTGTCCCTCGTTGCTGGAGAGATCGGCATTGTCACCGCCCTTGCCCTGGCCGGTGGTGGTCATCGACGTGTAGATCTTGCCGAGCACGGCGCGATAGTTTTCTGTGGTGTTGTAGACCTCTTTTGAAGTGGTCTCGGTGTGAGGGAACTGGTCGAGGCTTTCTGTGCACGCCGAGAGCGAGACCGTCAGAGCGCCGGCCAGAAGTATGTGGTTGATAATAGATGTTCTTTTCATGGTTGAGAGTGTTTAGAATTGTAGTCCGATACTGAGCGAATAGGTTCTTGGACGTGGGTAGAAGCTACTGTCCATGCCGTTGGGCACCTCGGGGTCGACACCGTCGTAGTTGGTGATGGTGAACACATTCTGCACGAGTGCCGAGACGGTCAGGTCGGCGATCCAGCGGTTGAGTCTGCCGAAGTCATAGCTCAGCGAGAGATTGTCCATCTTCACAAAGGAGGCGTTTTCGACATAGTAGTCGGACAGATGCTGGCGTGTCTGAAATCCTGTGGCGAGATAGCTGCGGTTGAGGTTGTTGAGCTGGTAGGCGTTGTAGCTCACGGTCTCCCAGGCGCCGGTGTTCATGGCCATGCCGTTGTAGACATAGTTGCCGATGTTGGCGCGCAGCGAGGTGCTCAGTGTCAGCGAGTGCCAGCGCAGCGAGGTGCTCAGTCCCATCATCACGTCGGGAGCCGGCGACTTATAGCGGTAGCGGTCTTCAGAGTTGATGACGCCGTCGCCGTTGAGGTCAGCATACGCACCTTCGACCGGTTTGCCCGTGGCAGGGTCGTAGAGCTGATGATAGAGATAGAACATATAGGGCTCGTAGCCCTCGGAGAGCACTTGGAACTGATAGGAGTCGATGCTCGGTCCGACGAGCACGTTGGTAGCCTGCGAGCCCTTGACGAGCGAAAGGTTCTTGACCTTCATCTGTTCCCATGTGATGTTGTAGCTCAGGTTCCATTGCCAGTCCTTGGTCTGTATGGGTGTGACGTTGAGCGAAGCTTCCAGTCCGTGGGAGTCCACGTTGCCCACATTGGTCAGAATGCTCTTGGCGAAGTTGGTACCGGCGGCAGAGGGCACAGTGGCGAGCAAGTCTTCGGTCTTGCGTGTGTAGTAGTCCAGGCTGCCGGTGATGCGGTTGCCAAGGAATCCGAAGTCCAGACCGAAGTCCCATGACTTTGTTGTCTCCCATTTCAGGTTTGAGACGTATGCCTCGGGGCGATAGGTGAGGATATACTCGCCGTTCATCATCGCCTCGGCACCGGCGACGCTTTGTGTGTAGACCGGCAGATAGTTGTAGTTGCCGATGCCGTCCTGCTGTCCTGTGACACCATAGCTGGCGCGCAGTTTCAGGTTGCTGAGGACCTTGCTGTCCTTGAGCCATTTCTCCTGAGTCATCGTCCATCCGAGTGCTACCGATGGGAAGGTGCCCCAGCGGTTGTCGCCAGAGAAGCGTGAGGTGCCGTCGCGGCGGAGAGTTGCCGTGAGCAGGTAGCGACTGTCGAAGGAATAGTTCAGACGGCCATAGTAAGATTTCAGCACATGGCGGTAGTCGCTGGCCTTGACGGTAGAGAGATCGTCGCCATTGGCGTTGCGTGTGACATACATCGGTGTGGTGCTCTTCCAGTACTGATAGTCGTATCCGGCAGTCACCTCCACGTTGCTTCGTGCGGGTTCAAAGTAGTGGCTGTAGTTGGCGTAGAGTGTCATCAGCTGGTTGGTGTTTTTCTGAGGGCCATAGCTGTAGTCCAGTCCCAGGGTGGAGAAGTTCGAGGCTGCTGTGGTGGGCACATATACTGTGCCTTCGCCTCGGGCGATGTCAGTGCCCACGGTGGCGTGGAGTTTCACGTCGGGGAAGAAATGGAGCTTGTAGTCCACGTCAAAGCTGCCGATGAGGCGCTTCACCGTGGAGCGCGAGTCATATTGGTCGACCAGTCCGCGTGGGTTGCACACGCCGCCGTTGACAGGAACGCCCGAGGCATCCAGTGCCTCGTTGTATCCGCCATAAGTGGTATTGTCGGCGTAGACAGGCAGGGTGGGGTTGAAGGTGGCGGCGGCCCAGATGGCACTGCCGTTGTAGAAGCTGTTCTTATTATAAGTACCCTTGACGTTGAGTGTGAGCTTCAGATGGTCTTGGAAAAAAGAGGGGTTGAGCACCACGTTGCCGGTCCATCGCTTGGCGTTGTCCTTGCGCACGAGTCCGTCCTGATTGTAGAATCCCGTAGACACACGGAAGGGCAGGAAGCCCGCAGTGCCCGAGAGGCTCAGATTGTTGTCGGTGCCGAAGGCGGTGCGATAGACTTGGTTGTTCCAGTCGGTATTGTCGTTGCCAAGCAAAGCCCGCTGTGCAGCGGTGCCTTGGGTGTTGATGGTATTGACAAACTCGTCGCGGCTCATCATGTCGATCATGCGCGTACGGGTCTGCAAGCTGTTGGTGGTGCTGAAATTGACGCGCAGCTTTCCTTTGGCACCTTTTTTCGTGGTGATGATGATGACACCGTTGGAAGCACGCGAACCATAGATGGCCGTGGATGAAGCGTCTTTGAGTACAGTCATGCTCTCGATGTCGTTTGGGTTGATCAGGCTCAGGAAGTTGCTGCCGTTGCCCGATATGCCGCCTTGCTCCAAGGGTATGCCGTCGAGGACGATGAGCGGGTCGTTGCTGGCGTTGAGCGAGGCACCGCCACGGATGCGGATTGTGGAGCCCGCGGTAGCCGAACCGCTGTTTGACATGATCTGCACACCGGCCACCTTGCCGTTGATGAGTTGCTCCGGGCTGCTCACCAGTCCCTTGTTGAAGTCCTTGGACTGTACGGTAGACACCGAACCGGTCAGGTCGCTGCGCCGTGTGGTACCATAGCCCACGACGACCACCTCATTGAGGTTGCGCTGTGTGCTGTGCAACTTGATGACGAGCGTGCCGTTGGTGATGCTCACCTCCTGAGTGTCGTAGCCGAGATACGAGACGCTTAACTTGCGGGATGGACCATTGACGTTCATCTTGAAATTACCGTCCATGTCGGTGACGGTACCGTCTTTACTGCCTTCCACCATGATGGTGGCATCCATGAGCGGACTGCCGTCATCAGCATCGACCACGCTACCCGTGATGGTCTTTCCCTGACTCCACACGCTAAGCGGAAGCGTCAGCATACAACCCGTCAATGACACATAGAGCCATTTGGGCAATGTCTTGTTGTTTTTCTTCATTTAGGTTCTGATTAAAATGTTATTAGTGTTTCAATGTCTTCGTGCTGCAAAGTTAGGCTTCTCTGCTTAGTGAAGGGATGTTATTTTGGACAAATGAGGGTAGAAATTGGACAACCATGCTGTTTTTCCTTGTCTTTTTTGTACTTTTGCAACTATCTAATAACTTAGCTTATGCCAGATCTTCAATTCAAGAGGCACTACACCTTATTATATATATATGTAGCCGTCGCGTTGCTGACGGTATTGGGTTCACTGCCTATTGTAGCCCAACCTCTGCGTTTCAACAATTATGCCTTGCCCGACGCGTCGACCGTCCTTGCTGTTGAGCAGGACGGGCAGGGAATCGTCTGGCTGGGCACAGAGCGCGGACTCTATAGTTTTGACGGTTACCAGTGCTATCCCCGCTACCGTGCGCATACGTTTTCCGAGAGCCGTGTGCATTGTATCCTACGTATTGGACAGCGGCTCTATCTCGGAGCCGACGATGGTTTGCTCGTCTATGACATCCGGCGCAATGCGTATGAGCGTGTGGCGAAGTCGCCCAAGGACATTAGGGCCCTGCTGTCCGTGGGACAGCGAATGTATATCGGTGCCTCGTCGGGCCTCTTTGTCTATGACCATCATGGTGTGCGCCGTGTCAAGGGCATCGCCTCCGCCGTCTACTCGTTGTTGGCAGACGGGGGCACTGTAATGGTCGGTACGCTCGACGGTCTCTATATGCTTCGTGGCCGTGTGGGGCGCGTCCTGCTCAGATCAGGTCGTCAACCTCTTGTCAACGCCATGATACGCGACAGCCGCCGGAAGTGTGTGTGGTTGGGTACGGAGGGAGCACTCTATGCCTTTAGGCAAGGACATGTCGTGGAGGAAAAGGCACTTCGCGGCAATTCGGTAAAAGCCTTCTCCCTGAAAGCAGACGGTACCCTCTTCATCGGTACTGACAACGGGCTTTATGCCTATCGTGCCGAGAACGATGTCACACGCTATGGTCACGACGCACGCGTTCCGTCGACGATCGCCAACAACATCGTCTGGACACTCTTTCGCGACCGATGGGATAATCTCTGGCTGGGCACCGACAACGGACTCTCGCTGTTGGCCGAAAACAGTTTTTTCCAATGGGTGTCCATCAGTGACATCACGAATAGTGGAGATGGCAATAGGCTGCATGCTTTCTTTCAAGATCGTGAAGGCTATAATTGGGCAGGTGGTACCGACGGCATTCTGCGCTTTCGTACGCAGGGCGACGGTTACAGCCACGTGGCCTGGTATCGGCAGGGCGACGCCGCCTATTCACTCTCTCACAACCGAGTGAGGAAAATCTATCAGGATGCCGACGGCACACTGTGGGTGGCTACCGACCACGGCATCAACTGCTATGATCCCGCTACCGGACAGTTCCGTAACTTCATCGTGGCTGATCCATCGGGCAAGTACACGACGACATGGGCCTACGACATCGTGATGGATCGGCAACATAGATTGTGGATAGCGTCGTACATGGGTGGTATCTTCATCATTTCCAAGCAGAAGCTGTTGGCTTCCGGCGGTTACTGCGTGGCAGACCACCATCTGTCAACAGCTGACGGATTGCCGAGTATACATGTCGGCCAATTGGCTATCGGCAACGGGAATAATATCTGGGCACTCTTCTATGACAAAGGCTTGGCGTGTGTGCCTCACGGACAGGGTAAGGCTATCCCCGTGAAGACAGGCAGAACCTATAACTTCATCGCCACTGACGTGCGTGGGCAACTGTGGGCCGGATATGACGGAGGTGTGGACATCTTTGCTTCACCGGCGCAGGCTCCGCGTACGATCAACTTTCACGATGATGGTCCCGAGGAACGCGTATCGACGATCTGTCCGGTTGGCGACCGCATGTGGATCATCACCGGCAATGTTTGCCGCATCATCGGCAACAAGGGCGATAACGTCAACTATCGTCTGCCTTCAGCCGATGTGCTTGCCGCAAACTACAGTACCCGTGACGGTATGGTCTGTCTGGCTGGCAGCGATGGCTTTTATCGCGTCGATGCTGCCAGTCTGACAAGATTCTCGGTACAAGAACCGGTTTCGCTGGCAGCACTCTACGTCAATGGCCGGCTCTACAATCCTTCTGGCTGCAATCTGTCTTATGCCCGCAGCGTCACGCTGAGCCACCGTGAGAGTACCGTGGCGTTTTGTTTGACAGACATTCCTTTTGCCGACCACCCCTCGGCACTCTATGTCTATCGCCTTGAAGGACACGACAAGGGATGGACAGCATTGGATTCCGAGAATGGACACATTGCCTACAACGGACTGCCATACGGCGATTATCGCTTGGAAGTAAGAACGCTTGACGGCAATGGTCGTCCTGCCGACGAAGTCTATGGTTTCGACGTTCATATCCTGCCGCCTTGGTATCTCAGTATGTGGGCAAAGGCTGTGTATGCCCTGCTCTTCGTGGCACTGTGTTGCTGGGGGTGGAACTTCTGTCGTGTGCGCCAGCGTTTGCGTCAGGAACAAAGAGAGAAGGCAAAGATATTGGAGCAGGTTCACACCAAGGCTGCGTTTTACTCTCAGTTGGCCCAGCACCTTAACCACCATCTGCGCACACTGATGGCTACGGCCAACATGATGCTCGCAACAGGCAACGCTAAGACAACAGGAGCGACGAAGACACGACATGAGTGGGACATCGTAAGAAAGGAGTCCGGGCAGTTGGCCACGCTCGTATATCGAAAGCTGAATGTCGATGACGGACAAGACACCTCCCCGGCAGACCCACCGGTGTCTGTCGACACGGTGGCTTATCTGAGACTACTGACAGAAGACTGCAAGGAAAAGGCACACGGACGAAAGGTCAATGTGGCATTTGCCACCAATACCGACGCGCTTATTGCCGAGGTGGACATCATCAGTTGGCACCATCTGTTGGGCTCGCTTATGGACTATCTCATTGACGGTTCGCATCCGCAGGCAACAGTGACCGTGGCTGTGAATGCAGACATGGTGGGGCAGCAAGTCTGCTATGTACTCACCAGCACGGACTTGCCACTCACCCCGGAACAGCGGATCACTTTGCTACAATCGCTTACGCCGCTGAGCGAAGTGAGAAGAGAAGTGGAGCTGGGAGGAGGCACCGTCGACGTAATGTCCGAGGACATGGCACTGAGCTTTCGGCTGACATTCGGCATCAAGCGTGATATGGCCAAGCCTACTGCCGGCCAAGCGCAGGACAGCATGGAGAAGAGTGCCGACGAGCGCTTGCTGAACGAGGTCTTTGAAACGATAGAGAAGAATATATCAGACTCAGACTTCAATGTCACACGACTGCAGGAGACTGTTGGCATCGGCAGCAAACAGCTCTACCGAAAGGTGAAGCTCATGACGGGTATGACACCTGTGGAGCTAATTCGCAGTCTGCGCATGCGCCGTGCCGCCTCACTGCTCAAGGAGGGGCAGTTCTCTGTGTCGGAGGTGATGTATATGGTAGGCTTTTCTGATTCTGGCTATTTCTCGAAATGCTTCCAAAAAGCTTTCGGTGTGACCCCAGCCAAATACAAACCATAAAAAAAGCCCATGCCGCGGTGGCATGGGCTATATGCTTGTATAGATATGTTTAGAATTTGATGAAATGGAGGCGGAGCGTGCCGTCGTTGAGGATGAGCTTGCCGCCGGTAAGCTCCTTCACGGTGAAGTCCTCCTCAAGGGCATTGAAGCCAAAGGGCTTGAGACCGTCGGGCGATGTCAGCAGAGGGTCGCCATTTCCGCGGTCATTGACTCTTGCGTCGAAGATTTTGAGGTGGCCGTTGGCATGGTTGAACTGAAAGATGTATCCACTCCCATTGTCTATGTTGTTGAGCATCATGATCGTGCCTTGAACCGCCATGAACAGGCTTTGGTTATGGAGGTTTGTTTGTCCGCCGGTGGCCAGCGTGTCGATGTTGGTGAGTTTCCAATAGCCGTCGAGTTTCCCGTTGTGGGAGGTTTCCAGGAGATCACCGCAGGAGGCCATGAAAAGGATGACGGCGAACAGCGGGAGGAATATCTTGAGATGTTTTGTCATATCCGTATTTTCTTTCTTTATACCTTATATATATATGTCTGTCAGATGGAGCCGTCTGTCATTACAAGTTGAAGATGCCAGACTTCGAGACGGTGAGCTGTGCGCCTCTGTTGTGTCCGAGAATAAATCCGAAGTCCATGCCGTAGGCAGCCTTGATGTTCCACTGGTGGGGCAGGGCATACTGTGCTTCCACCATGAAGCTGACGTTGTGGTGCTTTTTGGTGTAAGGACGCGCATACGTGCCGAGTCCTTCCTGCCAAGAGACAAGCACACGATAGGCGAGTGCGTCGGTGGGCTGGCCGTCAAATCCCAGGTGGAACGCGGTGAAGCGGTTGTCCTCAATGGTGAGCGTGCCGTCGTGGTTGTAGATAGGAGAGCGGTAGAGTGGATTGCCCATTACCTGTCCCCAATGCTGCCATCCGGGGAAGATATAATGGTTATAGAAGTTGTCAGTACCGCAGATGTGCTCGGGGCGTCCGATGGTATGGTCGTGATAGAGCGGTCCGCTCTGGTATTTGGTATAGAGATATTCCACGACGATGTCTTTCAGCCACGTGCCGTTGCGCAGGTTGAGTTCAGCACCGAGCATCCAGTCCTTGAGGTCGTAGAGAAAGTAGTGGTGGCGCTTTTTCACGTTCCACTCGTCTCCGCTGCCATAGCCGTCGTAGTCGAGTTGCAGCATGGAAGAGTGGTCGTCGAAGTATTTGTCGGCATAGATGCCGAGTTTCCAGCTGTCGGCCTGGTAGTTGAAACGGGCTACCCATGCCCCGAGGATGTCGCCTTCCTCGTTTTGATAGTCAGAGCCTATCTCTGGCGTATCGGCACCGCCGGGAACAAACGCCCTGAGATAATCTTTCAGTTTGGTGCCATTGTGGATTGCATTTACCTTTCCGTTTCCGGCAGGGTGATAAGCTGTGCCTCCAAAGATCGTAGCCATCTCAAGGCCCAGCTCCAATGACCAGGGACAGAAGCGGTCGGGATTGCCGATCATCAGATAGCCGGCCTTGGTGTGCAGGAGCACGTCGTCGGCATATTTTGATTGTTTCTGGGTGAAGTCATGCTGCCAGTTCTGGTCGGTCAACCGCCCGTAGGCAATGTGTCCTTTGAGATGAAGCCAGCGATTGGCAAAGGGCAGCGTCCAGTATTGTGGAAGAGCCAGCCGCACTTGCGGTACCGGCCGAGCGTTGATGCCTAAAGCCTGGGAGCCAGAGCTGAGGGCATTGTTTTTCAGTTCCATCGGCCATTCCTTGGCACCCACGGTGAGTGTGCCGTGGAGCCATCGCAGTTCGGCAAAGGCCTGCTGAACGACGACGTGGCTGGTGTAGTGAACGGGTGCCACCAGGTCGAGACCGTAGCCGAGTGCCCAACGTCTGGCAGAGTCAGTGCTCAGCGGTCTGATGGCCTGCATGCGCAGATAGCCGTTGTTCTCTTCGAGTGAAGAAAGACCATATTTGTTGGCGTTGAGCCAAAGAGGTGTCTTGTCGTTGGACACGGAGCCTTGCATCTCCACTTTGTAGTGGATGTCTTTGCCGGGTTGCCACTTTCCTGGATCAGCGCCTTCCTGCCATGCATACTGGGCAGAGACAGCACTGGCGAGGCAGAGAGCGGTGAAGGAAAGAAGGATTCTTTTCGTCATTTTTTTGCCTGTGATCGTTAATTCTTTTGCAAAGATACGGCTTTTTAGGGATTTTCCTCTCCACGATAGGGGAAAACCTCTCTTGAGTCTTTTCTTTTTTATTAATTTTGCAACGTGAAGAAGAGGAAAGAGCTGTTTAGACGCTCTGCCCTCTGTCTCTGAGAAATGTTGAACAATAAAAAGAAGAAGATATGAAAAAGTTAGTTTTGACTCTTGTCGCCCTCTTGGTTATGGCTGTGCAGGCATCGGCCATGAGTTATGAGCAGGCACGTCAGCAGGCTTTGTTCCTGACCGACAAGATGGCTTACGAACTCAATCTCACGGATGCGCAGTATGAGGCTGCCTACGAGATCAACCTCGATTACCTGATGAGTATCAACACGTATGACGAACTCTATGGTGTCTATTGGCGTCAACGCAATCTCGACTTGAGCTATGTGCTTCTCGACTGGCAGTACCGTACCTATGTCGACGCAGCCTATTTCTATCGCCCGCTTTACTGGAACGGCGGGTACTGGCACTTCAGCATCTATGCGCGCTATCCGCATCGTGATTATTTCTTTTTCGGTCGGCCGAGTATCTACGTTACTTACTATGGTGGTCACAGCTGGCGGATGAATGGCGGACGCAGCTGGTACTATGGTCGTCGCTTCGACGGACCGCGCCGCGGAGATGGTGGACGCTATATGGGAATGCGCGACGGATTTGACCGCGGTGACTTTGGCAGGGGCACACGCTTCGACGGCAGAGACTTTGGTGATCGTGGTAACGGAAACCGTAGCTTTGGCAATGGCACACGTTTCGGCGGCAACAACGGCAATCGCAGCTTCGGTGGCGGAAGCCGTACCTACAGTGTGTCGAGTGCCCCCTCAGGTTATGACCCACAACGCGACCGCACACGCTCGTTTGGAGCCCGTGAGAGCAGTACACGTACTACCGTGACACAGCCGAGCCGCTCGTTTGGTGGAAGCACCACGACGGGAGAGCCCAGCCGTACGTTCTCTGCTCCGAGCCGTTCGTTCGGTACACGTAGCAGCGAGTCCACCCGTTCATTTGGCAGCAGTGCTCCCAGCCGTTCGTTTGGCAGCAGCACTCCGAGCCGCACTTTCGGTAGTGGCAGCAGCGCTCCGGCACGCTCCTTCGGTGGCAGCAGTTCATCAGCGCGCTCCTTTGGTGGCGGCAGTAGTGCTCCTACACGTTCCTTCGGTGGCGGTGGCGGCTTTGGCGGCGGTCACAGCTCTGGCGGCGGCGGTCACTTTGGAAATGGAAGATAGAAATCAATAGATATAAGATACAGTATTAAGTGTCGTATTTTGGATAACATTTTGCCCGTTCTCCTGTCCTGGGAGAGCGGGCTTTTTGGTAAGGGGCTGCTGCACAGCAGCAGCGAACGGAACACAAGGAAAGGACGGCTGCACAGCAGCAAACCGATGGGGCTTTTACAAGACGAGCTTGCGGACTTCGGCGTTGGTCATCTTCTGAATCTCGTTCATCGGCTTGCCAAAGTAGATGCTCTGGATGGCTTTGTTGACGATGCCGTGGCCGACAGCCAGCACGGTTTGGTTGGGGAAGGTGGCTTTCAACCATGCGATGAATTGCTTGGCACGGCTCTTGAGGTTTTCAAGGCTCTCGATGTCGTCGGGCCATTGTTTCACGGCTTGCAGGTCGGGGATGAACTTCCCCGTGAAGCTGCCCCAGTCGCGCTCACGGAGCAGGGGTGTGGTGATGACGGGCTTGCCATGTGGCTCAGCAATGATCTCGCATGTCTGGATGGCACGGTGGAGGTCGCTGGCTACGAAGGTGTCGATGTGTGCGTCTTTCATCCGGTCGCGTACTGCACGGGCCTGTTCTTTGCCAGTGTCGTTGAGTTCACCGGGAGTTTGTCCTTGAAGGATTTGTGCTTTGTTGGCCACGGTCTCGCCGTGGCGTACTAATAATAATGTGGTCATATCCTGATTGAATCTATATTTTTTTTAAAACTCATATCTTGTTATCGTTATCGTTTCCGTTTTTTTCCTTATCTTTGCAAAAGAGAAACAAAAGTAGATAACATCATGAAAAGATTTCCCAAGTCCATCCTGCGCGCCTGCTGCGCTATTGCCGGAGGAGTGGTGCTGGTGCAGTATCGTGAGCAAGCCGTGATGTGGATCACGGTGGGTATTGGCATTGTGTTTTTTATATCGGCAGTCATCAGCTTCATTGACTATCTGGCTTTGCGCAAAAACAGTGAAGAGCAAGTGGAGCTCTACGACGCTCAGGGTCGCAAGCTGGGGCAGCACCGCCAGCGTCGTTTCCCCGTTGTCGCAGTGGGCTGTGGCATATTGGGCAGCGTGATGGCACTCAGCCCGGGCACTTTCGTCGGTGGACTGATGTTTGTTTTAGCAGCTCTGCTGATTGCCGGCGGTGCTTATCAGCTGTTCAGCCTCTCACTGGCTACCCGCTTTGCCCGTGTAGGCTTAGTATGGTGGGTGTTGCCTGTAGTCATATTGTTGGTGGGCATTGTGGCACTTGTTAAGCCGAGTGCAATAGCCTCTGCACCACTGCTCATCATTGGCTGGTGCATGATGGTCTATGGTGTGGTGGATCTCATCGATGCCCTGAAGATCCATCGCTGCAAGAAGCAGTTCGACAAGGCCGAAGAGATTTCGTCTGTACGCGGAAATGCGGAGCAAACTCAGGGCAACGCGGCAGAGCAGACCGATATGAATCCGTCAGAGACTGACCCTACCGCATAGTGCTTCCACTTAGTTCTTTGGTACTAATGTTTTTTTATTTCTTTGGTACTAAGCCCTCGATGTAGTTGCAGAGAATACCGATGCCCTTGACATTCTCACCTCCCTGCGGGATGATGAGATCGGCATAGCGTTTGGTTGGTTTGATAAACTGCTCGTGCATGGGCTTGAGGACTTTGAGATAACGATCCACAACCATGGACACCGTACGTCCGCGGTCGATGGTGTCGCGCTGGATGTTGCGGATGAGACGCTCGTCGGAGTCGCAGTCTACAAAGACTTTTAAGTCCATCATGTCACGGAGAGTCTTGTTGAGCAAGGTCATGATGCCCTCAATGATGATGACAGGCTTGGGGTCTACGTGGATGGTTTCCGGCAGTCGGTTGCTGAGGATATAGCTGTAGGTGGGCTGCTCGATGGCGTGACCATGGCGCAACTCGTTGACCTGCTTGATAAGCAACTTCCAGTCGAAGGCATCGGGGTGGTCAAAGTTGATGGCAGAGCGTTCCTCCTGGGTCATGCCCGTTGTGTCGTTGTAGTAAGAGTCGAGCGGTACCACGGTGACATAGTGCGGTGGCAACATCTCCACGATTTTCTTCACCACGGTAGTTTTGCCGGAACCGGTGCCACCGGCTATGCCAATGATGGTGACTTTCTTATTTTTGTTTTCCATATTGCTTGTTTTTTCTTGTTGATTGTCTTAATCTAATTTTTTGAGTCATTTCAGTCCTATCTCCTGGAACATCCGGTCGTAGTATTCTGCTTTCTTTTCCACCTTCATCGGGTATGCGCGTGAGGAACTTGGCTCGCGGTAGAGGCGAATCGTGCGGCCTTCGAACGTGAAGTCGAGATGATCGCCCATCTTCATCTTGCGTGCGTCGATATGATAGTGGTCGGTGAAAAGCGTGGTGGCCAACTGTCCGGCGGCGATCACCGCCTTGCATTCCGGCAGAGAGCGCAGCATGCCGTCGAGGTCGGCCTGCTCCACCACCTCCAAGTCTTTATCAGAGGCAGTACCCTTGGTGCGGCGGATGCGCAGGCAGGTGTCGAAGATGGCTACACCGAGGTCGAGGAGGAAGTCCTTGAGTTCTTGCAGGCGATAGGTCTTGTGGTCTGTGTCTACAAACCGCAACTTGTCACCAAAGAAGCACAAGCCGAAGATTCGCCACATGTCGTTGGTATAATTGGGGTAGTACCATTCCATGCACCAACGCTTGGGTGCAGGAGGGAAGGTGCCAAGCATCAGCAGCTTGGCATTCTTCGGAAGAAATGGCTCAAAAGGATGAATTTCAATCATGATGAATGACGAGTGATGAATGAGCAGTGGGACGGCGCACAACGCCGTCATACCGAACGGATCCTCGGTCCTATGCAGGGTGCTATGCTCGGTCCTATGCAGGGTGCTATGCTCGGTTCTATGTAGGGTGCTATGCTCGGTTCAAAATAGGGGGGCTTGGTTTGATCCTTTACGGGACGTTTTGATCTGCCCTTTGCTTTTTCTTGAAGCATATTATTCCCCCTCCCTTTGGGGAAGGGGTTAGGGGAGAGGCTTTTCCTTTACCAAGTACACGCAGACGGGCAGGTGGTCAGAGAAGCCGTCGAGCCATACACCACCAGCGGTGGTACGCTTGGGTTCACCCTTGTACTTACCTTCTGTCTGGAAGAGATAGGGCATGCGCTGAATCTCGCATTTCAGATATTTCAGGGTCTTAAAGTCGTGCGTACCCTTCTTGTCGAGCAGTGAGGGGCTGAGGAGAATCTGGTCGAAGAGGTTCCAGGCTCCTTGGTAGCGCAGTGTACCGGTGCCCTGCTTGGCGAGGATGTTGTACCAGGGATTATACATGTCATCGCTTTCCACCTTGCTGATGTCCTCCTTGCCCCCAAGTACCTCATACATGCTCTTGTTGGTCGGGTCGTCGTTCATATCGCCCATGATGAATACCTTGGCATCTTTGTCGAGGCGGAGCAGCGAATCCTTGACGGCCTTGGCCTGAGCGGCACCAACCTCACGATAGTAAGAACCATTGAAGCGGCTGGGCAGGTGACAGACGATGAAGCTCACCGGCTCACCGGCCAGCGTGCCGCTCACGGTGAGGAAACCACGTGTGGTGAAGCCCGAGTCCTGCTTTTCGGTGGGGACGTAAGGCATGAGTTTGACTGTATTGACTTGGAACATCTTGGGGTTGTAGAGCAGTGCGCAGTCGATGCCACGCTTGTCTGGACCCTCAATGTGGCAATACTGGTAACCGCGCTGTTTCATTTCCGGCTGTGCACAAAGGTCGGTGAGCACCTTGTCGTTCTCCACCTCAGCCAGGCCGATGACCGAACAACCCACTCCGGGCAGCATCGTCGTGCCCATGTCGCTCAGGGCGCGTGCCATGTTGTGGAGTTTGTGACTATACTTTAATCCATTCCAACGATAAGAGCCGCCGGGCAGGAAGTCGTAGTCGCGCTTGCCCTCGTCGTGGCATGTGTCGAACAAATTCTCCTGGTTGTAGAAGCCTACCGCATAGACGGCGTATCTCTTTTGTGCTGATGTTGCCAGGCACAACAGCAGGAAACAAGCAAATGCTAAAAGATGTCTCTTCATTTGTCTCTTCATTGTCGTAAAATCCATGTGTGATATATTGCTTTGCAAATATCGCAATTTATTTTGAGATAAAAGGCCTTTTCTTAGATTTTTAACAAGAGAAATCGTGAACTCTCCATTTATTTTGGTAAATTTGCACATATTATTAATAGTAATCTAACAACTGACAATTATGCAAAAACAGCTTATCTTAGCCGTGATGGCCATGAGCTATGCCCCGCTGACGTTCGCGCAGAGCGATTCGACCAACGTCGGTGAGGCTGCGTTCACCTTCACAGAAGCGCAGTTGGGTGAGGACGAGAACATGGGGCAGAACGTCTCCATTGTCTCTTCTGGCTCGAATGTGTATGCCTCGGAGGTGGGGTATTTGTTCTCGCCGATGAGGTTCCGCTATCGGGCGCTCAACCAAAAGTATAACGAGATGTATATCAACGGTACGCCGGTCAACGACATGGAGACAGGACTGTTTCGCTACTCGCTCGTAGGCGGTCTCAACCAGCAGACACGCAACATGGAGACGGCATTGCCCTTCGAGTCGAACAACTTCTCGTACACAGGCATCGCCGGATCGAACAACTACAACTTCCGTCCGGCTGCTATGGCTACTGGCCAGCGTCTCACGCTCTCGGCTGCCAACCGCAACTATGTACTCCGTGGCATGTACACCTATAACAGTGGTCTGACCGACAAGGGATGGGCTTACTCAGCCAACATCACTTATCGCTGGGCCAATCCGGGATATGTCAAGGGTACATCGTACAATGCGTTTTCCTATTTCTTCGGCGTGCAGAAACTCCTTAGCGGCGGTCATAGCCTTGCCTTCTCTACATGGGGTAACCCCACAGAGCGCGGTACGCAGGGTGCGTCGACCGATGAGATGTATTGGCTGGCCAACGACAACCAGTACAACCCCTACTGGGGCTGGCAGGACGGCAAGAAGCGCAACAGCCGAATGGTGCGCGACTTCTCTCCCTCGGCTATCTTTACTTGGGACTGGAATATCAATGACAACAACAAGCTGACGACATCACTCTTCGGAAAGTACAGCATGTATTCCAGCACGAAGCTCAACTACAACAACTCGGAGAATCCGCAGCCGGACTATTACAAGCGTCTGCCGAGCAACTTCTATGATGTGTGGAATAGTGGCAATGTGCAGAACACCGAGTTTGCTTTGGCTGATTGGGAGAACGCCCGCGAGTATTTGGCTGGCAGTGAGCGCAACCGACAGATCAACTTCGACGAGCTCATCTATGCCAACCGTCAGGCTGCGGCCAACGGACAGGATGCACTCTACTATATTCAGAAGCGTCACAACAATCAGTTGAACCTGACACTGTCCACTTCGCTGACCACCAATCTGACGAAGAACAGCACGTGGACCAACGGACTCTTCGCTGCTCACAACGTCAACTACCATTATCAGACAATGGATGATCTGCTTGGTGCCACTTCGTATCACAACACCAACAACTACGCGCTCGGCACGTTTGCTGAAGGTTCCGACCAGTTGCAGTACGACCTCAACCATCCCAATGCCGTCGTCGGCGAGGGCGATAAGTTCGGTTATGACTACACCATCCTCACCAACCGTGTGCAGGGCTGGACAAGCTATGCAGAGAACTTCGGTATCGTGCACTATATGATTTCCGGCCGCCTGGGCTACCAGAGCATGCAGCGCAATGGCAAGATGCGCAATGGACTTTTCGCCAATAACTCTTACGGCAAGAGTGGTACGGCTGACTTCGTGGAGGGCGGCATCAAGGCCAGCGGCAACTTCAACCTTGGCGGCGGTCATACGCTCACCCTCGGCATGGGTTATGACAGCAAGGCACCGCAGGCATCTGTGGCTTTTGTGGCTCCTGAGATGAACAATGACTTTGTCGGCGAACTGCACAATGAGCACGTCTTCTCCTCAGAGATCGGTTATCAGTTCCTTAACAGCTGGTTACACGCCAACATCAGTGGTTACTACAACCACATCACACACGCTACGGAGTGGACTTGCTTCTACTTCGACGACATCAACAGCTTCTCCTACAATTCACTGACTGGACTGAAGAAGGACTACTATGGCGTGGAGGCCGGACTGGACTTCAAACTCACCTCAGCCTTCAACCTCAAGCTCCTCGGTACCATCAGTGATGCCAAGAACGTGAGCAACGCCAAGGTCGTCTACCTCAACTCCACACAGGGTACCTACAATCAGGATGTGGCTTTGGTGAAGGATATGCGCGAGAACGGCACACCACTTACTGCCACGAGCATCAAACTGAGCTATCATCAGGGTGGTTGGTTCATTGACTTGGCCGGTAACTGGTATGACCGCATCTATCTGAGCTACTCGCCGTACTACCGCTATCAAGGCAGCTTGAACAAGATCGGCAGTGTCGATGAGGCAGGCAATCCTATCGTCTCGCCACAGGACAAGGGACATGGCGGCTGGATGATGGACGGCTCCATTGGCCGCAGCATCTATCTGAAGCATGGCAGCCTGAGCATCAACCTCATGGTGACCAACATCCTCAACAACACTCATCTGGTGACCGGCGGATATGAGCAGAGCCGCTCTGACTATACCTCTACGGGTAACTCGCGACTCTATCGCTTCTCGAAGAACCCGAAGAAGTACTATGCCTACGGTACCAACGGCATGTTGAACATCGCATATAAGTTCTAATTGCAGACTCAATTCATTATAGACATGAAAAACAAGATATTTTATCGGTTGGGCTTTCTGGCCTGCATTCTGGCTCTGACCCTCACGTCCTGCCAGGGCGACTACGATGAGCCGGTGAAGACCGCTGACGAGGCCGGTATCGGCAACAGCAGCATCAGCGAGACCAATGTAGTGACCATCGCCCAGCTGAAAGAGACATACAAGAGTGCTATCACCACAAGCTACAGCTATAAGAAGGTGGAGGAGCCTATGGAGATAAAAGGCTATGTCACTGGCAACGACGTGCAAGGCAACCTCTACAACGAGCTCGTCATCGATGACGGTACAGGTGCCATCACCATTGGTGTATCACAGGGCGGTCTCTATGGACTCTTTCCCATTGGAACCGAGGTACTCATCGAGCTCAATGGACTCAGCGTGGGCAACTATGGCCTTCACCCGCAGATTGGCACTCCTTATACAAGTGCTAAGGGACAGAAATCTATTGGCCGCATGAGCCGTATCATGTGGAATCAGCATTTCCGTCTGACGGGCAAGAACCAGACGATCGAGCCCATTCCTTTCAACAACAGTTGGAAGCCTGCGTCCGACGGACTGACCTACAGCGGTAAGCTCGTCACCATGAAGAATGTGAGCTTCAAGGGTGCCGACGGCAAGAAGACATTTGCCAACGCCAGTGCCGGAGCAGGCTCAGTAAGTGTCTACTTCAATGAATATCCTACTACGACGATGGTCTATACCAGCAACTATGCCGACTTCGCCAGCAATCCACTGCCACAGGGTAAGGTCAACGTCACGGGTATTCTCAAACGCTACAACAATTCTTGGGAACTTATCATTCGCAGCCTCGACGATATCGAGGCAGTCAAGTAAATACACCTTATTATATATATAACACAGAACAACAATGAAAAAGTTATTATCATATCTCTTTGCGCTGGCCGCCGTCGCCTTTGCGTTCACATCTTGCGAGGACGTGCCTATGCCGTATGACTACCCTAATTCGGGTAACAACAGTGAGAATGTAGATCCCAACGCTAAGGGACAGAGTGCAGACAATCCCTATACCGTACAGGAGGCTGTACAGCTTATCAAAGATGGCAAGGCACCTACAACAGAAGTCTATGTGAAGGGAGTGGTGTCAAAGGTAGACTATTATAGCGAAGATTACCACAGTCTTAGCTATTATCTCTCCGATGACGGCAAGACAGAAGACTTGCAGGTATATTCTGGCAAGGGAATCAATGGCGCAGATTTTAACAGTAAGTCAGACTTGAAGGTTGGACAGACTGTTATTGTCAAGGGTGTCATAAAGTCTTTCGATAAGAAGGGTACCACTATCTATGAAGTGGACAAGAATAGTCAGATCGTCAGTATTGAGGGAAGTGGCGAGACTCCAAGTACAGGCGATAAAGGCCTGAGCAAGGACAATCCCTTGACTCCATCTGAGGCTTTGGATATTGCCAAAGCTCTTGGCAAGGGCAATACGTCAACAGAGAGCTATTACATCAAAGGAAAGATCTCTTCGATCAAGTTCAGCTTTGATGCAGAGCATGGCACCGCCACATTCAATATCTCGGCAGATGGTTCTAAGGAGTTCACCTGCTACAGCGTGTACTATTTCGGTAATAAGTCATGGGTAGAAGGTAATACCCAAGTAAACGTCGGTGATGAGGTCGTTGTCTATGGCAAGTTGACCAATTTCAAAGGAACTCCAGAGACGGCTGCCAAGAAAGCCTGCCTCTACTCCTTAAATGGAAAGACGGAATAGTGGCTTATATTCTCGATCACATAAGCCCTGCACCGCCTTGCGGTTTGCAGGGCTTTTTCTTGCTACATTGTTTCTATGCTTATGACATTCCTAAATCTACAATTTCGGTAGACATCTATGAAAGCGGATTCCGATGCTCAACTTGTCGGTATTGTCTTTTGAAATCAACTGACAAAAGCCGTTCATCGCGAGCGACCATTCTAGAGAAAAACTTTTTGGAAAACATGAAAAGGCGGGATGGAAATGACAAAAAATCGAGGGCTTGTTGTCAAAGTGCCTTTCTGATGCTGTCATC
>DLDU01000026.1:0-2352 GCA_002481295.1 Prevotella sp. UBA7764 | reverse complement strand
CGAGATGACAGCATCAGAAAGGCGAGATGACAGTATCAGAAAGGCTTTCTAAGGGGTAAACCTTACCACTTTTTCATTCAAAAGAGCCTTGTTTTGATGTGTTGGAAAGCGATTATGATTGTAATATACTGTCAATCAGATATTTATGAAAAATCTTCTGAAATTCTAAAAATTGCGGGCAAGTGGGGTGCCGGTGGAGAAAATCGCCTGCATTTGCTCGGTTTTTTGTCAGTTTAATGAACAAAAGAATAGAATCACAACAAACGCTGAATAGTTACGCTCCTTACGGTTTGCGGGGCTTTTTCTTTCTTGTTCCTTTGAAATTGTGTACCTTTGCGTGCATGAAACAAGCAACGGTCATACTTCGGAATCTTTCCATTGGCTATCACAATGGGCATGACGTGCGTACAGTGATAGCCGACATCAGTGCCCGGCTCTTTGCCGGTGAGGTCACATGCCTGTTGGGTGTCAACGGCGTGGGCAAGTCCACGCTGCTGCGTACACTCTCCGGCTTCCAACCGCCGATAGCAGGCGGCGTGGAGATCAGCGGAAAGGACATCAAGGACTATGGCAGTCATGAGATGGCACAGACCATTGGCGTGGTGCTTACCGACAAGCCCGACGTGAGCAATATGACAGTGGAGGAAATCGTGGGCATGGGACGATCACCCTATACCGGTTTCTGGGGACGGCTCAGCGATGTCGACCGTCACATCGTGAACGAAGCTATGACCATGGTGGGCGTCACGTCGTTGGCTCCGCGCATGATACAGACGCTCAGCGATGGTGAGCGACAGAAGGTGATGATCGCCAAGGCACTCGCACAGCAGACGCCTGTCATCTTCCTCGATGAGCCGACGGCCTTTCTTGACTTTCCCAGCAAGGTGGAGGTGATGCAACTCCTGCACCGTATCTCTCGAGAAGCCGGAAAGACTATCTTCCTTTCAACGCACGACGTAGACCTTGCTTTGCAGACTGCCGATAAGCTGTGGTTGCTCGACCGAGACAATGGATTGAGCGTGGGCACACCGGAAGACCTGTCGCTCAATGGGCACATGTCTTCGTTCTTTGCGCACAAAGGCATAGCCTTCGATGCTGATAATGGTTTGTTCCGTATTGACAATGCTACTCAGCGTGACATCCACATGGAAGGCAGACACGGCGTCAGCTATCTGATGGCACGCAAAGCGTTGGCTCGCAATGGCATCCATGGCAGCAGGCATGTCGACTCAAAAGACAGTATTGAGGTGCTGGAGGAAGGCTATCGTTACCACTATGATGGAACGGACAAGCAAGTGAAGACTATCGGAGAATTATTGGATTTGATAGAAGGCTCTACACCTTATTCTTATTAAAGCGACTCATGATCAGTCGTCCGCCAAGACTGAGGACGAGAACGATGAGGGTGAGCACTACGGCAGCGGCATAAGCGCGGTCTTGTACGGACTGCTGCGGAGCGGTGAGCTGATAGAAGACGCAGAGAGGCAGGGTGGCAGCCTGTTGCGATAGTGACGTGGGGATGTGGTCGGAGAATCCTGCGGTGAACATCACGCCGGCGCAGTCGCCAATGGCCCGCCCGATGCTCAGCAAGGTAGCCGTGGCGATGGCTGGCGCTATCTGACGGAGCACAATACCAATGGTTTCTATGCGTGTAGATCCAAGACTGTACGATGATTCAAGCAGTCCGTGTGGAATGTTCTTGGCTACCTCGTCCATGCTGCGGATGAGCATGGGTACAATCATGATGGTCACTACGACGATGCCACCCCAAAGCGAGGCACGCATACCCACCGCCACCATCAACGTAAAGGCAAAGGCACCATAGACGATGCTCGGGATACCGAAGAGTGCATCGAAAGCCAGACGGGTCACTGCCGCAAAGCGTGATGTAGGCTTGAGATAGACGTTGAGGTAGAACACAACGGGCAGGGCGATGAGCAAGCCAAGTATGGTCGAGCCGCCAACGATGTAGAGGCTGCCGACAATGGCGTTGAGAAAGCCGCCCTTACCACCGATGAAGAATCCTCCGCCTGGCACCTCGCTGACCATTTGCCACGACAATACGGGTAATCCGCGCTGTAGGATGGCTCCTATGACACTCACCACACAATAGACCACGACGAGTACACTCAGGTACATCAAGGTCTTGGCCAACTTTTCTTCATAAAACGCTAACTTATTCATAACAGCCTCACCCTTTAATCCTTCCCCGAGGGGGGAGGGGAGAAATATGTTACACGGGCTCCTCTTCTTGTGTAACCATTCAATTTAGGCCGTCCTGTAATCAAACAAAAAAAACCGAGGTTATTCCCGGGATTTTTTGTATTGGTATGGCAGAAGTTGTATGATCTC
>DLDU01000052.1 GCA_002481295.1 Prevotella sp. UBA7764 | reverse complement strand
ACAAAAGTACAACTTGCTATTCCCAATTGACTGCCGTAGCAGTATGTTTTGCGATATATATGGCATCATGTCTGTTTTTGGTCAAAAATGGCGTATTTCCTGCAATTATTGGGCGTTCGTGTTCATTCGCAGACTCAGTTTTTTCCTGACTCAAAGTATGCAAAAGATAGATTCTATCTTATCTATCTTAGTTATCCCAACAATCTAAGGATAAAATCTATCTGCAGATTGCTTAGATAGATCAGATAGATTCTATCTGCAGATTGCTCTGATAGATAGGATAGATTCTATCCACGGATAGTTTCTATCTATGGATTGTTCGGATAGATTCTATCATTTGACAACCATTGCAATAGTCCTCAACTGTTGCTGATTTCCGAACGCTTTGGATCTTCCCGGTTCTACCCAGATTCAGATTTTTACTGGCTCGAACTATGCGATTGCAAAGACTCATCACGTGATTACTGTGCAAAGACTCATCACGTGATCACTGTGCAAAGACTCATCACGTGATTACTGTGCAAAGACTAAGCACGTGATATCTCTGCCAAGTCTAATCACGTGATAACCGTGCCAAGTCTTATCATCTGATTTCCTATCTACCAAGTCTCCTTACTTACTGCCCAATTATTGCGGTTTGAAAAGCGTAAAGTCGACAGTCAACACATCAACATGAGTCGAGGGTCAGCACATGTAGAGGGTCGACATTGGTCGAGGGGCAACACATGTCGAGTGTCGACACTGGTCGAGGGTAAACACATGTCGAGTGTCAACACAAGTCGAGTGTCGACACTGGTCGAGTGTCTACATATCGACCTACGCCATTCATCAACACAACGTCATGACATCAAAGGTTTAGGTTTGTGTCTGACCTCCGCCTGTAGGGTTTTGAGATGTTCCTCGGCCTTGAGGTCATCAATGTTAGCATGACCGCTGTCGGGATAGTCAGTATCGCTGCATCCACCGTCGGTAATCCACTTCAGCAGCTCTTCTTGGAAGAAGTAGAGCTTGTTGCCGCGCTTGTGGAAGGGTATCTTCCGTTTGGAGGTCATCTCGTAGATGGTGGATGGACTCTTGCCGAGCAGCTTGCTGGCCTCTGTCATGCCGATGGGCGTATGCATGGCTGCGCCGGACGAGCCGTTGGCGATGGTTGACAACAGGGCGATGATGGTGTCGCACTTCTCATGGAGGGATGCCAGTGCGCCCGGCATCCCGTCAAAGGTAATGTTCTTCATGGTAATAGTTGTTTGAGGATTGGATGTTAGGTTTTCCATAGTATCAAAATGTTAGTCTGTTAGAATGATAGTTTCTATTTTAAGAGTATGTTAGAATGTGACAATGTGAGTCTCATTTCAACGAGATCTTGTTCGTCGCATCCCTCTTGAGCGAGCTTACCACGTCTGTATAGACCTGCGTGGTTGTCACGTCGCTGTGGGTGAGCAACTTCGAGATGGTGTAGATGTCCGTGCCAGCCGCCAGCTGCAACGTGGCGAAGGTATGGCGGAAGCAGTGAAAGGTGATGTGCTTCGTTATGCCTGCCGCCTTGAGCCAGCCCTTCAAGTGATAACTCACGATGCCCTGGGTGAAGTCCTTGAACACCTGGCCTTCACTCCGCTCGCCGCACAGCTCTACGGCCTCGTCGCTGACAGGCAGAAAACTCTCCTTATGGGTCTTTTTCGAGCGGAAGTGAAGCATCCAACCTCCATCTGCTGACGGCTCGATATTGTCCCACTTCAGTCGGATAATGTCGCTGATGCGCAGTCCCGTCAGTACAGAGAACAATGCCGCCCGTCTGAGCACCTCGCTCTTGCATGGTGTGGCATCGAGACGCTTCACCTCGTCAAGGGTCAGAAACTCCCTCGGCGTGCTGTCGTTCTCCGCCTTCTCCAACTTCGTGGCGATATTCTCCTTGAGCTTTCCGTCATCGAAGGCGATGCGGAGCACAGCCTTGAGCTTGCAAAGACAGTTGTTTGCCGACGATGCCATCATCCGCTTGCCGTTGCGGGCGCACTTCTCCGACATGAGGTAAGTGAGGAACTTCTGGCAGTACTCCACGGTGATGTCATCGAAACAGCAGCTGCCGCCGCAATAGTCCTTGAAGTGCCCGAAGGCAGTCTGCCAGTTGTAGCCGTACTCATTCTCCTGCATCTGCTTCTCGAAATAGTCGAGGAAGCTCTCGCGGCCTTTTGCCCGGTCGAGGAAACCAAACTGCTCGTTGATCACCGACTCCGTGCGGCGGCACTTGATGAGTTCCGCCTTCTTCATCATCGAGCGGTTGTACTCCTGCTGGAACCGCTCCGTGGGGTTGGCATAGATGTAGATGCCAAGATACTCGCGCCGTGTCAGCCGACCCGTCCGGGGGTGACGGATGGCAGGGTAATAGTCAAGGTAAAGCGATACCTTGTCCTTTGCCAGCTTGCGCTGGCGCACTGTTACTTTGGTACAAAGGTTTGTCATGTTATTTTTCTTTTTTGATGTTTCAATTTAATGGTTCAAATGATGCTTGCGTCTTGCCGCCGTCTCCATGCGGTCAGGCAAATAGATGCTACAAAGTTACGGCTGATTGCGTCTGGCTACAACTCCTTACGAGTATTTCACCTCAGAATAGACTGATTTTGCTTGTTTTATCCGCTTATTTGTCGTTGCTTCTTCACAAGTACACACGGATTTGGCTAATAGCACATACCCGGTTTTGGCGGCTCACGATGCTCCATTGCGTTTCTCCTTGGTTGAGCAGCTCTTGTCCTCAGCCTTTCTTCGCTCTGCCTCCCAGTCCTCCTTCAAGTAATAGAGCCGGTTGCCGTTGGCCTTCTTCGTCCGCACGTTGTGGGTGTTGGCGAACCGCCTGACCTGCGTCTTGCCCAATCCATAGATGCGCATCAGCTCTCCGCAGGTGTACCAGTGCTCACCCAGTGACTTGCCCAACCGCTCACGCTCCTCGGACATCGCCTTGTCGATTGCATCCTTTGGATAGCAGGTAGTGCCAAAGGCATGGACGGCAGAAATCTGATACCGCATCCTAAGCGTATAGAGACGACCATAGCTGTAGTCGAACTTGGCGCAGATCTCCGCCATGGTATAATGTGTGTCATGGGTAACGCCAACGGGAGCACGGTCTCTGGCAGTTCTCTTTGTCGCTCGTTTATTGCCAGCCATGCCAGTCTCATTTCCATTTCCCTTGCAGTTCTTTTCCTTGGCAGTGATATGCCGCTTGCCGTTCGAGAATATCGACCTCGAAAGTTCCATTCCGATAGCCGCATCAATCATGCTGAAAATCTCTTTTCGTGCGACGACCGTCACACGCTCCGAGAGTTTGACAGGATGAAGCTTGCCCCGGCTGACCATTGTATAATAAGTTCTCATGCTGATGCCGAGCAATTCAGCAACCTGCTTGGGGCGGTAGAACTCCTGCCCTTGGCTTACCCCGATAGGAGCTCTGGCCGAACTGTTAAGTAGTGTTTCTTTTTTCTTAACCATAGTTTTTGCCATTGTGAATTATTCCGTTATTCGCATTGTCCGACAATCATCGTGCATCTACGTTGCATTTGCTGCAAAGTAGTGCAGCTTCTTGTGCCGTGGCACGCTGATGCCGAGCTACAAATGCGGTACAAAAATAATCAAAAAACGGATAATCCACAATAGGCAAAAACAAAGTCTGCAAACGCTTGTTAATTGATAATCAACGAGTTGTTTATATCCGTTTGCCGTCGTTTGCCGACATTAAAGTTCATGTGGAAGGACTTACCGCTGCCGCTTGGGCCGATGCAGAAGAAGTTGGCATTGTCGGTCATCTTCACGCTGCCTTCCTTGCCGGTAATGTCGATGCACACGGGCAGGCCCTGGCGGTCAGTGTACCATGTCTTGAGGGGCGTAACCTCGCTGTGCTTCAGGTGTTCCTTGAAGAAGAGGCAGAGGGCGGCGTCGTTGAGCGTCAGGAAGAGGTTGTAGTCGGGGTTGAACGAGTAGGCGTTGCCAGGGAAAGAGTCCATGAAGAGCTCCAACTGGTTATAGGCACTCTTGCTGGCGAAGATGCCGCACTCGTAGAGTTTGGTCTCAATGAAGCTGGTAACGGGTGTCAGCTTATCGGCCTTGCAGCTCACCAAAAGGTTGAAGTTGGTGTAGACGAGCAGCTTGCTGTCCTGGGCGAGCACGTCGAGGACTGTCTCGATGTCGGCCTTGGCAATCTTGTTGCTGGGGTCGGGCATGGAGCCGTGGCGCTTGGCCTTGGACTGGAGCTTGCGGAGGAGCTTGCGCTGCTGGGGGATTTGGATGACTTGGTTGTATATGACACATTCGGTGTCGGGAATCTCACTGAGGAAGGCCAGCAGGTCGGTGGCGATGACGTAGCCGTTGACGGCCACGGGCTGGTAGGGTTTTATCAGCGAGGGCAGGTCAATCTCGTCCACGTCGACGATGTCGAAGGACTTGACTACCTTGTCACCCATCTTCAGGCAGTCGTCACCGGCCTTGAAGCTCTGCATCGAGAAGGGGCCGTCCTTGAAGTGGAAGGCCATGAAGCGGTGGAGGTACTCGTTGACCTCGTCCTTGGTGAGCTTTCTGTGCCAAATGCCGCGCTCCTTGAGGATGTCCGTGACCTTGCTGACCTTGGTATGGAAGTCGAGCCATGTCTTGGGGTCGTACTTCACGAAGGCGGACTTGACGGTCTCCTGCGTGATGATAAGGTAGGTGCGTATCTCGGTATAGGGTCGATCATTGAAGTAGCTGAAGTAGCTGCGCGTGAGGAACTCCATATCGTCGGTGATATCGTGGTGGTAGCTCTGTCGGCACAGCACGTCCTGCTTCTGCAGGGCATAGCCCTCACCGAGGGTCTGGACGATGTTGTTCAGCACGTCAGTGAAGGCGACATATTGCACAGCGTCTGTGGCATACTGCTGCACGGGGTTCTCTATCTCGATGATGACGGACGGATTGCCGTTCTTCGAGAAGAGGACCGTGTTCAGCAGCTTGCCGGAGCCATCCTTGATATCCTGGAGCTGGGCGAAGAGGCCGTCAAGCGGCTTTTTCTTGTTTGACATGGTAGGTTATGTTTGTAGTAACTGATTTTGGTTTTCGATTTTCTTTATGTTAGCGGCTACCGATCATACATTTTGTAAAAGAAGTAGATGCCGTGGTGCCGCTTCTTGCTGTGCAGTCCGCTGCGTTGCTTGACGTAGATGGAGATGATTCCCACTGCGGCGAGGCAGACCATAACGATGAAGCCGACGAGCTTGCCGAAGAGGATGGAGGACAGCAGGAAACCGAGGAAGCTCAGGCCGATGGCTCCGGCGGCATAGGTCAGGAACCTGCCGCGGATGCCCATGAACTCCAGTGGCTTTTGGAGTCCCTTGAAGATCGGGATGCCGTTGAAATTGATGTCCATTATCTCGTAGTTTTATTGCGATATTATTTTACATTATATATTGTTTTTGATAGAGATTTCAGAGTTAAAAGGTGTCCGACTCCGATGATTCGGAAAGTCGGACTCCTTGTTTTACTGTAGCTTGCAACTACTTGAAGAACAATGGCAAAGCCTCGCTCATTGCAAGGAAAGCTACACAACCGCCAATAGTCAGCATGATGGCTTTTTTCACGTCCTGGTCACCATTCTGCATTTTGAAATAAATACTGAATGCGCCGACGAGTGC
>DLDU01000005.1 GCA_002481295.1 Prevotella sp. UBA7764 | reverse complement strand
TGGGCTGAGGCAGCCTGAACAGCGGTGTTCAGAGCAGCCATAGCTGTGTCGATGGCAGCCACGTCGGCAGCCTTGTGGGCATCCTTCAGCTTGTTGAGAGCATCCTCGATGGCCGGCTTCTTGTCAGCAGGGATCTTGTCGGCATTGTCCTTGAGGAAGTTCTCGGTGGTGAAGATCATGGAGTCAGCCTGGTTGAGCTTGTCCACTTTCTCACGCTCCTTCTTATCAGCATCCTCGTTGGCCTTAGCCTCAGCTCTCATGCGCTCGATCTCGTCCTGGCTCAAGCCACTGGAAGCCTCGATGCGAATCTTCTGCTCCTTGCCGGTAGCCTTATCCTTGGCACTGACGTTCAGGATACCGTTGGCGTCGATATCGAAGGTCACCTCGATCTGTGGAACACCACGGCGAGCGGGTGCAATACCCTCAAGGTTGAACTGGCCGATGCTCTTGTTCTGAGCAGCCATCGGACGCTCACCCTGCAGCACGTGGATGGTCACGGCCGTCTGGTTATCAACAGCGGTAGAGAAGATCTGACTCTTCTTGCAAGGAATGGTCGTGTTGGCGTCGATCAGCTTTGTCATCACGCCACCCATGGTCTCGATACCAAGGGTCAGCGGTGTGACGTCGAGCAGCACGATATCACCGGCACCTTTCTCGTTGTTGAGGATAGCGCCCTGGATAGCAGCACCCACAGCGACGACCTCATCAGGGTTAACGCCCTTGCTGGGCTCCTTGCCGAAGTAGTTCTTCACCAGTGTCTGCACGGCAGGAATACGGCTGGAACCACCCACGAGGATCACCTCGTCGATGTCGCTGGTAGAGAGCTTAGCGTCGCGGATAGCGTTCTGGCAAGGTACCAGACACTTCTGGATCAGGTCGTGAGCGAGTTGCTCAAACTGAGCACGTGTCAGCGTCTTCACCAAGTGCTTAGGCACACCGCCCTCAGCAGAGATATAAGGCAGGTTGATCTCCGTGGTCGTCGTAGAACTCAACTCGATCTTTGCCTTTTCAGCAGCCTCCTTCAAGCGCTGCATAGCCATCGGATCTTTGGTCAGGTCGATGCCCTCGTCGGCCTTGAAGCCGTTGACGAGCCAGTCGATGATCACCTGGTCGAAGTCATCACCACCCAGATGGGTATCACCATTGGTAGCGAGCACCTCAAACACGCCGCCACCGAACTCAAGGATAGAGATATCGAACGTACCACCACCAAGGTCGAAGACAGCGATCTTCATATCCTTGTTGGCTTTGTCGACACCGTAAGCCAGAGCGGCAGCCGTAGGCTCGTTGACGATACGGCGCACCTTCAGACCAGCGATCTCACCAGCCTCCTTGGTAGCCTGACGCTGCGAGTCGGAGAAGTAAGCAGGTACGGTGATGACAGCCTCGTTGACCTCCTGACCGAGATAGTCCTCAGCGGTCTTCTTCATCTTCTGCAGGATCATAGCAGAGATCTCCTGCGGTGTGTAAGGATGTGCGGCACCCTCGATCTGCACCTTTGGATAACCGTTGTCGTTGATCACTGTGTAAGGCACACGCTCAGCCTCTTTGCGGCTCTGCTCGTAGGTTTCACCCATGAAACGCTTGATGGAGTAGACAGTGTTCTTCGGGTTGGTGATAGCCTGACGCTTTGCCGGGTCACCAATCTTGCGCTCACCGTCCTTAACGAAGCCCACAACAGACGGTGTCGTACGCTTGCCTTCAGAGTTTGCGATCACTACAGGCTCATTGCCTTCAAACACAGCCACACAGCTGTTGGTAGTACCTAAGTCGATTCCAATAATCTTTCCCATAATTGTATATATTTTATTTATTATTCGATGTTAACTGTTGGACTTGATTGTCCGCCCCTTAAATAACAAAGCGTGTGCCAACGGCTGTGGGCATGGGGAGAGGTATGACATAATGTCACACGCTATATAGAAAGTGCGTCAGACCATGAGCCGTTTTGTCAAAGCCTAAGGATCGCGGGGAAGAGGCGGAAAGCATTTTTACAAAAGTCTGTCTACTTGAACATTCAATCTAGAGATGGAAGTATCAGCAAAAAAGAGTGACGCAAGGCGAAAACAAGCATTTTCTATGTTTTTTGCCCAATCAAACACAGAAAAGGGTGATTTGACTTGGTCAAATCACCCTTTTCTCGCTATGAAACTACCGTAATGACCGGATCATCTCGGTTGTTTCATCAGAAATTCTCTAGAGAATTTTCGGTCAAAGTACCTTTCTGACCGAAGCATCTCAACGATTTCTTCGGCAGAAATCAGCCAAAAGTTTGTAATTCTCTAATAATCAGTAGCTTTTAAAAACTCTCACGAGAATCGCGAAATTGCGGCCGAGAGGACACTTCTTCGCAAAGAATCGATTCTCAGAGGCCGTTTTTTGTCAGTTTATCCAACAAAACAGGATTTCAGCGATTGTTTACCAGATATGCGCACGCTTGTTCTTGGGCAAGAACTGCTTGTCGCCCTTCTTCACGCCGAAGGCCTTGTACCAAGCGTCGATCTGTGGCAGAGCGGCATTGACACGTGCCATGTTGGGAGAGTGCACGTCGACGGTGATGAGATAGCGAATCACCTCCGGTGTCATATTCGACGCCCATACGCGTCCCCAAGCCAGGAAGAAGCGCTGTTCGGGGGTGAAGCCGTCGATGGTGGTCAGCGGATGCTGCTTCATGCTGTTTTGCAAGGCAGTGAAGGCAATGTTGAGTCCGCCGTTGTCGCCGATGTTCTCGCCGAGCGTCTGCTGTCCGTTGATCTTCACGCCGGGAAGCACCTCGAAACCTGAGAAGTAGTCAGCGAGCACCTTTGTGCGTGCGTTGAAGTTCTTCTTGTCCTGAGCTGTCCACCAGTCGTGCTGGTTGCCGTTCTTGTCGAACTGTGATCCCTGGTCGTCGAAGCCGTGGCTCATCTCGTGTCCGATGACGCCGCCGATGGCACCATAGTTCACAGCGTCGTCAGCGTTGGGATCGAAGAATGGCGGCTGCAGGATGGCAGCGGGGAAGCAGATCTCATTGGTCGTGGGGTTGTAGTAGGCGTTGATGGTCTGCGGCGTCATTCCCCACTCGCTCTTGTCCACCTTTTTGTTGACCTTCTCAGCGATATATTTGTCGGTAGCCCAACGTGAGATGCGCTGAAGATTCGCGTAGAGGCTCAGCGAGTCAGCGACCTGCAGTCCGCTATAGTCTTTCCACTTGTCGGGATAACCGATCTTGATGATGAAGTTCTGAAGCTTGTCCTTGGCCTGCGCCTTCGTGGCGGGTCCCATCCATGTGGCGGCGTCGATGCGCTGTGCGAGAGCCGTCTGCAGGTTGTGAACCAGGTCGAGCATCTTCTTCTTGGAGCTCTCGGGGAAGTACTTCTCGACATAGAGCTTGCCGATAGCCTCACCGAGTGTACCGCTCACCAGACTTACGGCACGCTTCCAGCGCGGACGGTCCTGCTTGACACCACTCAGCGCAGAGCCAAACTGGAATGCCTCCTTGCGGAAAGCATCGCTGAGCTGACTGGCAGCACCGCTAATGACCTTGGCCTCGGCATAGGTCTTCAGATTCTCAAGCGGCGTGTTGGCCAGAATCTTCTCGACCTCATGGATCGGTTCGGGCTGAGCCACGTTGATGCTGTCGACGGCAGGCATGCCGCTGGCCAGCATCACGTTGCCCCAGTCGATGCCGGGGAACTGGTCGACGAGCTCGGTATAGCTCATCTTATGATAGTTGCCGTCGATATCGCGGAGCTTCACCTCGTCGTAGCTGGCCTTGGCGATCTCAGTCTCGATGTCGAGCACTTTCTGCATCTTGCTCTTGGCCGTAGCCTCATCGTTGCCCACGAGTTGGAAGAGATGGGTCAGATAGGTCTTGTAGGCCTCAAGCACCTTCTTCTTGTCAGGGTCGTCGGATGTGTAGTAGTCGCGCGTGCCGAGTCCGAGTCCGCCCTGCCCGATGGCAACGAGGTTCCATGCGGCATTGCGCTGGTCAGCGTCCACGCCGATGCCATACATCATCGTGCCCTCGCCGTTGCGGTCGAGCGCAGCCGTGACGATCTGATACTCGCGTGTGTTCTTGATGGCGGCGATACGGTTGAGTGTCGGCTTCAGCGGAGCCCATCCCTCGCGGTTGAGACGCACGCTGTCCATCATCAGATTGTAGAGCGATCCGATCTTCTGTCCGAGCGTGCCCTGCTTTTGCGGCTGATTGGCATACTGCAGGATGAGTTCCTGGATACGCTTCTGATTGAGTTCCTCAAGGTCGACGAAAGCACCGTTCTCGGGATGCTCTGCGTCCAAAGGATGGCTCTTGAGCCAACCACCAGCGGCGTAGTGGTAGAAGTCGTCACCGGGACGCACAGAGGTATCGAGGTTGCTGCGGTCGATACCCGACGTGGGAGTCTGGGCGAAAGCGCCTGTGCAGGCGAGAGCCAGACCCAACAATACGATTTGTTTTTTCATGTGTGTTTATTTAAAACTAAAATACTATTCTTATGATTCAGCCTTTGCAGCCTGCGGTTTCATGTACCAGCGTCCACGAGCGATGCGGACGAGGAAGATGCAGCCGCGGAAGGTGAGCTCCAGCGCCATGGCCACCCATACGCCCACGAGCCCATAGTGCTGACTCAGGGCATAGGCGAGTGTCAGGCGCACGCACCACATCGAGGCGAGGTTCATCACTGCCGGTTTGAGTGTGTCGCCGGCGCCGAGGCAGACACGGAAGGCTACTATGCTCGCCGCAAAGAAAGGCTCGGCAAAAGCCTCGATGCGCAGCACGCGCGTTCCCAGCTCGCGGATGGCTGCCACAGGGGTGAGGAAACCGATCATCTCGGGGGCGAAGACATACATCACCACGCCCATCACGGCCATCACGCCCATGCCCAAGCCGATGGTCAGCCAGGCAAAGCTGCGGCAGAGATCTTGGTGTCCGGCACCAAAGGTCTGTCCGACAAGCGTAGAGGCGGCGTCGCCGATACCGTAGCCCGGCATGTAGCACAGACTCTCGGCGGTCACGGCAAACGAGTTGGCGGCGATGGCGACATTTCCCAGCGGGGCGACGATCATTGTGGAAACAATCTGTGCGCCATTCATCAGCACATATTGCAGGGCCATCGGCGCACTGATCTTCAAGGCTTTCATCACATATTCCGGTTGCCAGACAAAACGCTCGCGGTCGAGATGCCAGGCCAGGATGGGACTGCGACGCACATTGAACCATACGAGGATCAGCGAGGTGACAGCGTAGGCCAGCGACGTGCCCAAAGCGGCTCCCTCCACACGCAGGCCGGCACCCCAAAGCGGGATATCAATGCCCAGCACGCTCACGGTGCGCGAGGGGAAGATGAGCAGGAAGTTGAAAACGACGTCGAGGACACAGGCCAGCACGGCGATGGAACTCGGACGCCGCATGTCGCCGCTCGACTTGAGCATGGCAGAAGAGAGGTTCTCCATCATGAAGAAAGGAGCGGCCAACGAAAAGATGAAGAAATAAACCGAGGCCTCGTGCTGGATGTCGCTGCCACCACCTAACCAACGGGGCAGCGGACCGGACACGCCACAGGCTACGGCCATGAGCACCAACGAGAAGACGAAGCAAAACAGATAGCCGTGCTTCATCACACGACGGGCCTGACGGAAGTCGTTGGCACCAATGAAATGGGCCACCTGCACGGCAAAACCCATCGAGGCGGCGGCAGTCAGCGAACCGAAAAGCCATGAGGCCGGCTCGACCAAGCCGATAGCCGCACTGGCCTCGGTACCCAACGAGCCCACCATGGAGGCATCGATATAGAACATCAGCACGCTGGTGATCTGAGCCAGGATGGAAGGTATACTCAACTCCACGATGAGCCGTAGCTTTTCGCTGCCCATCAACGGGGATCCTTCACGTATCTTGGCCAACAAGGCCTCGCTTTTCTTATTGCTGAACATACTACTCTTTGATTATACTGCAAAGTTACACAGATTCCGCCAAATAACCAAAAAGCGATGTCCCATATACTGGAACACCGCCTTCGTTATATCTGTTAATACCTATTTTCTATGCTATTCTCCTTCCAATCGCGTGGGGGGAACTAAAGGCGCATGCCGTTGTTCTCTGCCCACATCCATGCGGCAGCACTTGCTGCACACATGATACTCATCATCATCATATACATCTTTTTACCTCGCTTTCTCTTTATACTATAAACCAATCTTTCTTATTCAATCTTTTACCTTTTCTTCTTCGTCATCCTGAATCGTGTCACCCTGTCTGTCATCCTTACTTCTTCAATCTTTCTTCTCTACCTCAAGGACGTCCTACCTATTACTTCTCAATCTTACTAACATCTATCCTTCAATCACTAATACCTTACTCTTTACTAATACCTTTCCTCTATTACTAATACCCTTCTTTAATACTAACACCTATCACGTTTCCTGAATCAATCTTTCTTCTTACCTTTCAAAGAACTAATCTTCTACCTATCCGTACATCCTGAATCATCTTCTACCTGTCGTCCTGAATCATCTTCTACCTGCGTTCTCTCTATTTTCTCTACTAACGTCGCATCCTGACGAACTTCTTACCTTGTATATTTCTCTCAACTTTTCAAATATCTCTTGATGCCCTTGCGGCCATCTTTTTTTCCTTTTGACACTGCAAAGATAGGATGATTTTCGCAATGCCACAACGATTCCCTTATCGTTTTTATGCAAAAAGAGGGGATTTTTGACCTATATCAATAAAGTGTGTGCGCACACAACAATTTCTCAGCCCAGAAGCGCGGGACAATCGTTTGCACAGCAGCCACCGAGGACTATGCTGCCAAGACAGCCATTGAAGACAACAGAAAAAGACCGGAACAAACAAAAAAGACCATGCCCCGATGCTCTCCGCCGCGTCCTACACCTTATTATATATATAGGACACAATGAAAAGCTTCGGGGCATGGCCCAAAAGATATGCTGTCGGCTTACTTCCAGTCGGGGACTTTCTGTCCCTTGGGATAGAAGGCAGCCAGCTTGACGTCGAAGATCAGCGTGGAGTAGGCAGGAATCGCGCTCTGCGCCGTCTCGCCGTAGCCAAGGGTATAAGGGATGTATACCTCCCAACGGTCACCGACATGCATGTTTTGCAAAGCCGTGGAGAAACCGTCAACATCAACAACAGCGCTGACAGCAAACTTTGTCGGCGTGGCCTCATCCATGGAAACGGCATGACCCAAAGAAGAGTCAAACTGATAGCCGTCGGGATAACTGGCAGAGGGGATCAGCCGACCGGTATAGTGTGTCCGCACGGTGTCGGTATAGATGGGGCTGACCGTTCCGGTTCCCGTCTCTTTGACGTGGACGATGATATAGTCGGTGTTCTTGGACTGCAATGAATCCTCGAGACTCCAGTTCTTGATGATCTTCCAATTGGCGTTGCCAGCCTTGACGCTGTCCTGCGCCTTGGCGTAGAGAGCGTCCCAATAAGTCGTGTTCTTACTCTGCCAATCGTCAAACTCCGAGCCGGTATCGTCGCTCTCCGAACAGGCGGCAAGTAGCATGCTGCCTGCCACAACGACAAGCAGAGCCCCACTCCATTTTCTGATGACGCGCTTGATGCTGATGTTCATTCTTTACTTATTGTGTGATTACTTGTCAAGACCCTCAATCTCCTTGCTGAGTTTCTTCAGCACGCTGGTGATGCTCACGCGGTCCTCAATGATCTCGCGCAGCTTCTCCACAGGCACACGCTCCTGCTCCATCGAGTCGCGATAGCGCAGGGTGACGGTGTTGTCCTCCAAGGTCTGTCCGTCAACGGTGACGCAGAACGGTGTGCCTATGGCGTCCTGACGGCGATAGCGCTTGCCGATGGAGTCCTTAGCCTCGATATGTGTGGTGAAGTGGAACTTCAGGTCGTTGACAATCTCCTGTGCCTTCTCGGGTAGTCCGTCCTTGTTGACAAGCGGCAGCACGGCGCACTTGATAGGAGCCAAAGCCTCGGGCAGGTGCAGCACGACACGGCTGGAACCATTCTCAAGCTTCTCCTCCTCGTAAGAGTGGCACATGACGCTGAGGAACATACGGTCAACGCCGATAGAGGTCTCCACGTCGTAGGGTACGTAGCTCTCATTGGTGTCGGGATCGAAGTAGCGCATCTTTGTGCCGCTGAACTTCTCGTGCTGGCTCAGGTCGTAGTTGGTACGGCTGTGGATACCCTCGACCTCCTTGAAGCCGAACGGCATCTTGAACTCGATGTCAGTGGCAGCGTTGGCGTAGAAGGCGAGTTTCTCGTGGTCGTGGTAACGATAGTTGTCGTTGCCCATGCCCAAAGCCTCGTGCCAGGCCAAACGGGCTTTCTTCCAATATTCAAACCACTTCATCTCGGTGCCGGGCTGGCAGAAGAACTGCATCTCCATCTGCTCGAACTCGCGCATACGGAAGACGAACTGACGGGCAACGATCTCGTTGCGGAAAGCCTTACCGATCTGTGCGATACCGAACGGCAGCTTCTGACGCGTGGTCTTCTGCACGTTGAGGAAGTTGACAAAGATACCCTGGGCTGTCTCCGGACGGAGGTAGACCTTGCTCGTGGCACCGGCTGTGGAACCGAACTCTGTGGAGAACATCAAGTTGAACTGACGCACGTCGGTCCAGTTCTTCGTACCACTGATAGGATCTACGATACCCTCGTCAAGGATAATCTGCTTGAGCTCCTCAAGGTCGGGGCCCTGCATGGCCTCGGTGTAGCGGGCGTGGAGGTCGTCGCGCTTTTTCTGATGCTCAAGGACGCGGGGATTGGTCTCGCGGAACTTCTTCTCGTCGAAGGCATCGCCAAACTTCTTGGCAGCTTTCTTCACCTCCTTGTCGATCTTCTCCTCATACTTGGCGATCTGATCCTCAATGAGCACATCGGCACGATAGCGCTTCTTCGAGTCGCGGTTGTCGATGAGCGGGTCGTTGAAAGCGTCGACATGACCACTGGCCTTCCATACGGTCGGGTTCATGAAGATGGCAGCGTCAATGCCCACGATATTGTTGTGAAGAAGCACCATACTGTCCCACCAGTACTTCTTGATATTGTTTTTCAATTCTACACCGTTTGGTCCGTAATCATAGACGGCTGCGAGTCCGTCAGGATAGATGTCTGAACTGGGGAATACGAAACCATATTCCTTGCAATGACTCACAATCTTCTTGAAAACATCTTCTTGTGCCATAATTCTATTACTTTCTAATAAATTATACTTTCGTGCAAAGTTACTGCTTTTTCTTTAAAATGCTTTTTCCGAGAGCGTTAAATATCAGAAAAAGGAAAAAAATCCTAACCAGCGAACGCTGGTTAGGATTTCTTCATTTGTGCGCCTGACAGGACTCGAACCTGCACTGCGTGAGCAACTAGATCCTAAGTCTAGCGCGTCTACCAATTCCGCCACAGGCGCATGAAAATAATCGTAGTGGATGCAAAGATACACATTTTTTTCTATATAACAAGAAGAAGCCACAGAAAAGTGATAAGCGTTAACACTCGCTGAGAGCTTTGGCCATCTCGTTCAGGCTTAGGCACTGGTCACGCCGGATCGTCGTACGGGCGTTGTGATGCTCCCATGGGGCCAGCAACAGCAGGCGGCCTTCGGCACAAGCTTGCATCGAGCGGCCTGTGGGCTTGGAGTAGTCAGTGAAGCCGTTCTCACGCAGATGGATGAGAGAACAGCCCTGGAGAAACAGGCTGCGCATGATGGTCTTCTCGCCCGGCGAGATGCTCGGAGAGATAAAGACCACGCCACGCGCTGCATCCTTCAGGCACTGCTGACGCTGGGCTTCGATCTGCTCAGCCGTGAGACGACGCGAACACTGCACTACTTTCTTCTCGGGATAGTCGAGGAGAAAGCGGTTGCCGATGGCAGAAAAGCTGTAGCCGGCATATTCGAAGTTGTGCTGCACACGGAAGAGGTCACGGTGCTCGCGCTTCATCATCAGGCGGTAAGGGTTGTCGTGAAGATAGCGGCGCCACCGCTCCATCTGCCCTTCATCATTCAGCAGACGGTCGTTGTAGCCAAGTTGCCAGAGCATATTACCGTCTTTGTGATGCTGTTCCTTGGGATTCTCCTCTTCGTGGAGAATGATACGGCGAAAGGCTGCGTTACAGGATTTCTTAAAGCCACCGACGACATTGCCAAGATGCCGCGCCATCCTCTCATGGACAAAGAGAATGCCATGCAGGTGGTCGGGCATGAGCTGGAAATCGACAATGGAGATCTCTGGCACGAAGTCAGGGATATGCCGCCATGCATCCAAGACGGCGAGGCCTAAAGGACTGGGAACAATATGAGGATAGTCGAGGGTATAGCGCGGAGCCGTCGTGCGCCCCACTACCTTGCCAAGCCATGGGTAGCGGTTGACGGTGGTCACCGTCAGCAAGTAGATGCGGCGCGCATGATAGTCGTTGAAGATGGCGCGGCGCTGCATGGAAGGCTTCAGAGGACCGGCAAAAGGCTTGTGCCGTAGATATTGTTCCTCATTCATAGGCTGGGGAGATTATTGAATAACAAAGGGAGGACTTGAATCACAAAGGGAGGACTTCGCCACAGGCGAAGCAAACACAACGGCTCACGCGAAGAGACAGCAACTCAAGAGCAGAGGCAGAGCAGCTAAGGAGCCAAAGGGCAGAGCCGGAAGGCAGGAAGCCGCCGGGGAACCAAGGGCAGAACCGAAAGGAAGGGGGGCGCCGGGGAACCAAGGGCAGAACCGAAAGGAAGGGGGCCGCTCTTTTTGCGTTAGCGGTTCGGTTTGCCTTGGCTGTGCCAAGGCCCCGTCGCAGGCCCTGCAGCTTACCCAGTCGCTTGCCCGTTCTCTGTCACCTCTCCCGAGCTCTGGTTCGCCCCCTGCTTCCCGTCTTTGCTTCTTACTTCACGTCGCCCTCTCTGATAAGGTACTCGGCGATCTGCACGGCATTGAGGGCTGCGCCCTTGCGGATCTGGTCACCGGTGAGCCAGAGCGTGTTGCCGTTATCGTCGGCGAGGTCCTTGCGGATGCGGCCCACGTAGACATCGTCTTTGCCGGCACTCTCCAGCGGCATGGGGTAGACATAGTTCTGAGGATCGTCGACGACGGTGACGCCGGGAGCTCCCTTCAGAGCCTCGCGGATCTCTTCAACACTCAGCGGCTTCTCGGTTTCAAACCACACGCTCTCGGAATGCGAGCGGAGCGAGCTCACACGCACACATGTTGCAGAGGTGCGTACGTCGGAGTGCATGATCTTGCGAGTCTCGTTGTACATTTTCATCTCCTCTTTGGTGTAGTCGTTGGGTGTCATCTTGTCGATTTGCGGAATGACATTATAGGCCAGTTGATGGGGGAACTTGTTGATAGTCGTCACATGTCCCTGCTCTACCATTTCCTTGTACTGCTGTTCGAGCTCCTTCATAGCAGCGGCACCGGCGCCGGAAGCACTTTGGTAGCTGGCGATATGGATCTTCTTGATATGAGACAGCTTCTCAATAGGCTCCAGCACGACGACCATCATGATCGTTGTACAGTTAGGGTTGGCGATGATGCCACGTGGACGCTTCAGCGCGTCAGCGGCGTTGACCTCAGGCACTACCAATGGCACGTCGTCGTCCATACGGAAGGCGCTGGAGTTGTCGATCATCACAGCGCCGTACTTCGTGATCGTGTCCGCAAACTCCTTACTCGTACCAGCACCGGCAGAGGTGAAGGCGATGTCCACACCCTTGAAGTCGTCGTTGTGTTGCAAAAGTTTCACCTCATAGTCCTTGCCTTTGAAGTTGTAAAGGCGGCCGGCACTACGTGTAGAGCCGAACAGCACAAGGTCATCAACGGGGAAATCACGCTCAGCGAGGATACGCAGAAGCTCCTGGCCCACTGCGCCACTGGCACCGACAATAGCTACTCTCATAATCTATTCCTTTCTCTTATTTTATAATGATATGGTGATAATCGTGTTGCAAAAGTACAACTTTCCCATCAATTAGACGAACAATATGTAATATTTTTCAGTGTTTGAAAAATAATTGCTACCTTTGCGCAAGAATTATGTAGGAATATAGAAGATCTATGCTCAACATTGCGTCATACTTCCCCATCACCAACCCCACGTTGATTTTCTTCGTGGTATTGCTCATCATCCTGTTGGCTCCAATCATCATGGGCAAGTTGCGCATCCCACACATCATCGGTATGGTGCTGGCAGGTGTGCTTGTTGGTCAGTATGGTTTGGACATTCTCTCCCGCGATGCCTCCTTTGAACTCTTCGGCCGGGTAGGCCTCTACTACATCATGTTCCTAGCCTCTTTGGAGATGGATCTCGACGGCCTGCAGCGCAACAAATACCGTGCGCTGGTCTTTGGTCTGCTGACCTTTGCCATACCCTTTGCGATGAACTACGTCACAGGTATCAGCCTGTTGGGCTATACGACGGGAGCCGCCCTGCTGCTGGCCTGTATCATGTCGTCGCACACGCTGATCTCTTACCCCATCGTCAGCCGCTATGGCCTACAGCGCAAGCCGAGTGTGGTCATCAGCGTGGGCGCCACGATGGTGAGCCTGCTCCTGGCCCTCATCGTACTGGCCGTCATCGTTGCCTCTCATCAAGGTGGTGGCGGCTTTGCCTTCTGGAGTTTCTTCATCTTGAAGATGGCACTCTACTGCACCGTCCTGCTATATGCTGTTCCCCGGCTGACACGTTGGTTTCTGCGCCGCTACAGCGATGCCGTCATGCAGTTCATCTTTGTCATGGCCATGCTCTTCCTGATGGCAGCGCTCGCCGAGCTCATCGGACTGGAAGGTATCTTCGGTGCCTTCTTTGCCGGACTCATCCTCAACCGCTATATCCCCCAGCTCTCGCCGCTGATGAACCGCATCGAGTTCATCGGCAACGCACTGTTCATCCCCTACTTCCTTATTGGCGTAGGCATGCTTATCAACGTACGCCTGCTCTTTGCCGGTGGAAATATCATCTGGGTGGTTGCCTGTTTCGTCATCATCGGTACGCTGAGCAAGGCCATCGCCGCCTATTTCTCCGGTTTCCTCTTCCGTCTGCCGTTGTCGTCAGCGCACATGATGTTTGGTCTGTCGTCAGCTCATGCTGCCGGAGCCATTGCCATGGTAATGGTGGGCATGGGGCTAAAAACTGCCGACGGGAAACCTCTCGTCGATGAGCAGATGCTCAACGGCGTGGTCATCATGATTCTCTTCACCTGCATCATCTCGTCGATCGTCACCGACCGCTCCGCACAGCACATCATTGTCCGCGACAAGGAAGTGGCACACGACGAAGAAGAGCCCACGACGGTGGAAAACATCCTCGTGCCGGTGAAATACCCCGAATATGCCAACCGACTCATCGACTTGGCGCTGATGATGCGGTCGGTCAAGCGCCCACAGGGCATTGTGGCACTGAACGTCGTGTATGACGACCAGAACATCCGCAAGAACCAAGCAGCCGGGCAACGCCTGCTGGATCAGGTCAGCCACTACGCCGCAGGCTCCGATGTCCACTTGCAGACCCAGGTGCGCATTGCCGCCAATATCGCCAATGGCATCAAGCATGCCTTCAAGGAGTTCCAGGCCACAGAGGTGCTCATCGGCATGCACACTCACTCCAATGTCAGTCCGAAGTTCTGGGGTGAGTTCCACCAGAGTTTGTTCAACGGCCTGAGCCGTCAGATCATCATGGCGCGCCTCAACCATCCCATCGCCACGCTGCGCCGCATACAGGTTGCCGTGCCTTCCCGCGCGCAGTACGAGCCAGGCTTCTACCGATGGGTGGAACGGCTCTCACGACTATCCGAAAACCTGGAGTGCCGTATTGTCTTCTACGGCCGCAAGGACACGCTGCAGATGATCAACGAATATGTCAAGAACCGCCACGCCTCAGTGCGCGCCACCTATATAGAGATGGAGCATTGGAACGAGATGCCCAAACTTGCCGCCACCATCGCCGACGACCATCTCTTCGTCGTTGTCACTGCCCGTAAAGGTACCGTGTCGTTCAAGGCTGCCCAAGAGCGTCTGCCCGAAGAACTCACAAAATACTTCAAAGGCAAGAATCTGATGATCATCTTCCCCGACCAGTATGGCGATGACAAGATGCGCATGACTTTCGCTCAGCCTCAGCATACCGAGGAAACCTCAGCTTACGCCGCCCTGCGCGACTGGATGAAAAACAAAAGCATCTCTTTGAGTATGCCGAAAGGGAAAAGAGGTGGTAAAGGGGAACAGAACGCATAAATTAACGTTCAACTTTTGCAAGTACAAAAACAAATGACTAATTTTGCAATAAGCTAAAGAAATTGATTACAAATTATCACCCATGATAGACGTTAAAGGCATTACCAAGTCATTTGGCAAGTTACAGGTGCTGAAAGGCATTGACCTGCATATCAACAAAGGAGAAGTGGTCAGCATCGTCGGCCCGTCAGGAGCCGGCAAGACTACTCTGCTGCAAATCATCGGCACACTTGACAAGCCCGACAGTGGCTCGGTCGTCATTGACGGTGTGGACGTGGGCAAGCTATCCACCAACAAGCTTGCCGACTTCCGCAATGAGCACATCGGTTTCGTGTTTCAGTTTCACCAGCTCTTGCCGGAGTTCACGGCATTGGAGAACGTGATGATCCCAGCCTTCATCAATGGCAAAGGACGTAGTGAGGCTAAGCAGCGTGCCATGGAGTTGCTTGAGTTCATGGGACTCGCCGACCGCGCAGGGCACAAGTCCAACGAGCTCTCCGGCGGTGAAAAGCAGCGCGTCGCCGTGGCACGTGCCTTGGTCAACCATCCCGCTGTCATCTTCGCTGACGAGCCTTCGGGCAGTCTCGACTCCAAGAACAAGGACGAGCTCCATCAACTTTTCTTCAACCTGCGCGACAAGTTCGGTCAGACCTTTGTCATTGTCACCCACGACGAGCACCTCGCCTCCATCACCGACCGCACCATCCACATGGTCGACGGCCGACTCACTGACGAGACCACAGCGGAATAACTTGTCACCTAACATCCAAGATATCACGCACCGCCAAACAAAAATAATAACAACACATCACCCCACACCCAAATGACCGTTTATCATGGGTGAAGGGGGATCATATGTAATAAGTACTACCTTTTCTTAGTGAGCTCAAGCCCACTGTCGCTGATAGTGACCAGCTGCCTCTTGTAGAGATCACCAACAGCCTTCTTAAACACTTTCTTGCTCACTTGAAACTCACGTTTGATGTCGTCGGGATCACTTTTGTCGTTGAACGGGCAGTGACCGTCGTGCGCTTTGATCCATTCGAGCAGCATCTCAGCGAAGTCAAGCGTCTGCCGACGCCCTATCGGCTGCAGCGAGACATCAATTTTTCCATCTTCACGCACATTGAGAATGTAGCCCTTCACGCAGTCGCCCGTATGGATATACTGGAAGATCTGATCCTTATAGACCAGTCCTGCATAGCGGTTGTTGATGATCACCTTAAAACCCAGCTCCGTCTTCTGCCACACGAGCAGGTCTACTTCCACGCCTCGGTGCAATCCACCGCCATTGTCCTCACGCACGTCGTGAAGCCAGCGGTCCACCTTAGCCGTAGCAGCCACGCGGTAACTGTCTTGGTCAACATAGACATAGACGATATAGCTCTCGCCGATCTCCATGCGCCGTTTCTGCTCACGGAAGGGACAAAAAAGATCCTTCATCAGTCCCCAGTCGAGGAAGGCACCGTACTCGTTGACCCACGAACATTTCAGAAAGGCGAAGTCACCGACCTTAGCCAGTGGCTTCTCGGTAGTGGCGATGAGCCGCTCGTCCTGGTCGAGATAGACAAAACAATGAACGTCGCTGCCCACCTTTACGTGTTCCGGCACGTATTTCTGCGGCATGAGTATCTCGCCTTCCTTGCCACCGTCGAGGAAGATGCCGAAAGTCTCCTTACCTCCAAAGGCGTGAGGATTAGGGCGCTCAGCCACCCGTGTCATCTTCAGCGTATTATAGTTTCCAATCTTGATTTCTGTATCCATCGTCTTATGTGCTTGTTATGCTTACTTGCAAAGGTAATGCAAAGTTTTGAGAATCGCAACTTTTCCAACCTGCAAAAAACGTTAGAAAATAACAACTCCCATAATTACAAACGATATTTATGTTGTTAACTAAAAATCCTGGGTGCAAAAGCATAAACAAAACTATTCCCCACAAAGGCTCTTTCTGTCGTTTAAACTAATTTAAACAAGTCTGCCACAAACCTAAAAAAGAGGCTTCGAAAACATTCCGAAGCCTCTTATTATTGGATTTTCTCTCAAATTGTCTACACCTTATTATATATAAGGCACGGCACAGAGAGACAGGAAATGCGATTACTCAGCGATCATGATGCTGACACGGTTCTTGTCGTTCTCAGCAAAAGGCTGTACGCGTGCACCCTTACTGTCAGTAGTGATGCGGTCAGCAGCGACACCCTTATCCATCAGCATCTTGGTCACGGCATCAGCACGGCGTTTAGCGATACGGTCGTTGATAACATTGTTACCAGTACCGGCATCAGCATAGCCTGTAACGGTCACCTTAGCATCAGGATGCTCGTTGAGGTAGTTGACGATATCCTCAACCTTTGACTGCTCCTGAGTAGTCACCAAATAACGGTTGATGCGGAAGAACACGTCACGACGGATCGGCTCAACCTTCTGAACAGGAACTGGAGCTGGAGCTGGTGCCGGAGCGACAACCTCTTCCTTCACTGGTTCTGGAGCTGGTTCCGGCTCTGGTTCCGGAGCCTTCTTGGTATAGCCTTTACCCAGGTTGATGCGCAAACCGGCGAGCGCATTGAAGTACCAGTCTGCGTTGCCGGCCTTCTTGCTGTTGTAGCGGTCGTTGAGGATGTTCGCATTACCCTCGAGCATGATGCTTACAGCATCGCTTACGCGGAAGTTCAGATCCACACCGCCACGGCCGAAAGCCTTAACCTTTGTGCCGTCCCAGAGATAGCGCATCACTACACCGTTGCCGGCATGCATAGCCACAGCGTCATCGTTGGCCCAAGCAATGTTGGCTCCGCCGCCGAGGAAAGCTGTCACGTTGAACACACGATTAGGATTCCAACCACAGAACAGGTTGCTCAGGTTGAACATGAAGTCCAAGCCCGGAGCGACATACTTGAACTTGTAGGTAGAAGTCACAGGAACGGGCTTACCATTCTCGTCAATACCATTGTAGCCACCCTTACTCTGCCAAGCGTTGGCCTGCAGACGCGCGCCGAACCAAGGATTGAACTGGTAGCCCAGACCGAGCTGTACGTTCGGAGAGATGAGCTTGTCAAACTTTGCCTCACCCAGTGTGTACTGTGCGCCCCCCTGGAGATCGAGGAACAAATGCTTTTTGAATGTGTACTCTGTGCCGTCCTTGGCTGTGTAAGTAGCCTGGGCCATACCAGAGACTGTCCCCAGAGCGAGGGCAGCAATCGTAAAGAGTGATTTTAACTTCATAGCGCTTATTTTTATAATTGTTCTTGTAATTCGTCTATGCTTGCATGCCGTATCACATACAACACACAAAAGGAAAACATCCATCCTGTCACAATCCATCTTCCCCCACGAAAATGACTTGTGTTTGGCGTCCCCCTTCTTTTTTATCTAAATTTTCGACAAAGATACGAAAAATAATTGAATCCGCAACGAAAAAGGCCTGAATCTGACATTAATTTTTTATAAATCTCACAATAAAGGCGATTTACAGACTTATCAGCAAGCGAATGCTCGTGACTGAGACACGAAGAAAACATGTTTATCGCCAAGGCGCAAAGGACACAAAGAACGGCATCAATTTTCATCACACAGAGCCACAGAGAAGAAAAGATATAGTAACATAAGAACAGATATGATGCCTACTTCTCCCTTACTGCGCCCTCTATACGCAGCGAGGTGACACCCGTGCTGTCAGCACCATTGCTGTAAACGGAAACGTAGTGCAGGAAATGTCCCGTACCATTGTTTGCCTGATAAGTGACATGGATCACGCTCTCCTCACCGGGCTGAATAGGATCCTTATCAAAGGTAGCCTGCGTACAAAAGCAACTGCCTTCGGCCTTATAGATGACAAGAGGTGTCGCACCGACATTATGAAATACGAAGTCGTAGGTTTGTGGTTCATGGTGGATCACGCTGTCGCCAAAGTTATGCTCATCGGTCTCAAACGTGATGCGAGCCTTAGAATAAGACACCGGTACATTCTGACTACGATGGCAGGCTGTCAGCAATGACATAAATAATAGTAAATAGAATATTCGTTTCATGGTATATGAAAATATGGAGCCCCTCTCTAAATCTCAAACCTCTCCTTAGCCCTCCCCAAGGGGAAGGGAAAGCAATACTCATCCGTGTGCAAAGGTGACAGTGTAGTGACGGGCATTATTCCCGCACCAACCTTCTTGAAAGTAAGCCGCTCCCCCTCTCCTCCGGAGAGGGCAAAGGGGGTGAGACTGTAAGGAGTGATATCCTCCTCTACTACTGCTTGTCAATCTGAGAACTATATGTAGCCTGGTTTTCACCGGCAAGTGTCAGATACCAGCGACCTTCCAAACGAACGGGGCGGATCATGAAGCCCATACAATTGGGATTGCTTGGCGTAGAAGGTTTATCAGAGAAGTAGATATTGTACTTTACCTCAGAGTCATTCTCGCGGAAAAACTTGATATACTCGATCTCTGCTCTGTAACCGGCAAAGCGAGTGAGCACTGCTCTCTGCTCAGCATTCTCCTTATCCGTGAGTCGGCGCACCTTGTTCGTCTTCAGATCATAATAGAAGAGCATTGACAAAGCCTTGTCGACCTGCTTATGGTTCAGCGCCGTCAGATAGTAGTTCACTGCGTCACGTACCTCGTTGCTATCGTTACTCGACAAGATCATCTGTGGTTGCTGGACATAGTCTTGCTCGAGCGTCTTCACGTTCTTCTGCTTGTCCTTGCATGAAGTAAGACCTAAGGAAGCCGCAAGCATCAGATACAGATATAAATAACGGTATTTCATTTGTCAAATGTATTTAAGTGAAAAAGAGGGGTGCCAACAAGTTGACACCCCTCTACATGTTATTTGAGTAATGGAACGTCAGTTCCGATTACGATATTCTTCTTAGTACTTCTTAGCAGTCTTCTGACCTTCAGACTTGGTCACAGTGACAACACTGTAGAGAGTCTGAGGAGTCTGACCGAAGACGTAAGTCATCTTCACAGGGACATACAGATGGAAGGTACCGGTAACAGCACTGCTGTTCTTGTACTGGAGCTGGCTCTTGGAGCTACCCTGCTTCAGAAGCAGACCACTGATAGAGCTTGTCTTGACAAGTTTCTCAATAGATGCAGCATCCTTCAGGACTGTACGCTGGTCAGAGCCCAGGTTAGCATCGGTGTAGATAGCCTCTGCGTCGGTAGCGAGCTCAATGCCATAGTAAGCGAAGTCGAACTTGTTGTTCTCATCCTTACCCTTATTGGTGTTCTTAGGATCACCTACATAGTTACGCCAGTCGTAAACCTTTACGAGGTCAGCGACATCGATGTCCTGCCACTCGTTAGGAGCATCCTTGACAGAGTAAGCCTCAGGCTGAGTCAGGTCAACAGGACGTACGAAGCGAACGTTGAACCAAGTCTTGCCATTCAAAGGAACATCCGTGCAAGCGCCTTCAATTGCCATACCGATGTAAGCAGTGAAGGTCTCACGCTCACCCAGTGCATTATGACCCTTGTAGTTCAAGATATCGTCAGCCATCTTGCTCTCATTGAAGGTGATGTTACCCTTATCGTCAAGAGAGACAATTTGTGTCTTAACATCCTGATCGCCCATCTTCACGATGTCGATCTCGCGGTCATTGGCAACCTTCAGAGTATAAGTGGTACCAGAGACACCCTTAACGGTCCAGGCACCCTCCTCATCAGCATTGAATGTAGCATTGCCGACCTTTGTGGAAGGAGTGATGAACTTGAACACGAGCTTGCCATTCTTGAGAGCAGAGAAGTGAGTCTCATCGTTGAGCTTGTAGCTCAATGTGTTGTTCAAGAAGTAGTTGTGCAGGTCACGGGTGAACTCAGTAGCCTCCAGCTTGTTGTCAGCTGTTGTAGGAACAGGCACGTTGATACGAACCTCATCATCACCGGATGTAGAAGTAGCATTGGTGGTAGAGTTCAGCTTATACCACTGAGCAAGAACCTTGCTACCATCGATAGAAGCGACAGCATAGTGGAGCTGACCGGCCTTGATCGTCAGAGGAACATAAACGCCCTCGCTGGCCTCTGTGCTGCCCTTCAACTTGAAGTGGACATAGACCGTCACACTCTTGGTGCTGACACCATTGCTGTTGACAGCAACCTTAGACTTCAGAGCCTTCAGTGTTTCAGCGCTCAGCTTCCAGCTCAGGATGTTGGTAGTAGGATCATTTGCGTCCTGCTTCTCACTTACGACACCAATCTTGGCAGCCTCAGCATATGCGCCGTCCTTCACCTCAAACTGCTTAGCGTCAGATGTGTTGTCATCCAGCTCGTAAGTAGCCTCGAAGTTCTCCTTAGAGATGTTGAGCTTAGAATAAACCAAAGCCTCGATCTGAGACCAGGTAGTCGTCAACTCTGCATCCTTGCAGTTGTCATAGATATCACCTGTGAAGGTCATAGGATCAGTAGTGATCTGAGAGATAGCCTGCTTAGGAGCGGTGATCTTGATCTTGATATAGCCCCAAGCATAGACCTTCTTGCCGGTAGCCTCATCAACGACCTTTGCAACAACGATAGGCTCACGGCCTACAGAAGCGTTGTTGGCAACTTTATCCTCAATGGTCTTGCCGTCAGCGGTGACGTTGCGAGGATAAGCCACTGTCTGGCCATTCTCTGTCTCGAGCTCGATATGTGCGGTCTCGCTTGTCTTGTTACCACCCTGTGTATAGTCAACAGGAACGAAAACCACCTTCAGACCCAGAGCCTTCAGCTCTGCAGCAGAAAGCGTACGCTCTGCGTTGTCAGCAGTTACGTGTACCTCAGCGATAGAGTCGAGGTTCAGATGGCTGTTGTAGGCAACTTGGTGAGTGATGTTGGCATTAGCAGCAGTCATGGTACTCCATGTTGTGAACAAGTGGTACAGGCCGTCAACGCCCTGTGGGCAGTTATCAGCTTTCACAACAGCATTGTGAGCACCATTATCAGCAACAACCATACTGGAGAAAGTCTTGGCTACAACTGTCGCGTAGTCAGAAGTAACAGTGGTGTCACCACGAGAGATCTGCAATGCAGCAACAGGAAGTTTACTCTTATCCAACTTGCTGATAGTAGCAAAGTCAGCCTTGAAAGGAACGGTCAGGATACCATCCTTGTAGTTTTCCTTCAGAACATTGGCTGTCAACTCTGTGTTAACAGGGCTGATCAGGTTTGCGCCAGCACGGCTCAGGACAGTAGAAGCCAAAGAATAGAAGTCAGCCTTAGAGCCAACAAGATCAACTGTCGTCGGGCTCACCTGGTAGCGGGCGATGCCATAGCCAGACAGCAGGTCAGTGGCAGCACCCTTAGTAGTGAATGCCTTGTTGTCGCTTGTCTCGCTGTAAGCGCCCTCATATGCGGGAACCAAAGCAGCCTCGATACCCTCAGTGAAGTAGTCGGGGATGAAGGTCAGAGAAGCAAGAGCGTGCTTAACGAAGACAGTCAGCACATTGATCTGTGTGCCGAGCTCATCCACCTTCTTGTTCAGGTCCTCCATCTGCTTCTTCAGATCAGAGAGAGAAGAGCTTGAGCCGGAGAGTGACTTGATGTCATCCTTCAGTGCCTTGATCTGATTCTGCAGTGCCGTAACGTCGCTCTGGTTAGCCTTAGCTGCGAGACCCTCTTCAAGAGCCTTCTGCAGATTCTCCAAAGCAGTCTGCTGCAGTTTGATGTTAGCGTCAGCAGCCTTCTGAGCAGTCTCCAAGTTGTTCAGGCTTGTGCCCAGTGTGTTGAGTTTGCTATCGATACCGTCGATCTCAGTCTCAATCTCCTTGACCTTAGCATCGTAGTCACTCTGGCTCACCTTACCGTTGATCAGTGCTGTCAGGTCATCTTTAACCTTCTGCAGAGCGTCAGCAGTAGCCAGTTTAGCCATCTCTGTCTTCAGATCACTCAGATCACCCTTTGTTGCGAAGTTGGCATGGGCAGTAGTAGCTTCTGACTTTGCCTGATCCAATGCCGACTGCAACGTAGCCAACTGCGTCTTGAGATTGTTAATCTCAGTCGTGTTGGCGTTGATGTCATCATCGTAATCCTTACAAGATGTCAATGATGTCGTAGCGACCGTCAGGGCGCTGAGCATCATCACACTTAATAATGTCTTTCTCATACGACAAATTTAAATTAAACAATATAATTAATAAATTAACTCTCAATTCACGCGACTTTACCGCATGCCTATTGACAGCAGACGACTGCAATCTCCGCCGGGGAGACGCAATCTGGTGGCAAATATAGGGATAATTCTTAAGACACGCAAATAAAATCTTGTCTTTTTCAAGAAAGGTGCTTAATTTTGTTGAAATTTAGCGGTTCCATCCTTTTATTTAAGGCAGATTTCCATGCTTGTCCTACTGAATCACTCCATAACATACCTCTTTTCACTCTGCAAAATTAAGGTTTATTCTTCATAAAACAAAACTTTTGGGCGACTTTTTATCAACAAACCGAAAAATAGGTTACAATAATATCTTTTTATCACTATGAAAGGGAATATTTTAACATTTGAAGTACCTCGTTCGTACTTTTCTCACTCTGATTCACTGGTTCTGCAACTTCACTTGACCGACATCAAGTCGGCGGCCATCGCCACGGGCGGTGCTCATGGCGACACACCATGGACAGTAGGTCGCATGATGGCGTGGATGGAGCATGTCGCAGACGAAAAGGAGAGGCAGGGGCATGTGCGCACGGCAGAGACTTACCGAAGTACGGCGCGGCGGATGAAGAAGGTCAGACACGGGGATGCCGGCGCACTCTTTGATGACTCGTGGATAGCGGACTTCGATTCGCAACTCCACAGGGATGGTCTGTCGCTGAACACGATTGGTTTTTACATGAAGCGTTTGCGAGCTGCCTGCAACCAGGCGCACGAGGCGGGACTATACCTGCCCAATGTCCTCTTCGACGCTGTCTACACGGGCAACGCGCAGACGGCGAAGCGGGCGCTCGACGCTGTGACGATCAGCAGACTGGCGAGGATGGAACTGAAGAAGCCGATGCAACGTCTTGCTCGTGACCTCTTTCTTTTCAGCTTCTACACACGCGGGATGTCGTTCGTCGACATGGCGTACCTACGGCGAAGCGACATCCAGCAGGGCATCCTTGTCTACCGGCGGCATAAGACGGGGCAGCGGCTCAGCATGGCATGGTTGCCGGAGATGGAGAAGATCGTCGTGTGGTACCATGAAGACGGCCAGCCGTATCTGCTCCCTATTATTAAAAGAGGTGTAGAAGACGAGCAGCGGGCCTTCAAGACGATGCAGTATCGTGTGAACTATGCGCTGAAGTCATTAGGCAGGATCTTGGAGTTGCCTCGTCCACTGACGATGTATGTGGCACGCCATTCGTGGGCGAGCATCGCACAAGCTAGCCATGTGCCCCTGCCGGTGATCAGCGCGGCCTTAGGACATACCTCGGAGCGTACCACCCGTATCTATCTTGAAGCCATCGCTGCCCATCGTGTGGACGAAGCAAATGAAAAGGTGATAGAGCAAATAAAAGGAGAGCTCCTATAGTGTTTTGTCCCAGTAATAGACGGCCTATATATAATAAGGTGTATAATGCGCTTGCCTCAGGTCTCCAAGCTACATCAACATATCAATCAAAAATAAAAGTAATGTTTAACCGGGTCAACCAACTTTAAAAACAAGGCCCGTCGTAGTCAACCTAATGCGTTAAACAATTGTGATGTTACCACAGTTTGGTAATGTCTTTACCATAGTTTGGTAATGTCTTTACCACAGTTTTGTAATCACATTACCACGCTTTGGTAATATCTCGATTCAAGACACCGTTGTGTCTCCCCGGCGGAGATTGCAGTCTTTCGTTAGACGCGAAAACGCCGGCGAAGATTAAGTCGAGAGTTAGTTTTTAATAATTATATTGTTTAATTTAAATTTGTCGTATGAACAAAAATTATTGAGCACATTGATGGTGAGCGCGCTGATTGCCTCCGCTACAACATCATTGACTTCCTGTAAGGACTACGACGACGACATCAACAATCTGCAATCGCAGATCGATGAGTAGAAGACCCTTCAGGAGAAGATTCAGAAGCAGATCGACAATGGTGCAATTCTCACCAGCGTCACGTCGACAAGCGACGGTGTTGTCTTGGCTTTGAGTAATGGCAATTCTTACACCATCAAGAATGGCATTAACGGTACAAATGGTATCGATGGCAAGGACGGCCTGAACGGTAAAGACGGTAAGGACGGCCAGAACGGTGACTACTATGTTCCTAACGCTACAACTGGCAAGTTCGACAAGTACACTTACGATGCTGCACAGAAGAAGTATGTGGTGTTACCAACGGCTCCGAAGGAATACTCCTTCAAGGACAATCAGCTTGTAAAGGGTGTCTACAATTGCTATCTGTTGCCTGAGGGCGAGGCAGATCCTACGAAGTGGAATGCTGCTAATTCGGCTTCCAAAGGTACCATGAACATGGTAAATGTCATCAACTTCGATGACAATTACATCTATCGCTATGCTGTGAACTTCGCTGAGACAACTGGTGATAAGAATAAAGAGACGTTGGAGGTTCATCCACGTGATTTCAAACTGGAAGTCGCTCCCTCGTTGATTGACAACACGACCGAGCATGCTACTACCATCACATACAATTATGGTGGTATCAGCACAAGAAAGGATAACGGCAAGTGGGAAACAGGCAAAGACTATACTCCGACTTCCGATGCATTCAAGACTATTTACTGCGATGTTCTCGCTGCTCCTATCATGACTTGGAGCGCAAGCAAACTTGAGTTAAAGTATGAAGAGGCTAATCAGACGATTCTTCTTACTAAGTTTACAAGCGAGAACACTTACAATGCTACCAAGTTAGGCGGCAAGACACTTACAGCGCTGAAGAACTGCTATGTGCTCGAGAGTGTTGAGCTGACATCTAATGGCAGCAAGCACGCAGACTACTTCAAGGCTGTGTTCAGTGCCGACAAGACCAAGATCGAGTTCAAACCGCAGAGTGGCACCACCAACCCGACGGCTGATGTGCCTTCTACGCTGACGATCAAGGCAAAGGATGTATTCGGACAGCCCGTTACCATCTCTGTTGCTGTGACTGTGAAGAAGCAGTAATAATTTGTTGAGAGTTTAGGCTCTCTTTGATTAGACATATCAGGGGACGTTCATGTTGGATAAAAAGCCCAGCATAAAAGCGGGATATGGTCAAAAAACACCGTTACTTAGGCTCTTACACGTAAAAATAGGGGGGAAAATGCAAAAAAAGGAGAAAAAACGCCATCATAAGAAAAAAATTATTAACTTTGCACGCATAGCATGTATAAGCTTAATGAAGAAGCATCAATAGATCATTCATTTAATCAATTATTAATAGTTAAAGTTATGAGAAAGTTATTCATTGCATTGGCTTTTGCCGGTTTCGCCTTGGGCACTCAGGCTCAGGAGACAACCCCCGTACAGAAGTACAGCGTGGCCACCAACTCTTTCTGGAGCAACTGGTTTATCCAGGGTGGTGTTGACTGGAGTGCTTGGTACAGCAACGAGGAGCACGGACTGGGTCTGTCTAAGAGCCCGTTCAAGAAGTTCCGCAGTAACCCGGGCGCCTCTGTCGCTATCGGTAAGTGGTTTACTCCGGGCATCGGACTCCGCACTAAACTGCAGGGTATCTGGGGCAAGGCTGTCACTGACGGCAACAACGCTGGCAACGGCATGAAATTCTGGACACTGAACGAGCATGTAATGTTCAACATGAGCAACCTGCTCTTCGGCTACAACCCCAACCGTGTGTGGAACGTGATTCCCTTTGCCGGTGGTGGTTTCTCCCGCAACTGCAAGACCAACCTCTACGCTATGCAGTTGAGCGTCGGTTTGCAGTCCTCTTGGCGCCTGTGCGACAAGATGAACGTCTATGTTGAAGGTGGCTGGAACCGTATGGAGGAAGACTTCGACGGTTACAGCGCAAGCAGTAACTTCAAAGGTAACACGCACAATCTGCGTGGATGGGAAGACAAGGACAATCACCTCTATGCTGAGGTGGGTCTGACCTTCAACCTGGGCAAGAGCACATGGAACAAAGTGCCTGACGTAGACGCTCTGAAGGCTATGTATCAGAACCAGCTCGACGCTCTCCAGGGTCAGCTCGACGATGCTAACACCGAGAACGCACGTCTGAAGAAGCTCCTCAGCGAGCAGCCCAAAGAGACCCCGAAGGCTGTCAAGAACTTCGTCACCACTCCGGTGTCTGTCTTCTTCAACATCAACCACACCGACATCGCTTCTCAGAAGGATCTTGTCAACGTGAAGGCTGTCGCCCAGTATGCTAAGGAGAACGGCAGCAAGCTGAACGTTACTGGTTATGCAGACAGCGCTACCGGTACTCCAGAAATCAACCAGAAGCTCTCTGAGGGTCGTGCAGCTACTGTTGCTGACGAGCTCGTGAAGATGGGTGTAGACCGCTCTAACATCAACACCGTCGGCAAGGGTGGTGTTGACGAGCTGTCTCCTGTTTCCTTCAACCGTCGCGCTACAGTGCAGGTGGCTGAGTAAGACTGAAAAAGCTCAAAAATAAAAAGGTTTTGGAACCATCTGGTTCCAAAACCTTTTTTTATTCATCGTCTATTAAACATAATAGGCTTTAGATTTAGCAGGCTATTCCCCCAGCATCTGCTCTATCTCCTGCTGCTTGAGGATGCAGAGAATCTTATGGCCATCGGGCGTGTAGTTGACATTACTGCAGAGGAAGAGACTGTTGACGATATTTTCCATCTCATCGTTCTGAAGCACCTGACCATAAGGAATCGCAGCGGCACGCGACATCGTCAATGCCAATTGTTCATTGACCTTCTGTAAAGCCTCATCACCCGTAGCATGGACACCGTCAAGCATGTCGTGGAGCAGATCCATCACGTTGATGCCGTCAAGACCTTCCGGCATAGCATTGACCGACCACGTATTTCCACCTAAACTTGTCAGCTCAAAACCCATAGCCTGCAATTCTGGCATGATCTGTCCTAAGGTCACTTGCTGCTGAGCCGTAAGTTCCAGCGACTCGGGGAAGAGCACCTTCTGCGCCCGCATCTTCTTTGCCTCCAGTTGCTTCTGATACAGCTCAAAGAGAATGCGGATATGTGCCCGATGCTGATCCACAATCATCAGCCCCGACTTCACGGCTGTCATGATGTATTTCCCCTTATACTGGTAGTGCGACGGCGCCTTTTCCTCAAGCACCTGCTTGGCACCTGCCGTCGTACAGTTCTCTTGAGGGAAGAAATCCTCAGGCACTGAAGACGGTGTACTATTGAAAGATGATGACGAAGCACCACCCGCCAATGCGTCGAGGTCAGCAAACGCTGATGCCGAACTGCCCATGCGAGAGGCGTGGATGCCCTCAGACCCCAACTGAGAGGCATGGAAGTTGGCAGAGCCCATACGGGAAGGACGCAAGGCGCTGGAGCCACCAGAGGACGGCACCGACGCTGTGAACGGGTTATATTGCGGATCGAAGTCTACCTTCGGCATGGAAGCCCTGTTGCCGGGATCGAAGACCGGAATGTCGGGCTTACCCTCCGTGTCAAAGTCCAGTGTGGTAGCATTGCTGAAAATACCCACAGCATCTTTCACGGCCGCATTGAGAATCTGCCACACCGCCTGCTCGTTCTCGAACTTGATCTCCGTCTTCGTAGGATGGATGTTGACGTCGATATCTTTCGGCGAGACATCGAAATAGAGAAAAAACGGCACCTGCTCGCCTTGGGGTATCAAACGCTCAAAAGCCGACATCACTGCCTTGGCAAAATAAGGATGACGCATATAGCGGCCGTTGACAAAGAAATACTGATGGGCATTCTTTTTCTTTGCCGACTCAGGCTTGCCCACGAAGCCATGGATACCACAAAGCGAGGTTTCCACCTTCACGGGCAGAAGGTCCTGGTTGAGACGGTTGCCAAAGATGTCGACGATACGTTGACGCAAGCCACAGGCCCGCAGGTTGAGCAGTTCCGTATCATTGCTGTGAAGGCGGAAGACGATATCGGGATAGACCAGTACGATGCGCTGGAATGCCGTAAGAATGTTATTGAGCTCGGTATTGTTGGACTTGAGGAACTTTCGGCGGGCAGGCACATTGAAGAAGAGGTTCTCCACCATGAAGTTGGAACCTTCGGGGCAAGCACACGGTTCCTGTCCCATCACCTTACCGCCGGCAATGGACAGATGCGTGCCGATGTCCTCGCCTCGTTGTCGTGTCTTCAGTTCCACCTGCGCTACGGCAGCAATAGACGGCAGAGCCTCGCCACGGAATCCCATGGTATGGAGGTCGAAGAGGTCGTCGGCCTTACGGATCTTGGACGTGGCATGGCGTTCAAAGGCCAGGCGCGCGTCGGTCTCGGACATGCCCTTGCCGTCGTCAATGACCTGGATGGACGTGCGTCCGGCATCGACTACGGCGACGTCGATGTGCTTGGCACCGGCATCGACAGCATTCTCAACAAGCTCCTTGATGACAGAGGCGGGGCGCTGGATGACCTCACCGGCTGCAATCTGATTGGCAACTGAGTCTGGAAGAAGTTGGATAATATCACTCATAACATCATAACATCAAAACAAACAAAACGACACATAGAAGGATGAGTACAATGAGCAGCAGATTACCCGAGAGCAAGCCCGGACGACGATGGTGCACTCGACTGTCGGCAGGAAGAAAGGTACCCCGCAGAACCTCGGGACGGAAACTACGCAGGGCCTCAGCGCCTTCCTCCTTTAAGTGCTCTGCTGCCCTACCCTCCTTGGGCACTTGACCTTCAGCGGCCAGTTCTTCACGGGCGTGCTTCTCCAACTGTCGCAGACGCTCCCTCCGCTCATCGTAGTAGATGAACGTATGATGGAAGGGACGGGGGCGGCGGGAAGAGAAAAACATAAACAGTGAAGATTATTTACCTGCAGTCCTCTTGCGCGGGGAACGGGATGTCTTCGGCGACGGCGTCTGATGACTCTTCGCCCCGGCAGCAGTCGGTGCAGGCGTTTCCGCCTTTTCCGAAACGGCTTTATTGCCAATCTGCTGAATAGGTGCGGCATGGCGCCTGATGTGTTTCAGTTCCGAGCCCGAAGCTTTCGCCTTCCAGTTGAACACATCATCCTTGTCCTTTGGTCGGATATAATCAAACCACGCAAAGACATCGAGCTTGTCCTTGCCCGCCGGAATCTGTGTCATCGGATAGAGCGTACCCTGGGCTTTCGGCATCCAAATACGTTCCAGCTTACGCTGATCGTTGACAAAAGAGCGCATGGTGTCGGTCTCGATATAGTTGAGTCCGATCAGTGTGCTGTCCTTATCGTCAACGGGGAAGAAAATCGCACGCACATTGCCCACGGCATCGCTGCGTCGGATCTTGCCTGCCTGGAAATAAGCAAACATATTGGTGGAGGACACCTGATTGTAGTGTGTGGAGTCCTGCATGAGCTCGATGGAAAGTGCTTGTCCGAGGACGTGGGTCTCACGGATCGTGGTGTCATTCATAAATGCCAGGATCCTCTCGCCCAAGAGCTGCCGCTGTCCGTTCCAAAGAATCGGATCGTGATACATCGTCATGCACGAGTCCTTGGAGTTGAAGACCAAAGAGTCGCAGACCGCCTGCGCATCGTTGCGAAAGATGCGCACACGGGGATAACAATGAACCTTGCGGTAGACCGAGTCGGTGTTGATATGGAAAGTCTCCACACGCATCGTGTCTCCATGCATCCACAGCGTATCGGGGCGTGAGTAGTCCATGACAAGTGCACGCCCCGTGGCAAAGCCGCGCCCGGTCTTCTCGTTGTAGACGACGAGATGAGCGGTAAGCTTGTTCTTATTGCGCTTGTCGACATACACCACGTCGCCCTGACCATAGTTGCGTCCGGTCTTGCTATTATAAAACAAGGTGTCGGCAGTGATCGTTTTCTCCTTGTTGACAACTGTCGAGCGCCCATAAAGATCCGCCTTGTCAGTCTTGGTATTAAAGTAGGCGTCGGTGGTGGTGATGACGTTCTGCCCATTGATGATACGTGAGGCGCGTGGAGTGCCCTGCCCTTTATCGGGTGTGTACTGTCCGACGACATGCGCCTGCGAGGTGCGCGTATCGTAATAAAGTGTATCAGTGGACACGCGGGTCTTTGGCGTATGGAGCTGCACATCGTAGTAGAAGACAGCCTGCTTTGTCTCGGTGTTGTACTCGCCCCAGTCAGAACTGAGTTTGCTCGTTCCGTCGATGAGCCGTCCGCCACGGAAGAAATAAGCGTTGTTGTAGAGCCGGTCATAGTTGAGTGAGTCGGTGTAGAGCGTCTGTCTGGCATGATGGAGCACGACATCGTTGCGGGCCTCCAGAAGCTGCTCCTCACCATCGTACCACGCGCGCTGACAGGTGAGCGTGATATTGTCCTGTGGCTGACGAAAATGCACGTGTCCCATGGCACGCACAGAGTTTGTGGTCTGGTAGAAGTAAGCCGAGTCGCAGGTCAGCGTGGCCCCCCGGTGAAGGAAGTGGACGTGTCCCTTGACGATCTGAGCGTCGGGGTTAGGCCCATACATGTCGAACTTCAACTCATCGGCATGTACGAGATAAACCCTATTGTCCACTGCCTTGCGCTTGCGGGGAGCAGCGAAAGCAGTCAGCATACAAAGTGCAAAGAGGCATAGAGCCGTAAGAGAAACGGCTCCATGCCTATATGATAAGTGTTGGAAAAATCTGCGGAACGTCATCTGATCCATCCCTGATACTGAAATTTACAATCTTTATAGCGGTCGTTGACCCTGACATAGGTATGCTTGATCTTGTCGACGACCCAGTCATTGAGCACATTCTCCCGCTCCTTGGCCAGGACGACATCCTTCATCACCTGGAAATCCTCCGTAATGGTAGCACGGTGTCCTTCCACCCGACTCTTGAGTTTGATAATGCAAGCGACCGTCTTGTTCTTATTATTGATACGTGTGAAGGGCGCGGAGATCTCTCCCACCTTCATCGTGTCGACGACTCTTGCGATCTCCGTGGGCAGCTCCTTCATTTGGAAACGCGAGGTCATGCCGTCGGCGGTGCTATTAGACATAAGACCCTGATTGTTCTTGGTGTCTTTATCATCAGAGATATAAGAGGCACCGGACTCGAAGGTGAACTTGTTGGCAAGGATGTCGTTGCGGATAGAGTCAAGACGCTGCTCAGCTGCTTCGATCTCGTCTTGCGACACTTTAGGTCTGAGCAGAATGTGGCGTACATTGATCTTATCACCGCGTTTGTCGATGAGCTGAATGATATGATAGCCGAATTCCGACTCCACGATCTTAGACACCTTTTTAGGATCGGTCAGGTTGAAAGCCACCTGAGCGAAGGCGGGATCCAGCATACCACGACCCATGAAGCCCAGCTCACCACCCTGACGGGCTGACCCCGGATCCTCGGAATAGAGGCGGGCCAGCGTGGAAAAACTCGTTTCACCATTGTTGACACGCTCGGTATATCCGCGAAGCTCGTCCTTAACTCGGTTGATCTCACTCTGCTTGATCTTCGGAGAAACCTGTATCACCTCTACCTCTACCTCAGTAGGCACGTAAGGCAAGCTGTCCTTTGGGACATTGCGGAAATAGCTACGCACGTCGGCCGGTGAGACCTTCACGTCCTCGACAAGTTTCTGTTTCATCTTCTGGATGAGCTGCTGGTTCTTGAACTCATCGTGCATGTCGCTGCGGATCTCGTTGATGGACTCCTTACGATACTCTTCGAGTTTCTCCTGACTGCCCGCGATCTCTATCCAGCGATTGAGCTGCTGCTGCACACCGGCGGCGATCTCTGACTCACTGACATCAATGGAGTCTATCTCAGCCTGATGGAGGAAGAGCTTCTGCACGGCGAGCTGTTCGGGAATGGCGCAGTCGGGATTGCCGCCCCACGTCATCCCTTCCTGCTGCCCCTGCATACGCATCATCTCGACATCGGACTTGAGGATAGGCTCGTCGCCCACCACCCACACGACTTCGTCGATGACACTGCTCTCGGGAATCGGAGTTTCTTCTTTGGCCGTACTGTCATGTGACATAGAATCTGAAGCCACACGACCCAGAGAACCCGGCAAGCCGGGAACGGTGGTCATGGCCGAAAGAGAAGCCACAGCCAACAAGAGTGCTGCGACAAAGGGGATATGACGCTTATTGCTTATTTTCATGTTGCTATTTCTGATCTGTTTCTTACTTGACCGTGTCGACGACAGCCTCATTGACTGTGACGGGATACTTGCGGCGCAGCTGCTCTACCCATTCCTTTTCCAAGGCATCTTGATAATCAGCCACGACGAGTTCACGCACATCGTCCATCTCTTTGGGTGCTTTGAGCTTCTTGCCGTAGACGGCCATATAGGGATAATCCTTGACAGGCTTGGCAATCGTGTCTTTACCAAAGACCTCTTTGTCCACCAAAGCGTTGTCACCCATGCGGAAGATACCTTTCTCCACACGGATGCGAAGCACGGAGTCGGCATTGAAAGTGGCGCGAAGCTTCTCTGCCCACTGGCTGAACGGCAAACGCTTCACGGTTTTCTTCACCTTATCTATATCTTTCTGCGCACGCGTGCAGTAGGCAATACCCTTGAAGCGAGGCGCATCCCAACGGTAGCGTTTACGATTTTTGCGAAAAAACTCCACCAAACCGGCTTCGTCGTTCTTGGCTTTCTGCCATACCGTACTGTCGGCGATAGCAAAGAGCAACAGCCCGTCGTGGTATTCTTGGATGAGATACTTCAGATTGGGATCTTGCTTCTCCATCTCTTCCCGTTTGGCCGCCAACACAGCGCCGGGAGTGGTATGGCGTTGCTTGGCCAGTGTGTCGAGCTTCTGATCTATGATCTGCTCACGCAGGTTACGCTGGTCGATGAATCGCAGAATGTCCGACCGCTGACTGTCGTAAGAATAAAAGTTCTGATGGCCTTGTCTTAAGACTATATGCCAACCGGCTGGCGAAAGGAAAGGCTTGCTCAGTTGACCATCTTTAAGACTCCACACCTGATCTTCAAATTCCTGAAAGGTCTGACCCTTGACTATCCAGGGCAGCTGCCCTCCCTCACTGGCGGAACCCTGATCTTGAGACACTTCACGGGCCAACGCAGCGAAGCCCGCTCCATGCTGCAAAGCGGTATAAACTGAGTCGATACGTTGTTTAGCAGCCTTCTCCTCATCGGGTGTAGCCTTTTGCTTCATGGCGATAAGGATATGCGAGACGCGCACCATGCCGCCATTATCGTCTATGCGCTGACGAGTCTCCTCATAGATCTTTCTGGCCTCTGCCTCAATGTCCGCACTGTCAATCATTGCCGGACGGATCTGCTGGTCGCGATAACCTGCAAACTCCTTCTTGTAGGACGACAGCGTGTCGAGATGCGCATCCTTGGCGGCCTCCACCTTCAACTTATAGTTGATAAACAGCGGCACGTAGTCGCGTACGCTCTTACGGTCGAGGACGCCATTGGTATTGTTTTTTTTATAAGAATACGCAAACTCAGAGCGAAGAACCGGATGACCATTGATGGTCATGATGACAGGATCGTCGCTCTGAGCAAAAGAGAGGGTGCCACACAAAAGCATGGCGCCCACTATCACATGTTTCCTATAGAATAATTTGTTCATGCAAAGAAATGATTACTCGGGACGCGAGTAGTTCGGAGCTTCACTTGTGATCGTAATATCGTGTGGATGGCTCTCGAGTACGCCAGCATTGGTGATACGGGTGAACTTAGCGTCGTGCAGACGTTCAATGTCGACAGCACCGCAATAGCCCATGCCAGAGCGCAGACCACCGACGAGCTGGTAGATAACCTCCTGAACGGTGCCCTTATAAGGTACACGGCCGGCGATACCCTCCGGTACAAGCTTCTTGGCATCACGGACATCGTTTTGGAAATAACGGTCACGTGAACCGTTCTTCTGCTCCATAGCTTCCAAAGAACCCATACCACGGTAGCTCTTGAACTTACGTCCGTTGAAGATGATGGTCTCACCCGGACTCTCCTCGGTACCTGCAACGAGTGAACCAATCATGACGCAACTGCCACCGGCAGCCAATGCCTTGACGATGTCACCGGAATAGCGCAGACCACCGTCAGCGATCAATGGTACATCGGTACCTTTCAATGCAGAGTAGACATCATAGACGGCACTCAACTGAGGTACACCGACACCGGCAACGACACGCGTAGTGCAGATAGAGCCAGGGCCGATACCCACCTTGACAGCGTCGGCGCCGTTGTCGACAAGATACTTGGCAGCCTCGCCGGTAGCGATATTGCCGACGATAACATCCAAGTTGGGGAAGGCAGCCTTCACGTCATGGAGCTTGCCAACCACACCCCTTGAGTGGCCATGAGCGGTATCGATGACAATGGCATCGACGCCGGCCTCTACCAAGGCCTGTGCACGGTCGAGCGTATCAACAGTGACACCGACACCGGCAGCAACGCGCAGACGACCCTTGTCATCCTTGCAGGCCATCGGCTTATCCTTGGCTTTCGTAATATCTTTATAAGTAATCAAGCCCACGAGATGGTTGGCATTGTCAACCACGGGGAGTTTCTCAATTTTATTTTCCTGAAGAATCTGAGCGGCAGCAGACAGGTCTGTGCGCTGATGTGTAGTAACCAAATTCTCTGATGTCATCACATCGTCGACGAGCTTATCCATATGACGCTCGAAACGAAGGTCACGGTTAGTGACGATACCCACAAGATGGTTTTCCTCATCAACCACAGGAATGCCACCGATATGATAGTCATGCATCATATCCAAAGCATCCTTGACAGTACGCCCGCGACGAATGGTAATCGGATCATAGATCATACCATTCTCAGCACGTTTGACGATAGCTACCTGACGAGCCTGCTCCTCAATAGACATATTCTTATGGATAACACCGATACCGCCCTCACGCGCGATGGCAATGGCCATCGACGACTCGGTCACCGTGTCCATAGCGGCCGTGACAAACGGAACGTTGAGTTCTATGTGACGTGAAAACTTGGTTCTCAACGACACTTCCTTAGGAAGCACTTCTGAATAAGCAGGAATCAGCAGGACATCATCAAATGTGAGTCCGTCCATCACAATCTTATCTGCAACAAATGATGACATAAAACGAATTTTAGAAATTTATTGCGTGCAAATATACTCATTTTTTTCCGATTGGAGAGGATGAGCGCCTCCATTTCTTTAGCCTTTAATGCTATTTAACAGCGACAAGGAGATCAGTTGGCCTGCTCGGAAAGGAATTTGATCAATACTAAGCGCACTTTCTCCTCTGCGGTAAGGCCTCCGTCATCGTCATAAATTTCACATTCATCAATAGCTGGGTTGACATCACCGCTGTCACTATTGCGGAAATAGTCATAGATGTCATCCACCTCATCAGGGTCAATGACATCCTCGTCATCGAGGTAATAGCTGATGTCTACCTTCATGCCGCTATTGACAATGGACTCGATATCGTCGATCAGATCATCGAAGCCACAGCCCTGCATCGAGGCGATCTCATCCAAGGGCACACGGCGGTCGATGAGCTCGATGATCTTCAGCTTCTTCATCGACTTCTTCGGCAGGCTGATGACACGCATCATATCCACCCGCTGGATGTCGTTGTCCTCACAATACTTTTTGATGAGATCTACAAAGGGCTTGCCATATTTATGGGCCTTACCCTGCCCTACACCTTGTATCTGCTGCAATTCCTCCAAAGTGACGGGATAGCTCGTCGCCATCTGCGAGAGCGAGATGTCCTGGAAGATTACGTAAGGCGGAAGGTTGTGTTTGTGGGCCACGTCCTTGCGCAGGCCTTTCAGCAAGCCGAGCAATTCCTGATCGAGGGCACTCACACCGCCCTCGGCATTCTCCTCCACGTCGTCGTACTCACGGTCGTGAACAGCGAAGAACGGTTTCGGGCTCTTGATAAACATCCTGCCCTCGGGCGTCAGCTTCAACAGTCCGAAGTTCTCCACATCCTTACGGATATAATGCGAGATCATAGCCTGCCGGATGACGGGATTCCAAATAGAGGAGTCCTCCTCGTTGAGTTTGGCTCCGGCACCGAACTCCGGCAGTTTGTTGTGACCATGGCGCACGATGTTGTCCGTAGCCCGCCCTTTGACGAAGTCGGTGATATAAGCCTGGTCGAAGTTTTCCTTCACTGCCTTGATGGCATTGAGGACGATGAGCAAAGCATCGGTAGCCTCGAACTGCTTCTGCGGATGCAGGCAGTTGTCGCAATTACCACAGTTGTCCTGCGGATATTCCTCACCAAAATAGTGGAGCAGCATCTTGCGACGGCATACTGAAGACTCGGCATAGGCCTTGGTCTCCTGCAAGAGCTGATAGCCAATCTCCTTCTCATTGACATCCTTGTTCTCCATGAACTTTTCAAGTTTCTTCAAGTCCTTTGGAGAATAGAAAGCGATGCAGATGCCCTCACCGCCGTCGCGTCCGGCTCTGCCCGTCTCCTGATAGTAGCCCTCAAGGCTTTTGGGGATGTCGTAATGGATGACAAAGCGCACGTCGGGCTTGTCGATGCCCATGCCAAAGGCGATGGTCGCCACGATGACATCGATCTCTTCCTTCAAGAAGTCGTCCTGCGTCTTTGTGCGCAACTCTGAGTCCAGACCGGCATGGTAAGGCGCTGCCTTGAAGCCATTGATCTGAAGCTTCTTGGCGAGTTCTTCCACCTTTTTGCGCGAGAGGCAATAGATGATGCCGCTCTTGCCGGGATGCTGCTTGATAAACCGGATGATCTGGCTGTCGGTGTCTTCCTCACTGATCTTCTGCCGCACCTCGTAGTAGAGGTTAGGACGGTTGAAGGAACTGCGGAACTCCTCCGCGTCGAGGATGCCGAGACTCTTCTTGATGTCTGACCGCACCTTGTCCGTAGCTGTTGCCGTCAAAGCGATGACCGGCACCGAGTCGACATGCTGTATCTCGGCGATGCGATTGATGGTAGGCCGTATGTTGCGGTACTCAGGGCGGAAGTCATGTCCCCACTCCGAGATGCAGTGCGCCTCATCAATGGCATAGAAAGAGATATGGAAAGAAGAGAAGAACTCAAGGTTCTCCTCTTTATTTAGAGATTCAGGAGCCACATACAACAACTTCGTGCGCCCGCTGTGCACATCATCCACCACACGGTTGATGGCTGCACGGTTGAGCGACGAGTTGAGGAAGTGAGCCAGGCCGTCTTCCTCTGTCAGGCCATTGATGACGTCGACCTGGTTTTTCATCAGCGCGATCAGAGGCGACACGACAATAGCCGTTCCATCCATGATCAGCGACGGCAACTGATAGCACAGGCTCTTGCCGCCACCGGTAGGCATCAGCACAAAGGTGTTGTTTCCCGCCATGAGATTACGGATGATCGCTTCCTGATCGCCCTTGAAATGATCAAAGCCGAAGTATTTCTTCAATGCTTGAGTCAAGTCCACTTCCTTAGTCATTGCATGCTCCTTAGATGATTCTTATTAATAATGTAATATGCAGAGGGCCGCTTCCACGGCCTCTGCCATTGATTTCCTACCTGCGAGTGTCTTGAATGCCAAGCCGGTTAAGCCGATTCGAGTCGCTGCAGATGAGCCTTGTCCAATTGCTGCTTGGCATAGTCAAGCGTCACCTCAAACTTCTTGATGCGTTTTGACGGCACGTCAAACATGGCATCCATCATCACCTCCTCCACGATAGAGCGCAGGCCACGGGCGCCGAGTTTGTACTCTACAGCCTTGTCGACGATGAAGTCGAGAGCTTCCTCGGTGAAGGACAACGTGATGTGATCCATCTCAAACAGCTTGATGTACTGCTTGACAATAGAGTTCTTCGGCTCTACCAAGATGCGGCGCAGAGCATCACGATCCAAAGGATTGAGATAGGTCAGCACCGGCAGACGGCCAACCAGCTCTGGAATCAGGCCAAACGACTTCAAGTCTTGCGGAAGGATATACTTCATCAGATCGCCGCGGTCGATATGACGGGCGTTCTGCACGGAGTTGTATCCTACCGTATGCGTGTTGAGTCGCTGTGCGATCTTACGCTCGATGCCGTCGAAGGCACCACCACAGATAAACAGGATGTTCTTGGTGTTGACATGCACATAGTCCTGATCAGGATGCTTGCGGCCGCCCTTTGGCGGTACGTTGACCATGGTTCCTTCCAAGAGTTTGAGCATGCTCTGCTGCACACCCTCGCCACTGACATCGCGTGTGATGCTGGGGTTGTCGCCTTTACGGGCAATCTTGTCGATCTCATCGATGAAGACAATACCACGCTCGGCAGCTGCCACATCGTAGTTGGCCACCTGAAGCAGACGGCTCAGAATGCTCTCCACATCCTCACCAACGTAGCCGGCCTCGGTAAACACCGTAGCGTCGACAATGGTGAAAGGCACGTCAAGCAATTTGGCGATGGTGCGGGCCAGCAACGTCTTACCTGTACCCGTAGAGCCTACCATGATGATATTGCTCTTCTCGATTTCCACGCCATCGTCGTCCGACGGTTGGAGCAGACGCTTGTAGTGATTATACACAGCCACAGACAGATAGCGCTTGGCCTCGTCCTGTCCTATGACATACTCGTCGAGATATTTCTTGATCTCCTTAGGCTTGGGGATACGGGCTTTTTTGCGGAAAGCCTCCTTAGACTTTTCGCTGGCCTCCGCATCCACGTTGCCGAGTACGCCGGTATCCTTAACTATCTTGTAAGCCTGCATGGCACAGTCCTCACAGATATAACCGTTGAGTCCTGTGATAAGCAGTTTCACCTGTGATTCGTCACGACCACAGAAGCTACATACTTTTTTCGGCATGTTTTCTTATTCCTCCTGGTTACTAAGATTATTGCTTTCTTGTTAACACCGTATCGATCATGCCATACTCCTTAGCCTCCTCAGCGGTCATCCAGTAATTGCGGTCACTGTCTTTCCATACTTTCTCGTAAGGCTGATGAGAGTGGTTGGAGATGATGGTATAGAGTTCTTTCTTAAACTTCTGGATCTCACGGGCCTCGATCTCGATATCCGAGGCCTGGCCCTGCACACCGCCTAAGGGCTGGTGGATCATCACGCGGCTATGAGGCAGTGCGGAGCGCTTGCCCTCCGCACCGGAGACGAGCAGCACAGCAGCCATAGAGGCAGCCATACCCGTACAGATCGTTGCCACATCGCTGGTGATGAACTGCATGGTGTCGTAGATACCCAGTCCTGCCGTCACGCTGCCGCCGGGAGAGTTGACATAGATAGAGATGTCCTTACCGTTGTCGACAGAGTCGAGGTAGAGCAACTGAGCCTGAAGCGTATTGGCTGTATAGTCGTCGATCTCAGTTCCCAAGAAGATGATGCGGTCCATCATCAGTCGTGAAAACACATCCATCTGCGTGACGTTGAGCTGACGCTCTTCGAGGATATACGGATTGAGATATTGTTGCTGCGCCTTGACCACATCATCCAGAGCCAGGCCGTTCATGCCTAAGTGCCCCGTGGCAAATTTTCTAAAGTCGTTGTTCATTCGATTTCCTTAATATATTCAATGTTAATAGTCAAATACGAGAAAAGAGGTTATCAGCTCTTTTTACCGGTTTCAAACCTAATCCTCGTGTTGATTACACAAAGATAATAAAAAAAGCTGGTAACCTCTTCAATCAAGAGATTATTTTTTATTAAAATCTTATTTTATGCGCACATTACTCGCCCATCATCTTGTTGAAATCATCAAGGCTAATCTCTTTCTTGTTCAGCTTGACAACTTTCTTCAAAGCGTCAGAGAGCTTCACGTCGATAGCGCGATCCACAAAGCCCTGGGCGTTCTCACGCTTCTTGAGGAGCTCATCAGCGTAGTTGTTGATGTACTCTTCAGGAACGTTGCTCATGCCATACTGTGCGAACTGGATGCGAGCGGTCTCACGGGCAGCCTCCTTGACATCGTCGTCATTGACCTTGATGCCGGTCTGCTCAGAGAGTTTGTTGCGGATCAGGCTCCAGTTGAGTTCCTTGAGGCTTGCCTCGTAGTTCTTGTCGATCATCTCGTTGAGCTTCTTCTCGTCCTTCTCCTTGCTGCCCTGCTTCATGACACGCTTCAGAAGAGCATCGGGATAAGTCAGCTGGCCGATCTTGTCCTCAGCATACTTGCGGACATCGAGCAGGAACTTATAGTCGCTGTCGCGAACGAGCTGCCCCTTGAGTCCCTCAGCGATCTTGCTACGGAATTCCTTCTCGTCCTTAACGGCGTCCTTGCCGAAGGTCTGATCGAAGAGCTCCTGATCCACAGCGTGCTTCTGGAAGCGCTGGATGCCAGTAATCTGGAAGCTGAAGTCGCCCTGGTAGTTGGCAACCTGATCCTTCTCGATCTTCAACAGAGAAGAGATCTGTACCTCATTGCCGTCGTATGCCTTAGAAGGATTGAAGGTGATGATGTCACCCTTCTTTGCACCCTCGAAGAGCTTCTTCTGGTCGTCGTTCTTCAAGTAATTAGGCATCAGCACAGCAGCCTCAATGGTCAGGCCACCTTCCTTGGTGTTGCCCTTCTCGTCGAGCTCGCGGATGTCACCCTTGAGCATATCGTTCTCCTGATAGTCCTCAACGTCAACGTATCCGCCAAGACGGTTGGCGAACATATCCACCTGCTTGTCAACGAGAGCATCGTCAACAGTGATCTCGTAATAGTCGACAGTATCCTTGTCGCTCAGCTCGATGTTGAACTCTGGAGCGACGGCGATGTCGAACATGAAGGTATAAGGAGCCGGCTTCTCCAGATCCTGAGGCTCCTGCTTGTCAGAGGCCAAAGGCTCGCCGAGCATCTGAATCTTGTTGTCAGCAATATACTTCTGGAGCTCGTCATTGAGCACCTTGTTGATAGCGTCCATCTTGGCGCTGGACTCAAACTGACGCTTGATCATGCCCATAGGAGCCTTTCCGGGGCGGAAGCCGGGGATATTAGCTCTTTTACGATACTCTTTGAGCTCCTTCTCGACATCGTTTTTGTAGTCATCTTCTTCGACAGTGATGGTCAACAGTCCGTTGATCTTGTCGGGATTTTCAAATGAAACTTTCATCTTTGGTTTATATTGTTTATGATTTATCTCCGCAAGGATTATATGACTTATCTCCGTAAGGAAACAGCAAACTCTTATCGCCCGTCGAGCGACAAGAGCCATACTGACTGGCAAAATTACGCATATTTTACCAATCTACCTAATATAAGGTGGAAAAATTTGTTTTTTTAACCATCATCTCAGCACCGTAACTACTCAGCGATAAGGCACGACAGGATTGTCCGCAGCACCGGTAGGATTACTTCAAAGGGAGCCTGCTTGCGAACCGGAAACTGCAAGGAAGAACAGCAATTGTTGGATAAACTGACTAAAAAGCGGGCACGAGAAGGCAATCTTTGCGAGCAGACATGGTCTTGGGCGTGATTTTACGATTTTTACAAGTATTCTATAACTACCTGATAAGCAGAAAGTTGAACTATATTTACATTATCTCACATTGCAAAAACGCCTTTTTCCCATAAATTATCTAGAGAATTTTCGATCATCTCAGTGGTTTTACCTCATCAAAGCACCGTTCTGACAAGGTAAAACCACTGAGATGACACCCAAAAATCACTGTTTTCTCACTTTCAAAGTCCTTTCCTGACATTCAACTCCCTATTTCTTTGGCTTTTCGCTCTCTAGAATGCAAGTTATTGCAGAAGCACTTTTGTAAGTTTTTATCTCCATTGTTAGTTACTATCCGCCATAAACTTCTGCAAGCAAAGACTTCCGGGATTGGGCGGCAAAGGCTCTGTCCTCCTCGTTGGACTGGAACTTACGATAGACAAAGTTGTCGCTCAGATAGTTCTTTCTCACGACTTTGTTGGCTGCCAGTTCCTCGGGCAATCCCTGAAAGAGGATACGTCCCTCAAAGAGCAGATAGGCACGGTCGGTGATGGACAAAGTCTCCTGCACGTTATGGTCGGTAATGAGGATACCGATATTGCGGTATTTCAGTCGCCACACGATATGCTGGATGTCTTCCACGGCAATAGGGTCGACACCGGCAAACGGCTCATCGAGCATAATGAACTTCGGATCGATAGCCAGACAGCGAGCAATCTCCGTACGTCGGCGCTCACCACCGGAGAGACGGTCTCCCTTGTTCTTCCTCACCTTGTTGAGTCGGAACTCGCTGATCAGACTTTCCAATTTGTCGAGTTGCTCCTGGTGTGACAGCTTCGTCATCTCCAGCACCGCCATGATATTGTCTTCCACGCTCAGCTTACGGAATACGCTGGCCTCCTGCGGCAGGTATCCGATACCGGCACGGGCGCGCTTATAGACAGGAAACTTCGTGATCTCCTTATCATCGATGAAGACATGTCCCTCGTTGGGCACGACCAATCCTGTCGTCATATAGAAAGAGGTCGTCTTACCAGCACCGTTAGGTCCGAGCAATCCGACGATCTCACCTTGCTTGACGTTAAACGTGACATGATCAGCCACAGTACGTTTGCCATAGCGCTTGACCAACCCCTCAGCATGCAACTCCTTATGTTTCAACTTGCTCATGAGCAACTTGTCCACTTCCTCAGGAGTCATGTGCTCCACATCGGGGCGAGCCTCGGTCTCCTGCTGCACAAGTGCTTGTAATGTTTCGTCCATGATAATAGTTTTGAATGCAAAAATACTAAAAAAACGCCTAATAACATTGATAAAAGCAAAAACTCTTCTGTTTATTGCAGTTTTTTATGGGATTTTGGTTACTTTTGCATCATCAAATAGGTTATAGCCCATGCTTTTATTGAAGTTGCTTCATCGTTATCTCACCACTTTCGGACGTTATCTCATCCTGATGGGACGCACCTTTGCGCGTCCGGAACGCATGCGCATGTTTATGAAGCGCTATGTTAAAGAGATGTCTCAGTTGGGAGTCGACTCCATCGCCATCGTGCTGATGATCAGCTTCTTCATCGGTGCAGTCATCTGCATCCAGATGAAGGTGAATATCTCCAGTCCGTGGATGCCACGTTGGACTACCGGCTACACCACGCGTGAGATCATGCTCCTGGAGTTCTCTTCTTCCATCATGTGTCTGATACTCTCCGGTAAGGTGGGGTCCAACATCGCCTCGGAGTTGGGCACCATGCGCGTCACACAACAAATCGATGCATTGGATATCATGGGCGTGAACTCGGCCAACTATCTGATCCTGCCGAAGATCCTCGGCTTGGTGACCATCATGCCGTTCCTGGTGATCTTCTCTTCAGCCATGGGCATCATCGGTGCCTACGCCACAGCGATCATCGGACACATGATGTCGCCCGACGATCTCACTGCCGGCATGCACCACGCTTTCAATCCCTGGTTTATGTGGATGAGCATCATCAAGAGTCTGTTCTTCGCCTTTATCATCTCCAGCGTATCGTCGTATTTCGGCTACACGGTGGAGGGCGGCTCCGTCGAGGTGGGCAAGGCTTCCACCGATGCCGTCGTATGCAGCAGCGTGCTCATCCTCTTCTCCGACGTTTTCCTTACGCAATTACTGAGTTAAGCTATGATAGAAGTCAAAAATCTAACGAAACGCTTTGAGGACAAGACTGTTCTCGACAACATCAGCACTGTCTTTGAGACGGGTAAGACCAATCTCATCATCGGACAGAGTGGTTCCGGCAAGACGGTGCTGATGAAGAATATCGTAGGACTGTTTGAACCGACCGAAGGCCAGATTCTCTACGACGGGCGCGACTTCACGGCGATGACGAAGAAAGAAAAGGTGATGATGCGGCGCGAGATGGGCATGATCTTCCAAGGAGCGGCTCTCTTCGACTCGTTGACAGTACAAGAGAACGTGCAGTTTCCGTTGGATATGTTCTCCAACATGACCTCCCGTGAGCGTGCAAGAAGAGCACAGGAGTGTCTGGAGCGTGTCAACCTCCTCGATGCCCGCAACAAATACCCCGACGAGATCTCAGGCGGTATGCAGAAACGCGTGGCCATTGCGCGCGCCATCGTGCTCAATCCGAAGTATCTCTTCTGCGACGAACCTAACTCTGGCTTGGACCCGAAGACTTCACTGGTCATCGACAAGCTGCTGTCAGAGATCACCAAAGACTATCAGATGACAACGATCATCAACACCCATGACATGAACTCGGTCATGGGCATCGGCGAGAACATCGTCTTCATCTACAAAGGACATAAGGAGTGGCAGGGCAACAAAGACCAAGTCATCAGCTCCACCAACAAGAAACTCAACGACCTGGTCTTTGCCAGCGATCTGTTCCGCAAGGTGAAGAAGGTGGAGATGCAGGAAGGAGAAAACGCTTAGGTCACCCAACAGCATAAAAAAAACGCTTCCTCTCCATTGTGAGAGGAAGCGTTTTTCTATTCTATATTATCTACCATGATGAGAAGCGTCAGCGTGTGTACCACACGCCTTTCTTCTCCACCATCGGCACGCACACTTCTTCGCGAGTGCTGTCTCCATATTCAAATATCAGATACACATTGGCCACATGCTTGAGCGTATCAGCCTTGGCGTCGAGAATCTTCACCTTCTTGATGCCACGATGCTCTTGCTCCTGCTGTGCCACAAACATCCGGGCATTGTCCTCCAACTGTTTGCGATAGCTGTCCGGAATCTTATAGGGCATGTAGGTGCCAGCCACAAAATCCTCATACTTCCCTGCCAACAGCTGGTCGTAATAGCCCTTCGCGGCATGGGCGGCTATCTCGGCGGGTGTCGGAGCTTTCTTGCATGCCATAGGCAAGGACATGACAGCGCCCAACACCACATATCGCCATACTCTCTGCATCTTACTTCTGACGGATAAACACATTGATCGGGCAGCCATGCATCGACCAGTTCTCACGGATCTTGTTCTCCAGGAAGCGGCGATAGGGCTCCTTGATATATTGCGGCAGATTGGCATAGAACACGAAAGAGGGTATCTGCGTGTTGGGCAACTGCGAGCAATACTTGATCTTGATATACTTTCCCTTTGTAGAAGGTGGAGGTGTCTGCTCGATGATCGGCAGCATCACCTCGTTGAGCTTCGTCGTACCGATACGTGTCTCACGGTTGAGATAGACCTGCTTAGCGGTTTCCAACACCTTGAAGATACGCTGTTTAGTCAGTGCGGAAGCAAAGATAATCGGGAAATCAACGAAAGGAGCCATACGGTTGTGGATGGCATTCTTGAAGGTATCGATGGCCTTCTGGCTCTTGTCCTGCACCAAGTCCCACTTGTTGACCACGACGACCAGACTCTTATTGTTCTTCTGTATCAACTGGAAGATGTTCATGTCCTGAGCCTCAATGCCTCGTGTGGCATCGATCATCAGAATGCAGACATCACTGTTCTCAATAGCACGGATGCTGCGCATGACGCTATAGAACTCCAGGTCTTCGCTCACCTTATTCTTACGGCGGATACCGGCGGTATCGACGAGATAGAAGTCAAAGCCAAACTTGGTATAGCGCGTATAGATGCTGTCGCGTGTGGTACCGGCAATATCTGTGACGATATTGCGCTCCTCACCGATAAAGGCATTGATCAGGCTTGACTTACCGGCATTAGGGCGACCGACGACAGCGAAGCGCGGGATATTCTCTTCCGGTGCTTCGTCGACATTGTTTGGCAGTTTGGTCAGTATCATGTCGAGCAGATCACCCGTACCGCCACCCGTTGCCGCGCTGATGCAGACGGGATCTCCCAGTCCGAGACGATAGAACTCTGCGGCTTCGTAAGCGTTGCCGCTATTGTCGACCTTATTTGCTACAAGGATGACCGGCAGTTTGGCACGGCGAAGGATCATCGCCACATCCTCATCCCAGTCTGTGACTCCTGTCTCCACATCCACCAGGAAGAGCACAAGGTCTGCCTCTTCTGTGGCGACCCTCACCTGCTGACGGATGGCATCCTCAAAGATATCATCTGATTTCACGACCCAGCCGCCCGTATCTACGACAGAGAACTCTTTGCCGTTCCAACTGCACTTGCCGTACTGGCGGTCACGCGTGGTACCGGCCACATCACTGACAATAGCCCTGCGGCTTTGGGTCATACGATTAAAAAGTGTGGACTTACCCACATTAGGGCGTCCTACAATAGCTACTAAATTTGCCATTTCGTTGTTTGATTTCTGAAGTTTAACATTCTTCGGCCCTCCCGAAGGAGAGTGCACCCTGCCATACAGTCAGGGGAATATAGGAGTGTAGAATGCGTCAACACTCACCATTGATCATTCTTATTGCGGGTTGTACCCGAAGTGGTCGAGTTCCCGTTGAGAGTTACGCCAGTCTTTGTCAACCTTGACGAAGGTCTCCAAGTAGATCGCCTTACCAAAGAACTTCTCAAGACTCTTGCGGGCTTCCGACGACACCTTCTTCAAAGCAGTGCCCTGATGTCCGATGATGATGCCTTTCTGCGAGTCGCGCTCTACATAGATGACAGCATTGATATGGATGTGATGCTCGTCTTCCTTGAAGCGCTCCACGACGACCTCCACGGAATAAGGAATCTCCTTGTCGTAATAGCGCAGGATCTTCTCGCGGATGATCTCCGAGACAAAGAACTTTGCCGGCTTGTCGGTCAACTGGTCCTTGTCGAAATAAGCAGGACTCTCGGGCAGCAGCTCTTCGATACGTTTCATGAGCATGTCTATGCCGAACTTGTTCTGCGCCGAGATCGGAAGGATCTCTGCGTTGGGCAACAGGGCATGCCACTTCTCTACGATGTCTCCGAGATGCTGTTGGTCGGTCTCGTCGATCTTGTTGATCAGCAACAGCACTGGGATCTTCATCTCCCTGACCTTTTCCAGGAAGTCGAGATTCTTCTCCGGGTTCTCCACCACATCCGTGACATAGAGCAGGATGTCGGCATCTGCCAAGGCAGACTCAGAGAATGCCAGCATCATCTCCTGCATCTTATAGTTAGGTTTCAACACGCCGGGCGTGTCAGAGAAAACGATCTGCATGTTGGGCTTGTTGACGATGCCCATAATGCGATGACGTGTCGTCTGCGCCTTAAACGTGGCGATGCTGATCTTCTCACCGACAAGTTGATTCATCAGTGTGGACTTGCCAACATTGGGGTTTCCTACGATATTTACAAAACCGGCCTTATGCATAAGTACTTTTAATTAAACATACAATATCAATAAACAAAAAAACGCATTCTTACTATAACAAGAAGGATGCGTTTTTCTGTTGTTATGAATGAAGAATCTTACGAGTTACTTTTTATCCGCTGTTGCGGCAGCACCGTCGTAAGCCCATTTCAGATACATAGCTCCGTGAACAAATCCGGCTCCGAAAGCAGTGAGGATGACGTTATCGCCCTTCTTCAGCTTAGCTTCGTTGTCCCACATAGCCAAAGGAATGGTAGCGGAACTGGTATTGCCGTAGTGGTCGATGTTGATCATCACCTTCTCGATCGGCAGATCGGCACGCTTGGCCACTGCATCGATGATACGCAGGTTAGCCTCGTGCGGGATCACCCAGTCCACGTCATCAGCCGTCAGGCCGTTGTGCTTCATGATGTAGTCCACATCATCGCTCATATCTGTCACGGCATAGCGGAACACGTTGCGCCCCTCCTGATAGATATAGTGCAGACGATGGTCTACCGTGAAATGCGAGGGAGGGCATACACTGCCGCCGGCCTTCATGTGAAGGAAGGGCAGGCCTGCACCATCGGTACGCAAGAACGATTCTTGGAAGCCAATGCCTTCTTCCTCCGTTGCCTCCACGAGCACAGCACCGGCACCGTCGCCAAAGAGCACACAGGTCTGTCGGTCGGTGTAGTCGACAATCGACGACATCTTCTCGGCAGAAACCACGATGATCTTTTTGTAACGGCCGCTCTGAATCATCGAGCAAGCCTGCTCAAGGGCATAGATAAAGCCGCAGCAGGCGCAGGACATGTCAAAGGCGAAAGCGTTTTTCAGTCCTAGCTTACCCAAAATGATGCTTGCCGTAGAGGGGAAAGGATAGTCAGGAGTCGTTGTCGAGACGATGAGTGCATCAATGGTATCCGGATCTACGCCGGTTTTACGAAGTAGCTGCTTAGCAGCCTTGCGCCCCATATAGCTTGATCCGAGGCCTTCCTCAGTGAGGATACGGCGCTCTTTGATGCCGACACGCGTAGTAATCCACTCATCGCTGGTGTCTACCATGCGCGACAGTTCCTCGTTGGTGAGGACATAGTCGGGCACGTAGCCACCAACACCTGTGATTATCGCGTTAATCTTTCCCATTACTCAGCTGCTTCCTTAACGATAGCGACCTTGCCACGATAGTAACCGCATGTCGGGCAAACGGTGTGATAGACATAGTAAGCGCCGCAGTTAGGGCATACTGCCAATGTGGGGGCTACTGCCTTATCGTGAGTTCTACGCTTGAGTGTACGAGTCTTAGACTGTCTTCTTTTAGGATGTGCCATAATTGTTTAATCTTTAATTTTTATCTTTTATCTTTTTCAATGCTGCCCATCGGGAATCCACAGGCTCCGTATCCTCATCACCGCTTCGGGCGGCCGAATGTTCTTGAAGAATCTTCATCATGGCAGGGTCGCATTTTCCAGGTGCATGCACATGCCTGAGTGGAATACTGAGCTCTATAAATTCATAGATGAACCACGACACGTCGAGAATAGCGTTGTCTTCCCTAACCGTGACGAGGTCGTCATCCTCCGAATAGTCTTCTCCAAACTTTGCCACCAGATGGTCGTCGCTCTCTATGGACTGTTCCATATCTTCCAAGCAAAGATCACAAGGAACGATGACAAAGCCGTCTGTGTGAAAATCCAAATAGAACACATCCCCCGTACGACGTATCGTCAACGAGGAATGTACATGACCACGTTTCACTGCCGGGGCCTGTATAGCCTCGAAGTAAGGGTCGCTCAAATCATAGTCAAAGACATTGTCGCCTTCCGACAAGCCTTTTAAGTCTATCTTAAACTGCTCTAAATTAGACATATCACAAACAGACATATCACATTTGGTTTGCAAAGTTACTATTTTTTTTTGATAGCGTCAAATTTATCTGCAAAAACTTTCTTAAAAGAGGAATGATAACAAAGGCTATGCGTGGCACTTACGCAATTCTATCCGGAAAGTAGTTCCCTTGCCTACCTCCGACTCCTTGACATAGATGCGTCCATGATGATATTCCTCTACGATGCGCTTGGCGAGACTGAGCCCAAGTCCCCACCCTCGTTTCTTTGTGGTGAAGCCGGGACGGAACACATTATTTATATTACGCTTGCGGATGCCCTTACCCGTGTCGCTCACATCCAAGTACACCCATGTGTCGGTCTCTTCCACCTTCAGCGTGATAGTTCCCTGCTCGCCGCCCATGGCATCCACGGCATTCTTGCACAGGTTTTCTATCACCCATTCAAAGAGGGAGCCATTGAGATCCACGATCACCTGATGAGCAGGGAAATCGGTCAGGATCTTCACCTTCTTACTTGTACGGCGGTCCATATAGTCGACAACATGTCCCAACAACTCCAAGAGGTCGGTAGGCACAGGAGCCGGCACAGAACCAATCTTAGAAAAGCGGTCTGCGATGAGTTGCAGACGCTTTACGTCCTTGTCCATCTCCGGTATCAACGTATCATCGGGATAGGTCTCTTTCAGCATCTCCACCCAAGCGATTAGACTGGAAATAGGCGTTCCCAACTGGTGAGCAGTCTCCTTGGAGAGACCTACCCATACCTTATTCTGTTCTGCCCGTTTTGAAGTGAGCAAAGCAAAGATGGCTACCACCACAAAGAGAAGAACCACTCCCAACTGCACATAGGGATACCAGGAAAGACGTTTGAGCATCAACGACTCATCATAGCAGACATCAATATAGTCGCGATGCCGTTCATCGAGGAAGATCCTGATGTTACGTTTTCTGGCTAAAAGCTCATGACCGATCCGTGTGACCTTCGTCAGGCTGTCCGCACGGGAAGAGGCATTGATGGAAAGATTGCGGAAGTCTGTCACCTTTCCATTACTGTCGAGCACAATGACTGGAATCGTATTGTTGTCGTTAATCACTTTCAACACAAGATTCAGATCCGTGTTCTCATCGGCCTGGTTGAGCGACCGCATAGCCTCCGCCCAGACCTCCATGCGACTGCGTTCCTGCGCTTCCAAGTCACGCGTCATACTATGCGACACAACAAGCGAGGCCACGGCAATAACGATTGCCATAACCACAAGAATAATCTTCACCTGTCTGATTCTATCTGTCCATTGCATAGCATTAATAATAACGAAAAGAAACGCAAATTATTATAGGCCCCTCCCTAGCCCTCCCCGAGGGGAGGGGACCGCAATACCCACAAAGCATATAATTCGGGCAGATGGTATGGTTTAGCAATTCTCTCCCCTCGGGAAGAGCTAGAGAGGGGCGTACAAAAAAGCCCCTGAAAACATTGC
>DLDU01000010.1 GCA_002481295.1 Prevotella sp. UBA7764 | reverse complement strand
CCGAAGGAGAGGGGAGTGAAATGCTGGTTAAACAATCCTTTGAGCATATAGAAGAATTCGCAAGATCCACCTCCACAGCAGTCTCCGCAGTGTCAAGCACCCGCAAAACATTCTACTCCCCTCTCCTTCGGAGAGGGGGTTAGGGGGTGAGGCTGTGTTATCTTTACAAAAGTGCATCACCGCGGAGCCACAATATAGAGAGCAAGGGGACTCGGAAATGAGAAAAAGCAGAGTGAATACGTTCACTCTTGCCATTCCTTGAAGTCAAAACACTGGTTTGATGTTGTCAAACAACCGAGATGACCAGGGCAAACAACTGGGATGACCGGAACAAACAACCGAGATGACAGCATCAAAAGGACGTTCTGATCCACAAAATCAGCAAGATTTCATCGCAAAAAGCCGTTGTTACCGGAGATGAAATCATACTGGACTTGTAATCGTTTCTGTGTCAACCGATTATAAAAAGCCCTCAAAATTCGCAAAATTGAGGGCAACATAGGGCGCGGCTCAGAAAATCGCAGCCACGAGGGCGGAAAAGTGTCAGTTTATTCAACATATAATAATGTTCGTGAACAACAAGGGCGAATGTGTTATTCCTGTCAGACTTTGAAATAGTCGTTGAGCGCTGTCAGTGCCTGCCGGTTGTCGTTAGCGAGATCCTCGATGACCTTTCCGTCCTCCAACAGCACGACACGGGTGGAGACATCGACAAGATGCTGGAGATTGTGACTGCTGATGAGGATGGTGGCACCCGTGCGGCAATGATAGTCGAGCAAGAGCTTTTTGAGGAAGTTCTGTCCGGTAGGGTCCAGGAAGTTGAACGGTTCGTCGAGAATCAGGAGCTCAGGTCGCGAGATCATAGCCGCCATGATTCCAATCTTCTGCTTGTTGCCGGCGCTGTATTCGCGGATGAGTTTTTTCTGATCGAAGATTTGTCCCTCGGCAAACTCCTTGAATCCCTGCACAAGGGGATCGTCACTGCCATTCCAGTCCATCGGCGTGAGCCCTTGCACCTTGATGATGAAATCGAGATACTCCTCGACAGAGAGGAAGTCGATGAGGAAGGTGTCGTCGATAAAGGCTCCGGTCATCTTCTTCCATTCCTCGCTCTTTGCCGGATCGATACTCTCTTGGTACACATTGGAAGGCGCAGCAGACTGTGAAGTCTGAGAAGACAGAGAAGATAGGACTGAGGTCCGAGTTGTTGAACCTCTTTGCGGCGTGAGCAGCACCGACCCGGAGTCAGCTCGCAGAAGGTCAAGCAACAGGCGGAAGAGCGTCGTCTTTCCGGCTCCATTGTTACCCACGAGTCCAATGATCTCGCCATTGCCGATCTCAAGTTGGGGAATGTCGACGGCAACCTTTTCGCCGAAGGTTTTAGACAGTTGTTGGAGTTGGATTTTCATAATCAGCGCAGAATATCAGTGAAACATTGAAAAAGGGCCGGCCACGGGCCGACCCTTATTGATGAGAGGTCAAGGATTAACGCAATCCTTTACCATGACAGTTCTTGAATTTTTTGCCGCTACCGCAGGGACAGGGATCGTTAGGGCGCGGCATCTTCTCACGGATGATGGGCTGGCGATGCTGCTCAGCGCCCTCGCGAGTGTCCTGCTGTGCAGCCTGCTGCTGTGCGCGCTCGATCTCGTCGATGTTGTCTTTCTGCTCCTGATAGCGCTGAGCGTGCTCCTCGGGCGCAGCCTCCTGCACCTGCTGGCTCTGCACCTGCACAGGAATCTGACCACGCATGAGGAAGCTGGCCACGCGGGTGTTCATATCGTCGATCATCGAATCCCAGAGCTTGGCACTCTCGAGTTTGAAGACCAACAGTGGATCCTTCTGCTCGTAGGACGCGTTCTGCACGCTGTGGCGCAGCTCGTCGAGCTGACGGAGGTTTTCCTTCCAGTCATCATCGATGATGTGGAGCATGACAAACTTCTCGAACTCCTTGACCACATTCTTAGCCTCGGTGTCATAAGCCTCCTTGAGGTTGACGCGAAGGTTGACCACATGACGGCCGTCGGTGATGGGCACGAGGATATACTGATAGAGGTCGCCCTGTGTCTCGTAGACCTGCTTGATGACAGGATAAGCATCGCTCTGTATACGGTCGGTCTTGCGCTTGAAGGCAGCCATTGTATCCTGGAAGGCGCGCTCCTCAAGATCAGCCTTGTTGGTGCCCTCATATTCGTTCTCATCGAAGGGAATCTCCATGGACAGCACCTCGAAGAAGCTCTCCTTGGCGCCCTCGTAGTCGTTGTTCTCAATGATGTTGACCACACGGTCCCAAAGCACGTTGGCGATGTCCATGCCGATACGCTCACCCATAAGGGCGTGGCGGCGCTTCTCGTAGATGACACTACGCTGCTTGTTCATCACGTCGTCGTATTCGAGCAGATGCTTACGGATACCGAAGTTGTTCTCCTCGACCTTCTTCTGTGCACGCTCAATGCTGCGTGAGATCATCGGACTCTCGATACGCTCGCCGTCCTCGAAACCGAGTCGGTCCATGACCTTGGCGATGCGCTCAGAACCGAACTTACGCATCAGGTCGTCCTCCAAAGAGACGTAGAAGACAGAAGATCCCGGATCACCCTGACGTCCGGCACGACCACGCAACTGGCGGTCGACACGACGGCTCTCGTGACGTGTGGTGCCAATGATGGCGAGACCGCCAGCGGCCTTAACTTCAGGTGTAAGCTTGATATCGGTACCACGACCTGCCATATTGGTGGCAATGGTGACGGCGCCAAGCATCCGCTCCTCATTATGAATATTGTTCTCGGCTCTCTGTCCTTTGAGACTTGTGTCTGCGCCCTTGGCACCTTTGTCAGCAGCGTCGATAAGTTGCTGCTCATAGCGCAATGTGGTAGGCTTGTCGGTGAAGGCACGGCCATCGCTGGCCACCCACACCATGCCCTTGGTGCTCTTACCGGCCTCAGCAACGATCATAGCCTCCTTCTGATGGAGTTTGGCGTTGAGGACCTGATGAGGAATCTTGCGCATGGTCAGCATCTTGGAGAGCAACTCACTGATCTCGACCGATGTAGTACCCACCAGGCTCGGACGTCCCTGGACACGCATGTTCTCGATCTCCTCGATGACGGCCCGGTATTTCTCGCGATTGGTCTTATAGACGCGGTCATCCATATCGTTGCGGATGACAGGCTTGTTGGTAGGAATCTCGACCACATCGAGCTTGTAGATATCCCAGAACTCACCGGCCTCAGTGCTGGCGGTACCGGTCATACCGGCAAGCTTATGATACATACGGAAGTAGTTCTGCAGCGTGATGGTGGCAAAGGTCTGTGTGGCAGCCTCCACCTTGACATGCTCCTTGGCCTCGATAGCCTGATGGAGTCCGTCGCTCCAGCGGCGTCCCTCCATGATACGTCCGGTCTGCTCGTCGACAATCTTCACCTCACCGTCCATGACGACATATTCATCGTCCTTGTTGAACATGGTGTATGCTTTCAACAGTTGCTGCAACGTATGTACTCTATCGCTCTGAACAGCATAGTGGTTGAGCAGGTCGTCCTTCTTGTCGAGACGATCCTGGTCACTCAGGGTCTTGTCGCCCTCAAGGGCAGAAAGCTCAGCAGCAATATCAGGGAGCACAAAGAGGTTCTTATCATTGACCTGCTTGGAGAGCCAGTCCGTACCCTTGTCGGTGAGGTCTGCACTGTTGAGTTTCTCGTCGACAACGAAATAGAGCGGCTCGACAGCTTGTGGCATCAGACGGTTGTTGTTCTCCATATAGATCTCCTCGGTCTTCTGCAGACCAGCCTTGATGCCTTCCTCAGAGAGATATTTGATAAGTGCCTTGTTCTTAGGCAATGCCTTGTAAGAGCGGAAGAGGCAGAGGAATCCGTCCTCAATCTCCTTCTGATCGTTTTTCTCACGACCCTCAGTGATCTTCTGTCGTGCCTCAGCCAGGAGCTCAGTGGCCTGCTTACGCTGCACCTCGTAGAGGCGCTCCACCAGCGGCTGATACTCCTCATACATCTGGTCGTCGCCCTTGGGGATAGGACCAGAGATGATCAGCGGGGTACGGGCATCATCGATAAGCACGGAGTCGACCTCATCGACGATGGCATAGTTGTGGCGGCGCTGCACCAGGTCGCTTGGTGACAAAGCCATATTGTCACGCAGATAGTCGAAACCAAACTCGTTGTTGGTACCGAAGGTGATGTCGGCCTGATAAGCTTTACGACGCGCGGGGGAGTTGGGCTGATGCTTGTCAATACAGTCGACAGAGAGTCCGTGGAACTCATAGAGCGGTCCCATCCACTCAGAGTCACGCTTAGCCAGATAGTCGTTGACGGTGACCATGTGCACACCGTTGCCGGTCAAGGCATTGAGGAACACGGGCAGGGTACCCACAAGGGTCTTACCCTCACCTGTGGCCATCTCGGCGATCTTACCCTGATGGAGGGCGATACCACCGAAGAGCTGCACGTCGTAGTGGACCATGTTCCACTTGATCTTGTTGCCACCGGCTGTCCACTCATTGTGATAGATTGCCTTGTCGCCATCGATGGTGATGAAGTCGTTGGCAGGATTAGCAGCGAGCTCACGGTCGAAATCCGTAGCGGTGACCACAGTTTCCTCGTTCTCGGAGAAGCGGCGTGCCGTGTCCTTGACAATGCTGAAGGCTACAGGCATCACCTCGTTGAGAGCTTTCTCCAAAGCGTCGAGCATCTCCTTGTCCTGCTTATCAATCTCATTGAAGATCGGCTCACGCTCGTCGATAGGAGTCTCCTCGATCTTTGCCTTGAGCTCGGCGATTTTCTCCTGATAAGGCTTGGCAGCTCCCTGCACATAGTCGCGAATTTCCTTTGACTTGGCACGGAGCTCATCATTGCTCAACTTGGCGATATCGGGATATGCCTGCTTCACTTTCTCCACCAGAGGCTGGATGAGCTTCATATCACGGCTTGACTTATCGCCGAAGAGCGACTTTAAGATTTTGTTGAAATTCATTTATCTTGTCTGTTATTTATTACAAAAGGATAGAGAGCGAACGGGTCGCTCTTGCAAAATTAATAAGATTTTCTGAATTATTACCACCATTTACCATATATTTACTCTTTAGGTGGAGATAATTTCCCTTGGAGCGTCCAATGGGAGCTTAGAACAAGGGAGCGGTGGTGCAAGCGTTGGGTGCCCTGATGCGGATGGCCTTTGCCACGGTGGAAGCCACACAATCAACGCTCACGGGAGTCTTGACGACCTCGTGGGGCATGTTGCTTCCTAAGAAGATGATGGGGAAAGGCATGAAGCCGGCACTGCTGTAGATGACCTGCTGGGTCTCTTCGTTGAGCAGCTTCCATCCCGGTGCCACGTCGATGATGATGTCACCGCAGTTGGTGGGATTGTATCCGTTACGGATCTTAAGGATGTCGTTGTTGCCGGCCATAAGACGCCCGCTGGTATAAACATCAGCGACGCCGGCATTCTGAATGAGGAAGTTCTGACTACGCCCAAGAATCTCATTCATCGAAAGCCTCTTCTGCTCAATGAGCTTATGGTTGAGATACATCTCATTGCCATAGCACTGCTCCACATATCTGCCCTGACCATAGATGGCGCTGAGATACATGTTGAGCAAATTGGCCGTACGATTGATATAGAAAGTACCCGAGGGTACACGATATTTATCCAAGTCCTTCCGGGCCTCGTCGGAGTAGCCGGTGGAGGTGACCACAAACAGCACTTTGTCTTTGCCCACGCGCTGCTCCACCCCCGAGATGAGCGTGGCCAAGGTATGGTCAAGCTGCATGTACACGCTCTCCATACACGTCTGCCAACTCTCTTTTTCCTTACCCTTGGTCCGTGCTGCCGACAGGGTGACATAAAGCAGGTCGGGCATCTCGTCGCGACCCATTGCCGCGGAAGTCACGGCTTGCAGCGACACCGACACGACATTGTCGTTGGCCAGTGCCGCAGTCCTTCCCTGCTGAGGATGGAGGGTGTTGTAGGCTTTGAGCCATGCGGGCAAAGAAGTGCTATAATACTTAGTGCCAGTCCACGTGCCGTTGTCACCCATCCAAAAAGCGCCGTCGGCAGCATGTCCAGCCGACAAGATGGCAGACTCCTTATCTTGAGAAAAGCTGTAGACAATAGCCGTGCCGTTGCTGCTCATCTTAAGCTCATCGCCCAAGGTGGATGTCAGCAGGCGTTGCGGTGAACTGCTGTACTTCTCGTCAGCCACGCAGTTGACAGGACGCAGCGTAGCGCGGTCGAGCCATTGCGTGCCCACGATACCATGAAGATAAGGTGTGGCGCCGGACGACAGCGTGGCTGTGGCCGACGAACGGTCGACGGGGGTGAATGGATAACGACCGCCCTCATACACCAGGCCCTGCTGCATGAGACGTCGGAAGCCGCCCTGACCGTAGAGGGGATAGAAAGCCTCCATATAGTCGGTGCGCAACTGGTCGATGGTCACATTGACTACCAGTCGCGGTGCAAGCCCGAAGGCCTGCATCTCAGCGGATGTCAGCGCAGCGATGATGAAAGCTAAATATCTCATTCTTCTGTTATTGTCTTGTTACTATCTTTGTTAATACATTGTTGCCCTTAAAGCGAACTGCATAATTGACGATACACCTATCCAACAAGCATAATGCCAATATGTTCATTCCCGACGCATAGTCTTGCAGGATGTTGCCAATGAAAAACAGTAAAATGCAAACGGCAAACACCGTCCACCACTTGCTGTACTGCCCTCTCCTACTCTTTCTGACCACAGAATAAAGGGCGACGAGCGACAGAGGGTTAAGCAATAGTATCTGTAAGTTGATACTGACTGTCGGATGTTTGGAGAAGATCATGAGGAACAGCACGAGACCTGCCAGTCCGTCAACTAACAACAGAGCGAGGTCGATGCCCCAATAGATTCTTTTCTTGCGAGACTCCCTCACACTGGCCAGAACTACGAGCAACGTCAATATAGTAATAGCCACACGCGGCGTGAAAATATCGAAGAAGGATAGATCCGTCTCGGGAGTCTGAGCCTCAAGCACCGTCCAAGTGCTGTCCACAAGGTTGGCCGGAGACTGATGCTCACGGAAAACCTTAGCCGTAGCAAAGGAAGCACGCAGAGAGTCGGGAAGGAACTGCTGCTGACGCAAGGTTGTCTGTCTGTCGGCATTTACTCCCAACAGCAGATCGCAGCCGAAGCAATCCCAAGGATGTTGCTCATCCCACTGGTGCACCATCGTGCGGTAGGAACTCGTCACGGACGCATTGACCCGATAACCCACATGACCACGGATATGGTCGACGATCATATCACGCGCTCTCGACGAACAATTGTCGTAAAAGAAATTGTAGCGGTAGACTTTGTTCTCGGGACGAGCGTTAAGAGCCAGTGCATTGATGATGTCGAGTTTTTCCTGCCGCGTGAGATTGATGCGCTGCTCGATCACGCCCCTGTCCTCTTCCGTATATTCCTCCATGAACAGGTCAAAAGGATAAATCCCCATCTCGTAGTCGCAGAGCCCGAAGACAAAGCGAGGGATGAAATGGGGGATGTGGTAATTAAACAGACCGTAGTTGACCGCTACGTCCTGCCCCGTGGCCGCGTCACGAACGCGGATAGCTGTATGTCCGTATAAGCTGTAGATCTCTTTTCCCGGAGAGCAGGTGAGCAATCCAATCTCCACGCTATCCATCTCCTGCAACTGTCTCGGTGTCGCTTCTTGCGCCCAAATGGTTGTCGTTAAGAAAACCAAAACAGCGAGAAAAACAACTCGTAAATGTCGTTTTAAACGTTTCACGATGCAAAAATACCTTATTATTTTCACTTTCGTGCGTTAATTTCGATTTTTTTCAATACTTTTGCAGTTGACTTCTGCCGAAGCCCGGTGTTTATGAACACTGTAGCAAGGATGGAAGCTCCAAGAAGGATAAACGTATTCGTTAGTAAACCAATGAAAAAACAACTCACCGTCATTGCACTGGCTATGCTCGCCACTACGGGCTGGGCTCAGAGCGGCACCAACTCTCCATATAGCCAATATGGGCTGGGAATACTTTCTGACCAGTCTACAGGCTTCAATCGCGGTATGAACGGATTGGCCTTGGGCTTCCGGGAGCACAATCAGGTGACCCCTGCCAACCCGGCGTCTTACTCGGCCATCGACAGCCTCTCGTTTATTTTCGATGCCGGCATCTCGTTGCAGCAAACCAACTTTAAGGAAGGTGGCAGAAAACTCAACGCCAACAATGCTGACTTTGAGTATGTGGTAGCCGGCCTCCGCCTCTTCCGCCATTTCGGCGTGAGCTTCGGTCTGCTTCCCTATTCCAACATCGGATACTCCTACTCCACTACAACATCAGTGGGCGACGTCAACAAGACATATTCTTACAATGCCTATAATGGTGACGGTGGCTTGCATCAGGTGTATCTCGGCTTTGGCTGGGAGCCTATCCGCAACCTTTCCATCGGTGTCAACGGATCGTATCTCTATGGTGACTACACTCGTACGGTGACGAACAGTTACAGCAACTCGTCCGCCAACGCGCTCATTAAGACTTACTCAGCCGACGTAAGAAGCTACAAGCTGGATGCCGGACTGCAATATACATTGCCGCTGAACAAGAAGGACCAGCTCACACTGGGCTTGACCTATGGCATGGGGCATGAAATCAAAGGCAAACCGCAGGTGACCATCGTCTCCAACAACTCTGTCACAGCTGTGGCTGACACAATTACCTATCCCGGTGCAGGACAGTTGAATTTGAAATTGAAGATTCCAAATACCTTTGGAGCAGGACTCACTTTCAACCACAATAACAAGGTTAAGATCGGAGCCGACTACTCTCTCCAGCAGTGGTCGAAAATCAGCGCACCCGAACTCGTCACCGACAACAGTGGCAACATCAACTACCAGTTGGTAAAAGGATACTATAAGGACCGCCATCAGTTCACGCTCGGCACACAAATCTGCCCCGACGAGTATGGCCGCTCTTTTTTGAAGCGCATTCGCTATCGCGCCGGTGTGAGCTATACTACACCTTATTATTATATAGGAAGTCTGGAAGGTCCTAAAGAGCTCAGTGCCTCACTGGGCTTCGGAATCCCTATCGTCAACGGATATAACAACCGCTCGCTGCTCAACATCAGTGCTCAATGGGTCAAGCGAAGCGCCAAGAACCTCATCACGGAAAACACCTTCCGCATCAACGTTGGCATCACCTTCAATGAGCAGTGGTTTGCTAAGTGGAAAGTACAATAATAGATGTATAGGCATTTTCTCATGAAATTATCTCTGCATCATAGTCTTCTCACCTTTCTCTTTGTGTGCTTCATCGCCTCCTGTACCGAGCCCGTGGAGCATACAGCTCCTGCTGTGCGCGCACGCGACTCAGTCGCCGTGATGACATCATGGGGCGTCAACACGCTCATCTCCGACTCCGGTGTGATCAAATACCGCATCGTAACCGAGAAATGGGAAGTCAACGAGAACAAGCGGCCACCAAGATGGATCTTTGAGAAAGGACTCTTCTTGGAGCAGTTTGACGAGAAGTTTCATGTGCAGGCATATATCCAGTGCGATACTGCCTATTACTATAGTCAAAAGAAGTTGTGGGAACTCAGATCAAGAGTGCGTGTGAGAACCAAGGACGGACTGCGCTTTACCAGCCAGGAACTGTTCTGGGATCAAAACACACATGAACTGTATTCCAACGTCTTCTCCCGTCTCATCACGCCCGACCGCACGCTGCAAGGATCTTATTTCCGTTCCGACGAGAAGATGACTCGCTATATGGTCACCAACACCAAGGGCTCCTTCTCTCAAAGCGATCTTGAGGGTGGAAACTCCGACTCCGGCACGTCAGCCGCAGAGCAGGACAGCATACAAAAGAGTCAAAGAAGTCAGGCTGTGCCAGAACGCGGCGGAAAACAATAACATCGAAAAACAGAAAACATCATAATTGTAATCATATAACTGTGCAGCAAGTAGATATACCACTTATCTTAGAGATATTGTGCACGATGGTGCTCAGTGCTTTCTTTTCCGGAATGGAGATCGCGTTTGTCTCAAGCAACCGCATGCTGGCTGAGATGGATAAGAACAAGAATGGATTATCCCAACATATCATCTCCTTCTTTTATCGCCATCCCAACGGTTTCGTCTCTACTATGCTTGTGGGCAACAACGTGGTTCTGGTCATCTACGGCATCTTGATTGCCCAACTCTTCGACAACACCATCTTTCGAGGGTGCAGCGCCGGGTTCACGGTACCCGCCGATACCATTCTATCAACGCTGATCATGCTCTTCACGGGAGAGTTCCTTCCCAAGTCACTTTTCAAGAGCATCCCCAACACCATGTTGACGGTGTTCTCACCCATCGCATACATTTTCTACATCGTCCTTTGGCCCATCAGCAAGTTTGCTACCTTTCTCTCAAAGGGTCTCTTACGACTCTTTGGCGTGCACATGCCGAAGGAAGAGGGCGACGAAGGTTTCACCAAGGTGGATCTCGACTACCTCATCCACACATCCATTGACAACGCACCCAACGAAGCCGCCGTCGACGACGAGGTGAAGATTTTCCAAAACGCACTCGACTTCCCCGACCTGAAAGTGCGCGACTGCATGATTCCACGTACCGAGATCAATGCCGTCAACATGGAGACGTGTAGCCTGGAGGAACTGAAACAGAAATTTGTGGAGAGCGGAAACTCCAAGATCATCGTCTATCGCGAGGACATCGACCATATCGTGGGATATATCCATAGCCACGAGATGTTTCGTGATCCCAAACGCTGGCAGGATCATATCCGCACCCTGCCCTTTGTCCCGGAGACGATGCTGGCGCAAAAACTGATGCGCATCTTCCTGCAACAGAAGAAGAGCCTCGGCGTGGTCATCGACGAATTTGGCGGCACCAGCGGACTGGTGTCGTTGGAGGATATCGTGGAGGAAATCTTCGGCGATATTGAGGATGAACACGACACAGACCACTACATCGCCAAGAAGATTGATGAGCACGATTATCTGCTCTCAGCACGACTCGAAATCGACAAGGTCAACGAGGAATTTGGATTGGAATTGCCCGAGAGTGACGAATATATGACAATTGGCGGACTTATCCTCCATGAATACCAAAGCTTCCCCAAACTCAACGAAATCATCAAAATCGACAAGTTCGAATTTAAAATCATTAAAAGCACAATGACGAAAATAGAGCTCGTCAGACTGCACATCAACGAATAAATAAGCATCTCTGACGTTTTTTTCTATAAATCATTCCCTCGTTTGCTATTTATTTAGTAAATTTGTACGCTTAAAAGAGTTTGCTTTAACGCAGAAAATCAATAAACAAAAAATACAATTATCAAAACAAAATGGCAGCATTAGGAAAAATCAGAAGCAAAAGTGTCGCGCTGATCGCCATCATCGGTTTCGGCCTTTTCGCTTTCATCGCCGAAGAGGCCTTCCGTTCTTGCGAGTCATCTCGCAACAATGAGCGCCAGCAAATCGGTGAGGTGTTAGGAGACAAAATCAATTACGAGGACTTTGCCAAGCAAGTCGACGAAGCACAGCAGGCTATGAAGTTCATGGGCCAGGAAAATCTCAACGATGACCAACTCAACCAACTTCGTGACCAAGTCTGGAACAACTTCGTACAGTATCGTCTCATTGAGAACGAGTGCGACAAACTGGGCATGACCGTGACAGACCAGGAGATGCAGAATGTGCTCAACGAGGGTACCAACCAGATGCTTCTCTCTACACCTTTCGTCAATCAGCAGACCGGACGCTTCGATGCCAACCAGCTCAAGCAGTTCCTCGCTCAGTATAAGCAGGCTCAGGCTCAGCAGCAGAATCCGCAGATGGCTGAGCAGATGGATGCTATCTACAAATACTGGACTTACATCGAGAAGAGCCTCCGTCAGCAACTGCTCATTCAGAAGTACAACGGACTGCTCGCTCACTGCTTACTGTCTAATCCTATTGAGGCTAAGATGGCCTTCAACGAGGAGAGCCAGGAGAGCCAAATCCAGTTGGCTTCCTACCCCTACTCCAGCATCCAGGACTCTAAAGTCAACATCTCTGACGCTGATCTGCAGGCTAAATACGATGAGCTGAAGGCGCGTTTCCGTCAGTATGTTGAGAGCCGCGACATCAAGTATGTTGATGTTCAGATCTCAGCCTCTCCCGCTGACCGCGCAGCACTGCTGAAGCAATTCAAGGGTTGGGCCGGTCAAATGCAGGCTGCCGCTGATCCTTCTGAAATCGTTCGCAAGAGCACTTCTTCCGTTCCCTACATGGGTATCCCCGTTGGCAAAGAAGCTTTCCCAACAGATATCGCAGACAAACTCGACTCTATGTCTGTCGGTCAGACTTTAGGCCCTGTGGAGAACAAGCAGGACAACACTTTCAATATCGTCAAGCTCGTTGCTAAGCAGGAGCTCCCTGACTCTGTGCAGTTCCGCGCTATCCAGCTTGCAGGTACTACTCCCGACGAGGCGCATAAGACTGCAGACTCTGTCTACAACGCTCTGAAGGCAGGTGCAGACTTTGCCGCTATTGCTAAGAAATACAACCAGGAAGGCAAAGAGCAGTGGCTCACCACCAAGATGTATGAGTACTCAACATCGATGGACAACGACTCAAAGAACTATCTCAACGCTCTGCTCACCTCTAACGTCAACGAGCTGAAGAACGTTCAGCTGACTCAGGGCAACTTGATTATCCAGGTGCTTGACCGCAAGAATATGGTCGAGAAGTACACGGCAGCTGTCATCAAGAAGCCGATCGACTACTCCAACACTACACGTAGCAACGTCTACAACAAGTTCAGCACCTTCGTCAGCGCTAACCAAACTCCAGCCGACATCGTGAAGAACGCTGCCCGCAACGGCTATTCTGTTCAGGAGGCTAAGGACGTGACCACCAGCCAGCACAACCTTGCAGGTATCAGATCTACCCGCGACGCTATGAAGTGGCTCTTCGCAGCCAAAGAGGGTGAGGTTTCTCCGATGTATGAGTGTGGCGACAATGGCAACAACCTGCTGCTCGTCGTCTGCGAAAAGATCCATCCGATTGGCTACCGCGACCTCAGCGATCCTCAGGTGAAGGAGATGGTCAAGCAGGAGGTGATGCGTGACAAGAAAGCCGAGATGCTCATCGCCAAGGCTAAAGGTGCCAACAGCATCAACGCTGCCAAGGCTAAGGGTGCTATCATCTCTACTGTCAACCAGGTGACTTTCGCCGCTCCCGTATTCGTTCAGTCTACCGGTGGTAGCGAGCCTGCTCTGAGTGGTGCCGTCTACGCTACAAAGCCCGGAGCATTCAGCAGTCATCCAGTAAAGGGCCTGGCCGGTGTCTATCAATTCCAGGTCATCAGCCGCAAGAAGAATGCACTGAAATTCAATGAGGCTCAGGAAGAGATGAAGCTCCGTCAGCGCTCTATGCAGTACGCCGGCAACTTCATGAACGAGCTCTATGTCAAGGCTAAGGTTGTCGACAACCGCTACCTCTTCTTCTAAACAAGAGTTGTAGAGCATATATAAAGAAAACAGGGAAAAGATATTGGTCTTTTCCCTGTTTTCTTATTTTCAATTGACAACTGCTATAATTGATGAGTCTCTCAAACACTATAAGAACTCACTGCACTTTTGGCAAAGGATAGTCGTATTTATGAGGCCCGAAGGCTCCGTCTTTATAGGGATCGTGGTACCAGTCTTTCTCTACTGACAGTTGTAAGGAGAACGACGGTGACGGTTTCCACTGCACAGAAGCCCCTATCCTGTCAACATTTCCATAGTAACCAGAACCGAAACCATTGCCATAAGGACCAAGGCCATAACCATAGGCACCTACGCCATAACCATAATACCCCAAGCCGTATGGACTCATCAACCCCGAATAAGCTAATGAAGGATACCCATAATAAGAGTAAGGATAGAAGCCATTCGAGCCTATCGACTTCTGACCATAGATGGTGGCAGACCATTGATCATTGAACCGATAGCCCAATTCGGCATAAAGCGAACCTGTCACATAGTTGTTTGATCCCTCACTGACATGGCTGAGATTACCGCCAACAACAAGACTACCCTTTTTGCCAATGGGCGTCGCGTAGGCCACGTTAGCAGTCTGGGCAAAACCACTGCGGTGGCGTCGACCACCAAAAGTGGTGTAAGCACTCAGATCCATGCTGGCGTTGAGCCCCGCATGGAGACTGTTGCCGTCGCTCCACCCCTCACGGGGCACCGCTTCTGTGTAAAGCGAAGCCTTGCTCTTAATACTTTGAGCGGACTTCGGGATGGAGTCATTATGTGACTGGGCACTGATGCCAGTACTCAACAGCATCAAGCCCGTCAATATATAGTTTCCTTTGTTCATCATCACTTTAATTATTTCCAGCAAAGACTTCTCGTCACCCTCATGCTTATCCTGCAAAGATGATTCATCCTGGCTGTATTTCATTGCAAAGATAAGAAAAGATCGAATTCCCGCTCTGTTGCTTCATCATTTTTAGGGTTGTTTTGATTAAAAATACATAAATGCCTCTATCGTTATTCCATTTTTAATGAGATCATGAGGCAAACAAGTTGATTCTTATTATCTTTGCATATCATTAATATAAAGAAATAACGACTATTATAAAGTGATAACGATATGGAAAAGAATCCATCTTCAACATCTGAAAAGTCTACGACATTGTTAGACCAAGCAAAAGCAATGGCTGCTCAAGGCAATAAAGTCGTTGCCGTGGCATTGCTCAGCCAATATATAGCCCAAGCCCCGGAAGCAGAAACAGAGGAAGCCCACCGTCTGCGCGGTGCCCTGCTCCTGCAAATGGGCGACAAGCGAGGAGCGGAAGAAGACGCTCAAGCTGTGCTGCGCATCAATCCTAAACTCGCAAACGGGCACTTCCAACTCGATTAAATATTAATTTTTTATCTCTTTCGCAATTTTTCTAAGGAAATGTTTGCGTATATCAGATAAATGTTATACTTTTGCACAAAAATAAAACAATAACAATATGAAGTCATTTGCATCTTTCCGTTATTATTATTTTTACTTTGCATGGAAATGCGAAGCGGGAAGTTGCGTGTAGATTTCAACTTAAGACTGACAATAACCAAACAGGTTTTGCATACAAGGTCCCGCTTCATATCCTATGAGGTGGGATTTTTTGTAACATGACCTTGAAAACAATTATAAGAACAGACAAAGAACAGATCGATGAAGAGAATAGCAATACAAGGACGCGTAGGATCTTTCCATGATATCGCTGCCCATGAATATTTCGAGGGGGAACAGATTCAGCTCATCTGCTGCGATACTTTCGAGCAAGTGTTCGAGAATATCAAGCGCGACCCTACCGTCATCGGATTGGTGGCTATCGAAAACACGATCGCCGGCTCCTTGCTCCACAACTATGAACTGCTACGCGACAGCGGAGCTACCATCGTTGGAGAGCACCGGTTGCATATCACGCATAGCATCTGCTGCCTGCCGGAAGACGACTGGACGACCGTCTCGGAGGTGCACTCTCATCCTGTGGCTCTGATGCAGTGCCGGCAATGGCTGTCAAATCATCCCGACCTCAAAGCGGTTGAAGCGGATGACACTGCCGGTAGTGCTGAATACATCAAGAACCACAACTGTCTCGGATGGGCCGCTATCTGCCACGCCCATGCCGCCAAACTATATGGTTTGAAGGTGTTGGAAGACCATATCGAGGACAACAAGCACAATTTCACACGCTTCCTCGTCGTCTGCGCACCACAGAAAGCCGACTTCCTGAGACCCGTCAACGCTGTCAACAAAGCCAGTCTCGTCTTTTCTCTTCCCCACTCAGAAGGCTCTCTCTCTAAAGTGCTGACTATCCTGAGCTTCTATGACATCAACCTGACCAAGATCCAGTCACTTCCGATCATTGGCAAAGAGTGGGAATATCTTTTCTACGTAGATGTCACCTATGATGATCTCGTACGCTACCGACAAGCAGTGGATGCGATCACGCCGCTGACACGCAATATCAAGATAATCGGAGAATATATAGAAAAATAACAACTGCAATAATCATCAATATGAAACCAGCTCAAAGGGTTAACACAATTCAAGAATACTATTTCAGTCGCAAACTGAAAGAAGTGGCAAAACTCAATGCAGAAGGGCAAGACATCATCTCGCTTGCTATAGGTTCACCGGATATGCCGCCATCACCACAGACCATTGAGAAACTTTGTGAAGTTGCTCACGATCCGACGGCACACGGCTATCAGCCCACTTGTGGACTGCCGGAGCTGCGCAAGGCTATGGCTGGATTCTATAAGCGGACGTATGGAGTAGATGTTGACTGGGCTACGGAAGTCCAGCCCATCATTGGCTCAAAGGAAGGTATCATGTACGCTACACTCGCCTTCTGCAATCCTGGCGACAAGGTGCTGATACCTAATCCCGGATACCCGACCTACACAGCAGTGAACAAGATCTTCGGCACCCAGATCATATACTACGACCTGCAAGAGAACAACGGGTGGCAACCTGACTTTGACGCGCTTGAGAAGATGGATCTTGAGGGTGTGAAGCTGATGTGGACCAACTACCCCAACATGCCGACGGGTGGCAATGCGCGGATGGAAACTTATGAGAAGCTGGTGGACTTTGCCCGTCGCCATGACATTGTTGTAGTCAACGACAATCCCTACTCTCTCATCCTCAACGAGCATCCGATGAGCATCATGCAGGTGCCGGGTGCCAAAGACTATTGCATCGAACTCAACTCTATGTCGAAGAGCCACAACATGCCGGGATGGCGCGTGGCCATGATGCTGAGCAACAAAGACTATATCTCATGGATCTTCAAGATTCAGAGTAATATCGAGAATGGTACTTTCCGCGGCATCCAGCTTGCTGCTGCCGAGGCTTACAACACCAATTCTGAAGATTGGCACCGCGAGAACAACATAGAGAACTATCGCCGCCGCCGCGTCATTGCCGAGCAAATCCTTGACACACTGGGATGTACCTACGACAAGAGCCAGGTAGGAATGTTTGTTTGGGGAAGAATCCCCGACTGCTATGCCGACGTCGAAGACCTGACAGAACAAGTGCTCCATGAGGCGAAAGTCTTTATCACCCCAGGCTTTATCTTTGGCTCTAACGGCAAGCGCTACATCCGCATCTCGCTCTGCGCCAAAGACGAGAAGATCGAAGAGGCGCTGAAACGCATCAAGCAATGGAAAGCCGGCAAGTAGCACTCGTCTGAACAGTTGTTCATGCCGGATTTGATACACAAACAATATTGAGATTTAAATAGAAATTAATAATTTAAAACTTAAGGATATGGAACTTGAACTTGAAACTCTGAACTTACCGAGTGATAACGAGCGACCGATAGTGATTGCAGGTCCATGCAGTGCTGAAACCGAGGAGCAGGTGATGAACACAGCCCGTCAACTGAGAAGCAAAGGCTGTCACATGTTTCGTGCTGGCGTATGGAAGCCACGCACCAAGCCAGGAGGCTTTGAAGGTTGTGGAGAGAAGGCCCTACCCTGGCTCAAGCAAGTCAAAGACGAGACAGGTATGCTGGTTGCTACCGAGGTAGCCAAGCCCGAGCACGTGGAGCTCTGTCTGAAATATGGCATTGACATCCTTTGGGTCGGTGCCCGTACCACCGCCAATCCCTTTGCCATGCAGGACTTGGCAGATTCTCTCAAAGGTGTAGACATCCCTGTCTTCGTTAAGAATCCTGTCAACCCCGACCTTGAACTGTGGATTGGAGCCATGGAGCGTATCAATCAGGCTGGCGTAAAGCGTATGGCGGCTATCCATCGTGGTTTCTCAAGCTACGACAAGAAGATCTACCGCAACCTCCCCATGTGGCAGATTCCTATGGAGCTGCATCGACGCATCCCCAACTTGCCGATCATCTGCGACCCCAGTCACATTGGTGGACGACGCGAACTGATCGCTCCTCTGTGTCAGCAAGCCATGGACTTAGGCTTTGACGGTCTCATCGTTGAAAGCCATTGCAGTCCGGATGACGCATGGAGTGATGCCCGTCAGCAGGTGACTCCAGATGTCTTGGATTACATCCTCAGCCTTTTGGTTGTACGTGACGAGACCGTGACCACAGAAGGCATCAGCCAGCTCCGTCGTCAGATTGATGATCTTGACAACCAACTCATGGAACTCATCTCAAAGCGTATGCGCGTGTGCCGTGAAATCGGTCAGTACAAGAAGGAGCATAATATGACCGTGTTCCAGGCCAACCGCTACAACGAGATCCTTGAGAAGCGTGGTGCACAGGCCAGCTTGTGCGGCATAGATCCAGAGTGCGCTGCACATGTCTTTGAACTCATCCACCAAGAGAGTGTCCGCCAGCAAATGGAGATTATCAACCAGTAAACTCTTTATATGACGGGCAATGAACCTTGGAGTCATTGCCTGTCATCAATCAATAGATATTCTTACACAGACAAAAAATGAAGATTCTTATCATGGGTGCAGGAAAGATGGGATCTTTCTTCATCGATCTGCTCAGCTTCGACCATGAAGTGGGTGTCTTCGAGAAAGACCCGAGAAGACTGCGCTTCACATATAATTGCCAGCGCTTTACCACACTGGACGAGGTGAAGGACTTTGCACCTCAACTGGTCATCAATGCAGTGACCGTTAAATACACAATCCCTGCCTTTGAGGAGATCCTCCCCTATCTGCCCGCCGATTGCATCATCTCTGACATCGCTTCCGTCAAGACTCACCTTAAAGAGTTCTATGAGCAAGCCGGCCACCCTTATGTCTCTACGCACCCAATGTTTGGCCCAACGTTTGCCAATCTCAATCAGCTGTCTGAGGAAAACGCTATCATCATCTCCGAGGGCGATTACATGGGACGCATCTTCTTCAAAGATCTCTATCGGGGACTGGGCTTGCACATCTATGAGTACACCTTTGAGGAGCATGACAAGACGGTCGCTTATTCACTCAGCATTCCCTTTGTGTCAACCTTCGTGTTCGCAGCTGTCATGAAGCATCAAGATGCACCAGGAACAACATTCAAGCGGCACATGAATATAGCGAGAGGAGTCCTGTCAGAAGATGACTACCTGCTGCAGGAAATACTCTTCAACCCCTATACCCATGATCAAGTAGAAAACATCTGTAAAGAGATGAAGGAACTGCTTCATATCATTGACGAGAAAGACACCAAGGGCATGAAAGCTTACCTCACAAAGATCCGACGTAACGTTTTTGAGAAATAAAGTTCCGAAAGTGAAAAACTCCGCAACGCTTAACAGTGTTGCGGAGTTTTTTAGAGCCAAAACGAAAGAAAAACAGCCAATTTTAATATGTTCTCATCGCTCCACAACTGCTTCTTTGTTAACTGACAGACTATACAGAACAAAAAATTAACAATTATCAATATGGATTGCAATCGTTACGTAATAATAAAAAGCCTTCTCACTTATTGGTCAAACGAATGTCAGTCAATCATCTGACGTTCGTTTGACAATTGTCCGACGTTCGTTTGACAATTGTGCGACGTCCGTTTGACAATTGTCCGACGATCGTTTGACCATCATCAAATTAATGTTGTTCAACTTAAAACATTGAATTTCAAGACCTACACACTAACATTCGTACAGTTTCAGTTTTGTGTATTCTCTCAAAATTCAACAGCTTTTAGAAAAGAGTAGGACTATCGACATTCGTTTGTTTAGGACTTTCTTCCCCTACCTTGCATCCTTTCTGTTCGTCACTAAAATCAATATAAGTTTGAACAACCTTTTGCGACCGGAGATTGAATCTGTATTTTCCCCAACCAACTCTTTCAAAAGGATCTGTCGGCAACGAGCTGTGATTTCTCACTAAGTTATAAACATACGCCCGAACCTCTTCCTTGCTGACAGGGTGAAACAAGCTGTTATAGGCATTATAAACATGGAGCACTAAATATCTTAAGCTGATACCCTTGCTACCAGCTTCCAACATAATGCGAATAACGGTCTCTTTCATAGATAAAAAAAAACCGCACCTCAATAGCATCGGTTACTACTAAGCTGCGGTATATGTATTCCAGTATTAAGCGAGCACAACTTTACCTTGTTCTCCCTTGACCTTACCTTCCTTCAGCAACCAACCAATACCGAGGAGAATCTCAGTCTCCGTCTTATTGGTTGCCTTACAAAGCTCTGAGACAGACAGAGCAGTACCCGCTGCAAACAATGCCTGATACACATCACCTGCACGGAATCCAGCATTCTCAGCGTCTACTAAAATCTCTGTTGCTTTCTTTGGGGCTGCAGCTTTCTTTGCTGTAGCAGTCTTGCAAACTGCTCTTTTTGTTGTTGCTTTCTTTTCTGCCATAATTTAGTAAAAAATAAATTTTATAGTTAATATACAACTAATTTATTACTTTCTTATTGCAAATATAAGATATTTTTTAGTAACACGTTGTCCCATTACTTACAAAAGTGACGACCGCTATATTATTTATTGACATACATCAAGCAGACTTCACGCCCGCTTGATGCATATCAAATTATAATAGCGATTATTCTTTGTCAATCTTGATCTTCAACTCTTCAAGTTGCTTAGGCTCAAGAGCTGAAGGAGCATCCAACATCACGTCGCGTCCACTGTTATTCTTCGGGAATGCGATACAGTCACGGATGCTGTCCAAGCCCGCAAGAATACTGACAAAACGATCCAAGCCAAAAGCAAGACCTGCGTGAGGTGGCGCACCATACTTGAAGGCATTCATCAAGAAGCCGAACTGAGCCTCAGCACGCTCGGGAGTGAAGCCCAACACCTCGAACATCTTCTCCTGGAGCTTCGTATCATGGATACGCAGACTACCACCGCCCACTTCGATGCCGTTGCAGACAAAGTCATATGCCTTGGCACGCACCTGCTCAGGATGAGCGTCGAGCAATGGGATGTCATCGGGATTTGGCATAGTGAAAGGATGGTGGGTTGCCATCAGGCGCTGCTCCTCATCGCTCCACTCAAAGAGTGGGAAGTCAATTATCCAAAGACATTTGAACACGTTCTTGTCACGAAGGCCAAGACGGTCGCCCATCAACAGACGCAGGCTGCAGAGTTGGACACGTGTCTTGTTGGCATTGCTGCCGGAAAGAATCAGTGCCAGGTCACCTGGCTTTGCTTCCATCTTATTCAAGACGCCCTGAAGCACTTCCTGAGAGTAGAACTTATCGACAGAACTCTTGATGGTTCCGTCGGCATTATATTTGATATACACCAGCCCCTGAGCACCTACCTGAGGACGCTTGACAAAGTCGGTCAACTCATTGAGTTGCTTTCTGCTATAGTCTGCGCAGCCGGGCACACAGATACCACCGATATAGTTAGCCTCATTGAAAACTGAGAATTCACCCTTTCCTTTGAACTCATCCATCAGCTCAACGAACTCCATACCGAAGCGCAGATCCGGCTTATCAGAACCGAAACGGCGCATAGCCTCATGCCATGTCATTTGCTGCAAAGGCTTGGGAAGATCCACACCACGAATCTCCTTGAAGAGCATACGACACATCTCCTCAAACAAGTTGATGACATCGTCCTGATCGACAAAGCTCATCTCGCAGTCTACCTGAGTGAACTCCGGCTGGCGGTCAGCACGAAGATCCTCGTCACGGAAACACTTGGCAATCTGGAAATATCTGTCAAAGCCTGCCACCATAAGCAACTGTTTCAAGGTCTGAGGACTCTGAGGCAATGCGTAGAACTGACCGGGATTCATACGGGAAGGAACAACGAAGTCGCGCGCTCCCTCAGGAGTAGAACCGATCAGCACTGGTGTCTCCACCTCGATAAACTTCTGATTGTCGAGGAAATTACGGATAAGAATAGTCATACGGTGACGCAACTCCAGATTGCGTCTGACCACGGAGCGGCGAAGATCCAAATAGCGATACTTCATTCTCAGCTCATCGCCACCATCCGTATTGTCCTCAATAGTGAAAGGCGGAGTGAGAGAAGGACTGAGAATATTGAGCTCATCGACAATGATCTCTATATCACCCGTTTCCATCTTGTCGTTCTTGCTCTGGCGCTCCTGTACCAAGCCCTTAGCCTGGATGCAATACTCACGTCCGAGCTTGTTTGCCTGCTCGCACAGCTCTTTATCTGCGGCCTCGTTGAACACCAACTGTGTGATGCCGTAACGGTCACGCAAGTCGACAAAAGTCATACCTCCCATCTTACGAGTGCGTTGCACCCATCCGGCAAGCGTAACCTTCTTGCCGACATCAGAGATGCGCAACTCACCACATGTATTTGTTCTATACATTGCTATTATAGATTGAATATTATATGAATGCAAAGTTAGTAATTTATTCTATAACTACAAAACGCATCCCCTCTTTTTTCATGGGACTTTTACCCATAACTTTCTAAAAATAAGAAGAAAAAAGGTAGCCGGTTGAGGCTACCTTCATTATAAAGAGTTGCGAAATGATTCTATTATCCCTGCACCTGTTTGATCATCTCATCGACATCAACCAGATTCTGCTCGCCTGTAACCATATTCTTCAGTGTCACCTTGCCTGCTTCAATCTCGTTGTCACCAGCCAAAGCCACGAAGTCGATATGCTTTGCATTGGCATAGGACATCTGCTTCTTCATCTTGACAGCATCAGGATAGATCTCTGTACGGATGCCGGCAGCGCGAGCCTTGGAAATGATCGGCAGGCAATACTCGGTTTCTTTCTCTCCAAAGTTGATGAAGAGCAACTGAGTGGAACGGACAGCATCCTTGGGATACAGATCGAGTGCATTCAGGACATCATAGATACGGTCAGCACCGAACGAGATGCCTACGCCGGAGAGACCGGGCATACCGAAGATTCCCGTAAGGTTGTCATAGCGGCCGCCACCGGTGATCGAGCCCATCGGCGTGTCCAAAGCTTTCACCTCAAAGATAGCACCGGTATAGTAGTTGAGGCCACGGGCAAGTGTCAGATCAAGTTGTACCTCATTCTTCAGTCCTACATTCTTGAGGGCGTTAAGGATGAACGATGTCTCTTCCACACCTTTCAATCCTGTCTCTGAATCCTTCAAGACGTCAGCGATCACCTTCAACTTATCCTCATTGGAGCCTGTCAAAGCGATCACCGGCTGCAACTTCTGAATAGCCTCTTCCGAGATACCATTCTCGCGCAGCTCGTCGTTGACCTTTTCAAGTCCAATCTTATCCAACTTATCAATGGCCACTGTGATGTCCACAATCTTGTCAGCCTCGCCGATGACCTCTGCCAAACCAGAGAGGATCTTACGGTTGTTGATTTTGATCTGCACTCTGATGCCGAAGCGCTGGAACACCGTGTCGACGATCTGCATGAGCTCCACCTCGTTGAGCAAAGAGTCGGAGCCGACGACATCAGCATCACACTGATAGAACTCGCGGTATCTGCCCTTCTGAGGACGGTCAGCACGCCACACCGGCTGAATCTGATAACGCTTAAATGGCAACTGCAACTCGTTGCGATGCATCACCACATAGCGCGCGAAAGGCACGGTAAGGTCATAGCGCAAGCCCTTCTCACACAGTTTTGACTGCAAATGAAGGACATTGCGCTCACGCAGTTCCTCATCAGAGACGTCCTTGAGATAATCGCCTGAGTTCAAGACCTTGAACAAGAGCTTGTCACCTTCGTCACCGTATTTGCCCATCAGCGTGTGGAGGGTCTCCATAGCTGGGGTCTCTATCTGTTGGAAGCCATACAATGCGTAAACTTCCTTAATGGTATTGAATATATAGTTTCTCTTTGCCATCTCCTCAGGGCCAAAGTCTCTGGTACCCTTTGGGATGGATGGTTTCGTATTTGCCATACTACTTTTTTATCAATGGGATTTATTTTCTTACAATGGTCTGATCACGGTCCGGACCGATGGAGATGATGCCGATACGTGTCTCCAGCTCATCCTCCAGGAACTTGATGTAGTCTGCGAAAGCCTTCGGGAACTGATCCTCAGAAGTGAACTTCGTCATATCTGTTTTCCATCCTGGCAGCTCCTTATAGACTGGCTCCACGTTGTCGATCTCATAGGGGAAGTCACGTGTCACAGTTCCATCGGGCAATTTATAAGCGACACAGGCCTTGATCGTATCGAAGCCGTCCAAGACATCGCTCTTCATCATGATCAATTCCGTCACGCCGTCAACCATGATACTATAGCGGAGCTGTACGAGATCGATCCATCCGCAACGGCGCTCACGTCCTGTCACAGCACCATACTCATGGCCAAGATCTCTGATCTTCTTACCTGTCTCGTCGAAGAGTTCAGTTGGGAAAGGACCAGCACCCACACGTGTGCAATAGGCTTTCATGATACCATAGACATTGCCAATCTTGTTGGGGCCGATGCCCAATCCCGTGCAGGCTCCAGCACAGATGGTATTGCTGGATGTGACAAAAGGATAACTGCCAAAGTCTACATCAAGCATAGTACCCTGAGCACCTTCACAAAGAATGCTCTTGCTGTCTCTCAGCAACTTATTCACCTCATGCTCACTGTCGACGATATGGAACCGGCGAAGATACTCCACACCTTTCATCCATTTCTTCTCTACCTCGTCGAAGCCTTCAAAGTCTGTCCAGCCTAAGGCTTTCAGCATCTTCATGTGGCGCTCTTTGTGAGCAGCATATTTCTGGTCAAAGTTCTCAAGGATATCGCCCACACGCAAGCCATTGCGGCTGACCTTGTCGGTATAAGTCGGACCAATGCCCTTGCCGGTTGTTCCTACTTTGTTCTTGCCTTTAGCAGCCTCAATAGCGCGGTCTAGGATTCTATGTGTTGGCATAATCAGGTGAGCTTTCTTAGAGATATGGAGTCTGGAAGTCAGCTCATGCCCACTCTTTTCAAGGTCTTTCGCCTCGTCCATAAACAAATCAGGAGCCAGGACTACACCATTACCGATGATGTTGACCTTATCACCCTGGAAGATACCGGACGGAATGCTGCGAAGCACATATTTCTGACCCTCAAACTCCAAGGTATGACCAGCATTGGGGCCTCCCTGGAAACGGGCTACTACATCGTACCGCGGCGTAAGAACGTCGACAACCTTTCCTTTACCTTCGTCGCCCCACTGAAGACCCAGCAGAACATCTACTTTACCTGTATTCATATGCATAGATTTATAGTTTCTCTTTTAAATGTCTCTATATAATAATGTGAACCGTATGTCGCATGACATCGTCAGTAAACTCTCGGACCGAAGATTGCAGTTCCGACACGTACGAGCGTGGAGCGGCATTGAATCGCAACCTTATAATCATGGCTCATTCCCCACGACCGCTCGCAGAAAGAGTCATCATCACTGAAATACTGCTTCTTCACTTCATCAAAGAAGTCAGCCGCAGCGCTCATCTCACGAGCGATCTGCTCCTGGTCATCCACATTGCTGGCCATCATCATCAAGCCACTGATATGCACATGGGTCAATGTTCTCCACTCACCATTGCTCAGCAGTTCACGGCAGGCATCGAGTGTCAGTCCGGTCTTTGCCTCTTCCTCCGCAATATGCAGTTCCAGGAGTACATTGATAACACGATCACTTTTCGCAGCCTGCTTATTGATTTCTTTCATCAGTTTCATCGAATCGACCGACTCGATCATACTGATAAATGGTGCTATGTATTTGACTTTGTTGGTCTGGAGATGACCGATGAAGTGCCATTGAATGTCTTTGGGCAGTTGTGCATACTTCTTGACCAGTTCCTGTTCATGACTTTCTCCAAAGATACGCTGGCCAGCCTGATAAGCTGCTTCAATGTATTCATTGGGATGAAACTTGCTGACAGCTACCAGCCTTGTGTCTTTTGGCAATTCAGCCAGGACTTTTTTCAAATTCGATGCAACATCAATGTCCATTACTCACCCTCCTTCACCTTGTTGTCGTCTGCCGATGTGTTTTCTCTTTCGTATTCAGGTTTATCGTCTTCTTCTTTCTTTTTCTTGTTAGGATCCAAATCATGAACAAAAACATCCATGGTAGGGGTCTCGTTGATAGCGCTGATGACATAGTCAATCATCGTACCACCCATCACCTCTTCCACATACTTGACGGCTGTTGGTAAAGACCCAGCCTGTATAAGATAGTTGACATTAGACCGCTTCTCCTTCTGTGTTTTCTCGTCGATGGTGATGAATTGGAGCTTAGCTTTATACCACTTATCATCAGCATTGAGATCGCTGAAGAATATCTCATGATAAGGAGCCGGCTTGATGCCGGTGATCTTGTAGTCTCCACTGATATAAGTCTGCATTTCCTCAATCAGAGCTTTCTCAGCCTCTGTAAAACTCAGTGCGTCTACGACATACTGTTCTGTGACAGGTTTTTGTCCACCGTCCTCTTGTGTCTTGTCGTAGCGTATTTTTGTCTCAAACCAATCAGAAGTTCTTGATTTCATATAATATTTCGTTTACTTTTTGTTTTCTAACATTTTCTCCGCGTTTCCCTTGAAGAGATTATCCAGTGCTCGATAGGTATAAGCAGCACGGTCATTGATCGTAAGGTTGTTGTTGAGCCTCGACCGCAGATCAACGAGCTTGGAGACAGCATCCTGATAGTTCTCCGGCGTTATCCTGTCACACATTTTGTTGGCCAATGTGTTGTCGAAGCCAAAGTATCTCACGAGCATATTGGCGAACTGCTTCTTCTGCATGTCGGTGACATCTTTGAGTTGCTGATTCAACCGATTCTTCGGTCTGTAAATCTTAAAGACCAGTTCATCAGGCTCTCCGCCACGCTGTCCATGGTTATAACGTTTGCTATAATCGAAGTAGCAATCACAGAAGCCGTTTTCTGCCAAAGATTCCAGTTCTGCCTTAGCAGGTTCAAGAACACGCCGGGTAAAATCACTGAATTTCTTGTAGTTGCTCTCCAAACGAAGCATCTTTCGAAAGTCTATGGTCTTGATGATGGTGCCGCCTTTGTCGAGCCAACTCTCGATAAACATGTAAATGCGCTGGGTATACCGGTTTTTGCAGGCAAACACAATCTGCTTGCCCAAACGATGATACCCCAAGTCAAGAGATACCAGTCGCTTGGCAACGGTACGGTCAATCTTCAACACAGCGTATTTCTCATAGATACCCTCATCCTCCGGAATATATACATCGCAGAGGTTGGTAACCTTTTGATAATGTCGGCCGTCGGCTGTCTTATAAGGAATCTCCACAGGAATTGCTGCCAGCATCTTCAAACTCTGGCGCAATTGAGGATAGTGATTGGGATCCACGCCAAGTGTCTTGAAGAGCGTCTTGATCTCCAAGCGTCCGTCATTGTCGAGCTCTGCGTCAGAGAAAATTTCCGGTTGCAGACGCTCCTTGTTGAGCATCTTATGCAACTTCGACTGCATATACTCAACGATAGTGACGAGGATACGTATCTGAATGAGAGAATAATCGTGACGCATCATCGTCACGGCGATAGGCTGGAGAAGCCAGGTCTCTTCCTCTATGGGTATGAGATCAGAGGGTATGTTGCGCTTAATATCACGCTTCTTACCCTTTCCGAAATCACGGTTACGCGTCGTCTTACGCCGTGTTTCCACGCTATCTGTCTGTACACTGGTCGTTTCTGGTGCCATATCACTGCTGGTTTCGGAGACTTAATCCGAAACATTTGGCTACAAAGATATAACTAATTTTTGACTTCACCAAACGTGTGGATATAAATCTTTTGAAGTAGAGACCGTTCTATTCAAAATTCAGATGCTCCAACCGCTGTTTGAGCAACTCTGCTTCAGACTTTCTGATGGCCAAAACGATCGAGCAGTCGATGTTGAAATCCTGCGCGACGATGTCCGCTTTCATATCCTTCACCACCTTCATCACACCATTCATCATGGGATACGTGAAATGGAACTCCACCTTCTCCTTCACCAGACGTGTGACGACGGAGCAGTGGGCAATGGCATCGGCAGCAGCCGTGCGATAGGCCACGATCAATCCTCCTGTTCCCAAATTCACGCCGCCATAGTATCTGACCACACAGATAAGAATATCCGTAAGATCATTTGAGACGATCTGTCCCATGATCGGCTTACCGGCTGTCGACGAAGGCTCGCCGTCGTCGTTGGCCCGCACATGGACTTCATCGCCCACTCCTATCTGATAAGCATAGCAGCAGTGACGGGCATCGTAGTATTTCTTGCGATAACTGTCGATGATCTGCTTGGCCTCATCGACAGATTCTACATGATGTGCAAAGGCGAGGAACTTACTACGCTTCTCGGTATAGTAGCCCTCGCCCGTGTTTTCTATCGTTTTATATTCGTCGTTCATTCAAATGAATTATTGAAACCGTATTAGTCCAGACGGTGGATCACAAGTCCGGAACGCAGTTTGGGTTCAAACCATGTGGCCTTTGGAGGCATGATGTTTCCGGTATCAGCGATGTTCATGATTTGCTTCATGGAAACCGGATAAAGTGCTAACGCCCAACGCATTTCACCACTGTCCACACGCCGTTTCAGTTCTTCCAATCCTCTGAGTCCACCCACGAAGTCGATGCGTTTGTCGCTCCGCAGGTCTTTGATGCCCATGAGCTTGTCGAGAATCAGACGGCTGGAGATGTCGACATCGAGCGACTTGATCGGGTCATTGTCATCATAAGCCTGCGGCTTGGCAACAAGACTATACCAATGCTTATCGAGGTAGAGAGAGAACTCATGGATATGCTGCGGCTTGTAGATAGCCTCACCCTTGTCCTCTACTTCAAAGTCCTCACTGAGTTTCTTGAGGAATTCTTCCGGCGTCAAACCGTTAAGGTCCTTGACCACACGGTTGTAGTCGAGTATCGTCAGCTGACTTGCAGGGAAGCAGACTGCCATGAAATAGTTGTATTCCTCTTTTCCAGTATGGTGAGGATTCTGCTTTGCCTTCTCGGCACCCACCAAGGCGGCAGCCGCTGAGCGGTGATGTCCGTCAGCAATATACAAATGTGGCATCTTTGCGAACTCAGCCGTTATCGTGTTGATGTCTTGTTGGTCGTTGATGATCCAGAATTGATGACGGAAGCCATCATCAGGTGCTACAAAGTCATAAACGGGTTTCGTTGCCGCATAGCGCTGGAGGAGAGCGGTCAGGACTTCATCGTCGGGATAAGCAAAGAAGACTGGCTCCATGTTGGCATTGCATACTCTGACATGCTTCATGCGGTCCTCTTCCTTGTCGCGACGAGTGAGCTCATGTTTTTTGATGACGCCAGTGAGGTAATCATCGACGGAAGCAGCGACAACCAGACCATACTGTGTCTTGCCGTTCATCGTTTGAGCATAGATGTAGTAATGTTCTTTCTCATCCTGAACCAGCCAATGCTTGTCCTGAAATGCTTTGAAATGCTCAGCGGCACTGGTGTAGACACGAGGGTCATATTCCGACGTACCCGGCTCGAAATTGATCTCCGGTTTGATGATGTGATAGAGTGACATCTCGTTGTCACCGGCCTCTTTTCTTGCTTCCTCCGATGAGAGCACATCATAAGGCCGTGATGCCACTTTCTCTACCAAGTCCTGCGGTGGGCGTATGCCACGAAAAGGTTTGACTAATGCCATAGTAATAGACTTTAAATGTTAGCTATATATATAAGGTGTAAGAAAAGACAACGCTTCCTACCTCGCCGACCACGGCGAAGCAGGAAGCAATGTCCACAAGGTATTACTTATTTACTTGGAATTTCGTGCAGCCGTCTTTGAAGAAGGCACCGATCTGCTTAGCGGCAGCGATACCAGCGTTGATGTTGGCCTCAGCAGTCTGTGCACCCATCTTCTTAGGTGTAGAGAAATATCTGCCTTCAAACTTCTTGAATGCCTCATCAGCGTCCGGCTTGATGTCAGTGATGTACTTCAAGTCCTCACGCTCTGCCAGCAACTTCAGAAGTCCTTCCTCGTCGATCACCTCCTTGCGTGCGGTGTTCAAGAGGATGCCACCTTTCTTCATCTGATTCACGACATCGTAGTTGATGCTGTTCTTTGTCTCCGGCGTAGCAGGGATATGCAGGCTGACCACATCGCAGGTCTTGAAGAGATCGTCGCGGCTGTCCACAGCATGCACCCCACTCTGCTCGATGACATCCTTCGGGCAATACTCGTCGTAAGCATAGATATCCATATCGAAGCCCTTGGCGATGCGGGCTACATTGCGGCCGACATTTCCGAAGGCCAGAATACCCAGCTTCTTGCCTTTCAGCTCAGAACCGGACTTGCCATTGAAGAAGTTACGGACGGTGAAGACAAGCAGACCAAAGACCAGTTCGGCCACGGCGTTGGAGTTCTGACCGGGAGTATTCTCAACGACCACACCTTTTTCCTTGGCATAAGCCGTGTCGATAGAGTCATAACCGGCACCGGCTCTGACAACGATCTTCAAGTTCTTGGCAGCGTCGAGCACCTCCTTATCGACTTTGTCGGAACGGACAATCATAGCGTCAACATCAGCTACTGCGTCGAGCAGTTGCTGCTTCTCCTGATATTTCTCAAGGAGCACGATCTCATGTCCCTCTTCTTGGGCCACCTTTTTAATGCCCTCCACTGCTGCGGCAGCAAAAGGCTTCTCTGTTGCAACTAATATTTTCATGTCGATAGTTTTTAAGATTAATGCTGTGCTTCGAAGTCCTTCATGCACTCTACAAGCGCGTTGACACCCTCAAGTGTCTGAGCATTGTAGCAGCTTGCACGGAAGCCACCTACAGAGCGGTGGCCCTTGATGCCTACCATACCACGCGCTGTTGCGAAATCAAGGAACGGCTTCTCCAGATCCTTGTACTCCTCGTTCATCACGAAGCAGAGATTCATCACCGAACGGTCCTCTACGGCAACAGTTCCCTTGAAGAGTTTGTTGCGGTCGATCTCGTCGTAGACAATGCGGGCACGCTCCTGGGCACGTTTGTCCATCTCCTTGACGCCACCATGAGCTTTCACCCAGCGCATGGTCTCAAGCACAGAGTAGATAGGCACTACTGGCGGAGTGTTGAACATAGAGCCCTTGCTCACATGGGTATTGTAGTCGATCATCGTCGGCAACTCACGTGGAGCACGTCCGAGCTTGTCGTCCTTCAGAATGACACAGGTGACACCTGCCATACCCATATTCTTCTGGCATCCGGCATAGATAGCGTCATATTTTGACACATCGACAGGACGGCTGAGAATATCAGAGCTCATATCAGCGATCAGAGGCACCGGAGAATCTATGTCCTCGCGCAGCTCTGTACCGAAGATGGTATTGTTCGTTGTGATGTGCAGATAGTCGAGGTCTGCTGGAATTGTGAAGTTCTTGGGCAGATGGCAATAGTTATCATCAGCAGAAGAAGCCACTTCAACAGTCTCACCGAAGTGCTTAGCCTCTTTCATAGCCTTTTTAGCCCATGTACCTGTATTGACGTATCCAGCCTTCTTGATGAGGAAATTTGCCGGGATCTGCATAAACTGAAGCGAGGCACCACCACCAAGGAAGATCACTGAATAACCTTCGGGGATATCGAGCAACTCTTTGATCAGAGCTACTGTCTCATCGACCACTGGCTGGAAGTCCTTAGCACGATGGCTGATTTCCATCAAAGAGAGTCCGGAGCCATTGAAGTCCAGAATCTGCTTAGCAGTGTTCTCTATGACCTCACGGGGCAACATCGAGGGACCCGCATTAAAGTTGTACTTCTTCATTTCCACTTGTTTTTAGTTAATACTTCGAGGTTATTGTACTCTCATGCAAACTTACGAATTATTTTTCAAATCAGCAAATTTTTTGGCAACTATTTATTACTATCGAGATTTCTAATATCAATATGATACATATTTTGAATAAGTATAGAATATGTATAACATAGCAATCACAAGATTACCTTCCTTTCCGCCAAAGCCATTACACCTTATTATATATATAGCAATGGCAAAATTTCGTATATGACAGGCGCTTTTAGTAACAAGAAAAACTATAGATGCCATTTATATCTCCGCTTCGCCCGCTCCGGCATGGTGGAAAAGCCAGAAGAGCCCCCCTTTTTTGCGACTTCTCTATATTGATACCACCGTGCACGGATGTGTCGTACATAGTCTACCGTCTCAAATCCACGCATATACCCATATCTCACAACTGAATTCGTGTAGTAAGCCGGTGAACTTAATTTGAGAATATAAGGCTCAACCTCTCCCCAACGGTGCGGATCACGACCATCACGGCATGCTAAAGCCATGGCGTCCCTCACATGAAAATGACCACCATTGTAGCTGGCCAGCACAAAATAGATTCGCTCTGATGCTGGCACATCTCTGAAAAATCCGCTGAGTTCCTGAATGTATTTGACAGCGCAGGCAATATTGGCTTCCGGATCATAGAGTTTATCACGCGGCAAACCTACATGGTCAGCCGTTGACGGCATAATCTGCATCAGTCCACAAGCACCTGCCCATGAATGGGCTTTTGGGTCAAAGGTAGACTCCTGATAGCATTGAGCAGCCAACAGACGCCAGTCCCATCTTGCCAAAGGAGCATATCGCTGGAACAAATGATCATAGCAGGATATAACACCACCAGCCCGATTGAGCATAGGAGCATAGACATGGCGCCTGATACTGGCCGTAGACAGCAAGAATTGTTCCTCGCGCTTAATTTTGTTTATCATATCCGGATGATACCAACTATTAAGAGCTTGCGCCAAATCTTGTCCGTCTTTTCTGACGATCCAGGAAGTATGGTGCAGTTTGTCAGTGACGCCCGCATATAACAGTCTGTTCCATTTCTTAGGCAACAACACGGCAGCGAGGTCCCCCTCTCCTTTTTGCATCCGCTGAACAAGCTCTGTAGTATCTTTGCAAACCTCTACTCGCAATGACACACCTAACTTATCCGCAAAGTTCTGACAAAGCAGATATTGTGTACCCATCCCATGTCCATGATAATCATAGTACGATTCAGGCCCCGATACCGTGAGCATAATCAACTCTCCATTCATCTGAATATCATCCAAACTGAGAGAACACTCTTGTGGTAAAGAATCCTCCCCCATCGTAGTACCCCATGGCGTCATCTCTGGCTTTCTGGATTGCTGCTGACAAGCAGACAAGAATACGAGCAGGCAACACGCATAAATATAAATGTTTCTTACCGTCATCATAAATTTCATCACAAAAGTAGCATTTTTATTGCACATTTGCTTGGAATTTGCTAAATTTGCATGATATTTTTAGGAAAATTAGAATTATAACATTCAAAATAGAAGGAAACAGCATGTTAAGAATAGCAGTACAGTCAAAAGGTCGTCTCTATGAGGACACTATGAATTTGCTGAAAGAAGCTGATATCAAAGTCAGCGAAAGTAAGCGGACTCTTCTCGTTCAAAGCACCAATTTTCCATTGGAGGTTCTATTCCTTCGTGATGACGACATTCCACAGAGCGTTGCAAGCGGTGTGGCAGATATTGGCGTCGTAGGCGAGAATGAGTTTGAAGAGCGTCAAGAAGACGCACATATCATTCGTCCGTTGGGCTTCTCTAAGTGCCGGCTGTCTCTTGCTATCCCAAAAGCCATTGATTATACGGGCATTTCATGGTTCAATGGAAAAAAGATAGCCACATCCTATCCGGGTATTCTTCGTCGCTTTATGAATAAAAACAATATCAAAGCTGACATCCATGTCATTACCGGATCTGTAGAGATCAGCCCAGGCATCGGTTTGGCAGATGCTATCTTCGACATTGTCAGTTCCGGTTCCACGCTCGTCCATAACAATCTGAAAGAGGTGGAAGTGGTTATGAAGAGCGAGGCAGTATTGATCGGCAATTGGAAGATGGACGACGAGAAGCGCAAGATATTGAATGAACTGCTCTTCCGTTTTGAGGCTGTTCAGATCGCACGAGACAAAAAATACGTGATGATGAACGCGCCAAAAGATAAGGTGGCGGACATCACGAAGGTACTGCCCGGCATCAAAAGTCCTACTATCATTCCTCTTTCCGACCCCGAATGGTGCGCTATTCACACAGTATTAGACGAAGCCCGCTTTTGGGAAATCATCGGCAAACTCAAGGAGCTGGGTGCTCAGGGCATCTTGGTTTCCCCTATTGAAAAAATGATCCTCTAAGGATCTAAGACTAAGATCTGATAATTTCGAAGAAAGGTTGAGAAATGAATATTATTAAATATCCCTCAATAGAGACATGGCCAGAATTGGTCAAGCGCCCTCATTTAGATGTTTCACAGCTGAATGTCACGGTAAAGCGTGTGCTCGACGATGTCAGACAGCAAGGCGATGAAGCTGTAAAAAAATATGAGCAGAAGTTTGACCATGCCGTTTTGACCTCATTAGCTGTCAGTGAGGAAGAAATTGACGAGGCAATGACATTGGTACCCACAGAGTTGCTCGATTCTTTAAAACTTGCGCATGAGAACATCTATAAATTTCATTGCGCACAAAAATTTAAAGGTATATCGTTGGAGACATCCAAGGGGGTAGAGTGCTGGCAGAAAAGTGTACCCATTCAGAAAGTAGGATTGTACATTCCCGGTGGCACCGCCCCTCTGTTCTCAACCGTATTAATGTTGGCTACTCCGGCGAAGATTGCCGGCTGCGACGAGATCGTGCTCTGTACGCCCCCAAACAAAGAAGGGAAAGTGAATCCAGCCATTTTAGCAGCTGCCAAGATTGCTGGAGTCAGTCGCATTTTCAAAGTTGGTGGTGTTCAGGCTATCGGTGCTATGGCTTATGGCACAGAGAGTGTGCCAAAGGTTTATAAGATCTTTGGTCCTGGCAACCAATACGTGATGGCTGCTAAGCAGCAAGTGAGTCTCCACGAGGTGGCTATCGACATGCCTGCAGGCCCCAGCGAAGTATGTGTCATCGCTGACAGCAAGAGTAATCCTGTTTTCGTAGCTGCAGATTTGTTGTCTCAGGCTGAACATGGCATCGACTCTCAAGTTTTTCTAATCACCGACTCTGAGCAGATGCTTGAGAAAGTAAGGGCGGAAGTTACGAATCAGTTGGAGCGCCTCCCAAGAAAAGAAATTGCAGCAAAGTCTTTGGACAATTCCAAACTTGTGCTCGTCCACGATCTTGATGAGGCTATGGAACTCAGTAACGCCTACGCTCCAGAGCATCTGATTCTTACCACCGAGAATTATGACGAGTTAGTTGTAAAAGTAATCAACGCCGGTAGTGTCTTTCTCGGTAAATGGGCTTGTGAAAGTGCCGGAGACTATGCCAGTGGCACTAATCACACACTCCCCACGCATCAGTATGCCTTGGCATACAATGGCGTGAATCTCGACAGCTACATGCGTAAGATCACCTTCCAGCATCTCTCCAAAGAGGGAATCTATAGCATCGGAAGAGCAGTGGTCTGCATGGCTGAGAATGAGCAACTTGAAGCCCATGCCAACGCGATGAGACTAAGAATGCAAAGCCAAGAGCAACAGTAGTAAAGTAACTTATCCATGCTTTCGCAAGTTGACAACAAACAGTAAGGTATGTACCGAATAAATGATATCAAAACGGAAAATGATGAGCAAAAGATCTTTGAATGATTTGGTAAGACCCAACATCGCCAAGTTGGCTCCATATAGTTCTGCACGCAATGAATACTCGGGCCACGAAGCTCACGTCTTTCTCGATGCCAATGAGAATCCCTACAACAGCCCCTACAACCGCTATCCCGATCCATTACAAACGGATTTGAAGGCTGAACTCTCGAAGATCAAGAATATACCCGCCGCCAATATATTTCTCGGCAATGGTTCTGATGAGGCAATAGACCTAGTCTACCGCGTGTTTTGCCGACCGCAGACAGACAATGTGGTAGCAATAGAACCTACCTATGGCATGTATAAGGTCTGTGCCGACATCAACGATGTTGAATATCGTCCTGTACTCTTAGATGAGCACTATCAGATGAATGTCGACGCAATCCTCGCTGCTTGCGACGACCACACAAAGGTGATTTGGATCTGCTCTCCCAACAATCCTACCGGCAACAACATGTCAACGCAAGGGATTACATCTGTTCTGGAGCACTTCGATGGCATCATTGTCATCGATGAGGCTTACTCCGACTTCTCCTCCGCCCCACTCTTTCGACATGTTGTGGCAAATTATCCTCATTTAATCGTGCTCAACACCATGAGCAAAGCTTGGGGGTGTGCTGCCATTCGGCTGGGCATGGCTTTTGCAAGTGAGGAGATTATCGATCTGTTCAACAAAGTAAAATACCCCTACAATATCAACTTACTTACTCAGCGTCATGCCTTAGAAGCCTTGAAAAATCGCGCTGAGGTGGAAAAATGGGTAAAGCTATTACTCGAGGAGCGCCCTAAGTTGATAGCAGCTTTTCGCGAGTTGCCCATCTGTCAAATTGTCTATCCGACAGATGCTAACTTCTTTTTAGCCAAGATGAAGGATGCTCAGTCTATCTATAATTATCTTGTAGAGAAAGGTATCATCGTCAGAAACCGCACCCGCGTTAAACTCTGCAAAGACTGTCTGCGTGTGACCGTTGGTACTAAGAAAGAAAATGCAGAACTCCTCGCTGCACTCCGGCAATATCAAAAATGATCTTTAGGTGTTCTCACCTTACTATAAGCATATTTAATTAGAATTGCAGGGAAACCAAGTAATTAGTTAATGGTGGAGATGGTGGAGAACTATATAACCTTGGCAGTACAGACTTAAGCGTGGACTTTCTGTGATTTTTTATAGTTTTTTGTCTCAGACGACTTATAATTCGATATTTTTATGTAAGTTTACAACATAATAAACTTGTAATTTCTTATATGAGTAAAACTGTCAACCCTACAGAATATCGACAGCAACTGCGTCAACGCATAATTGCAATAGCAACACATGAGTTTGAAAGCAAGGGCATCAAGTCTGTTAAGATGGACGACATTGCCCAAATACTGTCTGTTTCGAAGCGCACCGTATATGAGATTTTTGACAATAAAGCAGACCTCGTATTAGAATGTGTCAGGCATGATTTAGATATCACTGATAAGGAAATCGAAGATTTTGCTAAGAGCCCAGGGCACAATGTTATCGACATTATGTTGTATTTCTACGAGCTTAAAATGAATAGAATGTCGAGAATCGTACCCACATATTTCATTGAATTGGAGAAATACCCTCAGGTTATTAAGCTTTTCAAAGAGCGAAAAATGCAGAGACAAATGAAGTCCTCTTCTTTTTTTGCCAATGGCATCAAGCAGGGCTTCTTTTTAGCAGGGATTAATTATGAGCTGATTGAAAAAATAGCCGATATCTCAATCCGAGAGGCAATGACACAGCAACTTTACCTACAATATGATTTGAAAGATATTTTTAGCAATCTCATCATGGTATTCATGCGTGGGCTTTGTACCTCTAAAGGAATTGAAGAACTGGAGAAGTCTGAAAGGGCGAAATAATGATGCATAGTATAAGAACCGCATTGTGCGAGAATGCAAGTTAAAATACTATTTTTGGTGAGCTATGTAGTCATATAGTACTTGAGTAATAGCTTTTCCATTCTGTTCATACTCAGATGACAATCCCTTGGACTTAACGATGGCACTGCGGTCATAATCATATATTATAGAGCCTCGGCTGTCAATCAGTCCAAATCCGTTATTCATCATAAAAAAAGCATAATGAGGCGCTCTTGTATCGAATAGGTCTTTGCTAAAGGGAAACATACTGTGATTATAACCCAACTGACTCAGCAAGGTGGCCGTAATATCCTGCTGTGATCCATAGATATCACTTACCATCTTTGTGGAGGATAAAACGCCACCTGTCCAAAGCATCGGAACATGAAAGCGACAAAACGAGAAGTTATCGATATCGCGGGGCCATGCTCCAAGATGATCAGGAATCAATACTACCAAACTATGAGACCAAAATTTTGTCTTCTTGAGCCAATCTACAAATTGTCCAATGCTGTTGTCACTATAAGCAAAGGCATTGAGTCTTTTGTCTTTCAGTCGATGAAAAGGAACATCGAAAGGCTCATGTGAACTAGATGTCTGGATGACGCGGAACATGGGGCATACGCTTTGATTCGTACAGAGGTCTTTCTCTACACGTTGAAATACCAAATGGTCAGGTACCCCCCACTTGCTAAGCCTGTCACTCACCGGGAAATCATGTGCTTCTGTAATGTTCATAAAGCCCTGATTGACCAGAAACGAGCGCATGTTAGTGAAGTCTGGTGAAAACGGAGGATATCCA
>DLDU01000041.1:42357-42505 GCA_002481295.1 Prevotella sp. UBA7764 | reverse complement strand
CTTCAGCCATGATGACAAGGGGGCTGAGGACAATGCCGTATTCTACTCGCTGCTTGAATCCTGCGATGTCGTGCAGTTGAACCCTCTTGACTGGCTCACCGATGTCCTTGGCAGGCTAAGAGACAATATGGATGAAGGTGAGATCATA
>DLDU01000041.1:0-42282 GCA_002481295.1 Prevotella sp. UBA7764 | reverse complement strand
CAGGACGGCCTAAATTGAATGGTGGCGGAACGGGCGACACAGGTTATCACGACATCGAGGTATGGTCTTCGCTGACCTCCACACGTGGCGAGCTCGACGAGCTCTGGTACCGTCTGTTCTGTGCCGTGTCACGCTGCAACCGCGCCCTGGTCTCCCTGGAGGAGAACGGCAACAACGTGCTTGGGGGGCAGACAACGACAGAGCGCGAAGCTGAGGTCCGCTTCCTGCGCGCCCACTTCTACTTCAAGCTCATCTCCGTGTTCCGTCAGGTGCCATGGATTGACGAGCAGGTCTATAAGGACAAGGCCACGGAGAAGACCTCCAACACACAATACACCTACGAACAGCTCTTCGGCAAAGTCATCGACGACTTTAAGTTTGCCTACGATAATCTGCCCGAGAAGCAGAGCGAGGGCGGACGCGCCAACAAGATTGCCGCCGCCGCTTACTTGGCCAAGTGCTATCTCACCCTGGCCTGGGGCGACGGCTACGAGGCTACCGACGGCGTGAGCCACATCAACAAGGACTATATGCAGAAGGTAGTGGACTACACCGACGTGGTCAAGGCATCACACTATGGTTACCTTGAGGACTATGGCGACATCTTCCTGCCCGACTACAAGAACAGCAAGGAGAGCATCTTCGCTGTGCAGGCCAGTGACTACTCCGAGGACCACACTCGCTACGGGCGCGCCAACTGGTCCAACACGCTCAACGGCTGCTGGGGCATCTGGTCGTGCGGATGGGACTTCCACAAGCCTTCACAGAACCTCGTCAATGCCTATAAGACCCGCAACGGTCTGCCCGAGTTCACCGACTACAACGACAGCGACGAATATCCTGTCAATGGCAAGCCGACAGCACAGAAGTGGGATCCGCGGCTCTTCCACACGGTGGGCATGCCGACCTTCCCCTACAAGTATGAGCCGGAATACACGCTCACCAAGGCCAACTCCCGCACGCCGAACACCTACGGCTACTATACTTCGATGAAGGAAGTGCCGCAGCGTTCCAAGGGCGAGTCCTACAACCGTCCCTGGCAGGCCTTCGACATGAACGACTATGTGCTGCGCTACACCGACGTGATGCTCATACGCGCCGAGGCTCTCATCGAGTTGGGCCGTCTGCAAGAAGCCCGTACGATCATCAACGACATCCGTCAGCGTGCCAAGAACTCTATCAAAAAGCATATTAAATACGCCGCCGACCAGTGCGACATCGCTCTCTATCCTGAGTCTTACTTCCAGGACAAGGAGACAGCCCGCAAGTGCCTGCGCTGGGAGCGCCGACTGGAGATGGGTATGGAGGGTAGCCGCTTCTTCGACCTGCGCCGCTGGGGCATCGCCTCCGAAACTCTCAACAACTATTTCAAGAGCGAGGCCAAGGATGTCTACGACGGTCAGCCTTATGCCGAGTACTACAAGGACGCGAACTTCACGCCGGGTAAAAACGAGTTTTGGCCGGTTCCCTACAACCAGCTCTACTACATCCCCGGACTGTACACGCAGAATAAAGGCTACGACAAGTAAACCATTCAGTACACATCTGTTTCCAACATGAAAAGATTCTCAATCCTCTTGGCTGCCCTGCTCATGGGCACGGGCAGCCTTCTGGCACAGAGCCATCAGTGGTTCATACGCCATATTCTTTCCGACAAGCACGCCATGATGAGTGTGAATACTCAGAAACGCTACATCCTGCTGCCTATAGAGGAGAAGGAAAACGAGACCACCATTAAAGTCATCAAGGACAGTCACTCCATGCAAGACATAAAGGTGCGTCTTGCAACTGGTAAGCCCGATTATTTCGTGCCTCTTGACATCAGCAAGTTCGGCAAAGACGGAAAGGTACTCCTCGACTTTAGCTTTCAAGGCAACTACCGTACGGTCGGCAACATTGAGGACTACAGCTGCTGGCAGTTGATGAAGGAGAGCGACACCTTCGACACCACCAACCGAGAGGCTTACCGACCCGTCTATCACCATACTCCCCTGTGGGGATGGATGAACGATCCCAACGGCATGTTTTATAAGGACGGCGTGTGGAACCTCTACTATCAGTTCAACCCCTACGGTTCTATTTGGGGAAACATGACATGGGGCCACGCCACCAGCCGCGACTTAGTTCATTGGCAATACGAGGGCACGCCCATTGAGCCCGACGACTTGGGCACGATCTTCAGCGGTTCTGCTGTCGTCGACAGCAGCAACACGACTGGCTTCGGCAAGAATGCCATCGTGGCGATGTACACTACCGCCGCTGAGAACCAGACACAGAGCCTGGCCTACAGCAACGACGGTGGTAAGACCTTCACCAAATACAGCGGCAACCCGACACTCACTGCCAAAGAGCCGGACTTCCGCGACCCGAAGATGATCTGGAACAAAGCCACGAAAGAGTGGAACCTTGTGATGGCCACGGGACAGAAGATGAACTTCTACTCATCTAAAGATCTGAAGAACTGGAAATACGAGAGCAGTTTCGGCGAAGGCTACGGTTGCCACAAAGGTGTGTGGGAATGCCCCGACCTGATACAGATTGCAAACGGCAAATGGGTGCTCTTCTGCAATATCAACCCCGGCGGACCATTCGGTGGATCGGCCACGCAGTATTTCGTAGGCCAGTGGGACGGCCATCAGTTTACCTGTGAGAGCAAGCCTGAGACAACGAAGTGGATGGACTACGGCAAGGACCACTATGCCACAGTGACTTTCAGCAATGCCCCCGACGGTCGTCATGTGGCTTTGCCCTGGATGAGCAACTGGCAGTATGCTGCCGTCGTCCCAACCAAGCAATACCGTTCTGGCAACGGCATTCCCCGTGATCTCGGCATCTTCACCGACGGCAATGAGGATTATCTCAGCGTGAAGCCATCACCGGAGATCATGAAAGCCTTCAGCAAGAAAGCACAAAGCTTGAGCGATGCCTGCATGATAGAGGTGAGCGGACTGCGTCGCAACGCCACCATCGAACTCTCTAATGGCAAGGGCGAGCGTGTGGTCATGCGCTACGATGCCGCTGAGAAGAGTTTCTCTGTAGACCGCATGAAGAGCGGGCAGACCGACTTCAGCGATGTCTTTGCTTCCGTCACGACAGCCCCCACTCACGGAAAAGCCAGTCGTGTGCTGATCTTCATCGACAAGAGCAGCGTAGAAGTCTTCGATGCCGACGGCAAGTTTGCCCTCTCCAACCTGGTCTTCCCTACCAAGCCCTATGACAGACTGAGCGTGAAAGGCGGTAAGGCAAAGATTTGGAAGATGAAATAAAGCCATTGAGAGCATGGGGCTCGTCCCCCTGCTCCATGGTTATCACGCATATCAAGAATTCGGAAATAAGAGGATTCTCTCATAAAGGTCCTCAAACCTCAAATGCTTGCATCTAAGATAGGCTCAGTTCATTAGGTTTAAATAGATTGTTTTTTAGGGTAACATTCAACGCTGGAAAAGAAGTCCACTTCCCATTCATGCTGTGTACAAACGAGTAAAGCATTCCCTGCCTGCGGGGAAAGTGAGAGCAGATAGCTTCCTGAAGTTTAGGGAAAGGATCAACCTTTAAGGTCGAGCAAGGATCAAGAAACGGCGAAGTTAGGAAAAGCGAGGGGGGAGAGGAGCCGGACACAAAGTCTATTCACTTGTGGAATCAGAATTTTTCTCTGCGATTGTTTGCCGATATTTCTTAGGCGAGACGCCAACAATCATGGTAAACACCCGCGAGAAATAATAGCTGTCATCGATGCCTACCATCGTGCAGATCTGATTGATTTTGAGATCAGTAGTCCCTAAGAGTTGGCAGGCGCGGTTCACTTTGAGCCGGTTGAAGTAATTGAGCGGTGACTGTCCGATGCTTTTGCGGAAGATGAGAGAGAACTGTGAGACAGAGTAGCCGATGTAGTCGCACAGTTGTTGAAGCGTCAACTGCTTCTCGATATTCTCTTTCATATACCTTACCGTCATGGTGACGATGTCCGCGGTGTCGATGCGTTCTTGCTGAGCATTATAGTGTCTGAACTGTTTCAGATAGCAGAGTGAAGCCAGAAAGGTATAGAGTAGGGAAGAGGCGTATCGCAGATTTTCAAGACTGTAGTTGTCACTGAGCGTCAGAAAGATATCCTCAAAGACATCATTCCGCAGGTTGATGCGGGAATTGCTTCCCGGGACTATCTCTTTAGGCTCAAGGTGATTCTCACCGAAGCAGTGTGCCATCTGACCGGTGAAATGCATCCAATAGATAGTCCATGGATCTTGGTTGTTCGACGCATAGACATGTGGCTTGCCTTTTGGTATGATGACAAACTGATTGCAGCCAATGGTGTGTCGCTTTCCCTCTACTTCGTACCATCCACTGCCTTTGACGCAGTAGATGAGGATATATTGTGCCACCCCCTCGGGCCGCTCACGATAGTGGTACATCGCGTGGGGGTAATAGCCGATGTCGGTGATATAAAGTTGACGGAGATATTCGTCAGCTTCGCAGGTATGTCTAATCATGTTTGGTAAGACAATGGAGCGCTCACCGGAAAAGCCGCTTTTGATTCTTAACATGTAGGTTTGCAAATGAGTAAGAATGCGTACACATACTTTATATGTATGGTAGGAGCCTTCGGAGGCCTGCTCTTCGGTTATGACTGGGTGGTCATCGGCGGAGCGAAGCCTTTCTATGAGGCTTATTTTGGAATTGGCTCGTCGCCGAGCGATCAAGGTCTTGCCATGACCGTGGCTTTGATCGGTTGCATGTTCGGCGCACTGACGGTAGGCTGGCTGGCCGACCGGATGGGACGCAAGAAGCTGCTGACCATCTCCTCCATCGTGTTTCTGTTGTCGGCTTTGGCTACAGGTGCGGTCCATACTTTTAATACCTTCCTCATCGCCCGCTTCTTTGGTGGTGTCGGCATCGGCCTGGCCTCGGGACTCTCTCTCCTATGTATATCGCCGAAGTCGCTCCGGCTTCCATCCGTGGCCGCATGGTATCGCTCAACCAGATGATGATCGTTATCGGCATCCTTGCCGCCCAGATTGTCAACTGGCTCGATGTGGCCCGTCTCCACTGGAACCGCTCTGCTGAGCTCGACCCGACATTCCCCACTGTTTGGCGCAACCTCGCATTGGAGGAGTTCAACAAGGAGAACAATCCCGAGCAGGCCGTGGCCGATATGGAGAAAGCCTTCAGCCTCAATACCAAGGATGGGCGCATACTCATGGAGCTCGACCAACTCTATAAGCGACAGGGCTACGACCACGACATGCGACTGAAGCATCTTGAGCAGTACCCCGAGCTCATCGCCCAGCGCGACGACCTGCTGTTGGAAGAGATCACCTTGCTCAATCTCACTGGTCACTATGAGGAGGCGAAGGAAAAGCTCGATGTCCATCAGTTCCATCCATGGGAAGGTGGCGAAGGCAAGGTCAGCGGACAATACCAGCTCGCTCGCGTGGAGCTCGCCAAGCAGGCACTGGACCGTAAAGACTACGACACGGCCATTCTGCTCCTCAATGAGTGCCTCGTCTATCATCTCGGTGAAGGCAAGCTCTACGGTGCACAGAAAAACGACTTCTACTATTTCCTTGGTTGCGCTTACGAAGCCAAGGGTGAGAACGAGAAGGCCAAGGAATGCTGGGAGAAGGCTACGCTCGGACCCACAGAGCCTGCGGCAGCCATGTACTAGACAGTGGTGCGCATTTCCCGACCTGTGGGAACGCAGCCAGTACACGGGAGTCTACAAGGCATACAACTTCGACATCTTCGCTGATCTGTTGCGCGACAATGGCATGGCGACGATGGCCGGGAAGTTTCTCCACACCAGCGGCAAACTGCAATCGCTGTGCTATCGCTTTGAGATGGACAACCGTGCGCTCACCCTGCTGCGCCATGGCGGCAAGGTGCTCATCACGGCGGCCGACAAGGTACGCTATGGCAACGATGTGAAGCAGACCTACCTGCCCGTCTTCTGGAATACGAGTTGGTTTAAGATGCGGCCGCAGCATACCACGGGCTTGGCCATTGATTCGCAGCACCCGCTGTTCCGTGAGTTTCCCACCGACGACTGGAGCAATCTCAACTGGTGGGAGCTGGTCAACAATGCTCAGGTGATGAACCTCGCAGCACTGCCTCGTGACTATCAGTCGCCCATACAGCCTATCGATACGTGGCATGTGAGCCGCAAGCTCGGCATGATGATAGAGGCCAACGTGCTCAACGGTAAATTGCTGATGACCACAATGGACATCAGCAGCCACCTCGACCACCGCCTGGTGGCCCGACAGATGCGCAAGGCTCTCATCGACTATATGGAGAGTGACAGCTTCCAGCCTGCCCTGACGCTGCCTGTCACGGTCATCACCGACCTCTTTAAAAAGACGGATCCGCCCGTGAACATGTACACCAAGAACTCACCAGACGAGCTGAAACCGAAACTAAAATAGAGGGTAAAACTGGTTGACGTAATTCCTATACGCTCCTTTTCATCTTTTGGATATATTCCGAGGGTATCATGCCGTAGGCATCCTTGAAGCAGCGCCGAAAGTAGGAAGGACTGCTCATGCCCACCATGAAGCTGACCTCGCTGATCGAGTAGCGTCCTGTGAGCAACAGATGTTCGGCATATTGCATCTTGTATTTGCGGATATACTCGTTGGTAGAGATGCCCGTAAGCGTCTTCATCTTGCGGTAGAGTGTGCTGACACTGACGTGCAGTTCCTCAGCCAGATAACTCACGTCGACATCTCCCGAGATGCGCTCCTCGATGAGATGGTCGAGCTGTTGGAAGAACTGCCGGTCGATATCCTGCAACGAGGCTTGCAGTTGCTTGCGCTTCAAGCTGAAGTCTGGCTCAGAGTGGGCGATGGTGTCATTGAGCTGTTGCCGTTGTCGGAGCAGATTGTCGACGCGTGCGCGGAGCAGTCCGGCCGTGAAAGGCTTGGTGAGATACGAGTCTGCCCCGGCGTTGTAGCCCACGGTCTTGTCGGCATCGGTGTCTTTTGCCGTCAACAAAATGACGGGGATGTGGGAGGTGCGTACATCGTTTTTGATATTCCGGCACAGCTCGTTGCCGTCCATCCTGGGCATCATGATGTCGCTGATGATGATGTCGGGCGTTGTCTCCTGTGCTACCTTCCATCCTTCTTCACCGTCTTTGGCCTGTCTGACGTCAAACAATCCGGTAAATACCGAGGCGATGAACTCTCTGATGTCTTGGTCGTCTTCGACAACAAGGAGGAGAAGCCTCTCTCTAGCTCCCCCCGAGAGGGGGAGAACTGCTTGCCCGGAGCCTTCGGAAGTATGCGGGGTTATTATGGCTTCGGTAGACCCTCCATTTTCTTTTAGCAACGTGTTTGAGGCTAACTTTTCTGAGTCTTCCCCACAGATGACGACTCTAAACACACTTCCTTTTCCCGGTTTACTCTCTACAGTAATCGTGCCGTGGTGCAGGCCGACGAGGTTTTTCACCAATGCCAGTCCTATGCCCGTACCTGATGCCTGATGTGGTCCTTGCTCTTGATAGAAGCGGTCAAAAATATGAGGCAAGGCTTCCGACGAGATGCCACGACCGGTATCCGACACGGTCAGCACGGCCCGACACTGACCATCGCCATCCTCACTGCTGACCGCAATGGTGATATGGCCACGATCCGTGTATTTTACCGCGTTGGAGATAAGATTGTCCAAGATGATCGTCACCACATCTTTATCGAAGTTCATCATGATTTCCGGCTGCGACGCCATCGTAGTGATAACAACATTAGGGTTGCGGTTCAACTCCTCATATTTCAGACAGACATCGCATACACAGTCCACCAGATTACCGTATTGCGGTTGCAACTTTCTGTTCGCCGTTTCCGTCTTTCTGAATTCCAGCAGCTTGTCGATGAGCGCCTTTAGTCTTTGCGCGCTTTGGAAGACCACAGCCAGCGTGTGTTTAGCGTCACGTGGTATGTCGGAATGGCGGGCCATGTCGTCGAGCGGGCCAAGGATCAGCGTCAGCGGCGTACGCAGTTCGTGGGCGATGTTGGTGAAGAACTGCAGTCGTTCTTCCGTAATCTTTTGTTGCAACTGGTGTTCTCGCTTCTCCGAGTTGTAGAGATATTCGAGACGGACTTTACGCAGATAGAGCCGTATGGCGGCGATGACAACCGCCAGGACCATAAGCGCATAGAGTGTTTTTGCCCACCAAGAGAGCCAGAACGGAGGTTGCATGGTGAGCTCCATCACTGTTGGTGCCGACCATTGCTGATTGCGCAGACGACAGCGCACAAGTAACTTGTAGTGTCCGTAAGGCAGATCGTGGAGCGTGACCTTGTTGTCGTCGAGCAGCGCCCACTGGCTGTGCAGTCCCTCCAGCTGGTAGGCATATTCCACTGTATGTGACAAGGCATAGTCCTGAGCACTGAACAGAATGGAGAAGGTGGTGTGATGGTAATCGACCGTGATCTGTTTTTTGCCGATAACGCACACGATGCTGTCCTGCCCGATGCTGTTGGCTGAGGGCAACGACAATCCTGTGATGAAGACTTTCGGTGGCCGTCGTTGTGTCAGCACTTTTTGAGGAAGAAAAGAGACTATGCCATCTGTACTGCCGAAAAACAGCGTACCGTCAGCGCGCGCGCATACACTGCCGTCGTTGAAGTTGCCTTTTGGCAAGTTGTCCCGCCAGGAATAGTTGATAAAAGCTCTGGCATTGTGGCGCAGACAGCTGATTCCCTTATTGGTGCTGACCCATAGGTTGCCGTCAGAGTCCATCATCGAAGCACGGGTGTAACTGCTTTCCATGCCGTCGCGCCTGCCATAGACATGTTGGATCTGCCTCTTTTCCGAAGACATACACACCAGTCCCTGATTGGTGGCAATCCATATATGTCCACGATGGTCGTTCTGTATGTGATAGATATCGCTGGAAGGGAAGCCGTTGGTCTCATTCATCTCGTGCAGGATGCGCATGGAAGGAGAACAGATCAAAAAGCCATTGCCAAAGGTGCCCAGCCACACATAGCCCCTGTCATCGACATAGACCGCCCTGAGCAGATAGCTTTTGACGGGCCAGTGAGCCTCGACGCGACTTGTTGCCTTAGCTGTTCTGTACAGTCCTGACGAGGTTGCGATCCACATCTGCTGTTTATTGTCTTCGAAATAGCAGCGTACATCGGCGTGTGCCGGAAGGCCTTCTATGGCGTGGATGGTGCCATTGGTTTCACGCACCTTTCCACCGTCGGTATAGGAGCCTGTCCATAGCCGACCTTCATGATCGCAGTAGATCGTCTGTACGCAGCTTCCCATTGTCGCTGGCATGTCCGCGATGCGCTGTCCCCCGCCGTTGAAGACGTTGACGCCACTGCCATCCGTTCCTGCCCAAAGAGAGCCGTCGGAAGCGATAGCCAGGCCGAAGACATTCTTGTTAGTGAGTTGTCCCGTCTGTGGAAAAGGTGAATAGGTAATGTGTGTGAAGGCTGGCAACTCCTGTGTAATCATATCCATGCCGGAGCCGTAGAGCCCTACCCACACGTTGCCAAAGGCGTCGGGACAGAGACTTCGGATGCCGTTGCCGGTAAGTTGTGATGAGGAAGCTCCTTCTGTGATGGTCCCGATGATCATCGAGGCAGACAGTGCGTCGGCGCTGGGCATAAGCGAACTGCCTGGGCTATTGCCTGAGATACGTGAGATGTCGAGGATGACAATACCCTGCAACTCTGTAGCGATCCAGAGGCGGTTGTCGCCGAGCTCACGGATATCCATAATCTTTCCTTTGAGTTGCGGAACATTTTGAAAGTGCAAAAAGGCTTGGCGAATGGGGTCAAAGAGATCCAGTCCATGATTTGTGCCTATCCAAAGATGTCCCATGCGGTCGCGGAAGAGACAATGAACCTCATTGCCGCTGATGGACGATGGAATGTCATCGCGATGGCTGTAGTTGGTGACACGTCGGCTGTGGGTGTCTATGACCGACAGACCGTTGTAGACATGTCCGACATAGAGGAAACCGTGCCCGCCATCGAGCGCGCACCAGACCTGGTCGCTTGGCAGAGTGGGAAGCGTACGCCGGCAGTAGTGGGTAAACTGTCCGGTATGCGTATTGAAGTGATCGACACCATTCCAATAAGTGCATACCCAAAGTCCGCCGTCACTGGCTCGTGCCAATCCAGTCAGGTCGTTAGACCCAATGCTGTGGTCGTCTTTGGCCTGATGGGTATAGTGCCGGATCGAGTAGTCGGCATAGTTGATGGCATTGAGTCCATTGCGTTGTGTCGCAACCCACATGACCGGACTGTATGTGTCGTCAAGCAAGGCACTCAGCGCATTGCTACCGAGGGCATCTCCATGGAAGCCGGGAGAGAGGTATTGATAATAGGTATAGAAATGAGAACCATCGAAGCGGTTGAGACCTTCCTCGGTAGCGATCCACAGATAGCCCCACTTATCACGCTCGATGGCAACACAGTAGTTGCTCGACAGACCCATGTCTATACCTAAAGGCTTGACGGCATAGTCTTGAGAGGAGGCAAGAATGGCAGCACTGGCTGGAACCGGCAACAAGGCGAAGCAGGTAAGCAGCAACAACCAAGCGAGATGTTTATTGATCTTTATCATACCATGCAAAGATATGATTTTTTTTGCAATATTATGGTACTTGCTGACCGAAATATAGCCTTTTGCACGATTTGTAGCTACTGAAAGCACGATAATTGTACCCCACGTTCTACCCATGTTTATTAACTTTGCAGCAAACAATTTATCCGCTCTAATCTTCAATATTTAAAGTTCTTTTTCTTTCGTAAGGGATTGCTACAGGATCGCAAAAGGTAATCAACATTAACGCAATAAATACATAACATAAACAATCAACTTACTAAAGCGTACTTATATGAATAAGAACAAAAACTTTTTCCGGCCATTATTGGCGGGTTTGTTCGGATTGCTTGCTACCGTGTCTATGACATCGTGCAGCAGTGACGATGACTATCCTGCTGTTGATGACCAGGCTCCCGTAATCCAGTTGACTACGGATCACATTCAAACCGAACCCGGACGACAGTTCACCATTGAAGGCGTCGCCAAGGATGCTGACGGACTGAAGAGCATCACCCTGGAAAACGAAGGGATGAACCTCGACAAGACCATCGACTTCCTGACTTATTATCCCGACACGTTGCTGCATGAGTACAGTCTGAGCTATCACTACACTGCCGGCTCAGAATGGAAAGACGGAGATCAGTTTCCCGTAAAGGTAACGGTGGAGGACGTGCGTGGACATCAGACAGAAACAACCGTGCTTGTCACTCCCGACGGTGACTTCACAGCTCCGACATTCACACAGGCACCTTCCAAAGAGCTCACCGTGCTCTTGCAGAATCCTAAGCTCAGCCTCACCACGGCTGTTGCCGATAACAAAAATCTGAACTATATCGTGGTGAGCATCCCAGATCTCAACGTACACGACAGCGTCAGCATCAGCGGCACGACCTATATATATAATAAGGTGTATGAGATGCCACAAAAAGAAGCAACTTACACGATGACTGTAAAGGTAGGAGACAAGTTCAACAACACGGCGACTACGACAAGCACAATCAAAGTGAGTGATCTGCCTGACTTCGACAAGATGTATCTGGCCGATGTCGATGACGCTGCCGACCTGACCAGCGACGTCTATGGCGTGCCCATGCTCATTGATCACACAGGAAAATATCAGTATCGTGCCCTCTACTACAACCAGAAGGCAGGTACCGGCGTGCGCTTCATCCCTCAGAAGACCGACTTCCAGCCAATTTGCTTTGGCGTGGATCCTACTACAGGACTGCTGACCAGCAACCCCAATGTCGGACAGCCCATCAAGCTGAGCAAGGTAGGCTACTACGAGATCGACTTTAACACGGTCACTGGAGAATACGACGTGAAGAGCTATACTCCGACAACCGCTTCGTTGGGAATTCTTGACGGTTCACAAAAGATCGACTTCAAGGATGGCAGTGGCGCACAGGCTTACGAAATCGTGTTAGCGGGCAGTGGGCTGCCAGGTACGCCGAGCTGGACAACGAACCCCAACAACAATGCGTTTGTGCTCTATCAAGACAAGAACAATCCTTACCGTCTCTATCGCGAGATGACACTTACCAAAGGCACGAAGATCAGTTTCACGATTAGCGTTGCACATATCTGGGGATGGTGGCCTGAGCCGTACTGGCGCTTCGACGGCAGTGATGAGAACGAGGCTAACAAGCCCAACGGCGGTGACAACATGAAGGAGATGACGGTGCCTGCTGACGGCAAGTATCTCTTCGAGTTTGACTATGCCCTGCTGCGGAGCCGCATCATTCCAGTGAAATAATAGAACCAGAACAATAGTATAACCAATCAACAGACAAATGAAAAAATATTTGTTATCCCTTTTCCTGTCCGTCTTCGCCCTGTGCCTGCAGGCGCAGACGATGAAGATCACGGGTACAGTGACCTCTGCCGATGACCATGAACCCCTGATGGGAGCGTATATCAAGGTCGCCGGCACGACCAACGGCACTGTCACCGATATGGATGGACACTATAGTATCAATGCCGACAAGAATGCCACGCTGGAATTTTCCATGATGGGATTCTCGTCACAGAAGATCGCTATAGCCGGACGCACTGCTATCAACGTTGTGATGAAAGACAATGCTTCTGACCTCAATGAGGTGGTGGTCATCGGTTATGGTGTCGCCAAGAAAGGCGATCTGACCAGTTCTATTTCCGCCATCAAAGGTGATGAGCTCAACAAGCTCACCACAGGCAACGTCATGGACGCCTTGCAGGGACAGGTCAATGGTGTGCAGGTGACCAACAGCGGCTCACCGGGATCCACACCGCGTGTCATCATTCGAGGCATCAGCACCATCAACGGTTCTGACCCGCTCTATGTCGTAGATGGTATGCCGGTAGGAAATAACATCAACTTCCTCAATCAAAACGACATCGAAAGTATGCAGGTGCTCAAGGACGCTTCCGCTGAGGCTATCTACGGTACTCGTGGCTCCAATGGTGTCATCCTTATCACCACCAAGAAAGGCCGTAAGGGAGCCATGAAGTTTGAGGCTTCCGTCTCTGAGGGCTTCCAGACACTCAGCAAGCCCGATGTTGCCAAGGCTTCGGAATATGAGAAAGTATATAAGATGCGCTACGCCAATGACGGTAGCACCGGTGCTTACAAAGGCATTGAGAACATCACCGACGCTCAGGGTACAGACTGGTGGGACCAGTGTATCCGTGACATCGCGCTGCAACAGAACTACAATATCGGATTCTCGGGAGGCACCGACAAACTGCTCTATTCGGCAAGCATCGGTTACTTCCGGCAGAATTCTCAGTACAAGGTCGGCGACTGGCAGAAACTCACGGCTCGCTTCTCTATGGAGTATAACTTCAACAAGATTGTCAAGGCTGGTATCGACTTTACACCGAAATATGAGAACTGGAATGACACGCCCAGCTTGATGGGTGCCATCATGGCCATGGATCCGACAACGCCCGTCATGCGTGACAAGAGCGAGTGGACTTCCAACCCCTACAGCAACTACGCACGCTCAAACAACAACCAGGAGTGGAACCCTGTAGCTTCGATGTATCGCCTCGACAAGCATTCCGACGAATATGGCTTGCTGGCTACTCCTTTCATCAGCATCAGTCCTATCAGCGGACTGACCTTCCGTACACAGTTTGGCATCAATGCACGCTTCCGCCTCTCGGACGGCTACACACCGGATTTCCATATCGACAACCTCGAACAAAGTGAGAAGAGCAATGCCTCACGCACTATGCAGAACTGGGTCGACTGGAACTGGACCAACACGCTGACATATATGAAGAGCTTCAACAAACGCCATAACCTCAACGTCATGGCTGGTTACACCATGGAGCGCTTCCAGGACTACTGGCTCAGCGGCAGCCGCGACAACATCCCCTCCAACGTTGAGGAAATGCGCTATGTGAGTGCCGGTACAGAGAACATGCAGGCTTCGGGTACCAACAGCTACAGCTCGCTGATCTCTTATCTCGGTCGTGTGATGTATAACTATGATGAACGCTACTACCTCACTGCCAGCGTGCGTGTCGACGGTTCATCCAAGTTCCCCAAAGGCAACAAGTACGCTACTTTCCCCGCCGTCAGTGCCGCTTGGCGTATCTCCGGCGAACCGTTTATGAAACATCAGCACGTCTTCGACGACTTGAAGTTAAGACTCGGCTGGGGTAAGGTGGGCAACCAGAACATCGACAACTCGGCTTATATCAGCTCTATCTCTACGACACGCTATACTTTCGGGGCCACTCCTGCCACGATCGTGGGCTCTACGATTGGGTCTATCGGAAACACGAATGTGAAATGGGAGACGGTAGAGGACTACAACATCGGACTCGATATGGCTTTCCTGGCCAATCGTCTGCGCGTCACTGCTGACTGGTACACCAAGAAGAGCCACGACATGCTCATGCAAAAAGAGAATCTGCTCATCCTTGGCTACCCGATGTGGAACGGACAGATGTGGGAGAACATCGGAAGCATGAAGGCTACCGGATGGGAACTTGGCATCGACTGGAACGACCATGTGGGTGGATTGCAGTATGGCGTCGGAGTGAACCTCAGCTCTGTTCGCAACAAGGCCGTCAACCTCAATGGCAACTATATCTACACAGGCAGCCACAATGGCGATTATATCATCCGAAACGAAGAAGGACGTCTGATCAGCCAGTTCTACGGTTATGTCGTTGACGGCATCTTCCAGAACCAGACAGAAGTGACCTCCTACACCGACGAGCACGGAAATGCCATGCAGCCAAACGCTCAGCCCGGTGACTTCCGCTATAAAGATCTCAACCACGACGGCACCATCGACGAGAAGGACAAGACCTATATCGGCAATCCTTTCCCTGACTTGATGTTGGGTCTGAACCTCAACGCTCAGTACAAAGGCTTCGACTTCAGAGCTCAGTTCTATGGCACCTTTGGCAATGATATCTATAACCTCAACCGTGAGCGCTACTTCGGTCTGGACGGTCAGAACGTCTATGCCGGTACGCTTGAAAAGGCTTGGCACGGAGAAGGCACTTCCACGGAATATCCGCGTCTGACCGTTGCAGATCCGAACTCCAACTACACGCGTCCTTCGACTTACTTCGTTGAGGACGGCAGTTACTTCCGCTGCAAGTTGCTGCAACTGGGCTATACGCTGCCTAAGAAGCTTCTTGGCACCTGCACGCTGCGTTTCTCGCTCTCTGCCCAAAACCTCTTCACAATCACAGGCTACAGCGGCATGGATCCGGAAACGGCTGCTATGGGTAGTGCCACACAGGCTGGTATCGACTGGACCGGTTATCCTAACCCACGTACCTTCCTGGTGGGTGTGAACATGAACTTTTAACGATTATCATCAACAACTATGAAACAATATATTTTGGGTCTGACCATGGCGGCTGCACTGACTTTCACTGTGAGCGGCTGCTCCGATTTCCTCGATGAGCCTATCCTTGGTCAGCAGGACATGGAAAACTATTTCTCTACGGAGGACGAATGTGCCAAGCAGGTGACAGGCTGCTATCAGAGTCTGACCTACGACGACTGGTGGCAGATATACAAGTTCTACGTTGCAGGAGATATGTGCACCGACGACGAATGGATGGGTAACACCACGCAGGATCCGGGCGATTATCTTCACCTGGCTCACTACACGGGCAACACCATCAGCGCCGGCAACAGCTGCCAAAACTTCTGGCAGTATCGCTACAAAGGCATTCTCCAGTGCAACATCGCCATCAACCGCATCCTCGGCGTGAAGTTCAACGACGAGTCACTCCAGAAGCGCTATATTGCTGAGGCAAAGTTCCTGCGCGCCTTTGAATACTTCGATTTGGTGAAGAACTTTGGTGGTGTGCCCTTGGTGCTCGACTTGAAGATGCCGTCGGAGGTGGCCGGCATAGAGCGGGCAAGCAAAGAGGAGACCTATGCTCAAATAGAGAAGGATTTGCTTGAGGCTATTCCAGACCTGCCCGTGCGCAGCGCATACAGCAGCAAAGACTTGGGTCGTGTCACTAAAGGGGCTGCCCAAGGACTGCTCGGAAAGGTTTATCTCTATCAGGAGAAATACAAAGAGGCTGAGGTGCAGCTCAAGGCTGTTATCGACAGCAAGGAATATCAGCTGCTCGACAACTTTGGAGATGTGTGGAGCATGGACCACAACAACAGCAAGGAGAGTCTCTTTGAGGTTCAGACCAACAGCGACATCAGCTATAGTCTGGGTGAGCGCATCTCCGTGGTTGTCGGCTCTCGCGACGACTCCGGCTGGTCGTGGGGATTGCCGACAAGCAATCTGGAGAAAGCGTTTGAGGATGCCGGTGACTCTGTGCGTCTGAAGTGGACCATCCTGCACGACGGTCAGACCAGCGTACCTAACGATCCTACGTGGACAAAGGACAATCCTTATGTCATTTCGCCGAGTAAGCATAAGAGCGCACGATGCAACATGAAGCTCTATATCCCTGTTGCCAAGCGTCCGTCGCCATACGATGCTCCGCATATCCCGCTGAACTATCGTCTGCTGCGCTATGCCGACGTGCTGCTGATGTATGCTGAGGTGGAGAACGCATTGGGCAATGATGCGGAAGCCCGCGCAGCTCTCAATCAGGTGCGTGCCCGTGTCAAGCTCTCTCCTGTGACCGCTTCTAACAAGGAACTGCGCGATGCCATTCGCTTGGAACGCCGTCTAGAGCTGGCATTGGAGGACAACCGACTCTACGACCTGCGCCGCTGGAAAGACGACAACGGCAAGCCCGCTATCGACAATATCATGGGACCCAACGGTACGTTTGTACATTACAACCTCTATGAGAGTACTGATAAGTACGAGAAAGAGAATAAGGGTGAGAGCAGCGACAAAGGCATCACGTTTAAAGAGGGACGCGATGAGCTCTTCCCAATTCCTAACTCAGAGATTATCATGTCCAACGGATCCATCAAGCAGAATCCATTATACTAAATTCTAGGTTTCGAAGGTTCTTTAGGTTTTAAAGGTTTTGTTGGTTTTAAAGGTTTTGTCGATCGTATGGAATCTTTAAGCCTACGGAGCCTTTAGAACCTATGAACCTTTCATTGTTGGATAGATTTTCTCTTCACACTTCTTTTTATATTATCTCGTATGAAACAAATACTCTTCTCCATCTTTGCTTTGTCTACAGTCTTGTCAGCCTCAGCCCAGTCGACATACACAATAGGATTCAATCCTTCCGAGCACTACCAGACCATCATGGACTTCGGGGCTTCAGACTGCTGGACAACAGAATTTGTGGGACGATACTTCTCCACCACAGAGAAGGAAAAGGCTGCGCGCCTGCTCTTCTCGCAAAAGATGGACAGCAACGGCAATCCCGAAGGTATCGGACTCTCGGTGTGGAGAGTGAACTTGGGTGCTGGCAGCAGTGAACAAGGCGACGGATCGAACATCAGTGATGCCACACGACGCGCTGACTGCTACATCAAGTCTGACGGCACCTACGACTGGAACCGCTGTGCCGGACAACGGTGGTTCATGGAGCAGGCCAAGAGCTATGGGGTTGATCATTTCCTTCTTTTCGCCAACTCTGCACCTATTTATTATACGGCAAACGGACTGGCCAACAACAAGGACGGGGCGGCGGGAGCCAACCTTAAGGAAGATTGCTATGACGATTTCGCAAACTATATCGCCACCACAGCCCGACACTTCACCGACTTAGGCTATCCTATTACCTATGTCGACCCTGTCAACGAGCCGGCTTTCGACTGGCGCGATGGTCAGGAAGGCTCGCCTTGGCAGAACGCTGAGATCAGCCGACTCGTAAAGGAATTGGATCAAGCACTTGACAAGCAGCAATTGTCGAGAACTACCATTGTCATGCCGGAAGCAAGCGCATGGGACCGGCTCTATCAGCATTGCTCTAACTATGGTGGCAGGGCTTCGGATCAGATAGAGGCTTTTTGGAATCCGGCAAACAGTGAAACATATATCGGTGGACTGGGCCATGTGGAGAAAGCCGTGGCTGGACACGACTATTGGACCTTTGGCAGCGATGCTGCATTAGTGGACACACGAAAGAAGGTGGCACAGAAAGCTGCGCAATACGGATTGAAAGTCATGCAAACCGAGTGGAGCATGCTTGACAAAGAGCCCGGCAGCGACACGGGCTTCCCAGGTTCATACGATGAAGCCACTGACATGGACATCGCACTGTTCATGGGAAAGCTCATCTATGTGGGGCTCACCGAAGGCAACATGTCGTCATGGTCGTACTGGACAGCGATGGCTCAATCACAATGGAGCCAGAAAAACCGGTTTGAACTGCTTCGGCTCAACGCCACGGGAGACACTGGCTACGAGAGCTATGGTGATCTCACAAAAGGTGGAACCGTCACGGCCAATCCCAATCTGTGGGTACTCGGCAACTACAGCCGCTTTGTACGCCCCGGCTATCAGCGCATAGCCATGACGGGCACGACGGTCGACGATATCGACGGATTGATGGCTACAGCCTTTGTCTCACCGGACGGCAAGCGCATCGTGGCGGTCTTTGTCAATAATGGAGGCGCAGCAAAAGGCGTCAAATTTAATACTTCCGCAACGGCTATTCATAAATATGTGACCGATGCCACGCATTCGCTGAGCCTTGACGCTACACTGAGCGCAACGCCCAATGCCAACACACGTATCCTCATTCCGGCTCGCTCTGTGGTGACCTTCACTCTCGACGGTGACTTTGCTACCGGCATTCAGAGCATAGAAGAAGATGCTAAAAAAGTGGATGCCGTCTTTTCCTTGACAGGAATGAAGGTCGCTGACGATGTCTCTCTTCTGCATTCTTTGCCGAAAGGTATCTATGTCGTTGATGGAAAGAAAATCGTCAATCACTGAATGAAGAATTAACTATCCTCATCATATATCCTATTCTGCTATGAAATATCATCGTTTTCTCTTTTCAGTGCTGTTGTTGATGGCGGCAGTGTCAATCCGTGCCCAACGGATCTACCGGATCAACGCAGATCAACCGCGCCAACAGATTCTGCACTTTGGGGCATCTGACGCATGGAGTATGAAGTATGTTGGGCTGTGGCCGGAGCAACTGCAGCGACAAATCGCCGACTGGCTGTTCAGCACAGACGACGATGCACAAGGTCAGCCACGCGGCATCGGACTTTCATTATGGCGTTTCAACCTTGGAGCAGGCAGTGAGGAGCAGGGCGACAGCTCGTATATCCAGCAAGCTACGCGGACGGAATGCTTCCTGAATGCTGACGGCAGTTACGACTGGAGCAAGCAGCAGGGGCAGCGCAACTTCCTGAAACTTGCCAAAGAGCGTGGCGTTGACCACTTTCTGGCTTTCATGAATTCTATGCCGGTCTACTTTACACAAAACGGTCTCGCTACCAACACGGGACGTGGAGGAACGATCAACCTAAAGCCGGACTGCTATGACCGTGCCGCACGGTTCATCGCGACAAGCTTGAAAGGGCTGGAAGCGCACGACGGCATCCACTTCGACTATGTCAGTCCGGTCAACGAGCCGGACGGACACTGGAACTGGCTGGGACCGAAGCAGGAAGGGTCGCCCGCTACCAACCGGGAAGTAGCAAAGTTGGTGAGGGCTGTTTCGAAAGCATTTAAAAAGCAAAAGGTCAATACACAGATAACGATCAATGAGAGTAGCGATCTGCGGTGCCTCTTGGGTACTCACGAGACAGATTGGCAGCGCGGTTTCGAAATCTCCAGCTTCTTCAATAAAGACAGCGTGCAGACCTATTTGGGCGATTGCCCGGGTGTGCCGCACTGCGTGTTGGCTCACAGCTATTGGACCAATACGCCCGTGAAATATATGCGTCAGGTACGCGAGCAACTCCGAGACACGTTGGCGCGGTATGGTCTTCATTATTGGCAAAGCGAACTTTGCATTATGAGCAACGATGAGGAGATCGGGGGAGGCGGCCATTTCGACTTTTCGATGATGACGGCTCTCTATGTGGCTCGTGTCATCCATCATGATCTGGTCTATGGCGATGCTGAGAGCTGGTCGTGGTGGCGTGCCTTGGGAGGCGACTACAAAGATGGACTGATCCGCGTGCTCAGTAATGACGGTTGGAAAACGGGCAAGGCCATCGATTCAAAGCTGATGTGGACGTTGGGCAATTATAGCCGCTTCATCCGTCCAGGAGCACGGCGGTATGCGATGTCTGTGACAGATGGAGGAAAACTTGTTGCAGACGGTGAGACACAACCTTATGGCGTGATGACTTCAGCCTATCGCAATGTAGACGGCTCGTGGGTGGTGGTCGCCATTAATTATGGAGAAGGCTCTGCTCCGATCGTTCTGCCTCTTCCAGAAAGTAAGCACGCTTGGCAACTCTACCGCACGTCGGACGTGACGGGAGAAAACCTGAAACCGGTGGGAAAGAGCATGGGCAACGCCATGCTTGAGCCGAGATCCGTTACCACGTTTGTCAGCGAGAGGTGAGAAGCACACAACGAGCGAGGGTTGCTGCACAAAAGCAACATACAGAACCAAGCACTCAGAACAGCACGGGGCTATTTGGCGATAAAGGCTCCGCACGCCTTATGCTCAGAACTCTACGGTCACCTTGGCGTTCAAGCGGCGGCCGGTCAGGTAGTTGGGCACGGCATACTGCTGGCCGACGACATCGGTGACCCAGTAGTAGGAGTTGACGTTGTTGATACCTAAGAGGTTGAGACAGTCGAGGCCGAGCCACACATTCTTCAGCCAATGGCTGCTGTGGTGGTCACTGTTGTCGTAGAGTCGGTAGCTCATGCCGATGTCGGCACGCTTGTAGGCCGGAGCACGGAAGGAGGCAGAGGTGAGCTCACGGTGTGGCGTGGAGAAGGGCAGACCGTCGGCATAGGTCAGCCTCAGACTCATCTTCCAGCGGGTGGTGCCGGGGAAATAGTCGGTGAAGAAGAGATGGGCGGCAAAGCGCTGGTCGGTAGGCAGCGGCAGCGAGCGCCCGTCTACGTTCATCTTCGTATTCATCAGCGAGAGTGTGATCCACGAGTCAGTGCCGGGAACAAACTCACCGTAGAGTTTCAGGTCCACACCGGCTGCATGACCTGTGGCGGTATGATCGCCGTAGTAGACCACCTGCACGTTGCTTACCGAGTAAGGGATGAGGTTATGGAGGAACTTATAGTATGCTTCTGCCGAGAAGCGGTAAGGACGGTTGTTGACTTTGAAGCGGTAGTCCATGCCACCGATGACGTGGATGGCACGCTGACTCTTCACCTTGTTGTTGAGCGAAGCCACGGTCATGCCGTTTACGGTCGACGTGTCGCGCAACTCCTTGAAGAACGGAGCCTGGTAATAGAGACCTGTTGCCAGACGGAAAGTCAGGTCGCGGTTCCACGAAGGCGTAATGCCGAGTGAGACGCGCGGCGAAAGCGTTGACTCCTGGTTAAAGTTCCAATGCGAGAAGCGTACACCGTAGTTCAGCGTATAGAGTGTGCTGGAGTCGTTGCGGTGATAGCGCCAAGTGTCTTGCAGATAAACCTCGGTACGGTTGGCGTCGAGCTTGTTTTTTGCTCTAAGGGAATAGATCATATACAGATCCTTACCCGTATGTGGGATGCAGTATCCTGCCGAGTCGCGCATCTCATACTCGCGCGAGTTCTCCTCGATATGTTCTTTCTTAAAGGTGATGCCTCCCTCGATGTTGTGTGCGGCTGTCTTGTGCTTGACCATGAGCTTCACGCTGCCCACGCGTGCTTTAAGGTAGTTGCGAGCGTGCTGGAAGTAGGTGCCCACGCCGAGGTCTTCCGAGGTCTCGGTCTGCGTGAGCCAGTATTGTCCTTGTATGTCGTACTGCTCACGCTCGCTGGTGGTGAATGCCGAGCCAAGGAGCGACACCGAAGTGGAGTCACCCCAGTGGCGCGTGATGCCCACCGTGCCGAAATAAGTCCGGAAGCGGTCCTTCTCCTGACCGTCGAAATAGACTTTGAACGACTTCACGTCTTCGAGCGTGCCGAAGGTAGTCTCGCGGCTCTCGGGCTGGAAAGTATAGTGGTTGTCAGAGATGTTGCCGATGATGTCGAAGCTCCACAACTTGTTGGACCGCCAATGGAGATAGGTCTGGTAGTCGAGGAAGTTTGGTTTGTACTCACCGTTGGTCTCCATCGAGCCGAGGAGATACTTCGTAGTCTTGTAGCGCAGGCCGTTGGTCCACGAGAAGTTCTTACCGCCGAGTCCCACGTAAGCATTGGCACCGAGCAGCGATGCCGTCACCGTGGCCTCGGTACGCTTGGGCTGGCGATAGGTGATGTCGAGAGCCGATGACATCTTGTCGCCGTACTTTGCCTCGAAGCCACCGGTGGAGAAGTTGATGCACTCCACCATGTCGGGATTAATGACCGAGAGTCCTTCCTGCTGTCCGCTACGTACGAGGAAAGGACGGAAGACCTCCACATTATTTATATATACAGAGTTCTCGTCAAAGGCTCCGCCGCGAACATTGTATTGCGACGACAGCTCAGAGTGAGTCGACACACCGGCCTGGCTCTGTACGAGTTCCTCCACAGCGTTGCCCGTTGTCGACGGCGATCCTTTCATGTCTTTGGTGCTGAGCTCCTGCCCTTGTCCCGATTGTATCTTTTGTCCCGTGACATCTACTTGCCCGAGTGTGTTGGCCATGCCGTAGAGCGTCACCTGCAAGGTCTGTGGTCCCTTGGGGTTCCTCAGCACGCGTGTCTTCGTGCGGTAGCCGAGCATCGAGAACTTCACCACCACCGAGTCAGCGGAGTGAAGCGTCAGGCTGTAGTTGCCATGAGCTGAGGTCACGGTGGCCTTGCCCTGCTGCAGGCACGACACGCTGGCGAACTCCACGGGATTGCCCTCCTCGTCGATGACGCGGCCGTGCAGTGTGAAGCTCTGTGCCATGCCGTCCAGGCCCAGCAACGTGAGTATCATCAAGATGAAAAGTCTTCGTATCATGGTATTAGTAACGTAGAAAGGGCGGAAATATTACAGAAAGGCGAGTCCTAAATGTTCTTCAAAGGCTTTTCGCTTATTACGGAGTTTGCCGTATTCGATAAAAAGTAATAAATTCGTTCCATTTTATTTGTCTGTTTGGAATAAAACACTTACTTTTGTAGTATGGATAAGAAGATAAGGGAAATCTACTATTCGGATGAGTATAAAGAATACTTAGATGCTCTTCCCATGAGGGTTAGAGTAAAGTACGATTATGTAGAACAGATAATAGCGACTATAAAGGTTGTCAGTACTAAGTTTGTGAAGAACATAGAGGGGACAGATTTTTATGAGGCACGTGTTTCAATAGGCAGTAACGAGTATCGTACTGTTATGTTCGCCATAGATGCCATAAGCTTTATAGAATCCAGTAGAGTCATTTTCCTTAATTCTTTCTTGAAGAAAAGTAAGAAGCAGTATAAGCAAGAAGTTGAAATTGCTAATAAGATATTAAGAAAATATATGGAGGAATAGGTATGATAAAGTTAGACGAAAACAAGTTAAATAAGCTTCAGACCTCATCAGCAAGATTAGATAAAGAGTATGGCCCCAAAAGTTCTCCTTCACGTGAAGCTTTTGAAGCTCGTGCTAAATCTTTCTATTATGCTGAAATATTGAAAGAGCAGCGTAAGCAACAGAAGATGACTCAGCAACAATTGGCTGATAAGATTGGCAAGAAGCGTGAGTTTATCAGTAATATAGAGCGTGGTAATAGTGATATGCAGCTGTCAACCTTTCTCTTAATTAGTAATGCACTTGGGCTCAGATATTCTTTAGTTGTTGGTTGAATATGATATTATTGATATTTGACAGTTTCAAGGGTTGCATGAGCAGCCAAGAGGCAAACGAGGCGTGCGCCAAAGGATTGAGAGCCCAGCATGACGATGTGGAGATAAAGCAGATCGAGGCCAGCGACGGTGGCGAGGGCTTCCTGAGAGCAATGCGTCCCGATAGGGTGGAGCACTGCCATGTCCACGATGCGATGATGCGGTGGACCGATGCTGACTACGGTATCAAGGATGGTAAGGGCATAATCGAGGTGGCGCAGGCCGTGGGACTCGACAAGATAGAACCGGAACTGCGCAATCCGCTCGTAGCCACGAGCTACGGCGTCGGCGAGCTGATGGTGCAAGCGTGGGAACAGGGTTGCCGCGAGTTTATCGTGGGACTGGGCGGCTCAGCGACGAGCGACTGCGGACTGGGCATGCTTCGTTGTCTGCGCCACCATGCCCAACAGCGGTTGCATCAGATGTGGTACGACCTTTTCGACACCTCTGTGCTGAAGTCGGTTCGCGTGACGCTTGCTTCCGATGTCGACAATCCGCTCACAGGTCCGCGTGGCGCTGCCCATGTCTTTGCACCGCAGAAGGGAGCCGATGACCGGCAAGTGGAACTTCTTGAACGCCGTGCGGCAACCTTCGCTACGATGGCTGCCAAACATCAGGGCTACGACATGAGCCAAAGACCCGGCGCTGGTGCTGCCGGTGGACTGGGCTATGCCTTCATGCAGTTCATGGATGCTCAGATGGAGAGTGGCGCTGAACTGGTATTGCGAAGCAATCGTTTCGACGACATGCTGCAACATGCCGATCTTGTCATCACGGGCGAGGGTGCTTCCGACACCCAAACACTCATGGGCAAACTGCCAAGCATAGTCTTGCGTCATGCGCAGAAGGCAGGAGTACCCGTCGTTCTTACCAGTGGACGCATAGAGGACCGGGACGCATTGCTCGGCGCAGGCTTCTCGCAAGTAGTATGTATCAACGACGGACAGCCCGATGACGAGAATCCGCTCGACAAGGAAGTGGCACAAAAACGATTGGCGGATGCAGCTCAGCGAGTTGTTCTTGTCGATAGTCACGACATATAGGTTGTATATATATGTAGTTATGATTAGAGGCCTTGCTTTCAGCGCATTCCCGGCGATACTGCTCGCCTCCCTTTGGGTTATTGTCACGAAATCACAATCCTGCAACTTAGCGTGCATTCTTTTGCACTGGCATGAGTCTTAAGATGCCTTGAAATATATTACAGCTCTGATTTTTCCCGACAAAAGCTTGTCGTGGCGAGGTTGCAATATAGAGAAGGAAAACGCGGATTTCTGATTCTTTAGGCTCATTTTTGCCATGAGAGACGAAGAAAACAGTTGTCTTCAAAAGAAAAAGCACTTGTTTGACCCGCTCATCTCAGTTGTTTCATCGTGTAAAACAACTGAGATGAGCGGGTCAAACAAGTGTTTTGATTGAGTAAAACCATAAGGATGACAAGCAAAAGTAATGGTTTGCTTAATCAATAAAATATAATCACTTGATTGCCAACCAGTTGGCAGATGTTGCCAAAATGGCTGCCTTTGAGGTCAAGGACACCCTTGGCTGCGATTTTTTGATTCTCAGAGGCCGAAAAATGTCAGTTTCTTAAACATTTCAGGGTGCGCGCAAGCACTTACTCCTGCCCGTTCTATTCCAGATTCTCGTCCTGCGTGATCGTCACTGTCCCCAGCTTGCTGATCTTCAGCACGAGCGGGACATACTCGTCGCTCGACTTGTCGGGATTGCCAACGCTGGCCGCAAAGACGAGTTCCGGTCCCTCGGAACGCACAAAGACAATGCCCAAGAGCGCACCATTCTTATAATACTGGTCATCGACCTTGGCTTTGAAGTCAGCTTTGGTAAACTCACGGTTGAAAAACTCGGAGCCGTTCTGCCGCAGGATGCGCACGCTGATCTTGTTATCATAGTACTCGTGGCTGCCATCAGAAGCCTTGGCCAGACTCTTATCGGCATGGCGCTTGACCTCGACAGTATAGATGCCACCGACCCAGCCAACCTTGCGCGACACAGTGTTGTCGCCCATCACACGGGGACCTTTCGGCTCGACGAACTTTTGAACCTTGCGCACGGGCTGCACCTTGGTATTGTCCTTGCAGCCCATAAAGAGCATCACCGTCAGGAGTATCAAAGCCAATGAAGTGTATATTTTCATCGTTTTTTGTGTATTTACCGGTGCAAAGGTAGGAAAAAACTACGAAAAAGCGACAGAGTGCACAACAGAATACTAAGAAAAAGACGCTTTTTCTTTGATATTCCACTCGTTTACACTAACTTTGCATCTACAAACATGTAACAAACCATCAACAAACAGAGAACTGATGATACGAAAAGTCATTGCACTGTTTCTTTTTGTCCTTTTACTGATGGATTGCCGACATCAAAATGTCAGCAAACCACAAGAGACCGCCACGGACACGACGGCCATGATGGTCTATCAGATACAGCATTGCGCGAAACTATATACCCAAGAGTATAAGCTCCGCAAGATCGTCGTCTACGACGACACTGCAGCAGTCACCGGACACGTGTTCGGGCAAAATTTCAAGATGAACCTGCCTCTCGGCAAGCGCCGCATTGCCATACCCATGACGGCCACGGCGCAGGCCTCGATCGACTTCTCCCATTTCTCAGCCTCACAGGTACGGCACGACGGCAAAAAGCTGGAGATCATCCTGCCTGACCCACAGGTGACGCTCACCGCCACGACCATCGACCACGAACAAGTAAAGGAGAAGGTGTCGCTGTTGCGTACCCGATTCTCCGACGAAGAGCGCTCACGCATCGAGCAGCAGGGGCGCAAGGCCATCGTCAAGTCGCTGGAACAGATGAACCTCACCGAGAGCGCACGCCAGAGTGCCGTGCAGCAGCTCATGCCGATGCTGCGGCAGATGGGCTGGAGCGACGAGGACGTGGTGATCACCTTCCGCGATGATCTCGGCAACAGCCCCTTTGAAACCCTTATCCGTAAAACGAACTAAGCCATGACAACAAAGCACTCTCTCTTCTCTCGCCTGCTGGGCCGCGCAAGCACCGACCTGCGCCTGGTGCTCATCTCGGCTACGGTCACCCTCGTGCTCGTTGTCGCTGCCGTGTTCCTCATCAAGCGGGCGTTGTCGGATCAGCACGTTGAGATTACGCACAACCAGGAGATCAGCGTCACGCCCGTGGTCATGGAGAGCATCCGCAACACGGGGCAGTGGGTGTTCATGGAGATCGCTGACGAGGAACTCGTCGACACCGTGCGCCACGGCTTCTTCGGCGACGACGAGCTGGCACGCGTCTACTACGGCACGCTGCGCCTCGGCTTCGACATGCAACAATATAAAGAGGAGTGGCTCAGCGTCCGGGGCGACACGCTCATCACCACACTGCCACCCATCGGACTGGTAGACGACAACTTTCTCGACGAGGCCCGCACACGTTCCTTCTACGAGAGTGGGAAATGGAGCGAGCAAGACCGCGCCGCCATGGCCGAGCAAGCAAAGGCAAAGATGCGGCAACGCTGTCTGAGCAAAGCCAATCTGGCATCGGCACGGAAAAACGCACGGACGCAGCTCTGGACGATGTTCCATGCACTGGGATTTAAAAACATCAGGATAGAAAACAAGTAACATAGAGGATAGCATGAGTCAAGTCAACGAATTCTTCACGACTCTCAGCGGACTGCTGTGGGGCTGGCCAATGATCATCTTATTGTTGGGCACGCATATCTTTCTGACTTTTCGGTTGCACATTCCGCAGCGCTTTCTGTGGACAGCCATCAAGTTGTCGGTGAAGCGTGACCCCGGTGCCACGGGCGACGTGTCGCAGTTTGGCGCACTGGCCACGGCATTGGCAGCGACAATCGGCACGGGCAACATCGTCGGCGTGGCGACAGCTATCTCGCTCGGCGGTCCGGGTGCCGTGCTGTGGTGCTGGCTGACAGGTGTCTTCGGCGTGGCGACAAAGTATTCCGAAGGCCTGCTCGCCATCAAATACCGCGTCAAGACAGCCGACGGCCGCATGTTGGGCGGTCCGATGTATGCGCTGGAGAAAGGCTTGGGATGGAAATGGCTGGCCGTGCTCTTTGCTGTCTTTGCCGCATGCGCCTCGTTTGGCATCGGCAACACCGTGCAGGCTAACGCCATCGCGACGATAGCCCACAAGAGCTACGGCATCAGTCCGGCGATCGTCGGTGCCGTCATCACGCTGCTCACGGCGGCGGTGATCATTGGCGGCGTGAAGAGCATCTCCAAGGTATGCAGCATGTTGGTGCCGTTCATGGCTGTCTTCTATGTCTTAGGCTGCATCTATATTCTCTTTGCCAACCACAGCAGTCTGTGGCCCGCCCTACAGCTGATCGTCCATTCGGCTTTCACTCCGCAGGCAGCAGGCGGCGGTTTTGTCGGTGGCACGGTGATCTTGGCAGCCCGCTACGGCATCGCCCGCGGTCTGTTCTCCAACGAGTCGGGACTGGGCTCGGCACCGATCGTAGCCGCAGCCGCACAGACACGCAACCCGGTCAGGCAGGCTTTGGTATCGAGTACAGCAACGTTCTGGGACACCGTCATCATCTGCGCGCTGACCGGACTGGTCATCGTGAGCAGCATCATCGCCTATCCCGACATTACGTTCCACGACGGCGCGCAGCTCACCAAGGTGGCTTTCAGCAAGATTCCCTACGTCGGCAAGCCACTGCTGACCTTTGGATTGCTGACCTTCGCCTTTAGCACGATACTCGGCTGGAGCTATTATGGCGAGCGCTGTGTGGAGTATTTGGGTGGCCGCCGCTGGATGTTGGGCTACCGCCTGCTCTACATCGTGTGTGTGTTCATCGGCAGTGTGATCTCTCTGGAACTGGTTTGGAACATCGCCGACTGCATGAATGCGCTCATGGCAATTCCCAACCTACTCTCCCTGCTCTTCCTCAGCGGCATCATCGTGCACGAGACACGTAAGTATCTGTGGCGAGGACGACTGGACCGAGAGATGGAGGAGGGGACAGACGAGACACAAAGCGAGGAGACAGAACAGCAGAGGGCTTAGACAGAAAGACGAATAGCCTTAGACAGAAAAACCGTTGTCTTTTTAGATATAAAGACATAAAAGACATATTATTCTATACATAATTCATGATCATTCAGCTATAGTATTTGACCACTGAATCATCATAAATAAACCACTTGGCACGATTTTTAGCTCGTGCATCCTTTGACAACGAGGTGCCCAAAGATGGCACACGGGCATTCTATGCGCAAAAAAACAGTGATTCTCTCTCTATGGACTTTCGCATCTGGCCCCAAATAATCACTCAAGCGGATTGAGAAATAAGTAACACGAAGTTTCTCTTTTGTTATTTCAAGGCTTTATGATATGTATCGCAAAGAGTTTGTTACATGTTACAAACTCCTTGCGTTTTTTATATGTTAACTTTGCAGCGTTTTCAACCAAAAAAATATTAAGGTTAACATAAAAGGGTAAAAACGGTGATATAGATCCTAATAAATAAAAAGCTTAAATAATGAAGAGAACATGAACAAACTATTGTTAAGAACACAACGATTAGCCACCACGCTGACGTTGGCTTCGCTCTTTGCTGTGGGCGTACAAGCCCAGCAGAAGTACACGGTCAAAGGTAGTGTGGTAGACGAGAAAGGTGAGCCGGTTATCGGCGCCACCATCATGGAAGGCGGTTCTTCCAATGGTACCGTCACCGACTTGGACGGCAACTTTGTCATCAATGTCAAAGGTGCCGGCTCCACGTTGAAGATCTCTTATGTGGGCATGTTGCCGCAAGACGTGAAGGTGGGCAGTAAGCATACGATGCGTGTCACTCTTCGCGATGACGACCAGAATCTCGGTGAGGTCGTCGTTGTCGGTTACGGCCAGCAGAAGAAGGCCTCTGTGGTCGGTTCCATCACTCAGACCACGGGTAAGGTGCTTGAGCGCGCCGGTGGCGTGAGCAGCATCGGTGCCGCACTGACCGGTAACCTGCCGGGTGTGGTGACGATGAGCTCCACGGGTATGCCGGGCGAGGAAGACCCGAAGATCGTCATCCGTGGCGTGAGCTCGTGGAACAACAGCGACCCGCTGATCCTTGTCGACGGTATTGAGCGTCCGATGAACAGCATCGACATCTCCTCCGTGCAGAGCATTTCCGTACTCAAGGATGCCTCCGCTACCGCCGTCTACGGTGTGCGTGGTGCCAACGGCGTGATCCTCATCACCACCAAGCGTGGTCAGGAGGGTCAGGCCAAGATAGAAGTAGGCATGAACGCCACGCTGAAGTTCGTCAGTCAGCTGCCTGGCTCGCTCCACAGTGCCGACGCGCTGATGATCCGCAACCAGGCCGCTGAGCAGGAGCTCGGCTTGAAGCCTGACTCTTGGAACAAGGTACTGCCCATCGACATCATTGAGAAATACCGTCATCCTGCCAATCTTGAGGAGGCTGAGCGCTATCCCGATGTAGACTGGCAGAAAGAGGTGTTCAAGAACCACGCCATGGCCTATAACCCACACGTCAACGTCAGTGGAGGTACACGCTTTGTCAAGTACTTCGCTGCCATCGACTACCTGCATGAGGGCGACCTCTTCCGCCAGTGGGACAACAACCGCGGCTACAAGGCAGGTTACGGCTATGACCGTATCAACGCGCGTACGAACCTCGACTTCGCACTCACACGCACCACTACCTTAAAGGTGAACCTCTTCGGCAGCCACGGTGAGCGCAAGGGACCTTGGGGCACCGCTACCGGTTCGTTTGGTGAGAGTCAACTTTGGCAGGCCGCTTACAGCGCACCGCGCGACGCCTTTATTCCACGCTATAGCGACGGCACATGGGGCTACTATCCCGCCGACACGCAGGGGGCACCGAACTCGATCCTCAACCTTGCCCTTTCCGGTACAGAGAAACACACCACCACACGTATCAACACCGACTTCACGCTGACACAGAATCTCGACTTCATCACCAAGGGACTCTCGGCCAGCGCGCTCGTCAGTTGGGACAACGTCTTCCAGGAGGACGGACGCGGCATCAACGATCTCTATCACAATGCACAGGAGAAATGGATTGATCCCGCAACGGGAAAGACCGTGTACTTGCAGCCACAGCAGGGAAACACCAACTTCGATTTCCAGGAAGGCATCCTTTGGACTACGGCCGGCGGTTCGGTCAACAACGGTGCCACCGTGCGCAACCTCTTCTATCAGGCACAGCTCAACTATGCCCGCAAGTTCGGCAAGCACGACGTGACCGCCATGGGCGTATTCAACCGTACGGAGAATGCCTACGGCAGCGACTTCTCGCACTATCGTGAGGACTGGGCCTTCCGTGCCACTTATAACTACGACGGCCGCTACTTCGCTGAGTACAACGGTGCTTACAACGGTTCCGAGCAGTTCGGTCCTGACTATCGTTTCGACTGGTTCCACTCAGGTGCCGTGGGCTACACGATCAGCGAGGAGAAGTTCTTCAAACCGCTTAAGAAATATGTCGACCTGCTCAAGTTCCGTTACAGCATCGGTCAGGTCGGTGACGACGGTGCCAACATCGGCCGCTGGCTCTATGCCACACAGTGGGCCTACAACACCAATATGACTGCTAACGGCAACATGAACCGACAGGGGCTCAACTCAGACGAAAGCCCATACAACTGGTACAAGGAGTCGAAAATAGGTAATCCGAACATCCACTGGGAGAAATCCACCAAGCAGAACTTCGGTATCGACTATGGTTTCTTCGGCGGACTCATCACGGGTAACATCGATTTCTTCGTCGACAACCGCCGCGACGTGCTGATCGCCGGTGGCAACCGCGCCATTCCGTCTTACTTCGGAGCCACTGCGCCGACAGCCAACCTCGGTAAGGTGCGCACCAAAGGTTATGAGTTGGAGTTGCGTCTGAACAAGACCTTTAACGGGCACCACGTCTGGGGTAACTTCTCCATGACGCACGCTACCAACAAAATCCTTAAATACGATGATCCGGCCCTGCTGCCTGCTTACCAGAAGCAACAAGGCTTCGCTATCGGCCAGGACCATGCCAATCTGACCAGCGGCTTTGCCAACACCTGGGACGACGTCATCGGCGTCACCCGCTACGACACCAACGACGACCAGAAAATGCCGGGCATGTATGATGTCATTGACTACAACGGCGACGGTGTCATCGACAGCAACGATAGCGCACCCTATGGCTACACCGGTACACCCGAGAACACCTACAATGCCACCATCGGTTGGGACTGGAAAGGATTCTCGGTCTATGTGCAGTTCTATGGTGTGACGAATGTCGACCGCTATGTGGGCTTCAACTCACTGGGCAAGAACCTCGACACCGTCTTTGACGAGGGTACCTTCTGGACCAAGTACACTCAGGATGCCAGCGCACCGATTCCACGTCTGAACTCGCAGCCCTCGTACTACGAAGGCACACGCTTCCATTACGACGGCAGCTTCATCCGACTGAAGAACGCCGAGGTGAGCTACACCTTCACCCAGCCGTGGGTGAAGCATCTCGGACTCAGCAGCCTGATGGTCTATGTCAACGGCAACAACCTTTGGGTGTGGAGCCGAATGCCGGATGACCGTGAGAGCAACTACGCCGGTACGGGGCTGGCCTCGCAAGGCGCTTATCCTACTGTCAAGCGTGTTAACATGGGTATTAAAATCAATCTGTAATACTGTCTCCAACAATGAAAAAGATAAGACTATATATAGGGCTGTTGTGTGCTTCGCTGTCTTTGACACTCGCACAGACCAGCTGCACCGACTACCTCGACAAGGCACCCGAAAGCGACATCTCGGATAAGGATGCCTTTAAAGACTTCCAGAATTTCCAAGGATTCACCGAGGAACTCTACAACTGCATCCCTGAGTTTGACAAGGGATATTGGACCAACTCATGGAACTGGGGCGAGGATGAACTGCAAAACGTCGGCATCAACTACCACATGGTCTACAAGATCGACCAAGGCGACTTCTGGGGCTGGCAGAGCAGTCACGACGGCTGGCAGAGTGGGTGGATGGACCGCAACAGCTTCAATACGGGCGGCGACCGCTTCTCCCACTCTCTCGTGCCGGGATGCTGGTATGGTATCCGCAAGGCCAACCTCGGTCTGGCCAACATCGACAACTTCGTGGGCACACAGGAAGAGAAAAATCTCATCATGGGTCAGCTCTATTTCTTCCGTGGCTGGTTCCACTTCCAACTCATGCAGTACTTCGGTGGACTGCCTTATATAGATAAGGTGTTACCCGCCGACCAGGAGCTGCGCGAGCCTCGTCTGAGCTATCAGGAGTGTGCCAAGAAGGCTGCTGAGGACCTGCGCAAAGCAGCGGATCTGCTGCCCGTGAACTGGGACAACACCACTATCGGCAAGAACACGCTCGGCAAGAACCAGCTGCGTGTGACCAAGATAGCCGCTCTGGCCTATCTCGGCAAGGATCTGCTCTGGGCCGGTTCACCGCTGATGAACAAGGTGAGCACGGGCAATGCCTCTTACAACCAGGATTTCTGCAAGCGTGCCGCAGAGGCCTTCGGCGAGGCGCTCGCTATGGTGGAGAGCGGACAGACACAGTTTGGCCTGCTGCCGATGAAGGACTATGGCCGCAACTTCTATTCTATCGACGACAACGGCAAGGTGCCCGGACAGAGTGCCGACGGTTCTGTCACGGAGGCTATCTTCCGTGGCCCGCTCTTCAACGGCGACTGGAATGTAACCAACTGGGGAGTCTCTAAGCAGTTCTGTGCCGTGAACAGTGACCTCGACAACAGTGGCGTGCTGACGCTGCCCACTGCCAACTATGTCAATTACTATGGCATGGCCAACGGATTACCCCTCGATGACCCGCAGAGCGGCTTCGATCCGACTCATCCTTGGAAGGGACGTGACCCACGCTTCTACAATGATATCCGCTTCGACGGCGAGCAGATCTTCAAGAGCAACGATGTCGCCAAGCACGAAGTGCACACAGAAGCAGAGATCAGTGCCGATCCTGCTAAGTCCATCCGCTACGCCGACCTCGAGACAGGCGGTATGTACCGCAGTGTAGATAAAGGCAGCCGCACAGGCTATCTGCTCTATAAGTTCATTGACAACAGCTGCAACAAACTCGACGACGGCTATGGCTTTACTCACCACTTCCTGATCCATCTGCCCTGGATGCGCCTGAGCGATGTCTATCTGATGTATGCCGAGGCTGCCGCAGAGGCCATGGGCTCGGCCAATGCTAAGGTGGGACAGTGCCCGCTGACAGCTTTGGAGGCCGTCAACAAGGTACGCGCTCGTGCCGGTGTTGACCCTGTCGCTGCCAAGTACGCCTCTTCACTCGACGGCTTCATGAGCGAGTTGCGACGTGAACGTGCCGTAGAGCTGGCCTACGAGGGCCACCGCTTCAACGACCTGCGCCGTTGGCTGCTCCTTGACAAGTATCCTTACACCATCAAGACCTCACAGGAGTTCAAGCGCGTGAAATGTGATCTCGAGCATCCGGAAAACAACGAGGTGTCGGGATTCACACAGAAAGTCATCCTCACCCGCAACTTCTCGGAAAAGCACTACTGGCTGCCGCTGAAGAAGAGCGACGTGAGCATCTATCCCGAGTTTAAGCAAAACCCAGGATGGTGATCCTCTATGAGAACTGTAAAAGTAAAAGGGTAAAAAAGTAAAAAGGTAAAACTTCAAACCTTAGCGTTCAATGAATAATCCAAAAACATATAAGACAAATGTTCTGACGCTCGCCATGCTTGCCATGTCTGCTACGGCTCTCGGACAGACCGTTGCCGACTCCACACAAGTCAACGTGGCTTTCGGCTCCAAGGCGAAATCGGAACTCATGGGCGGTGTCTCGGCCATTGACATGGTGGATCTGACTCGCAAGAACTATAACACCTACAGCCTCGACGCCCTTCAGGCCTATGCCGGTGGATACACGGGGCAGCTGTGGAACATGGGCGACGCCCTCGTGCTCGTCGATGGAGTGCCCCGCGATGCCAACAACGTGCTGCCCACAGAGATTGAGCAGATCACTTTCCTCAAGTCGGCCAGTGCCGTGGCACTCTATGGAAGCCGTGCGGCTAAGGGTGCCGTGCTGATTACTACCAAGCGTGGACGTACCGAAGGACTCCACGTCAGCGTGCGTGGCAATGCCGGACTCTTCACACCGAAAGAGTATCCTACCTATCTCGGTGCCGCACAGTACATGAGCCTCTACAACGAGGCCCTGACCAACGATGGCAAGAGTGCCGCTTACACCGACGAGGATATCTATAACTATGCTTCGGGACGCAATCCCTATCGCTATCCCAGCATCGACTTCTTCTCAAAAGACTACCTCAAGAAAGCATATACACGCTACGACGGAAATGCTGAGTTTGAGGGAGGCGGAAAGTTCGCGCACTTCTATGCCAACATCGGACTGTATCATGTCGGCGACCTCATTAAGTTCGGCGAGGGTAAGCACAACCACACCAACCGGCTCAACGTGCGTGGCAACATCGACCTGAGGCTCAACGACTGGATCACGGGATGGGTAGACGCCAACGCTACCTTCTATGATCAGCGCGGCGACCGCAGCAACTACTGGAGCCAGAGTGCTTCGATGCGCCCCACAAGCCAGTACCCGCTCACGCCGCTCATCCCTATCGACCTGATAAATCCCGACGTGCAGGAAATGCAGAAGATGATCGCTAACAGCAACTATGTCGTTGACGGAAAGTATATGCTCGGCGGTACGCAGAGCCAGCAGACCAATCCTTTCGCTGCCATGTATGCGGCTGGATACAGCACTTATACCAGCCGTCAGCTGCAGTTCGACGCCGGCATCAACTTCAATCTCGACAAAGTGCTGCAAGGACTGAGCTTCAAGACCCATGCTGCCATCGACTACGCTACCTCGTACAACAGCAGCATCCAGAACGACTACTCGACCTATGAGCCCATCTGGACAAACATGAATGGCAAGGATGAGATCATCGGACTGAAAAAATACGGCATAGATAAGCACACGGGCACAAAGATCGTAAGCGGCTCAAAGACCATTCAGACGGTATTCTTCTCGGGACAGTTCGACTACAACCGTCAGTTTGGCCTCCATGCTGTCGACGCAACCTTGCTGGCTCACGGCTATCAGGTGACCACCACGGGAGAGTATCACCGTACGAGCAACGCCAACCTCGGCTTGAACGTCGACTACAACTACGACCGACGCTACTACGCCAACCTGGCTATGGCTGCCATTCACTCGGCAAAGCTGGCTGAGGGACACCGTGAGGCCCTCTCGCCTGTGGCTACCGTCGCATGGCGCGTGAGCCGTGAGAAATGGATGAAGCCGACAGAGTCGTGGCTCGACGATTTGAAGATCAATGCCTCCTATGGTGTGATCAACGAGGATCTCGACATTGAGAAATACTATATGTACGACGACATCTTCACCGCCACCGGTACTTGGTGGGGCTGGAGTGAGAGTGCCAATTCCATGCAGACGTCCGACTCTCAGCGTGGTGGTAACAAAGACCTGGGCTTTGTCAAGCGCAAAGAGCTGCGTTTCGGCCTCGACGCTTCTTTCGGAAAGGGACTCGTTCGACTCAATGCCAACTACTATAACGTGAAGTTCGACGGACTACTCATCACGCCGGAGACGCTCTACCCGAGTTATTTCCATACTTACTGGCCCGTGTCGACGTTCATGCCCTATATCAACTACAACGCTCAGCGTCGTAGTGGCTTCGATTTCACTGTCGACGTGCACAAGCAGGTCGGCGACGTGGATCTCAGCGGTGGCATCACTGGCATGACTTTCTCATCGAAGAACACCAAGGTCAGCGAGAATGTGGAGTATGACTGGCAGAAGAGCCAGGGCGCACGCATAGATGCACTTCGCGGATACCATTGCTTAGGATTCATCAATGAAGACGACGTCGTGCGCGGCACTGACGGGGCTATTACCGGATACAAAGACGGCATCGCTGTCATCAACAGCAACACCAAGCCCGGTGATCTCAAATACCAGGACATGAACGGTGACGGACTTATCGACAGCCGTGATCAGGTGGTGCTCGGACACTGGACGCCGAACTTCTATCTGGGAGTCCATTTCACAACGAAGTACAAGGGCTTTACCTTCTTCATGAACTGGACCGGCAACTTCGGTGGCATGGGCGTGAAGGACAACAGCTACATGTGGTGCTACGGCAGCCGCAAGTACTCTGATGTGGTACTCGGACGCTGGACACCGGAGACTGCCACAACAGCCACTTATCCCCGCCTGACTACCGAGGGCGGTGAGCTCAACTTCGTAACCTCTGATTTCTGGACCTATAAGACCGATGCCGTGCGCCTCAACAAGGTGCAACTGACCTACGACCTGCCTGAGAACCTCTTCCAAGGCAAGTGGGTCAAGGGACTGAGCGTGTATCTCAGCGGCAGCAATCTTCTCACCATATCGGGAGAGCGGAAATATATGGAGACCAGCGTGGGATCGTTCCCACAGACACGGTTCTACAATCTCGGTGCTAAGGTAAACTTCTAATTCTTCTGTCATCATGAAAACAAGAAAATATAAATATCTCTTTCTCGTGGCGGCACTCGGTCTGACGCTCACTTCCTGTGACGACCTCTTCGAGCCCGCCAAGGAAAACAACCTCGGCCTTGACTACATGGACAAAAATGCGTCCTACGCCGAGGGTGTGCTCGGCAATGCCTATACGCGCATTCCCTGTGGCAGCTTTCCTTTCAGTGAGGTGGGCACTGACGATGCCGTGAGCAACGATGCTACCAACAGCTGGCGTAAACTCGCCGGGGGCACGTGGACATCAAACAACAACCCCACGGAGCGCTGGCGCGACTGTCGGGCAGGAATCATGTATGTCAACCTCTTCCTCAGCCGTGTCGACGGTGTGCACTGGGCCGACGACGATGTGGCCCGCCGCCTCTATGCCAGCCGTGAAAAGGGGGAGGCTTTCGGTATGCGTGCCATGTTTATGTACTATCTGCTACAGGCTCATGCCGGATACGACGAGAGCGGACAGCTTCTCGGTGTGCCTGTCGTCACTACGCCGGAGGGTGCCTCCAGCAACTTCAACGTGCCGAGAAATACCTTTGAGGAGTGTATGAAGGCATTTTATGCTGACTGCGACTCTGCGCTTGCCCTGTTGCCCGACAAGTATGTCGACATCACTTCCGACGCAAGCATCCCGGCATATTACAAGAAAATGGGAGCTGACGTGGACCGTATGAACCGTGTCTTCGGCGCAAAGTTCAACGGACGTATGGATGCTTCCATCGTCAAGGCGTTCCGTTCCAAGGCTGCCCTGCTTGCTGCCAGTCCGGCTTTCGCCGCTGCTTCCGGCACAAGCTATCAGCAGGCTGCCGACTATGCTGCTCAGGTGCTCGACGCCATCGGCGGCATCAGCGGAATGGATCCCAACGGATGGACATGGTATGCCAACGGAAGTGAGATTGACGCACTCTCCAATGGCGCTAACCCAAAAGAGATAATGTGGCGAGGAGAGAAGTCGCAGAACAACGACTGGGAGACCGACAACTATCCTCCTTCGCTCTATGGCAAGGGCCGCATCAACCCGACACAGAACTTTGTCGATGCCTTCCCCGCTGCCAATGGCTATCCGATCACTGACCCGCGCAGTGGCTACGATGCTAAGAATCCCTATGAAAACCGCGACCCGCGACTGACAGCCTATGTGGTTGTCGACGGCGGACAGGTCGGCGTGAACAACACTAAGATCAGTACCGAAGTGGGATCTGGTAAGGATGGTATCAACACCGAGGTGGGAAGCTCCACACGCACCGGTTACTATCTGCGCAAGCTGCTCCGACAGGATATCAATCTCGACCCGAAAGTAAATAGCAAACAGTATCACTATACGCCACGTATCCGCTATACCGAGATCTTCCTCAACTATGCTGAGGCTGCCAACGAGGCTTTCGGACCGAAGGGTACCGGTACGCACAACTACTCGGCCTACGACGTCATCAAGGCACTGCGCCACCGTGCCGGCATCACCGACGACAGCTATCTCGACGAGTGCGCACAGTCTAAGGAGAAGATGCGTGAGCTCATACGCAACGAGCGCCGTATTGAGCTCTCCTTCGAAGGCTTCCGCTTCTGGGATCTTCGTCGTTGGAAAGCACCGATTAGCACTGCGGCTAAGGGTATGAGCATCTCTGCTGACAAGGAAGGAAATAAGATTTATACGCCTGTCAACGTGGAGGAACGCGACTATAAAGACTATATGTATTATGGTCCGATACCTTATTCCGAAATGCTGAAATTCAGTGAACTGAAACAAAACAAGGGCTGGTAAGCCTGTCTCATGCTGCTCTCTCCTTATTATATATATAGGAGAGGGCAGGGAAGAGGAGGAGACTTGATCAGCTTTCAACATCATTCAAATCATTCTGTAATTATTGAATATGATTATGAACAAGACTTTAAAAATGCTGGCGACACTCGCTTTGCCATTGACACTCGCGCTGGGATTCGCTTCCTGCGAGAATGGCGACAAGGAATTTGACGACTATGACTACCAGACAGTCTATTTCGCACAGCAGAATCCTATACGTACCATCACCCTCGGCGAGGATGATGTCTTCCCCAATGATCTCGACAACCAGCATGAGTGCCAGTTGCAGGTCGTTGTCGGTGGCGTCTGGAAAAACAATAAAAACCGTCATGTGAAGATCGCTGTGGACAACAGCCTCGTCGACAACCTCTCTTTTGACGGTATCAACGGTGCTGCGTTTGCCAACACGGGTAAGCCTGTCATGGCAATGCCGCAGAACTATTATGAGTTGGAATCGACCGACGTGACCATTCCGGCAGGCGATGTGCGCGGTAAGGTCAACGTGCATCTCACCGATGCTTTCTTCGCTGACCCCAAGTCGGCTGAGGTTACCTATGTGCTGCCGGTGCGTATCGTGTCGGCTGAGGACTCTATCCTGAAGGGCCAAGACTACACGCTCTATGCCATCACCTATAAGAATCCGTATGCCGGAAGCTGGATTGTCACCAGCAACGGCAGCGTCGTGACGCTCTCTACGCTGTCGATGAGCCAGGTGGCTTATCCTCATTCTGAGGTAGTAAAGGTCGACGGCAAGGAGAAAACGCTCGACGGCACGGTGGTCATGACGGTTGGCAACGACGGTGCGGTGACGTTCTCCACCACATCGCAGGACTGCACGGTGACGGGTAACGGCAAGTGGACATCACTCGGCGCGAAGAAAGATACTTCGAAGAAATGGGGCGACAAGGACCGTGATCTCTTTGAAGTGAAGTATACCATTACTTATAAGTACACCGACGGCGGTCAAACCAAGACGCTCGCAAAGGACTATGACGAGAAACTGGTGATGCAGACGCGCGGCAATAAGATGCAGACATTCTCTACAAAGTAATTTTTTTTAGACCTGACTATGAACAAATCTATATTATTCATCGCGGCGACAGCACTGATGCTCTCAGCCTGTGCCGACGACAATGTTCCCGGATTCAGTGTCGACGAGCCTGCCTACGATTCGGCTTATGCATATCTCAACAGCTATGCACCACTGAAGGAATATCTGGCTCAAAGCAAGAATCCTAATGTACATTTAGGAGTAGGTACCTCTGCTTCTGATTATATCAAGAAGGGTGTAGTCTATGCTTTGACCAACAGCAACTTCACGGAGACGGAACCGGGAAATGCCATGAAGATGGCTTCTTGTGTGAACGCTGATGGGGACATGAACTTCGAAACAGTGGAGAACTATGTCAACGCTGCTACTGAGGCAGGCTTGTCGGTATATGGTCACACGCTGGCCTGGCACTCACAGCAACCTGTGGCTTATTTAAATAAATGTATTGCTGATAAGATGACCAGCGACGGCCCGGCCGTTGTGGGATGGACGGACGTAAAGAAGACAACCTATAAGGATGGTAAATTCCCTTACTATCCTATGGGATGCGAACCGCCTGTCATCGACGGATCTATCCATTTCGTTGGAACAGGCAATTGGTCTCAGTTCTTCTGTTCCCAAGGCAATAGCTTGGAAGCAGGAGACTATAGAGCGGTCATCCATGTGAAGTCGTCTGCACAGGTGAATGCGAACTTTGTCGTGCAGAATGGATGGGGCGGTGATGCCCAAAAGATTCAAGGTAATATCACGCTTAATGAGGGCTGGAGCGATATTGTGTTTGAGATGCCCGGAGTCAAAGGCGGCAATTATGATATGATCATACAGCCTGGAACAGCCAAAGCTACCATCGATCTGCAGTCTATCACTATTCAAAAGAAAGTGTTGCTTAATGTACAGCCACAGACTCCTGAAGAGAAGAAGGACACGCTGACCAAAGCCATGGATCGCTGGATTAAGGGCATGATGGAAGCTTGTCAGGGGAAGGTAAAGGCTTGGGATGTCGTCAATGAGGCAATCTCCGGTCTGGACAAAGATGGCGACGGCTACTATGACTTGCAGTCGGCTACACGGGAAACTGTCAGCAAAGATGATGCTAAGAACAACTTCTATTGGCAGGACTATCTCGGCGACCTCGACTATGTGCGTACGGCTGTTCGCCTGGCCCGCCAATATGGTCCCAAGGACGTGAAACTCTTCATCAACGACTATAATCTGGAGAGTGACTGGGACGACAATAAGAAGCTCAAGAGCCTGATACACTGGATTCAGCTGTGGGAAGGTGATGGCGTAACAAAGATCGACGGTATCGGTTCTCAAATGCACATCGCATGCTATATGGACAAGCAGGTGGAAGAAAGCAAGAAAAATGCGATCGTCAACATGTTTAAGCTCTTGGCTCAATCCGGCAAACTCGTCCGTATCTCAGAGTTGGATATGTGTCTTGTGGACAAGGATGGCAAAAATGTCAATACAGCTGATGTTACAGAGGAGCAGCACCATGCGATGGCTGATCTCTATAAGTTTGTTGTCAGCAAGTATTTCGAGATCATACCAGTTGCCCAGCAGTGGGGCATTTGCCAATGGTGCGCCACGGACAGCCCGGCAAACAGTGGTTGGCTTGCCAACAGTCCGACGGGCTTATGGGATTTGAACTATAACCGCAAGCATACCTACGCAGGCTTCGCAGACGGACTGCAAGGCAAGTAAAAAAGGAAACACACGAGTTGTCAATTCCAACAACCCTTTCTGACTCTCCAATAAGGGGAGAGGGGGAGTGAAAGGCCGGATTCCGGCGGCTCCTTCCTCCCCGGAGGAGGGTAGGAAATAGATTTTCAACGCTTGTTTTTACTGCCTTACAAATGATTGTTCGCTGCGTAGATTTTAATCATTCCCTGCGTAGCGAACGATCTTTTTCTATAGCGTTACAACATTGGAAACATAGCTTCGACCCCAAAAGAACATAGCTTCGACCCCGCAAGAATGTAGCTTCAAACCCACTCAATCAAGGGCAACAGGATCATCGAAGTCAACCACCGTCTTGCCAAATA